>CAJOEZ010000029.1 GCA_905233685.1 uncultured Bacteroidales bacterium | reverse complement strand
CTGTCCGCTCAGGTCGCACAACTCACCCTTGAAAACGCTGAGCTGAAGCAATTGATCGAAAACCTGTAAGGCCATGAAGACACGCTGTTTTCTCTTCCTTTTGTCGGTGTCGATGGTGCTATGTGCCTGCGCCGCGAAGCGCCGCGCCCAGCGTCGCATCCGTCGCATCGCTGAGCGATGCCCCGAGCTGCTGAGCGTTCAGGCTCATCCCATCGACACCTTCATCCCGCTTCCACCCGTGGCCGATTCTGCCGTGATGCCCTTGGCTCCTTTGCTTGACGGCCAAGCCGTCAAGATCCAGACGGAGCAGGGCATCTTCACGGCAACGGCCACCGATGACAGCCTCACAGTCACCTACGAGGCCGAGCAAGAGCCCATCCACTATGCCGACACGCTGCGCTTTCAGCAAGTCGTCATCGAGGAGCCGCCTCAATCGAAGAAACCGCCCAACTTCCTTTGGGTCTTGTTGGGCATGGTTATCGTCTTGGCTGGCATCCTCGCATTCGTGATGGTAGTTATTATAAAGATGGTGAAGGCTTCCTGATGGAGGCCTTCTTTTTTTGCCCGTCGCTCGATGGTTGGTGTAGCGGCTCTGTCGTAGTGTAATTGTTAATCCGATGCCGGCCAAAGGTTGCGGAGGTAGGTTTCGCATCTTTTAGGAAGCACAATGGCCGCAACCTTTGTCCGTCCTCGGCTAATAGTGGGTTTCCGTTTTCCCGCTCGGTCTTAGTCGAAAAGCACCGGCAATGAAAACGATTCGGATGGGCTGCCTGCCTGCCAAAGGCTGCGGAGGTCGCTCGTCCCCGTTGGGGAAGCTTTAGGGCCGCAGCCTTTGTCAGTCAGTCAGGCTCCAGTTTATAAAAAGGAGGGGAGTAGGTTCGGCAAACAGGCGCACGATGACGCACCTTAATTATATAGTGTTGCCGAAATCAAAAAAGGTTGTATTTTTGTCTCGCTTTTAACGGCCCTAACATCCGGCAAAAGCACCCCATTTCACTAATGGGTTATCTATATTTGCGTGAGCCGCTTCGCGAGGAGCGGCTTTTTGCTTTCTATTGTAAATCAATGATTTAAATTTTTATAGAAGGTATGTAATTGCCTTTTGATAAAAATATAACTATCAGATAATCAATTATTTTGTCTACTTTTATGGGCAAATCTTGAGTGAATTGGCCTAAAACGATGAGAAAATAGGGGTGACTTTGCCGCATAGTTTTTATATCAAAACCTCGTCGATGCCCGAAAAATATAAATACATGATGGGCAAATTTATATCCACATTTTAAATCTCATGGGCAAATCATGGGCAAATCCTCAAAATGGCAAAAAAACAGGGGAGTCACAAATCTTCGTAACTCCCTCATTTTCAATTTGTCGGGGCAAAAGGATTCGAACCTTCGACCCCCTGCTCCCAAAGCAGGTGCGCTAGCCGGACTGCGCCATACCCCGAAAAAAAAGACGATTCTGCATCGTCTTCTTTCTTTCGCGGAGAAGGGGGGATTCGAACCCCCGGTACCCCTTGCGGAGTACGACAGTTTAGCAAACTGTTGGTTTCAGCCACTCACCCACCTCTCCAGCTCGTGAATTGCGGGTGCAAAGATAGATATTTTTCAGATACCCAAACATATTTTTGTCACTTTTTTTTGAACAATTTCATTAATTGCTGAATTTCAGTGGAATAGATTGCGTCACAAAGGCGTGGAAAAACCCGGGGCGAAAAGACAAAAAATGAACGCCATTCAGACAAAATATTGAAAATAAATGAAAAAAAATGATTTGGGTTCCAAATTATTCCTATATTTGCACGATTTATTGTCCAACAAAGTCGTGGATTGCCATCCTCGACGATTACTAAAACGAATTGAAATGGAAAACAAAGAACAACTTAATCAAAATTCCGAAAAGAACGAAGGAATTGAGAATGAAAAAATTACATCAAAAGGTGTAAAGAAAGCGATTGACGGTAACGAAAAGAAGAAAATCATCAAACTGATTCAGCCTGACATTCTTCCAGCCAAGGTCCGGATCGAGGTGCATACCCTTGTCACTGAAGGCTTGGCATCTGAAACAGCCCCTGTCGAGGATGAAACGCTGCCTGAAATCGAAGAAGCGATGGAAATGGAGGAAGAGGAAGATTTGATTGAGGACAACAACGAATTGGCCTCCTTGAACAAGCTTCAGCTCGTCGTGATGCTGGAAGAAGCTGTCAAGGAAGCTGATGTCCAGGCCATTAAGGACAAAGTAGCGGCTATTCGTCTCCATTTCAACAAGTTGAACAAGGAAGACATCGACAACGAATTGGGTCAGTTCCTGCAAGGTGGCGGTGCTGCCGACAGTTTCCAACATGCCGAAGACCCGTTAGAACAGCGCTTCAACGAGGCGTTTGCCATCTTCAAGGCCAACCGCGCCAAGCTCAACGAGGACATGGAGAAGCTGAAAGTGGAGAATCTGGCGCAAAAACAGGCCCTTCTTGAGCAACTGAAGCAGATCATCGCTTCCGATGATTCGCTGAAGAAGACTTACGACGACTTCCGAGCCCTGCAAGACCGCTGGAAGGAAATCGGGCAGGTGCCGGCCGCCGAGAACGCCAACCTTTGGAACAACTACCACTTCCTCGTCGAACAATTCTTCGACAAGGTCAGAATTGGCCGCGAACTTCGTGACCTCGACATGAAGAAAAACCTTGACGCCAAAATCGACTTGTGCGAGAAGGCTGAGGAACTGCTCGACGAGAAATCGATGACCAAATCGTTCAAGGCTTTGCAGAAGCTGCATGAGGATTGGAAAGAGATTGGCCCTGTGCCGCAGGACAAGAAGGACGAGATTTGGGAACGCTTCAAGGCTGCTTCCGACAAGATCAACCAAATCCGCAGGGAGCACTATTCCAAGCTTCAGGAAGAGCAAGGTGCCAACCTTGAGACGAAGAAAGCTTTGTGTGAAAAGGCAGAAGAGATTGTGAATGAGGAATATGCAAGCGTCAATGCTTGGCAGAAGAAGTCCGCGGAGCTTTCCGAGGTATTCAATGTTTGGAAGACTATTGGACCTGCCAGCAAGAAGGACAATGAAGCCATTTGGGCACGGTTCAAGGCTTCTATGGATACGTTCTTCGAGAAGAAAAAGGCGTTTTTCGCCTCGATGAAAGACCGTCAGACCGAAAATCTGGAGCGCAAGACTCAACTTTGCCTTGAGGCAGAGGCACTGATGGATTCCACGGACTGGAAGAATGCTGCCGAACAGCTGAAGAAGCTGCAAGAGGAATGGAAGACCATCGGTCCGGTGCCGAAACGCCATACCGACAAGATTTGGAAACGCTTCCGCTCGGCATGTGACACCTTCTTCAACCGCAAGAACGAGCATTTCAGCGGACGCAGAACGGAAGAAGAGGCCAACCTCGTGGCCAAGAAAGCCTTGCTTGAGGAAATCAAGGCCTTCCAGCTTAGCCAAAACCGCAACGAAAATATGGATGCCATCAAGGCCTTCCAGAAGCGTTGGATTGAAATCGGTTATGTGCCAATGAAACAAAAGGAAGCTATTAATAAGGAATATAGGCAGCTCATCGACGACCTGTTCGATACCATGAGGAAGAATCAGAATGAGATGTCGACCAACGAATTCCGCGAAATGATGGAAGGTCTGAAGGATGATCCCGATTCGCGCGACAAGGTGAGGAGAGAACGTCTCACGTTGCAAAACAAGGTTCAAAAGTTGCGCGATGAGATTTCCGTTTTGGAGAACAACATCGGTTTCTTCTCCAACAGCAAGAATTCCGAGCTGATGAAGGCGGAATACGAGAAGAAAATCAACAAGGCGAAAGAAGACCTGAAGGTTCTTGAAGCTAAGTTGAGGATGACGGAGTAAACTCCGTCAGTCGGATGAAAAAGAGAGGGCGACTTGCTTGCAAGCCGCCCTCTCTCGTTGTGTTGTCTGCTGGAAATCAAGCCTTGCGCTTGGCTTCCTTGATTCTGGCCTTCTTACCGCGCAAGCCTCTGAGGTAATAGATGCGCGACTTGCGGACGGCGCCCAACTTGTTGACCTCGATGTTCTCAATCATAGGAGAAGCAACGGGGAAGCATCTTTCCACACCGATGTTGTTGGAAATCTTGCGGATGGTGAAAGTACCAGTCTTTCCTTGGCCACTGCGCTTGATGACAATGCCCTGGAATTTCTGCAAACGTTCTTTTTGACCTTCAACAATCTTGTAGGTCACGGTGATAGTGTCACCAGCTCTAAACTTCGGAAAATCTTTTACAACGATTTGATCTTCAACGAATTGAATTAATGCGTTTTTGCTCATTTTATATTTATTTTGTATATTTTTCTCCAAAAAGTGGCTGCAAAGGTACGAATAATTTCAATATAATGCGCTTATTAATTACATTTTTTGAAAATTTCGTACATTTCGGGTCGGCGCTCCTTGGTGCGCTCTATGGCTTTCTCAAGTTTCCATTCGTTTATTTTCAAGTCGTTGCCCGACAAAAGTATCTCCGGAACCTCCCAGCCTTTGTAATTTCGCGGTCGAGTGTAAACAGGAGGAGACACCAATCCATCCTGGAATGAGTCGGAGAGGGCAGAGGTTTCATCGCCCAAGGCACCTGGGATGAGGCGTACCAAACTGTCGACCAGTACCGCTGCGCCCAATTCGCCGCCCGAAAGCACATAGTTTCCAATGGATACTTCCTTGGTAATTAGGTGCTCACGAATACGCTCATCGATGCCTTTGTAGTGGCCGCATAGGATAATGAGGTTCTGTTTCATCGAAAGTTGGTTGCATAAAGGCTGGTCCAAGAGCTCGCCGTCGGGACTCATATAAATGACTTCGTCGTAGTCGCGCTGGCTTTTTAGGTGTGTGATGCAGTTGTCAACCGGCTCAATCATCATCACCATACCCGCGCCGGCGGCGAAGCTATAATCGTCCACCTTGTGGTGTTTGTCGGTGCTGTAGTCGCGGAGATTATGCAGCCCGATTTCCACAATTCCTTTGTTTACAGCGCGTTTGATGATACTTTCGGTGAACGGACCTTCAAACATTTCGGGAAAAACGGCGATGATGTCAATGCGCATGGGAATGATTTTTGAATTTTTGGCAAAAGTAGTGAAAAGTAGTGAGTTTTTGATTATTTTTGCACGATTTAAATTAATGCATTATGAGAAAGTTATCCTTATTACTTTTGTTTGTGATGGCCGCGTTATTTGTTCATGCACAAGTGGCGACCAACATTTACTGGGTGCAGTTTACCGACAAGAACAACTCGCCCTATTCTATTGACAATCCGGAGGCTTATCTGAGCCAAAGGGCATTGCAACGTCGTGCCAATCTGGGCATTAGCATCGATGAGTATGACATTCCTGTTAATCCGCAGTATCTCCAGGCTGTGGCTGACTGTGGGGTGCAATTGCTCAATCCTTCGAAGTGGCTCAACGGCGTTTCGGTGTATACCACCGACCCGAGTGCGATTGAAGCCATCAATGCGCTTAGTTTTGTGGAAGTTGTGCGCAACTGCCCCAACGACCCTGTGGCACAAGAACAGAAGGAACGTTGGTTGGCCAATGAGATGAAGCCCGCCACCGCACAGCGTGGTATGTATGGTTATTACGGCGGAGCGGAGGCTCAAGTCACACAGTTGAAAGTCGATGTTTTGCATGACATGGGATTTGATGGTACTGGCGTTGTGGTGGCCGTTCTCGATGGTGGTTTTGTCGGGACGGAAGAACAATCCTGTTTCGACAATATGCGCGAAGAAGGCCGTTTGCTGGGTGTGCGCGACTTCGTTTATGGCTCCAACTCGGTTTATACGCAGAGTACGCATGGTACATCATGTTTGAGCACTATGGCCGCTTACGACCCCAACAACATGGTAGGCACGGCTCCTAAGGCTTCATATTACCTTATTCATACCGAAGATGGTGATAGTGAGAATATTATAGAAGAGTATAACTGGGTGTCGGGCGCGGAGTATGCCGACAGCTTAGGTGTGGATGTGTGTTCCACCTCGTTGGGTTACATTGATTTTGACATGCCGCAATGGGATCATCCCTTTGCGCATTTCGACGGTCATACGGCCCCAATGTCGATTGGTGCTGAAATTGCGGCAAGCCGTGGCATGATATGTATGAACGCCGCTGGCAATGAAGGTGACGGAACCTGCACCTTGGGCATCCCAGCTGATGCAGAGCATATCTTGACGGTTGGAGCAGTCGATGCTTCGGGCATTCGTGCTTATTTCAGCTCGGTGGGGCCAACTTATGACGGACGCGTCAAGCCGGATGTGATGGCTATGGGACAAGATACTTATGTCGCTTCTGGTTATGGTGACTGGTGGCCTTATTACAATGGCAGCGGCACTTCGTTTGCCACGCCCGTTTTGGCTGGTGCCGTCGCTTGCTTGCGTCAAGCTCGCCCCTACGCCACCGTTCAGGAAATCTGTGAAGCCATTCGTGCTTGTGGCAATCGTGCTGACAACCCCGACAATTACTACGGCTACGGCATTCCCGATTTCTCGCAAGCCCTTGAAATGCTGAGTGTTGAAGAGCCCATAGAAGGAGCTCCCGTTGAAGTGGTCAGCGTGTTTCCCAATCCCTCGCAAGGTTCGGTTCGTGTGGTGCTGAACGACGGCGCGAAGGCCGATCTCACGGTGTACGACATGATGGGGCGTTGCCTGTATACCTACAGCTTCAACGGTCTGAATCATACCACGCTTGAGAATTACTTGAGCGATTTAGAGGCGGGCGTGTATTTCATCAACGTGAATTCTGAAACCATGGGTCGCCAGACCATCAAATTGGTGAAGACGAGATAACCGGTCTTGTTTGGATAAGAAAAACTCCGCTTCCCGAAATTGCGAAGCGGAGTTTTTTTGCGTCTGTAGATTCGGTGTAACACGCCTCTCTACAACGATCGTTTTCATTTCAGCGGGCTAGGGGTGTGGTATTCACGGGCACCCAGCTCCTTATCGAGCATGATCATGCCGCCGATATGGTCACCAATCATTTTGCAATGGTTGACGAGGTTGCGTGCGTTCTCTTCTTCTTCCACCTGTTCGTCGATGAACCAAGCGAGGAAGTTGGCGGCAGCGCGGTCTTTGTCCTCATCGGCGATGTCGCAGAGGTTGTTGATCATGGCGGTCACCTTCTGCTCATGCTTCAGCGTATCCTCGAAAGTGGCCAAAACACTCTTCCATTCAGTCTGCACCTTGGCGATGGGAGCGAGGATGACTTTCTCGTTCTGCGCGTGCAGGTAGTTGATCATGATGGCGGCATGGGCTTGTTCCTCGAGGAACTGCACTTTGTACCAATGGGCGATGCCCTTGAAGCCTTTGGCGTAGATGTCTTGCGACATGCTCAGATACAGATAGGCCGACCACATTTCTGCGTTAATCTGGTCGTTGATGGCCTTTGCTAATTTCTTGCTAATCATCTTTTTAACAGTTTTTTTGTTATTAGTTTCCAGTTATCAGTTATCAGTTGCCAGTTATCAGCGATTTGTGTGAAACAACTATCAACTGATAACTGACAACTGCAAATTACCTATTATCCAAAGTAACGTTTATACAGTCCTTCAAAGCCTTTGCCATGGCGGGCTTCGTCTTTGGCCATCTCGTGGACGGTGTCGTGGATGGCGTCTAAGTTGCGCTCCTTGGCCACGCGGGCGATACGCATCTTGTCTTCGCAGGCGCCGCACTCGGCAATCATGCGCTTGTAGAGGTTGGTCTTTGTGTCCCAAACCACGTCGCCAAGCAATTCGGCAAAGCGGGCGCAGTGTTCGGCCTCTTCAAAAGCATAACGCTTGAAAGCCTCGGCGATTTCGGGATAGCCCTCGCGGTCGGCTTGGCGGCTCATGGCCAAATACATTCCGACTTCGGTGGCCTCACCCATGAAATGGGCGTTGAGGTCTTTGATCATGTCGTCGCCGGTGCCTTTGGCGATGCCAACGACATGCTCGGTGACAAAATTGAGGGACGCGTTTTCGTCAACGACCTTCCATTCAACGATTTGCTTGCATTGAGGGCAGCGCTCGGGGGCTTCCTCTCCTTCGTGAACATACCCGCAGATGGGGCAGATGAATTTTTTCTTCATAGTGTTCCTTTTTAGAATATTAAGTTAGTGATTTGAATTCGTTCAAATATTTAGGCAAAGATAGGTATTTTTCTGGTGCTGTCAATGGTTTTGAGAAAAAATTGTTACCTTTGCACTCCGTTTTCATACGAATGTTGAGTTATTATGCTGAATAGAAGATTTTTGAGAATCAAGGCGTTGCAGGAGATTTACGCTTACCATCAGGCCAATGACAATGATTTGGCCAAGGCTGAACGGCATTTGCTGGAGTCTGTCGACAATCTTTACGAGCTTTTCGTCTACCAGCTCTCGTTTTGGGTGGAGGTGAAGCGCTTCGCCGAACGCCGTATTGAGGAAAATCGCAACAAGCATTTCCCGACCGAGGAAGACCTGAATCCCAATTTGAAATTTGTCAACAATCGGATTCTCAATGTCTTGGAGAGCAACAAGCATTTGATGGCCTTGGAAGACAAGTACAAGATCAATTGGGCCGACTTTCGCGAGGATTTCATCCGTGGTTTTTACAATCGGCTTTTAGATACTGATGAATATCAGCAGTATATGACGAATGGCAAAGACGGTTTTGATGACGACAAGCAACTTTTGGTCACCATCATCGATACCTATATGCCTGAGGATAGTATTTTGTACGATTTTTATGCCGACCGCAAACTGTCTTTCAACAGTGACTACCAGATTTCGTTGTTCCTTTTGTGGAAATTCATCAGCGAGATGCCGGCCTCGTTCAACGAAAACTCAATGTTGCCTCCAGTCTTCAAGATTGAAAACGGTTCTGATTCTGAAGAAAAGAACTTCGTCGTTAAATTGTTTGAAAAGACCATCCTCCATGCTGACGAGTACCGCGAAATTGTCAAGGACAACATATCCAATTGGGATTACGACCGTTTGGTGCTGATGGATAAGATTCTCATTTTCATGGCTTTGACGGAGTTCTGCGAGTTCCATTTCATCCCAGTGAAGGTGACCATTAACGAGTACATTGAAATCTCGAAATTTTACAGTAGCGCTGAAAGTCGCCGCTTCGTGAACGGCGTGCTCGACAATCTGGCCACCCAACTGAAAGAGGAGGGCAAGTTAGTCAAGACCGGTCCTGGGTTGGTGGACAAATAATGGCCGTCACACAATAATATAATAAGGTGTCCGTTATCAAATAAATGTGGAATATGAAGCGAATTGCATCTCTGTTTGGTTTTATCATTTTGGTTTTCACGGCTTTGCAATCCGAAGCTCAGGTGACGGACAACATTTTTCGCGTCTTAACGGACGCCAATTCTGCCCGCGTCGTCGCTTTGGGAGGGATGCCTTTGGCCATTCATGATGGGGATTTGCAGACCGCGGTTTTTAATCCTTCTGCCATCTCTCCTGAGATGAACAATCAGATGACGCTTTCGTATGTTGGTGACTTCCACATTGGAACTAACTATGCCACAGCGCAATACAGCCATACTTTTGAGAAGTTGGGCAGTTTTGCGGCCTCGGTGCTGTATTACAACCACGGCAAAATGCAGTATGTCTCAGAGAATGGTACTGTTGAAGGCGGTACTTTCACTCCTTCCAACTATGCCCTCGTCCTTGGCTGGGGCCGTGAACTGACCGACAAATGGAGCATCGGCGCCAACTTGAAGTATGTGGGCTGCCAATACGAAATCGGTCGCGCGGGTGCCCTGGGTGTGGATGTGGCCGCCACCTATTGGTCTTATACCAACTGGGCCTTTACCCTTGCCGGACGCAACATCGGGCGGCAATTGTTCGCAGTCGAGATGTATAACGAGGATAAATGGCTTCCTTTCTCTTTGGATTTCATGGCCTCCAAGAAGTTGGCGCACTTGCCGTTGACCATCTATTTGGGTTACCACGACATCCAGCGCTGGAAAATGACTTTTGACGACCCGCTTGACCTTGCAGGACACTACGACCCCATCACCGACTCGATTATTCAGCCCAGCAAAGCCGCGCAATTCTTCACCAATTTGGGCTGCCATCTTGTGATAGGCGGCGAGCTGGAATTGGGCAAGAATCTCGTGCTTCGGGCATCCTATAATTACGATACGCACAACAAGATGGACGTGCCAGCGAAGCGCACTTTAGTGGGTTTCTCGGCTGGTTTTGGCGTGAAAATCAAGGCGTTCCAAATCGATTACGCGCTTTCGAGATACAACATCGCCAGTGCGTCGCACTACTTAACACTCCGCGTTGACCTGAACAAGTTTAAATGATTGGCGCGAGACTTCGAGACGCGAGACTTTTCCACGACTCGCAGTCCCGCAGTCCCGAGTCCCGAAGTCAATGAATATGTATCTTCACGAACTCAAACTGACGAACTTCAAGAATTGCGAAACAGCCGATTTGCTGCTTTCGGAGAAGGTGAATTGTTTTGTCGGTTTGAACGGGGCAGGGAAGACCAACATCCTCGACTCGATTTATTACCTTTCGTTCTGCAAAAGCTTTTTCGGGGCCGCCGACAAGCTGAATATCAGGCACGAACAAGAGTTTTTTGCTATTCATGGCGTGTATTCGCACGACGAGAAGGACGACGAGTTGGTGTCGTGTGTGCAGAAGCGCGACGCGAAGAAGTCGTTCCGCTTCAACAAGAAGGAATACGACCGCCTCAGCGAGCATATCGGCAAATTCCCCTTGGTGATGATTTCGCCATACGACCGCGACCTCATCAACGAGGGTAGCGACCTGCGCCGCAAGTTCATCGACGGCGTGATCTCGCAGTTCGACCCCTTGTATCTCAGTGCTTTGCTGAAATACAACCGTGCTTTGTTGCAACGCAATATGCAACTGAAACGCTTTGCCGAAACACGTACCTTCGACCGCGAGCTGCTTCGCCTTTGGGACGACCAGTTGGCCCAAAACGCTGATGACATTCACGAAAAGCGCCGCCGGTTTTTGGAGGATTTTTTGCCTATTTTCCAGCATTACTATGAAATCGTTTCGGGCGGCACGGAGAAGGTGAATGTCGTGTATCAGTCGCGCTTGGACGAGAAGCCGTTGCATGAGTTGTTGGAGGAAAGCCTGCAACAGGACCGCTATTCGGCCTATACCAACGTGGGCATTCATAAGGATGACCTTGAGTTTACGCTCGACGGGCATCCGCTGAAGCGCTTCGGCTCGCAGGGACAGCAGAAGTCGTTTGTGGTGTCGATTCGCTTGGCGCAGTTTGAGTTCAATTTCCAGAAAATTGGCTACAAGCCCATTTTGTTGCTTGACGACATCTTCGACAAGCTTGACGACCAGCGCGTGATGAAGCTTGTCCGCTTGGTCGGCGACAACCATTTCGGACAGGTGTTTATCACTGATACTCAGCAACAAAGAATTGAGAAACTGTTTGAGGACACCCACATCAACCACAAGATTTTCTCGGTGGAGAAAGGCCAAGTCAAGGAGATAGGAGGCAGCGATGGTTTACTATGACGTTCAGCCGCTCAGCGACCTTATCAAGGCCTTTTACGTGCAGCACAAAGGCCCGGGCTATGTGGATGAGATGAAAGTCATCCAGTCATGGCCCAAGGTGGTGGGCCCGTTCATCGCTAAGCACACCATCGACCTCGCTATCCGTAATAAAGTGCTCTTCGTCCGCGTCGATTCCGATTCGCTACGCAGCGAGTTGGGGTATTCCAAGTCGCTGTTGCTTAAGAATTTGAATGAATTGGTGGGGAAGGAGATTCTTAAAGAGGTCGTTTTGAGCTGAGTCTACCGCCTGCAAATCCCCCGAAAATCGCAATTCCGACATTTTTTCTCGTCTTCGGTTTGGATGAAGGGCGTTTCCGTATCCAACATTTCGTCTATCACGGCCTTCAACAAGGCTTCCATGTCGTCAATGAAGGTAGCATCGTCCAAAAAGGGCACGGCTTCCTCGTTTTTCGTGGGTTTGGCCTGAGTGAGGCCAAACTCGATACTGTTGGCGTAGCGTAGGCCGTGGATTTCCGCTTTTACCTGATTGGCAGCGATTTGCGGGTTCTCCTTTAGGTACAAGTATTTGTAAAGGAGCAACTGCAAAGCCTTCTCGGGAATGGACTTCAGGAAGCTGAGGTCGTCGTCTCCAGGATGCCGCATGGGCACTTTGAGGTCGGAGGTCTCCACTTTACCAGTCTTGTAGTCGATGACGCGGATGACATTGCCCCAGCGGTCGATACGGTCGGTGCGGCCTTTGACAAGACAATCTCCGAAGGATGTCCTGAGCCTTGTCGAAAGCTCACCTTCGGTTTTAATAATGATTAAATCGTTGTTTTTCAGTTGATTAGAAGTGTATTGCAAATAATTTTTCAACTGTTGACGAATGGTGATTTTGTTGAGGTAGTTGAACCCGACATCGGGGAAGCCCAAGGGCGTGTTTTTCTCAATGGATTGAGTCAGCATGTTTTCCCATTGGGGCATGATTTTATTGTCAAACAGCTCTTTGTCAATGATTTGCGTCTTTTCGTTTTGAGGCAGATACGGGTTGAAAAGGAACTCCAAACTGTCGTGGATGATGGTTCCGATGATGTTCGTCCCGACTTCCTCCTCAAGGCTGCTGTCCTCGATTTGCAGGATGTTCTTCAAGTAGTATTTCAGCGGACAATTAATATAGGTGGAAAGCGAGGAAGGGGAGAGGCCTTTTTCTTGAATCAGGTACCTCAGTCGGTCAATCGAACTGGCTTTTTGCGCTGTCAATGAGAGCGTTGTAGCGTTCGATTGCGTATCGCAGCTGAAATTCTCTTCTTCAATGTGGATATTTGGTTTTTGGGCTAATTCTTGCTTGATTTGCAGGATGAAGCGGCTGGCCTCTCCACCAAAAGAAGAGTCCAAATTATTGTAATACAAATAGATATGTTCTCCGTTTTGCAACAAACGATAGAAATGGTAGGCAAAGACGGCCTGCTTCTCGACATATCCGGGCAAGCCGCATTCCCTCTTGATGAAATGCGGGATGAAGCTGCCTTGCGATTTGTCAGCGGGCAAAATGCCTTCGTTGACGCTGAGCACGTGCAGCCGCTTGAAGTCGATGTTGCGGGTTTCGAGCAGTCCCATAATTTGCAAGCCCTCCGTGCTGCTGCTGTTCAACTTGATGGATGCGTTGGAAACCAGCAACTTATATAGGATCTCTACGCTGTTCACATCGTGGAGGTATTGGGCATGTTGCGCAACGATTTGCCCGATGCGGTTGACAATTTTCCCGACCTCGCTCACTTGGTTGAGCAAGAACTTGACCCCTTTTTGGTCGGTTTTGTCTTGTATTTTGTTGGAAATGAAGGTCAAAAGCTGATGTAAGGACTGAATGGCTGTATTAGGGTCAGTCTCTCGCTCGGGATGCAACAAAATCCTTATAAAGGATTGAACATCAGGAATTTTGCTAAGGGATGTCAAGTCGGCTTCTTCAAAAATGAACTTGCCGTTGTTCACTTGTTCGGCCTTCCAGCGTTCAAACGCCATCGTCTCTTTTGGGGTGAAGATGATTTTCACCAATTCCAAGTCCATGATTTGCAGGAGCGGCCAGATGTACCAGCCGTGCACCTCACGTTCCGTCCCGTTTTCCTTGATTCTTCTGACGATTTTGTTCCTTCTTCTGAGGTTGAAATAGGACTTGATGAATTGGTTTACAGTTGTTTGCGCAATAGGATAGCCCATCGAGACCTTGAAATCCTTGAAAGTTTTGGTGTCGGGAATGGCGTTAAGGACGGGGATGAGCAAATTTTCGTCAGCGAGAATGATGGCCATATCGCTGTTCTCGCTTTTCTGGAGATGGGATTGCAAAGCCTTGGTCTGCAATGTGTTGCCGCTTGCGCTGATGATGTGGATGTATTTTTCTTCTTGGTCAAGTTGCTCCGAAATGCCGTTTTTCATCCATTCGGGATGGGTGCTGAGGTAGCGTCGAGCAAAGAGGCCAGCCTCGTTGTTTGTGTCATTGATGTAATAGCGGTCGTAGTCGAAAAGGACCTCCGCAAGACCGTTTTTCACCAACTTGTCGATGATTCGCTCTTCGGTGGTAGTCAGTGCGTTGAAACCGGCGAAGATGACTTTCCTGTTGCCCATTCTTTCCGCGAGTTCAGTATCCGATAAATGGGATAAGTATCTGGTTATCATGCCATAATAACCTTGCTTTTTTTCGGAAAGCCGCTCGCGGAGGCGGAGGTAATAGTCGTAAAGCGAGGTGAAGAATTGCAGGTATTTCTGCTCTTTTTCCTTGCTTTTGGCCTCGTCGAAATTCCAGATTTCTATCTTTTTGTTGTCCAAAACATAGTTGAATAAACGCTTTGCATCGATGTCGTATTGGTCGATTTCGTCAAAATCCTTGGCCATTTGTGCCGCCTGACTCCCGAACACGCCAAGGTCGCTGTTTTGCTCCTTGTGCAGTTGCGCGTCGATGTCAATCAGCTCAAAAAGAAGGTTGAGGCTGTCCACCAAAGTGAGTCCACTCCATTGAGTAACAGCTTCTTCGATGGAAAGTATCTGAGGCAGCCAAATGGCCTCGTTGATGTTTTGCTTGAATTTTGAACGGAGGTAAAAAGCGGCGCGTTTGTTCGGGAAAACCACCGTAAGTTCTTGTTGTACAAGGTTATAATGGTTTTGGATATGGCTTGCTAACTTTTCGATGAAGTTTTCCTGTTTCATGGCTTGGGATTGAGGTAGTTTTCGGCGTTTTGGAGTTGTTCGGGTTTGCCCAAATCGAACCAGAAACTGGGCTGGATGGGTACGGAAACAATGCGTTTCGTCTTGGCTAATGTGAGGTATAAGTCTATGACGCTCTGAGGCTTACATTCAAATCCGGCGAACAAGTCGCTGCGAAAGAAATGCAGCCCGCTGAAGGCCATCTCGTTAAGGGTCGTTGAGCTTGTCGAAACGCCCGACTTTGGCTCATCCACCCATTTATATCGTCCTTCCGCCTTGTTCATCCATCCAACAAGTTGGTTTTCAGTATCGAACAATAATTTTCGGTTGGTTTCCCTGTCTTGCGTAAGCAGCCACGCATCATCACCCGATTCGAGGAATCCTTGGCCTAAGTCCTTGAGGTTCACATCGCTGACGATGTCCACATTGTGCACCAATACGGCTTTTGAATCCTTGAATAGGGGAGTGGCTTTCACAATGCCGCCGCCCGTGTCCATCAACAGGTCGCGCTCATCGGAGATTTGGATTTCGGCGTCGAATTTGTTATAATTCACAAAATCAATGATTTGATCGCCGAAATGGTGGACATTGATGACGATGTGGTGAAAACCGTTATGTATCAGATTTTCAATGCAATGCTGCAACAAAGGCTTGCCGCACAGCTCGACCAAGGCCTTAGGCTTATTGTGGGTTAAGGCTTGAAGTCGAGTGCCTAAACCAGCAGCTAAAATCATGGCAATGAAATCGTGGTTCATGGATTGTACTCCTCCTTGATTTTGCGTTCTATATGATTCAGTATCAGATGGATATCTGGATAAGTCTTTTTCAGCCAATCGTAAATCGTTTGCGCGAAGAAGACGGAACGATGCTGTCCGCCCGTGCAGCCAAAGGACACCATCAAATTAGAGAAATGCCGTTCCTTGTAGTTCTCAACACTCTGACTGACAATGCCTTTCACATGGTCAAGGAAGTCATGGACGGGTGGTTTTGCCATGAGGTAGTCGATGACTTCCCAGTCGCGGCCGGTCTTAGTCTTGAACTCAGGCTCTCGACCTGGGTTGGGCAAGGCACGGCAGTCGAAGACGTAGCCGCCGCCGTTTCCGCTGAAGTCGTTGGGGTAGCCTTTTTTGAACGAAAAACTGTTGATGGTTACGGTAAGTTTAGAGTTTAGAGTTGAGAGTTGAGAGTCAGTTGAAAGTGGATAGTTGAGAGTGGATAGTTGGGAGATGACGTATTGGAGTTCTGGGAAACTGGACAATGGATGATTTTCAGACCAAATCTTCAGTTCGCGCAAGGCGTAGGGGATGCTTTCGATGAAGTGCGATTTCTTCTGAATCAAGCCCCTAAATCCGTATGCGCCAAGCACTTGCAGCAACCTTAGATACACAAAATAAGGCTGATAGGTGTCGAACTTGACTTCCTCAGGACTGACGTATTGCGCCAACACCTCTTTATAATAGAGAATGAGTTGGTCGCGGACGGCCTGCGGAATCTGCGCCTTCACCTGATAAAGCAGCGAGACCACGTCATAGTTCAACGGGCCTTTTCTTCCGCCCTGAAAGTCAATGAAATAAGGCTCGTCGTTTTGAATCATGATGTTCCTTGACTGGAAGTCGCGGTACATGAAAAAGTCGCTGGGCGCTTGTTGGAGAAAGTCAGCGAAGGCTTCGAAATCCTTGCTCAAGCGGCTTTCGTTGAAGTCGATTACTTCGTGTGGTTTCACGAAGTAATATTTGAAATAGTTGAGGTCGTCGAGGATGGCTTGTCGGTCGAAGCGCTCGCAAGGATAGGCTTTTGAATAGTCTAAGCCTTGATTTCCAATGCATTGGAATCTCACCAAATGGCTCAGCGTTTTCTTGTAAAGTTCGATGACATTCTCTCCGAATCCGCCCGCCATCAGCGTTTTCTGCACATGCGCAAAGAGGCTGTCGTCGCCGAAGTCGCTTTGCAGATAGCAGGTGTGTTCGTTGTTGACGGCATAGACCTCGGGCACGTTAAGTCTCAAGTCATGAAAGTGTCGGCTGAAATGGAGAAAGGCTTCGTTTTCCTCGATGTTGTTGCTATAAGTGCCTATGAGACTGCGTGTTTCGGTAAGAATCCGATAGTAGTTTCTTGATGACCCAGATTCGGCAATGGGCAGGATTTCCAAGGGTTTCAAGCCGATTGATAGCGTCAGTTTTTCAAGAATTTGCTGTTTTTCAGCCGTTTGCATTTCCATAGCTTCTGATTTTGCTGACAAATTTACAAATAAAAACGACCCGCAAGTTTTTTACGGGTCGTTTTGGCGGTTTTCTTTGCCGTCTTATTCCTTCACTACCTTCTCCGAAAACACCTTGCCGCCTTCCAAAGTAACCCGCATCGTGTAAGCTCCAGAAGCTAATCCTTCTAAATTGAGGCGCTCCAAGCCATTGCGCTGCGAGCGCACCAAGCGCCCTTGCAGGTCGTAAAGCTCGATTTGCGTGGGTGTTATGTCTGGCGAGTATTGCAGGTGGAGTTCGTCTTGGGCGGGGTTGGGGTAGTAGGCGTAGGGGCGTATCTCCATGTCCTTCTCGTCCACGCTTACCATGCCATCGTGGTTGAGGCGGAGGCAGACCAAACAAAGACCTCCGTCGGCATTCCTGCCATATCCAGCCCAGGTGACGCCTTCCTCTTCCCCTTGCTCCTTCCTGTATGAGGGGAAGTAAAGAGGAGTACCGTAGAGGAGGCTGATGTTGCCAGTCTTGCAGAAGCGCTTCCATTCCATGTTCAGATCGGTGTCCATCTTCACGACGACGATACTCTCTTCGGGGTATCCTATTTCCTTATACAACAAGTAGACCGCCCCGTCCGGCATTTTCGCGAGACCCAAGCATGTCGCTTGGCCATCGTACCCATTATAGTCGTTGAACACAATGTAGTCTTTCAGTTGCATGGTCCGGATGTCGTACTTTGCAACGGCCACCCCATATTCAGCCGTAATGGGATAATAATTCGTGTCGTACGCATATTGTGCGGCCACCAGTATCTCGTTTCCGCCAATGGGAACCACTTCGGTGTCAATGTTGAACTTGAGATATTCACGCGCCACCCATTCAATCGTGTCGCAAAGGGATTCCTCGCTCAAAACCCTGTTGAGGCCTACCGGGTTTTTATGGAAGATGGAGTCTATAACCCAAAAGGCAAGGTACTGGTTGTAGCTTTTCCATTGGTAGTATTGCAGCGGCGATTCCTTGAGCACCCGCAGTTTGGGGATGACTTGGGTCTGGTTTTCAAACAGCAGGGCTTGGTGCTTCAGTGTGCCGTCAACGCCGAAGCGGGCGATGTACTCGTCAAAACCACCGTCAGGCCGCATCATGGAGTATTTCATGATTAGGTCGCCCCTGCAGTCAACCATGTGGCTGTCGTAGTTGCCACAGGCAAAGCCTGCGCAAACCGGCACCACAATGTCCTCGTCGTGGTTGATGTTCAGGTCGTTGTCGGGGAAGTGGCAGATGCGCAGGAAGGTGCTGTCGCACGCCTCGACGTATTCAAAGTTGGCCCTTATGTTGCCTTCGCCGGCTGGATTGGGGGCAAAAAGGTAATAAGGGGCTTCGGGGTCTTCCACAAACAGCGAGTCGGTGACAGCGAAGGTCGTTGGCGACATCTTGTAGAAAATGTCGCCAACACCAATGGAGGAGTAGCCTGAGCCTTCAAGGGAGACGAAAGTGCCGAAAAGCAGGTCGCCGTCGCGTTGCCGCATGAAGTTCTCTATGGTGAACTGGTACTCGCCCATGTTGTGGGCCATGATTTCGTATACATCGTTCTTATGGCCATCGTTTTGGGCATGGAGTGCAGCCGCAGCAAAGGCCAAAAGGCCAAATAACAGTGTTTTTTTCATGTTTTTATGTGTTAAGTTCATGGCAAATTTGCATATTTAATCTGATTCCAGAAAAAATATTCGATTACATCGAAAAAATGCTGGTTTAAACCGGAAATCAATCGTGAGGATCTGGTTCTGGTTCGGCAAGGATGAGCCTGCCGTATTGTACCGTCAGCAAGTGCATGTGGGTCGGATGTTTGTGTAATGGGAAGCAAATGATGGTATCATCAACTATCCAATTCACTGGGCTTTCGTACTGGTACAATGGATTGTCATCAATGTAGTCATAGCCCAATCCAAGGTAGGAATCAAGGCAGTAACACATGTCCTCTTGTGACAGATTGATGATTGCACCAATTGAAACATCAGCGGCGAAAACCCTTGAATCCCCCTCGAAATGGTTTCCGTAAGGGTCGGGCCAATTCGGATAACAAAATGTGTTATGCCGAGTCGGGATGTAACATGAGGTTAGAGAGTTGGGGTCGTGGTGCTCAAAGAGATTCAGAATGCGTTGGAGTTCGCTTTCTCCATAGCCATTCCAGGTATACTGTGAATAGTCGTTGAAATAATAGCTGCACACGGTATCATAAAAAAGGTCATCAAGATACCAAAGATGGTCATCAAGATACCTGGAGGAGATGGAGGAGGTGGTCAATGCGAGTTCGGCATTGCCGTTGCCGCTGATGAACATATTGATGAAATACAGGTTCTGGTTATAGAGATTGAACCCCGACTTGAACTGTTGTATCTTATCGCACATCTGATTGTAGGCCGTGTTGAGGTCGTACAAGGCGATAGCCCCATCCGTGACGTTGATCTGCATGACGACCGTGTCGAATTGGATATTGTCGTACTCCACGTTGACTCTACAGAACTTGACGTTGGCTAAGCAGGCAAGATGCCAAGCAGCCTCTTCGAGGCTTAGCATTTCGTTCTCGTCACGGGTGATGGTCTGCATTTTCTGTTTGAACTCCTTCAGATAGGCGTTCATGTCGTCCACTTGGGGTGGGGTGAAGGCTCTTACGGGTTGGGCGTTGTTGTTCACCAAGGTGTCTCGGTTTTCCTTCTTGCACGACACCACGGCGACCATTGCGGTCGCAGCCACCAATAGTATGGCGATTAAAACATTTCTTTTTTTCATTTTTGTAGTTTTTAAGTTGTTTGTCTGAAAACACCTTGCCGCCTTCCAAAGTAACCCGCATCGTGTAAGCCCCCGAAGCCAAACCTTCCAAATTAAGGCTTTCCAAGCCATTGCACTGCGAGCGCACCAAGTGCCCTTGCATATCGTAAAGCTCGATTTGTGTGGGCGTTACGTCTGGCGAATATTGCAGGTGGAGTTCGTCTTGGATGGGGTTAGGCCAAAAGGCAAAAGGACGCACGAAGGCTTCCGCTTCGGGTATGGAGAGCGTGCCGTCGGGGAAGAACTTGAGCATGAAGATTTCGGAGTCGGAACCATAGCGCGAAGAACCGTAAATGTCAGAATAATAGCAATAGCCAGACACAAGGCAACCGTCGTCGGAAGTGGTGGTGATGAAATTGGGATAATACACTTTCATGCCGTAATCGGGATTGTACCTGTCCCAGTACCGCTGCCAAATGACATTGCCGTCGATGTCCATCTTGGTCACCACAAAGCAATTCATCCAATCGTATCCCCATCCTCCGGGCTCTCCTACGGTATGATAGAAGTAAAAGGCATCCTCTCCCACCATGTCGGCACAAGTTGATCCTTGTATGGCCTTGATACTATCGTTGCCAACCCCCATCTCGCCTTGGCCAACGGTGGCGTATGAAACCAAACTGCCGTTGGGATTGAACCTAAAGAAGGCCACAACGTCATCGTCCGTGAGATTGTATCCGTATTCCAAGCGGGACATAAGTCCCGAGGCTCCCAAAATCACAGAACCGTCCGTCATGGGAAGACTGGAATAAACATATCCATAGCTTAAGGTGATTTCGAGAGAATGAAGGGGATCGCTGTCATGGATTTGATTGGGAAGCAGCGTGTTGCTGACCAGTTCGAAATCCCTGTTGATGCGAATGAGACAATGCTGAGTTTGGTAATTTTCAACGAATTCGACAATCTTGCCGTAATCGCCGCTGCCATCCTGAAACTCAAAGAAACTTCCGCAAGTATTGACATACGCATTGCATGGATACTGGGGTTGGTTGATGGCCACAAGTTCTCCTTCGGTGGTCAGGCGACAAAAGGTTGGCAATGCTGCCACTGCCAAACAGCATACGATATCGTTGCCGCTGTCCATAATGGCCGCCACGCCGAGCGTGTTTCGGTATGGTTCGGGAAGTTCTATCTCCTTCTGCCACAGCAGGTTCAATTCGTGGTTAATCTTGGCCATGAAAGGCCTGTCGTAGTGCAAATCGTTGTCGTGCGCAAACCCGATGGCAAGACAACATTGGGCATCGTCGGGGTCTTCAAACAGCCTGACGACCATGGAGTAGCGTTCTTCGTAGCCCAAGGCCAATTCGCCGAGCACCTCCCCTTCGGGCGACACCTTGTAAACTATCGGCCTGAATGCCGTGTCGGTTTCGTAATAATAGGGGTTCTTGCCGTCACTCGCGGCAATGAAACAGCATCCCTCCGAGTTCTCGCTGGGGGCAATGTCCAAATGGACAACTTCTACGGTTTCATCCCAAAACAGCGTGTGGGTGAGTTTGTAGGGGTAAGGATGCTCAAACAGGAAATCGGGCTGCTGTGCCACTGAATTGAGGCAAGCAAGCAGGGCAAGGGCCAGGCCTGCAAGGATTGAATACTTCTTTTTCATGGCGTATTGACTTAGGATTGTTTAAGTTTTTGCGTGGCAAAGATAGTGTATTTTTGAAAAAGTCGGCTGGTTCTGAAAGGATTCGAACCAGCCGACGCAAACAGGATGAAAAATCACACCAAAGGGTCGGTTTCCGTACAATTTGGTTTGCCGTGCCTGATGGTTATATGCCAAGTTGCCCAAGAATAATAGTATTGGCCATTGACATAACCATGCATATAGTATTTATGCTCGATTATTATATTCAAGATTTCATGGCTCGTATATCCTTGTTGATTCCAAAGTGATAGTATGTTGTGATAATACCATATCATGTCGTTGAATGGTATACATACTGCGTTTTGGTTAGGTTCAAAGGACGTGTAGATTAAAAAGCTGTTGGTTGTCGGATCATATGTATGGTGTCCATCGATATTCCAATGATCGACCTCTGTGTAGTAAACTCTTCCTCCATAGAGGCAATCCATATGGACTTGCGATTTCATAATCCATTTTCTTATGATTTCTGGAGCGCCATATATGTTGACATACTGTCCGTCACATGATCCAGCACGGTTTTTAGGTCTCCAGTCCAAGGTGTCCATTAGATCAAGAGGAAGGCCCATAAATCCTCTTGTGATGACTACGATTTCCACATTTTCAGCTTCTCCGTCTTTGCTTTCCGTCTCATTGAATTTGCAAGAGATGGCATAGATGCTTTTTTCAGGGATATTCACGTTGTGATAGGCTTTTAGGATTTCGTCAATGGCGTTGTTGTAAGTCACCGCCAATTGTGAAAGGTCAACTTGTCCGTCGCCCGTCAACGTAAGATTGGCGTGCATAGTGTCGGCCTGGAACACATCGGTTGCATAATTCGCGTCGCCGAAGTCGAAGTTGAGCAGGTTGCCCAAGTCGCGTTCGGCCTGTTCAAGGCTGATGGTCTCACCGCCTTTTTCCGCTGAGAGTAGCTTCTTCTTGAACGTCATCAGGTATTCATCCATATTGTCGGCAGTCTGAACAATCAGTTCGCTGTCGTTCGCGTTTTGGTCATGCTTTTCCTTCTTGCACGACACCACGGCGACCATTGCGGTCGCAGCCACCAATAGTGTGGCGATTAAAACATTTCTTTTTTTCATTTTTGTAGTTTTTAAGTTTTGTCTGAAAACACCTTGCCGCCTTCCAAAGTAACCCGCATCGTGTAAGCCCCCGAAGCCAAACCTTCCAAATTAAGGCTTTCCAAGCCATTGCACTGTGTTTTTACCAGCCGCCCTTGCAGGTCGTAAAGCTCGATTTGCGTGGGTGTCACGTCCGGCGAGTATTGCAGGTGGAGCTCGTCTTGGGCGGGGTTGGGAAAGTAGGTGTAGGGGCGGATAATGAAGCCCTGCTCCTCCATACCGTCGTAGTCATCGCTGAGGATGAGCATAAACACTTCTGGGGTGTACCAAATCGCTCCACAAACCGCCACGCCGCCGTCATCAAGGACAATCATGTGGGTTGCGTTGCGATAATAGCCCTCTGGCTCCAGGCAAAAACGTTCCCATTGCACATTGAAGTCGGCATCCAGCTTGGCCACCGCGATTTGCCCTTTGTCTGTACACATTGGATTCTGTGTGTTATAAGAAAAATATAGCGAGCCTTCAGAGTCCATGCCCAAGCCTATGGGACAGGCACCAAAACCCATGGAGCTGTTATATATCATTGGCCGAGAGGGAAAAAGAACCATGTTTTTTTGTTCAAGGGTTTGCTTGTCGTACCTGACTAAACAAACCCCGTTCTTGTTGCCTTTAACATACCTGCTGCCAATGATGAAATCATCGTTGTCCACGAGCAGGCAATCCTGCCAGCCAAAATTATATCTTAATTGCGGAACCTCAGGACTGATCGATTCTTCCGTGAGGGTGAATGAGCCTTTATACTGAAATAATGAGTCAAGGATATAGCAATCAAGTTGATCTGATGCATTGCTGCCGTACCAATAGTATTCCAACGGCGACTCGCTGAAGACCCCTAAGCCTCGATAGCCACTATTTGTTGGAAGCGACGACCAGGGCATTACCGTGTCATGCTTCAGCGTCCCGTCGAGGCCGAAGCAGGCGAAATGCCTGTTCCAAACTTCGCGGTTGTAAGGGGTGACATAGGTGAAAACAAGGTCGTTCTGTTTGTTGATGAGATAACCGTCGTGACAACTATAAGCGAAGGTGTCAGACAAGGGGACGAAGACTTCGTTCACCGAGTCGAAGCGCATTTCGTTGTCGAAGGGGAAGATTTGCAGGAAGCTGCCCCCGCTTGTGGAGTCGTGGACGATACCCACGCGGATATGGTCGTCGTTTTTGGGGTTCTTGGCGAATAGGAAAAAAGGCGGGTCGCTGTCGTAGACGAACAGCGTGTCCAAAATGACTGCACCGTGCCTTGAAACCTTGTAGTAATCGTTTCCAACGATGTCAGCGGTACTTCCCATGTTGATACCTTCCATATGGACGAAAAGGACATTCCTGTCTCTCAGTTGCAGGATGCCTTCCCATTGTCCTCCACCTTCAGGACCATAGTAGCCGACATGATGGTGCGCGATGGAGTCGAGGGTTTGGGCCGAAACGCGACAAACCAAGAGGACAACGGCCAAAGTAAAAAATACTCTTTTCATGATACATGTGGTTTTGAATGGAAAGGCATCCCAAGAGCTTTAATGTCTCTTGGAATGCCTATAATTGTTTGTCAGTATCCGTTTGAACCACCGTTGCTTTCGACAAGTTGGCCAATTTTCACCTTGACGATATGGGCATAGAGATGCCATTTATCGCCATCCTCATAATAATCTTTACTTAGAATATTCCAATGCACGGGACGAAGGTTCCCATAGCTGGGATTTGAGTTAATTTGCTCAAAAGGAAGTGAGAGATATGAGTCGAGGCAGTAGCACATCTCATTCACATGAAGAATAGGTACGGCATAAGTGTCACCCTGCACAGCAAAAATCCTTGAGTCCATGTAGAAAGGAGATCCGTATGTGTCGATGTTGTCCATGTACTCGTATGTAAAATCCATCGTATGGACATAATAACTCCTTTGTGGAGGAGCTACAAGATCTATGTAATTCTTGGCTTCCAAAAGATTAATTACACGCTGCAATTCTGTCCTTCCAAGACCGTTCCATACATAGACCAAATCCTCACTAAACAAAGAGTCGCACATCACGCCGGCCTCAAACCAGTCGGTAAAATACCAGGTATGGTCTAGCCATGTGTACGAAGTGATTAGCGTAACGACAACCTCTCCGCTGTTGGAAATGGATGCCCCGATGAAGCGAAAGTGCTTGTTTTCAAGGTTAAGGTTTTGGTAGAACGCATCGATGTCGTTGGCAACACTCGTGTAAAGGGTGTTGAGATTGGTCAGCGAAACTTGTCCGTTCGTCACGTTCACTTGGTAGTAGAGCGTGTCGTAACGCAAATCTGTGAACTCCACGTTGACGTTGGCGAAGTCGTAGTTGGCCACGCTGGAGAGGTACCAGGCGGCTTCTTCGAGGTCCAAAGTCTCGTTGTCGCCTCTTGTGGCGGTCTGCATCTTCTGTTTAAATTCCTTCAGATAGGCGTTCATGTCGTCAACTTGGGGAGGTGTGAAAGTTTTTACGGGTTGGGCGTTGTTGTTCACCAAGGTGTCTCGGTTTTCCTTCTTGCACGACACCACAGCGACCGTGATGGTCGCAACCACCATCAAAACGATGGTATAAAGAATGAATCTTTTCATGATAAATGAATTTAATTAGTTAATAATAAATGAATTAGAATAGGTTAATCGTGTTCAAAATCCCCTTCAACAAGGCCGTTGGCATTGTCGAGGACTACGGTGTAGGTGCCGCTTACGGAACTTGCGATGGGAATCACCACCAATTGTTGCATGGAAGTGTCCACCACGCAGTTGTAGACGAGGAGTCCCATGGGGCTGTAAAGCGAAATGCTCACATTGCCGAAGTTTTGGTTGAAGTAGAGGTAAACGGCTTGTTCTGTCGCCCCTGCTTCGATGTCATCGGGACCGGCGTTGATATCCAGCCTGCCTTTTAACTTGATTTGTTCGGCTCCACTTGGAATGTGATTGTCCACTTTATCCATATTAATAAGGACTTGTTGTGGGTTAGTGGCCTGTGCTTCCCAAGTGCAGAGACCCAAGGCGCAAAGGCCTGTGAAAATGAAAACTTTTTTCTTCATGACGTTTGAATTTAAATGATACATAAACATAAAATTGTGTTCGAATTTCTGAACGCGAAAATACACTACAGAATAAGCATTACGAACACCCCGAACTTATCGTTCCGAACTTTTTGTTTTTTGGTTGGAATGTAAAATATTGATATACATAAAAATAGTTCGTTTTTTATTCCGAACTATTTTTCCAATCGTTCTGAATTTTTAGGTTTGATTTGGTGGTGTTATGGCAAAACAGGGGATACTTTTAAGCCTTTTAGGAGGCTTTGGAGGCTTTTTTTGCCATTTTCTTCTTCATGCTGGTGCGCAATTTGTCCACCATGAATATGCTGGTGTCAAGCAAAACTGCAGTGTCTTCCCTTGAGGCATCCACGTACGACAGCAGGAGAATTTTTTGTTCCGTTTCCGTCAGTTCGGGGTATTGCGAGGCAAGTTCTTTCCTCATACCAGGGAATTGTTTGTCGAAGGTTTTCAGCATGGCATCCCAATACTCCTGATTACCCATGACGCTGTATTTCAATGCATCCAGTAAAGCCGAGTCTGTCTTGTTTTCAAGATAAACCGCCATTTTTTGCATAATCTGTTGCTCTTTCAACAATGCTTTTGTGAGTTTTTTGTCATTGGCTTCGTAGGCGTTTTTAAACTCTTCGACTTGAGAGGCAAGATTTTGACGGGCTTCTTCCGTTTCTTGATGCTTTTGCTCCAAATCATGATGCGCTTTCTTATAAGCTTCATTTTTCTTGATAAGCTCATCATTCTGATGCATAAAACGAAGTAGGCTGGCTTTGATTTCGGCTTCCTGTCTTCTGATTCTCGCCAAGCGAATTTGGGATATGACAAACGCCAACAGTACCAATACCACTATAATACTCAAAACGATGATAAGACGCTGTCTTTGGATTACTTTCTGGTTCATCGTGTTTTGCAAAGTCCCATAGTCATATTTCCGTTGGATTCCATAAACATTGTTTTGCTCTATTTTGTCCCTTGCTTCATCTAACCATTTGTCGTATTGTTTCCAATAAGACAAGGCTAAGGAATCATCACCTTGGTTTTCCGCAAATTGTGACAGAGAACTGTAGGCGGATACTTTGGTTTCTAGTCTTATTTGAATATCAGGCAAAAGTGAATCAACATATATGTAATGATAAGCAGCAGAGTCCAATTCTCCCATATCGAAAAACACATTGCCCAGATTTAGGTTGAGAAGTAATAAATCTTTTTCATCAAGATTGGTATTGTTCGCATTTTGTCTCAACAAAGCAATGGCTTGATCATGTTTTCCTTGCAATTGATAAAGAACAGAGTAATTATTCAAAGCCTTGCGATTTGCTAAAACAAAATGGCTTTCTCTTGATAGCATTATGCTTTGTTTCAGGCAAATCTCCGCGTTTTCATAATCACCAAGCACTAAATAGCTTACGGCTATCATGTTTAGAGATAAAGACCTTTCAGCAATGCGATTGCCAAAGTTTCTTTCAGCATTTTTCAAAAGTATGAGAGCTTCTTGATTCATATTATTGCAATACAACATCTTTCCCATCCAATACTCCGCCCGCGCCACCGTAAGGCTGTCCTTCACCATTTTGCCATAATGCTCCGCATCCTTAAACGACTGCATAGCCGCGGCCTTGTCATTGTAATGCTGCTGCACGAAGCCGCTGTAGAGGGCGGCATGGGCGGCCTTGTCGTATTGTTTCTTTCGCGCATAGTAGTCGGCGGCACGTTCCAGTTCGGGGCTGGTGGAGAAGAAGGGCTTGTCGTCGAAAAAGTCGTCGTCCATCAGGGGCGGTATTTCCTGGCCACGGTCGCCCATGAGGGCCTCGGCCTGCAGGAGGGCCATGTCCGCTGTCAATCAGGCTCGCGGTGCTGTCGGGCAGGGTGTCAAACAGCCGCTCGGCACGGGCCACCATGTGGCGCGCCTCGCGCTGGGGGCTGTGGCAGGCGGAAAGGGCGAGCAATAACAGAAATCCTATGAGGACTTGCCTTTTCATGCCTGCAAAGATAGTCTTTTTTTGCTTTTTCATTCCAATCTCGCCAAAAATAAGGCCTTTCGCGAAGGAAGGCAATATTTGAAAAAGATTGTCGTTTTATGCTTGGATAACAGAAAAAGAAGTATTTTTGCATAAAATTAATGGAATGATGAAAAAGGGTATTTGGATTGCGGTTGTTCTCTTGCTTGCGTTGACGGTGTCGTCGTGCAAGAAGACAAGGTATTGCCGCTGCATAACTGTTCAGAATGAGGAAGTTATCGAGTTGGGCGATGAGTTCTATGTCATCGAAGACGGCTCTCGATGCGCCGACCGTTCCAAGGAGTTTTCGGGCTGGGGCCAGGTGGTTTGCACTGAGGTGTCGAAGCAAGAGGCCACCGGCGAGGAGAACAAATGGTGGGAGAATCTGTTTGGCATCAATAAACCCAAATGAGAATCTAAGTTTAACCTAAAATTCAATAAAAATGAAAAAAGTATTTTTGGCTTTGGCCGTTGTGACCATTGTTTTCTCGGCCACATCGTGCAACAAGCAGCAAAAGTGTCAATGCACCTACAAAATCGGTAATGCCCAAGTGACAGGCGACGTCTTCCTGAGCGAGGAAGGAAAGAAATGCAAGGACTACGAAGCCACATTCAACTATTCAGAGATTGACTGCCGCACGGTTTATTGATTCATTGGCAT
This sequence comes from uncultured Bacteroidales bacterium, assembly GCA_905233685.1. Classification (GTDB taxonomy): domain Bacteria; phylum Bacteroidota; class Bacteroidia; order Bacteroidales; family F082; genus Limimorpha. The sequence goes on along the minus strand of CAJOEZ010000029.1, from coordinate 26,400 downwards.
CATTTTAAGAGCGCACGTCCACGGAGGTGCGCTTTTTTTGTAGTTTTGTACCATGATTAAGGCAAAGTCATTGTTTCCCGTTGCGCTGAAAATGCTGCTTGGCGTCGTCTTCGTCGTCTCTGCCGTGCTGAAAATCCTCGATATGGACAAGTTCGAGATATACGTCTACAGCTACCATTTTTTCAGCCTCAATTTCAGTTTTTTGGTGGCCCGTGCCGCCATCATTCTTGAATTGGTGCTCGGCATAGGACTGATTTCCAACTGTTTCCATAAGCTGATGTGGTGGGGGAGTGTGGTCATGCTGGTAGGCTACACCTTATTGCTGATTTACGCACAGGTCATCGGACGCACCGACAATTGCCACTGTTTCGGCGACTTCCTGCAATTCAACCCATGGCAGAGCATCCTGAAAAACCTTGTGCTTTTGGCGCTTTTCGTCTTGGTTTACAAGGTGAAGGGTTGGCGTTTCAAGGGCCAATGGTTAGCCTTGGCGGGTGTTGTCGTAGCTGCTACGGTGGCCGTCTTTGCTGTTTCCCCGCCCGACAATTTCACCCCAAGTTACGCGCCCGAGAGCAATTTGCAGACGGAATACTTCGATCAAGCCTTGTCTGAACCACCGTTGGATAGCCTCGATTTGACCAATGGAAAACAGATAATTTGCTTTTTCTCAACGGGTTGCGAATATTGCCAAATGGCGGCGCACAAGCTCTCGCTGATGCAGCAGTTCAATGGCTTTCCTCCTGAAAACATCACTTATGTTTTCATGGGCAACGAGGAAGGCATGACGAAGTTCTATGAGCAATCGGAGTCAGCAAATTACCGCAGCGTGTTGTTCGAGGATGTCGTTAAGTTACTGAAAATCACCAATGGAAACTTTCCTGTTCTTGTGTTTTTGGAGAACGGAAGGGTGGTTCACGAATACAACTTCCGCAACATGAGGGAAGCGGAAATCGAGGAGTTTATGGGGAAGTAGGAGCTCGTCCAATTACGCCTCATTGCGTTCCCACACTTCGAATCGGTAGGTGTAATCCACTTGTGGGTCGTCGTCAATGACCTCTAAATCAACCAAATCCCATTCCTCAAAATTGATGTAAGGGAAATAAGTGTCGGCCGCGAAGCTCTTGCCGATGCGGGTAAGATGGAGGCGGTCGGCGTAAGGGAGGAACTGCTCATAGACCATACCGCCACCGATGACGAAAACCTCTTCCTCATCCTTCACCGCCTCCAAAGCTTGCGGGATGGACGAAACCAGCTCGAAGCCTTCTGGAGCCTCGTCCAAGCGCGAGGAGAGGATGAGGTTGCGGCGGTTGGGCAAGGCGCGTTGTCCGGGCAGCGAGAGGTAGGTCTTGTAGCCCATGATGACGGTATGCCCCGAAGTAATCTTCTTGAATTGTTTCAGGTCGCGCGAATTGTGCCAGATGAGGTCGCCGTTCCGCCCGATGGCGCGGTTTTCGGCCATAGCCACAATAATTGATATTGTCATGTCATTTTTCGTTTGTCGTAGGGGCAGACCTGCGTGTCTGCCCTGATTTATGGTTTGTCTATCTTGTTTTGGGCAGACACATGGGTCTGCCCCTACACCTATACCGAAACCTCCCCTTTAATCGCCGGCCAAGGGTCGTAATTCTCCAAGGTAAAATCCTCATATTCAAATCCGAAGATGTCTTTTACCTCAGGATTCAATTTCATGGTGGGCACCGGTCGCGGTGTGCGCGAGAGTTGCAGTTTCACCTGCTCGATGAGGTTGTTGTAGATGTGCACGTCGCCAAAGGTGTGGACGAAGTCGCCGGGTTGCAGGCCGCACACCTGTGCCATCATCATGGTCAGCAAGGCGTAGGAAGCAATGTTGAATGGCACGCCGAGAAACACATCCGCGCTGCGTTGGTAGAGCTGGCACGAGAGCTTGCCGTCGGCAACGTAAAACTGGAAGAAACAGTGGCAGGGAGGGAGTGCGGCCTTGCCTGCGGCCACATTGGCGGCGAAGTTTTTCTCATGCTCGTCGGGCAAGACACTTGGATTCCAGGCGGTTACAATGTGGCGGCGGCTGTTCGGGTTCTCCTTGATGCTCTTCACCACCTGCTTGATTTGGTCGATGCCCTCGTTGTTCCAGTTGCGCCATTGGGCACCATAAACAGGCCCGAGGTCACCGTTGGGGTCGGCCCACTCATCCCAAATCGTGACTTTGTGGTCGTGCAGGTACTGGATGTTGGTGTCGCCCTTCAGCAGCCAAAGCAGCTCGTAAATGATGCTTTTCAGGTGCACCTTTTTCGTCGTGACCAACGGAAAGCCTTCAGAGAGGTCGAAACGCATCTGGTAGCCGAACACACTGATGGTGCCGGTGCCGGTTCGGTCGCCTTTCTGGTGGCCATGGTCGAGGATATGCTGGAGCAGGTCGAGGTATTGCTTCATTGTTTTTCTGGGGTGTGTTTGTATTTGAACAGGATGGCGAACAGAATTCCGATGACGAGGGCAAATGCGGCAAACACATACCAAGCTGACGACCAGCCAGCCATGAGCTCTTCAAATACAGGATTGTCAATGAGGGTGCCTTGCGGACCACGCACTTTGGTGAAGTGGTTGACGACAGCTTGGGCGCAGTATGAGCCTATAGTGGCGCCGAGGCCGTTGGTCATCATCATGAATACGCCTTGTGCGCTGCTACGGATCTTCTCGTCGGTGTTCCGGTCTACGAAAAGCGAACCGCTGATGTTGAAGAAATCGAAGGCCACACCGTAGACAATCATGGAGAGAATAAAGAGCACGAGGCCAAAACCTGTCGGGCTTCCGGCGCCGAGGAAGAAGAAACGCAAAGCCCATGCGCCGAAGGCAATGAGCATGACTTTCTTGATGCCAAACCTCTTGAGGAAGAAGGGAATGAGCAAGATGCACAAGGTTTCAGACACTTGCGAGATGGACGACAGGAACACGTTATGCTTCACTGCGAAGGCGTTGGCGTATTCAGGAGACTTGCCAAAGGCATCGAGGAAAGGCGTGGCAAAGCCGTTGGTCACTTGCAGACACATGCCTAAAAGGAATGAGAAGATGAAGAAAATGGCCATGCGCGATTCTTTGAACAACGTGAACGCACGCAGGCCAAAGGTGTCGACAAACGACTTGCTTCCCACGTTCTTGTTGACAGGGCAGTTGGGCAGGGTGAAAGCATAGATGGCCAAGATGAGTCCCCAAGCGGCCGAGACAAACAATTGCTCGTAGCCGTTTTTAAATCCCGTGAAGTTCACAATCCACATGGATAGGATGAAACCGATGGTGCCGAACACGCGGATAGGAGGGAAAGCCTTCACTGTATCGAGTCCTGCTTGCGTTAAGGCGTTGTACGATACGGAGTTGCCCAAGGCAATGGTCGGCATGAAGAAAGCTACGCTGATGGCGTAGAATGGAAACAGTTGATGGAAGGTTACTGCAGAGCCGTATTTCATGCCCATATAACCCGCCAAGGCCATGAAGACGGCGGCAAGAAAATGGCAGATGCCCAGCAGCTTCTGTGCTGGAATCCAGCGGTCGGCCACGATGCCCATCAAGGCGGGCATGAAAAGTGAAACGATGCCTTGGATGGCGAAGAATCTGCCAATGTGAGATCCCATGCCGATGCGGCCAAGATAGATTCCCAATGAACAAAGATAAGCTCCCCACACAGCAAAGATGAGGAAGTTCATCACGATAAGCCTGAATTTGATTGATTTCATTGTATTTGTTGTTTTAGTATTATTGTTTCTTGTATTGGGCTACTGGCTTTTGGCTCTTGGCTACTGGCAGCTTCAACCGAGCGCGTCATTGCGGACTTGATCCGCAATCTCCTCAATGTCGGTAGCTGCCAGAAGCCAGAAGCCAATGGCCAGAAGCATTATTTTCTTCCATTTATTTCATCTCTAATCAACGCCGCTTTCTGGTAGTCCTCGTTGTCGATGGCCTCTTGCAGCAGGTCTTCCAACTCGCCGACGGTGAGCAGGTCGAGGTCGGGCTGGCCTTCCACCTTATTAATATAGGTTTCCGCATCGGACGCGGTTTCTTCGTCCTCCATGTCGTCCATGATGATGCCCGCTTCGTCCATTACGGTCTCGTAGGCGTAAATCTCGCAGCCGATTCTCACGGCGAGGGCGATGGCATCCGATGGCCGTGCATCGACCATGACGATGTCGTCGCCTTGCTGGCAGACCAACATGGCGTAGAACACGCCGTCGCGGAAGCGGTTGATGACCACCTCCAAAATGCTGACATGGAACGTGTTGGCGAATTTCAGCAGCAGGTCGTGGGTGAGGGGACGGCTGTTCGGTTGACGCTCGATGCCCACGGCAATGGCTTGAGCCTCAGCGTTTCCGATGACGATGGGCAGGCGGCGCTGCGAGTTCTTGTCGCCCAAAACCAGTACATAGGCGCCCGTTGAGGATTCGCTGTACGACAATCCGATGATTTCCAGTCTGACTTTGTTCATTTTTGTCCGTTTTGCGAGGTCTTGACCACTGAGATTTGCCTAAAAAATTGATTATTAGGCCACTATTTCGGAACAAAACCTTCTTCCTTCAATCGTCAAAAGTAAGGACTTTTTCTGAAATCGGCAAAAAAAGTTGCTCCGATGAAAATTTCTGCAAAAAAAGTTTTTTTATCGAGCCAATTTGTTATTAACTTTGTCCGCTCAAAACTGCTGATTTTTGGAGACAATTTATGTTTAACCAAATTATAATCCTATGAGTAACAGTATTGTTTACATCGTGTTAGCTGCCTCTATCTTGGCGCTGACATTTGCTTTCATCTTCTACAAACAGATGATGAAGGAAGACGAAGGTACGGACTTGATGAAGAAAATCGCTGCGTATGTCCGTAAGGGAGCCATGGCTTACTTGAAGCAGCAGTACAAGGTGGTGATCATCGTGTTCGCCGTCTTGGCAGCCATTTTCGGCATCATGGCCTACTTCAAATTGCAGAACGGCATCGTGTGGTTTGCCTTCCTAACGGGCGGTTTCTTCTCAGGCTTGGCGGGCTTCTTCGGCATGAAGACGGCCACCTATGCCTCGGCGCGTACAGCCAATGCCGCCCGCAAGTCACTCAATAGTGGCCTGCAAGTAGCCTTCCGCTCGGGCGCTGTCATGGGTCTCGTCGTGGTGGGCCTCGCCCTGTTGGACGTTTCCGTGTGGTTCCTCGTGTTGAATGGCACAGGTTTGCTTGAGGCTGTTGGAGCTGAGAACGACCTCATCACCATCACCACCACCATGCTGACCTTCGGCATGGGTGCTTCTACGCAGGCTTTGTTTGCTCGTGTGGGTGGCGGTATCTACACCAAGGCCGCTGACGTCGGTGCTGACCTCGTCGGTAAGACCGAGTACAACATCCCCGAAGACGACCCGCGCAACCCCGCTACCATTGCTGACAACGTCGGTGACAACGTCGGTGACGTGGCCGGTATGGGTGCCGACCTTTACGAGTCCTACGCCGGTTCTATCCTGGCTACCATGGCTTTGGGCGCTTCGGCATTTGCCACCGCAGCCGTCGAAGGCTTGCAGTTCAAGGCTGTGCTCGCCCCCATGTTGATTGCCGCTGTGGGCGTGCTGCTGTCCATCATTGGTATCTTCCTCGTGAAGACCAAGGAAGACGCTGGTATGAAAGAACTTCTCCGTGCATTGAGCCGTGGCACCAACGCCGCCGCCGTGCTCATCGCCGTGGCCACTTTCGGCATCATGTATTTCCTCTTCGGTAAGGAAACAGGTGACCTGGCCAATATGTGGTGGCAGACTTCACTCTCGGTGGTGGTCGGTTTGCTGGCTGGTGTGATTATTGGTAAAGCTACTGAATACTACACTTCTCAGAGCTACAAGCCCACGCAAAAGGTGGCTGAAAGCTCGAAGACCGGCCCTGCTACGGTCATCATCTCTGGTTTGGGCTTGGGTATGCTCTCGACGGCCATCCCGGTTGTTACCGTGGGCGTGGCCATCGTTTTGGCTTACCTCTGCGCCAACGGTTTCAATATCGCTTTCACTGCTGCCAACCTGTCGAGAGGTCTTTACGGCATCGGTATCGCCGCTGTGGGTATGCTCTCCACTCTGGGCATCACTTTGGCTACTGACGCTTACGGTCCTATTGCCGACAATGCCGGTGGTAACGCTGAAATGAGCGGCCTTGAACCTGAAGTGCGCAAGCGCACTGATGCTCTCGACGCTCTTGGCAACACCACTGCTGCTACGGGTAAGGGCTTCGCTATTGGTTCTGCCGCTTTGACGGCCTTGGCTCTGTTGGCCTCTTACGTTGAGGAAATCAAGATTGCCTTGGTGCGTATTGGACAAGACCTGCCCAACGGTGTTGAAGCCGCCAAAGCCACTTTGGTGGACTTCATGAACGCTTATAACGTCAATCTGATGAACCCTGTCGTTCTCGTCGGTGTGTTCATCGGTGCCATGATGGCCTTCGTGTTCTGCGGCATGACGATGAACGCCGTGGGTCGTGCGGCCCAGAAGATGGTGGAGGAAGTCCGCCGTCAGTTCAGCACCATTCCTGGTATTCTTGAAGGCAAGGCCGAACCCGACTACGAGCGTTGCGTGGCCATCTCCACGAAGGGTGCCCAGCACGAAATGCTGGTGCCTTCCATCCTCGCCATCCTCGTCCCGATTCTGACGGGCGTCATCCTTGGCGTTCCCGGCGTGATGGGCTTGCTGATCGGCGGCCTCGCCACGGGCTTCGTGTTGGCTGTCTTCATGGCTAACTCGGGCGGTGCTTGGGACAATGCCAAGAAGTATGTCGAGGAAGGTAACTTCGGTGGCAAAGGCTCTGAGAACCACAAGGCTACCGTCGTTGGCGACACTGTCGGTGACCCGTTCAAGGACACCAGCGGACCTTCGCTGAACATCCTCATCAAGCTGATGAGCATGGTGAGCATCGTGATGGCCGGTTTGACCGTTACTTGCCACTTGCTGTAATGGTTTAAGCTATTGACCGAAAAAATCCTCCAAGATTCTTGGGGGATTTTTTTGAATGTACAAGGCTCAATTGTCCTCGGGATTTTTAGGGAATCGCCTCCACATCTCGTATGGGCTACCCATCTGGTTCACAAAGGTTTGCCACATCCTTTCAGGCTGGACACTGAAAAACTGTTTCACGCTGATGTCACTAATCAGCCATGAATTTCTGACCAGTTCCGTGACCAATTGGCCTGCGTCCCAACCGGCATAGCCCAAATAGAATCGGGTGTTGCTTTCGTTGGCTATTCCAGTGGAAATCAAGGTTTGTAGCGTTTCTGAATCGCCACCCCAATACAAACCTTCCATGATGGGGTCGGAGTCGGGAATCAGCGGGCCCAAGGTGTGGATAAAGAAAAGCTGGTTGTCGGCAACGGGTCCGCCCAAATACACAGGTGCCTCAAAATCAGGGAATTCATCGACTACATGGTTCACGCTCACGTTCAGCGTCTTATTGATGATGACGCCGAAAGTGCCTTCGCTCTCCTCATGGTCAATGAGCAGCACCACAGACCGGCCGAAGTGGAAATCGTTCATTAACGGCTCGGAAATCAGGATGTTACCTGCTTTCGGATCGAGGCTGTTTGTGTGTATTTTGAATTGTTCTCCTAAATCCATAGCGCAAAAATAGACTTTTTGTCCGATATTCACGCCAGTTTTCTTATTTTTGTGCCTTAAATTGCAATATTTTGAAACGTACTGACAACCAAGCCAAATTTGACGCCTTGAGGCGCGAGTTTTCCACCTTCACCTTCGTAAAACAAACGGTGACGCGGGTCGAGGGCAAGCTGTCCCTATCTTTTGACTTCAGTCTTGACGACCGCTACACTTTCCGCCCGACACTCGAAATCCCAGCACGACCTTTTTTCGATTGGGACGCGATTCCGACGGAAATGTTGGAGGTCTTGGCCTTCCAAATCGGCATGACAGAGCTGGTGAGCTATTGGAAAATCGCCTGCCCGAAACGGGTGGTAGTGAAGCCTTTTGCTTTGACGGAAACGCAGAAATCCTTCTGGAAAAAACTGTATTACAACGGTTTGGGCGAGTTTCTATACTTGAATAGTATTTCGGTTTCGGAAGCGGATTTGATGGAGATTGAATCGGGGCTGCCCATAGATTCCATGCCCTTGCACGCCCTACGCTGGAATGACATGGGCAGCGCATGGTTTAAAGAGCAAACCTTGGTTCCCATCGGTGGCGGCAAGGACTCCGTAGTCACGCTGGAATGTCTACGTCGCGAAATGCCTGTCATTCCGCTTATTGTGAATCCGCGTGGTGCGACGTTGAATTGCGTGAAAACGGCAGGCTACGGCGAAAACGACTTTGTCGTCATTAACCGCACGCTTGACTCAACCATGCTGAAACTCAATGCGGAAGGCTATTTGAACGGACATACGCCGTTCTCGGCGTTATTGGCCTTTATCAGCGTTTTGATGGCCTTCGGGAGCCGTTCAAAATACATCGCCTTATCGAATGAAAACAGCGCGAACGAGGCTACCGTGCCTGGCACAAATATCAACCACCAATATAGCAAGTCCATCGAATTTGAGCGTGATTTCAGAAAATATGTGGCCGAGAATTTGAGTGACAACGTGCAGTATTTCAGTTTTTTGCGCCCGTTGAGTGAATTGCAGATTGCCAAGCTGTTTTCACAATGCGAGGCCTATCATTCTGTGTTCCGCAGCTGCAACGTGGGCAGCAAGACGGATTCCTGGTGCGGCCATTGCCCCAAGTGCCTGTTCACCTGGATTATCCTTTCGCCTTTCCTCTCGCGCGAGAAACTGACGGCCATTTTCGGCAAGGATTTGATGGCCGATGAGAGCCTTCGTCCCATTTTCGAGGAGCTCAACGGCACGGCTCCCGTCAAGCCGTTCGAGTGCGTCGGGACGGTGGAGGAGGTAAGGGCTTGCATGAACGCAACTTCTGAGGCCCCTGAGCTGGTTCCTGAGCCTGTCGAAGGACGCGAAGGACCGACCGTAGAAGAAATTCTCAACCGCTTCAACAACGACCATTTCCTGCCCGAAAAGTTTGAACATATTCTAAAATCCCGCCTCCATGTTTGACTTGATACTCAACCGATTGCGTGGCAAGCGCATCCTTATTCTCGGCTTCGGGCGCGAGGGAAGGTCGTCGTTACATTTTGTACAAAAGTATCTGCCCAATGCCGTAGTCGCGGTGGCCGACAAAAACGCAATGGATGGCGTAAAATATTCTGGGAACCAGTATCTTGAGGCGATGAACGACTATGACATCGTCATCAAGACGCCGGGCATTTCCCTTAAGGATTTCGACACGAAGGGGGGGGAAATCACCTCGCAGACCGACTTGTTTCTCAGCCAGTTCCACAGTCAAACCATTGGTATTTCTGGCACTAAAGGCAAAAGCACAACAACAAGCTTGATTTACCATCTGCTGAAGTCTTCGGGCCGCGATGCCATCCTCACGGGCAACATCGGCATTCCATGTTTCGACATCATGGAGGAAATCAACCCCGATTCTATTGTGGTTTACGAGCTTTCGGCACACCAGTTGGAATATGTGCACAACAGTCCGCACGTGGGCGTGCTGCTTAATGTGTTTGAAGAGCATCTCGACCATTTCGGCACTTTTGAACGCTATAAGTCGGCGAAATTCAACCTGTTGCGCTTCATGGGTGAGCACGACACGGCTGTCATTCACGACTCCTTGCTGAACGACACTTTGGATTTGTTTGTCAACAGCAAGGTCTTTTCCTTGTTTGATTTCGACGACGAAATCGATCCTACGGCCTTACCGCTAAAAGGCGAGCACAATTATCAAAACATCAAAGCCGCGTTGTTGGCTTGCGATGCTTATGGCGTTGATTATCGGGAACTTATTCCATATCTTTACACCTTCAAGCCCTTGGAGCATCGTTTGGAACCCGTCGGCACCTTTGGTGGCGTTGTTTTCGTGAACGATAGCATCTCGACCATTCCTCAGGCTGCTATCGCTGCTTGTCAAGCCTTGAAACGTGTTGATTTCCTTCTCCTTGGCGGCTTCGACCGTGGCATTGACTATCAGCCCTTGGTCGACTATCTGAAAGCCCATCCTGTACCACATTTGTTGTTCACGGGAAAAGCTGGGGAACGGATGATGGTTATGTTGGGTGGCGTTTCGGGACGGTTCTATTATCCCACAATGGAAGAAGCTTTCACTTACATTACTGCTCACGCCAAACCTGGCGACGTTTGTCTGTTGTCGCCTGCCGCTTCCAGCTACGACCAATACAAGAATTTTGAGGAGCGCGGACGGAAGTTCAAGGCCTTGGCGGAAAAGTTCGGAAAATAGAAAAAGCCGTCTGAATTTGTTCGGACGGCTTTCTTTGTATTGTTTCTCAGCGTTTTACCATTCAACAGGCATACGTTGCAGCGGCATGGTCATGCAGCGTGCGCCGCCACCACCTCTCGAAAGCTCGTTGCCCTCGAAAGCGATAACGCATTTCTTTAAGTTGCTGAAATTGACCTTATTGTTGACCACATCAGCTGCCGTGACGATGTTGAAACCTGCATCGTTCAAGGCCTGCAAGGTGTGCTGGTTGCGTCCGTAGCCGATGAACTTTCCGGGTTCGAGGCAGAAGAAATTACAGCCGCTGTGCCACTGCTCGCGGGGACCGAAATTGTCGTCACCGCCGCCGCAGAAGACAGGCTCAACATTGACACCCAGACTGTTAAGGCCGTTGATGAGGTTGGGGACCTCCTTGCCAACGGCTTTCTGGCCGTCGATGGTGATATGGAAGGTCTTGAAATTGTTGCTCATGATGACGGGCTTGTAGGCCATGCATCTGTCGACATCGAGCATGGTGAAGACCATGTCCAAATGGATGAAGGATTCGGGAGTTGGGGGCAACTCTTGGAAAATCAGGTGCTTGACACCTGGACGGGTCTTCAGGTGCTCCACCAAGGCTTCCACGCCGTGCATGTTGGTGCGCGAGCCCAAGCCGCAGATGACGATGTCGTCGCGGACAATCTGCACGTCGCCGCCTTCCACCGTACCAATGCCGTGGATGTCGTATTTCAGCACGGGATTGATGACTTTGGTCTCAAACAGCGGATGCAGGCTGTATATTGCCTCCAGAATCATGCCTTCTCTCGCTCTGACCGTCGAGGCCATGCTGCTGATCATCACGTTGTCGAACATGGAGAACGACGCGTCGCGCATGAAAAACAGGTTGGGCAAGGGCAGGAGCGCATATTTCTCGTTGTTGATGTAGGTGACATCCTTCAGATGCACACCTTCAATCAACTGGAATGCCAAGTCTTTGGCATTCAGCGATTTCAGATATTCAGCGAGGAAAGCTTTGCCTTCTGCCTTGCAGATGCGGTCGACCAAGGCGAACTTGATGCTTTCGTTTTGGAGAATGTCCGCCAGGAGATCTTTCACCTCGTGAACGTTGGTGGCCTTTTGCAGCACCCGCTTGAAATAACTGTATTCTTTTTGCGCGACTTGCAGGTTCAGGATGTCGCTGAAGAGATAAACGTGGGCGTCTTCGGGGGTCATGTTCTCCACTTCACAGCCTGGAGTGTGGACGAGGACATGCTGGAGTTTGCCAATTTCTGAGTTTACATTGACTGTAATTGGATTGGAATCCATAAAAATCGTATTAATGAAACAAACAGAGCCGAAATGGTTTTTGGCTCCAATATCGGTGCAAAAATAATAAAATTTCCCCGATTGCCGCCGAAAATTCGGAAAAACTTTTTGCTCGGAGGCTTAATCGGGGAGGGAGACGTCGGCATCGAGGTTGTAGGCTCTGAACTGCAACTTGTTGGGCTGTTGGATGTTGAGGAGCATTTCTTCGCAGTTGTTCTCGCCCCAATTCCCGACAATGGTGGGCTCGGCGGTCAAAGTTTTCAATTCTTTCAGGTATTCGCTGCGTGGAATGGCGTAGGCCCCAAGACTCTTTAGGTGATTAGTTTCCTGTTGGCAATCAATGAGTTGAAAGTTGTTTTTCAACAGGAATTGGTGTAAGTGGAAGAAAGCCACCTTTGAGGCATCTGTCGCGGTGTGGAACATCGACTCGCCGAAAAACGCCTTGCCAATGGCGATGCCATACAGCCCGCCAACCAGCTCGTTATCCTCGTAAGTTTCAAACGAATGGGCCAGCCCAAGCTCATGGAGATGGCAGTAGGCGTCCACCATCTCGTCCTGGATCCAAGTGCCGTCTTGGTCTTTGCGCGGCGTTTGGGCGCAATGCAGCATCACCTCCCGGAAATTCGTGTCGATACGGACTTCAAATCTGTCTGATTTCAGCCTGTGTCTCAGCGACTTGCTGATTCGCATTTCGCCTGGGCGGATAATCAGCCTCGGGTCGAGCGACCACCAAAGGAGAGGCTCGTTTTCGCTGTACCAAGGGAAGATACCGTTGGCATAGGCCACAATCAGGCGCTGGGGCGAGAGATCGCCGCCAAAGGCCAAAAGACCTTCCTCATTGGCACGGTTGGCGGGCGGAAAGAAACAGTCGTCGTCGTTGAGTTGGAATAAAATGTTCATATCGGTCAAATGGAGCGCAAAAATACGTAATTTTGTGCTTTCAAATCCAACAAAATGCTGCGTTATTTCATTCATTTGGCCTATAACGGCAGCCGCTATCACGGTTGGCAGATTCAGCCGCACTCGCCAAGCGTGCAGCAGACGGTGGAGCAATGCCTAAGCCTCAAGTTGGGGCAGACAGTTTCCATCACAGGCTGCGGCAGGACGGACACGGGGGTTCATGCGCGTAATTATTACGCTCATTTCGACCTTGAGCAATCGATTGAGAATCCTGAAGTGCTTGCCAATCAGATGAATGCGTTTCTGCCTGAGGACATCGTCATTTATCGTATTTGGCAGGTCAGCCCTGAATTGCACGCCCGCTTCGATGCTGTTTCGCGCACGTATCATTATTATATCACGCGCGTGAAGAACCCGTTCCACACGCATGATGCGTATTTCCTTTACGGCGACCTGGATGTGGCCAAAATGCAAGAAGCAGCCAATTTACTCTTTGAGTATAAGGACTTTACGAGTTTTTCGAAAGTGCATACCCAGGTGAAGACCAACAACTGCAAAATCATGGAGGCACGTTGGTTTGAGCAAGACGGCTTGCTCGTGTTCCGCATCAAGGCCGACCGTTTTTTGCGTAACATGGTGCGAGCCATCGTCGGCACGTTGCTGGAGATAGGGAAGGGGCGCATGACTTTGGAGGAGTTTCGCGCCGTCATCGAGCGCAAAGACCGCTGCGAAGCCGGGACTTCAGTGCCTGCTCATGCGTTGTTTTTGGAGGAAGTCGAGTATAAATCTTTAAATCTTTGAATCTTAAATCTTTAAATCAACAATATGTTCCAGAGAATCATCCGCTTTTGCGTCAAACTCGTTCAGAAATACCTGCCTGAACCTTTCATTTTCGCCATCATCCTGACTTTGGTGGCTTTCATCATCGCCATGCCGATTTGCAAGCAAACCCCGATGGAGGTGGTCGAACACTGGGGTAACGGCGTGTGGTCGCTGCTGGCCTTTGCCATGCAGATGGCACTCGTGTTGGTCAGCGGTTCGGCGTTGGCAGCGGCACCGTCCATCAAGCGGGGTATCAGCGCTTTGGCGGCCAAGCCGAAAACGCCTGCCGGTGCCATCGCCTTGGTGACGGGCATCTCAGCCTTGGCCTGTTGGCTCAACTGGGGCTTCGGCCTCATCGTGGGTGTCATCTTCGCAAAGGAAATCGCGAAGAAGCTGAAAGGCGTTGATTATCGGTTGCTTATCGCGTCGGCCTACAGCGGTTTCGTGGTCTGGCACGCGGGCTTGTCGGGTTCTATTCCGCTGACGATGGCCACGCCTGGCTCCAATTTGGAAAAAGTCACGCAAGGCGCTTTGACGCAGCCCGTTCCTATCAGTCAAACCATTTTAGCACCACAAAACCTCATCATGGTGGCAGTGGTCATCGTGGCCATTGTGGTGGTCAACGCACTGATGCATCCCAAAGAGGATCAGGTGATTGCGATTGAGCCTTCCTTGTTGTTCGAGGAAGCGCCACAGCCTGCACCCAAGGCCGTCACCCCAGCAGAGAAGATGGAAAACAGCCGCCTTTTGTCGTGGGTCATTTCGCTCTTGGGTCTGTCGTATCTCGTCATACACCTATTTATTAATGGCGACTCCTTCGACCTCGGCTCGGTCATTATGTTGTTCCTGTTTTTGGGCATCATCTTGCACGGCACGCCTTTGGCCTACGTCAAGGCTTTTGGCAAGTCGGTGAGCGGTGCGGCGGGCATTGTGCTGCAATTCCCGTTCTATGCGGGCATCATGGGCATTATCACGGGGGTAGGCGCGTCAGGGATTTGTTTGGGCGAGGTCATTAGTAATGCCTGCGTAAACATTTCAACACCAAAGACTTATCCGTTGTTTACTTTCTTCTGTGCGGCCATTTTGAATATGTTCGTGCCTTCGGGCGGCGGTCACTGGGCTATCCAAGCCCCGATTATGTTCACGGTGGGTGCGGCTTTGGGCGTGGATGCCGGCTTGACAGGCATGGCCATCTCATGGGGCGACGCCTGGACCAACCTGATTCAGCCCTTCTGGGCCTTGCCGGCTTTGGCCATCGCCAAGCTCAACGCCAAGGACATCATGGGTTTCTGCATCATCGACCTGTTTGTCACCGGCTTGATTATCTGCGCGGGACTGCTGCTTTGGGCTTAGAAGGTATCCATGCCGTCCCATTCGACGAGGTCGTGGCGCACGTAGCCCTCTTTCCCTTTAATCAGGATTTTGTACCAGCCATTGGTCTTGCCTAAGCAGGGGTAGGTCTTGGGCATTTCTCCCTGTGGGCACGAGATTTGGATGAAGGCAGGTGCTTCGAGGCGCGGTTCTGTCCTCACGTTGACGTTGGTGCGACGGGTGAAGATTACGCCTTGGCCGTTTTTCGCGCTGTAAGTCACGACGGTATGTCCAGCAATCGGGACCTCGGCGTCATCTTGTACCAAGACGGTATAGGTGTTTTCGTTGGTGCGCACATACCTCCCGACGACATTCCCTTGGTCGTCGATGACCATCTTCATCTGGCTGGGCGTAGCGGCCTTGATGTTGGGGTCGCCGTCGTCCTCTTCGATGATGTCGGTTTCCACTTCCATAGGCTCGGTGGCCCATTCATTCGTCTGTTCGGTTTCTGAAGAGGTGGTCTTGTTGCCTCTGCTTCCACACGCGCAGCAAGCCAAGCCTAAGGCTATCGTGAGCGCGGCCGTGTACCAAAATCTTTTCATGGACAAGTTGTTTTAATGGTTTTTACCCGACAAATGTACGAAGAAAACGACAATCTGCAAGCAAAAAGGCATAATTTGTGCCGACATACGAAAAAAGCAAGGCTTTGTTTGCCTTGCTTTCTGTGTAGCGGGGATGAGAATTGAACTCATGACCTCCGGGTTATGAATCCGACGCTCTAACCAACTGAGCTACCCCGCCGTCTTTCGGGACGCAAAAATAGACAAAATTTCGATACGCCGACAAAAAAAGTGGAAAAATTTTTCCCGAAGCAAGAAATGGCCTTTTTCACGTTGATTTTGGTATGATTTTTGGAAAAAAGGAAAAAATGTTTCAAAAAATCAAAGTTTTGCTGAACAATCAACAATTATTACTAATTTTGCAACAAATTTAAACCATTCAAAGATGAAGAAAGTATTCTATCTGCTTGGTATCATGCTCCTTATGGCAGGAGCGGCCAAGGCGCAAGACGCCAAACCTCAACTGGGTCCCGAAATCGAGTTTGAGAAAGTAGTTCATGACTATGGTAATGTGCCTTACAACGGCAATGGTGAGTGTGAGTTCCGCTTCACCAACACAGGCACTGAACCCTTGCTGGTGCAAAAGCCCAAATCGAGCTGCGGCTGCACCATTCCTTCATGGCCCAACGAGCCCATTCTCCCCGGCGAGTCGGACGTCATCAAGGTAACTTACAAGACCAACCGCGTGGGCAACATCAACAAAACGGTTACGGTGACCTCCAATGCCGTCAAGAACTCGACGGTGGTGTTGCGCATCAAGGGTACCGTTTTGGAACAACCTACCGAGGTCATGCCAGCCAACAACAATGGCTCAGGCGCACCCGTCAACAACAACTAATCGAATCTATTTTAATCATTGTGTTATCATCAAAGGCCGTCTAATCCCAATGTTAGATGGCCGTTTTTTAAACAAACGCTTATGCCACAAATATCCACTAAAGGCTTGGAACTGCCGCAATCGGCCATCCGTAAGCTCGTTCCTTTCGCCGATGCCGCCAAAGAACGCGGTATCCATGTCTATCACCTCAACATTGGCCAACCCGACATCGAGACGCCCAAGGGCGCCCTGGCAGCCTTGGCCGACAAAGCTCGTGAGTTGCCCGACAGCAAGGGTGTGCTGGAGTACAGCCACTCGGCCGGTATCCCGAGCTATCGCCGAGCCCTGTGCAACTACTATCATCGCCATGGCATCGACGTCACGCCGAACCAAATCATCGTCACCACGGGTGGCAGCGAGGCCCTTCAAATGGCCTTCACCGTGTGCCTGAATCCGGGCGATGAAATCATCATCCCGGAGCCTTACTACACCAACTACAACACTTTCGCTAAGTTGTGCGACGCCAAGATTGTCACCATCCCGAGCGACATTAAGACGGGCTTTGCCCTGCCGCCCATCGAAGACTTCGAGAAGGCCATCACGCCACGCACCAAGGCCATCATGATTTGTAACCCCAACAACCCTACGGGTTATCTTTACACCCATGAGGAACTGTTGAAGGTGGCCGGTTTGGTCAAGAAGTACGACTTGTACCTCTTCGCCGACGAGGTGTATCGCGAGTTCTGCTACGACGGTCACAAGCACTTCAGCGTCATGCAATTGGAAGGCTTGGAACGCAACACCATCCTGTTCGACTCCGTTTCGAAGCGTTACAGCGCCTGCGGTGCCCGTGTGGGCTGCATGGTGACTCGTAACAGCGAGGTCTATGCCATCGCCATGCGTCTGGCTCAGGCTCGGTTGTCGCCGCCGTCGTTCGGTCAGATTTTCGCCGAGGCCGCCGTGGAAACGCCGCAGTCCTACTTTGACGGCGTTTATAACGAATACATTGCCCGCCGCAATGTCATTGTCGAGGGCATCAACAAAATCAAGGGCTGCTACTGTCCGATGCCGAAGGGTGCTTTCTACACCGTCATCGACCTGCCGATTGACGACAGCGACAAGTTCTGCCAGTGGCTGCTCACTGATTTCAGCTACAACGGCGCCACGGTCATGCTGGCTCCCGCCACGGGCTTCTACGCCAACCCCGAGAAGGGACGCCACCAGGCCCGCATCACCTATTGCCTCTGCATCGACGACCTGAAGGCCGCCATCAAGTGCCTCGAAGAAGCCTTGAGGGTATATCCTGGAAGGACGAAATAAATTCGATGTAGGGCTACTGGCCAATCGCCCTGCGCCAAAACGAGGACGGCTCCACTTACACCGCCACGTTTAGCATGACGAAAGTGCAGTAAAAAAATCATCTTAAACGCAAATTCTAAAGAAAATCGCCCAAATCATTTGGGCGATTTTCTCATTTCAGTATCCCCTCTAATGCTGCCCGTAATTCGGGCATGGGCCGGTGTGAGTCGCGCTCGACGATGATGGTCTTGAGGCCAGCGAATGGCCTGATTATTTCTTCTATTTCATTCAGAGAAAGGCTCTTGCCGAAATAAGCAGGGGCGAAGTGCTCCCAAAACCGTATGGCGGTGGCTTTCTCCATGTGGAAGGTCTTGCGGATGAAATTCTCTTCGCTGAGGCAGCAGCACAGATACACCATGCCCACGTCGAAGAGGGGGTTGCCATAGCAGAAGTCGCCGAGGTCGATGAAATAGCGCCGCTGGTCAGGGGTGAAGATGGCGTTCGAGTACTGGAGGTCGCCGTGGATGGCCGTGTCGGTATCGGGAACGCTGTCGATGAAACGACGCAGCTTGTCTTTCTCGTCAGGCGTGAAAAACGGATTCTCGTCCAAGAGCTGATGGTAGCGGTCCTTCACGTTCTCGAACCGTGTCGTATCCACATGGGTTTCATGCAGTTGCAGGCACATCTGCGCGAATTCTTCGGCGTATTGCTTCACGTTTTCGGGGTGGTCGCCTGTGGCACGTGAGTAGGAAACCTTGTTCAGGATGCGATGGAAGCGGATGCCATAGCGTCCGTCCTCGGTCACCACATATTCGCCTGGTTCGGGTGTGGGAATGCCGGTTTCGTATACCTTTTGGGCGAGTTTCATTTCGTCCAAGGGTTGTTGGATTTTGCCTGGGAAATACAGTTTCAGCATCACCGAAGGGTCAGTTTTATGGTAGTAGCTCTCGCCGTTGGCGCCGCCGCCGGTGAGGATATAGTCGTCTAAAGAGATTTTGAGGGCTTTCATGGAAATGGAATTTCTGCGACAAAAGTAGAAAAAAAACTCGGAAATCGTTTTGTTGTTCAAGTTTTTGTAATTTTGCTGCAACAAATCGAGTTGAAATGAGAGGCAAATCATTTTCGAATAGGCTGAGTTGGAGGATTATCGGCATTGTGTCGCTCATCTGCATTGTGGCGCAGGTGGCGGTGTTTTTTGCATACAAAACACTGCAAGACACCCAGTTGATGCATGTCGTCTTGATGGCCATAGGTTTGGCCAGCCTTGCAGCCATTTTCTTTTCCTGTCGGTCGGTCATCAATCGCATGACGCGTCCCGTTTCGGAACTCTCTAAGGCCGTGCTCGAGATGGCCAAAGGCGACCTGAAGGCAGAATTGCCCGAAATCACGAGTGAGGATGAGATGCGGCGTCTGCGCGACAGTTTCCAAACCATGCAGCAATCTCTCACCGAATATATAAAAGAGCTGAAAACCACTACTGCCATCAACGAGCGTATCCAGTCGGATCTCGACCTGGCCCGAAAAATCCAGAAAGGGATACTGCTCAAGGAGTTTCCGCCTTTTTTGTATGCGTTGCTTGACCCCGCCAAGAAGGTGGGCGGCGACTTGTACGACTTTAATTTGAAAGACGACAAACTCTATTTTGCCATTGGTGACGTGTCGGGCAAGGGTGTCGCAGCCTCGTTGGTGATGGCCATCACGAGGGTGATGCTCCGCTTTGTGGTGGGCATGGGCTTGTCCTTGGACGAGACCTTGCGCCGCATCAACGACAGTTTCAGCCAGTCCAATGAGATGGGAATGTTCGTGACGCTGTTTGTCGCCCGCCTTGATATGAAGACGGGACACATGGATTTCTGTAACGCCGGACACAACCCACTGCTAATCGTGCCTCCTGACGACGAGCCATACTATCTTCACTGCAAGCCCAATTTGGCGATAGGCTTGTTTGAGAATTTCACGTATGAGGCCGAGCAAATCGACCTGAAGTTAGGTACCCGAATCATCGCCTACACCGACGGCGTGACCGAGGCCGAGAAAGCCGACCAAAGCCAATATGGCGAGGAGCGCCTGATGGCGTGGGCAAAAAACGTGGTAGAGACATGCCATGGTGCGTCTCTAAAGGA
The DNA here is from genome assembly GCA_905233685.1 of uncultured Bacteroidales bacterium. Lineage (GTDB taxonomy): Bacteria > Bacteroidota > Bacteroidia > Bacteroidales > F082 > Limimorpha. The sequence continues at coordinate 6,935 of CAJOEZ010000029.1, read as the reverse complement.
AAAAGACATCGTCGAAAGCCTCTACGATTCAGTGGAGAAATTCGTCGACGGAAATGCACAAAATGATGATATTACGATAGTTAGTTTGAAGTTATGACAAAGAAACGATTTAACCCAATTAAGGAAAGGAGTAGCGAAATCGTCTCCTTCTTGATGGCTTCGCCCGACATGCCCAAGGATCCCGACTTGCGCTTCAAGATAGAGCTTTCTATCGAGGAAGCCGTCGAAAACGTGGTGCGGTATGCCTACGAAGGCGGCATCGGCTGGCTTGAGGCAGGCACCAAGCTGGATGATGAGTCGCTAATACTCACCATCGAGTTGCGTGATGCCGGCACACCCTTCAACCCGCTCGAAAAAGCCGACCCCGACGTCACGCTTACTGCCAACGAACGCCCCATCGGCGGTCTCGGAATTTACCTCTGCAAGAACATGATGGATAGCATTAGTTATCGTTATGAGGATGGAAACAATGTGTTAGTTATGAAAAAACAAATAAAAAATTGATTATATGAACGTTACAATAAACAAACAAGACGAAAAGACCCTTGTGACACTTGACGGGCGCATCGACAGCACCAATGCCGACCAGTTTCAGCAAGACATTGCCCCGCTGATGGAAGGCGACGCCCCCGACATCGACATCGACTGCACGAACATGACTTACACCTCGTCGCAGGGACTTCGCGTGTTTCTTCTGTTGCAGAAAAGCGTCATGGCACGCAACGGCAAGATGGTGATGCGCAACATGATTCCCCGCGTGAAGGAGGTCTTCGACATCACCGGATTTTCCAACATCATCACCATCGTCTGAGGGAGCTGGTCATGAAGCTTGACATGAAAAGCGAGATGATTCTCGAAGAGTATCACGAGAAACTGCCTCTTTTTGAACGGATGAAGACATTAGTTCTCAATCTGTTGCGCGATTGCTTAGACGAGAATCATATCCTCGTTTCTGGATTGGAAGCCCGTGTCAAGACGGAGCAAAGCCTGACCGGAAAGTTGGAGCTGAAGGGATACAAATACCACTCTTTGGAGGATATTACCGACATTGTTGGCGCCCGCATCATCACTTTCTACAGCGATGAGGTCGATATCATCTCCGCTTTGGCCGAGAAACTGTTTGAAATTGACTGGGACAATTCCGTCGACAAGCGCAAGATGCTCGAAATCGACCGTTTCGGCTATCTCTCGCTCCACTACGTCTGCCGTATTCCCGAGGCTTTGTGCAAAGACCCCGAAATGCCACAGCTTAACCAATTCCGTTTTGAATTACAGATGCGCAGCACCTTGCAGCATGTGTGGGCCAACATGTACCACGACATCGGTTACAAGAGTGATGTGGAAATCCCTCTCGAATACCAACGTAACATGACTCGTCTTGCAGGAATGCTGGAGATGGCCGACGAACAGTTTAGCCGCATCCGCAAGGAAATCAACGGCTATCGGCGCACGGTGCAGTCGATGGTGGCCAACGGCAACTTTGACGAGGTGCCACTCAATGGCGACACGTTCCGTGGTTTCCTGAAACTGAGGCCTTTTAAGAACCTTGCAGACAAGATTGCCGCCATCAACCAAGGGGAGGTGTACGAGGACAACCTCATGCCGTATTACAACGTGCTGCTGCACATGAACATGAAAACCATCGGCGACATCGTCAGGATGTGCAATGAAAACGCCGAGAGTGCCTATCAGTTGGCGTTGCTTCAGCTGGCAGGCACGGGCTTGGACATCGTGACCTATTCGGTGGCACTCCAGAACCTCTGTTTCGTCACCATCCTGAAGAAAGGCTACGGCGAGTCCGAGTTGGTGCGCATGTTCAACCTGCTTTATGGCGAAAACGACTACCATCATCAGCGTGCCAAGCGCATCTGTGAGCAAGCAAGAAAAATCAATCTGATTTAAACACCATGAACAACCCATTGGAAACCAGTCTTTTCGACAAGGCCGTGAAGCTCGCCGTGGAAGCCCATAGTGGCACCGAACGACGTTGCAAAGGCTATCCCTATATCATTCATCCCATGGAGGCCGCCGCCATTGTGGCCACCATGACCAACGACCAGGAAATGCTGGCCGCAGCCATCTTGCATGATGTTGTGGAGGACACCGATGTGACCCTCGGACAAATCCGTGAGCTGTTTGGTGACCGCGTGGCAACGCTTGTTCAGCACGAAACTGCGCCCTCGGATAAAAACCTGACTTGGCGTGAGCGCAAAGCGATTCAGCTTCAGCAACTTGCAGCCGCGCCCTTAGACAGCAAGATTGTGGCTCTCGGCGACAAACTCTCCAACATGCAAGGCATTGCCGTGGATTTTCGACAGATTGGCGACGAGGTATGGAAACGCTTCCATGCTCCCAATGGTAAGCCTGATGTGGAGTGGTACTACCGCTCCTTGGCAGAGGCTCTTTCCGACCTTTCGGAAACGGTTGCCTATCAGGAGTTTGTCGTGATGCTCGAAAACGTATTTGGGCGATAGCGCTTTTTCACTCTATTCCAACTCCTCCCAGAAATCCAAATTGCAAACTGCACTTTGCAAAATATTGAAATAATTGTCGAGTGGAGTTGACAAATCATGAAAATACCCGAGAAGATGGCGACGGAAAAAGGGGATGGAGATGGCCGTTCCTTATCAAAAACTATGAAAAAATCACAGTTTTTATGATTATTTTATAGTTTTTGATTATTTTTGCCTCGCAAAACAGCATTGCCATGAAAAGAAAAATCATAGAGAGTCTACTTGCGTGGAAAAATAGGCCCGACCACAAACCTCTCATTCTGAATGGTGCCAGACAGGTAGGAAAAACCTATATTCTGGAGGAATTTGGGAAACAATACTACAAGAATTACATCCGAATCAGTTTGGATTTGGTTCCTAACGTCAGGGAGTTCTTGAGTAGGACCATTGAGCCATTGGAGATTATTGCTTACATTGAATCAATGTATGACATCAGAATCTTTCCGCATGAAACATTGGTGATTCTCGATGAAATCCAGGACTGCAAACGTGCGTTGCTTGCTTTGAAATACTTCAGGGAAGACCATCCCGAATACGACATCGTTGCAGCGGGGAGTCTGTTGGGCATCGCTATTAATAAAGGAGAAAAGAAAGACGAGAATAGTGACGAAGAGCCCTTCTCATACCCCGTTGGGAAAGTGGATGAATTTAGCTTATATCCTATGGATTTTGAGGAATTTCTATGGGCAATGGGTCATCACATTCTTGCTGAGACCATAAAGGAACATTACCAAAACAACACTCCCATGTCCGAATCGGTGCATGCCATGGCATTGGATCTCTATCAAAAATACTTGATTGTGGGAGGCATGCCGGAAAGCGTTTCAAAATATGTCGAGACTCACAGCTATCTTGAATCCAGGATGGTCCAACAATCCATACTTACAGGCTATAACACCGACATGGGGAAATATGCCAAGCCTTCCACCACGGTGAAGATTAGGGCTTGTTATGACTCCATCCCTGCGCAACTCGCCAAGGAGAACCGAAAATTCCAATACAAGCTGGCCCAAAAAGGTGGTACGGCAGCTGTGTTTGGCGAGGCCATCGAATGGCTGCTTCAGGCAGGCATCACGCTCCGATGCAAACTGATTTCGCACGGTTTCATCCCCATCTCTACTCAGGAGGATGACAGCGATTTCAAGATCTATATGCACGATGTGGGATTGCTGAACACCAAGGCGGACATTCCCGTGCAGATGCTACTGTCGTCCATCGAAAGCGACAACACCTTCTTGGGCTCGGTGGCTGAGAATTACGTGGGACAAGCGTTGACTACCAATGGTGTTGCATTGCGTTACTGGAAAAACGGGAACACGGGCGAGGTGGACTTCGTCATCCAAAACGGCATGGAGGTCATCCCTGTCGAAGTGAAGAAAGGCAGGAAGGTAAAGGCCATCAGCATGAATGATTTCAAGAAGAAATATGACTGTTCCGTAGGTTACCGTATCTCCAGCAAGAACTTCGGCTTTGCCAACGGCATCAAATCCATACCTTTGTATGCGGTTTTCTGTACAGGTAACGTTAAGCATCAACACTGATCCCGATTAAATGGCGACGGAGAGAGGGATGGAGATGGCGGAGCTTAATTGCCTTTTGTAAAGGCTTGATACAACTTGAACAATTCCGCCACGCATTGGCTCTCTGTCATTTTAATATCAAAGCCATAAGCGGCCATTACTGCACGGTCGTTCGTATTGTGTTAGAATAGAAGAACATTAGGGTCAATAACAAGAGAAACAGGTTTCTCCCAGTACAATGCAGAATAGTACTGTGCTACGAAATCGCGAAAACTTGCATCGTTTTGCGCAGGAGATAGGCAAAGCCCCCTTTCTTTGTATTGGTCTTGATATGCTTCTGCAAGGTGAAGAATCGTGGAAAAATCTATTTTCGGTTTCTTTTTCATGTGTTTGTTAATGATTGATAAAGTTTGAACAATTCAGCAACAATCAGGCCCTCATTTTCGTCAGAAATGGTTTTTTTGTCAAATCCATAAGCCTCCAGCACGGCATTGTCATTGGCTTTGTGTGCCTTGCGGAGTTCATTGGGCATGGTTGTTTCGTCGTATAGTTCAGCCAATGAACAGTTTGGATAGATTGCTCGTGCATCCAATATTTGTTGGGCTGTCTTTTCGATTTTTCCCTTTTGTGCCTCAGTAGGCATTGGCCACGGGAAAGTGTTGTAAACCTGCTCTTTGCTGTAACGATAATCGCTTTTCAGCCTTCCGCATACAACTCTCATCCAAGCCATGTGGACAATTGAGGTCAGGATACCAAAATGATAGAGTGTGGCATCAGGTACGATTTGAACTGCATCAGAAGCAACGACACCTGCCTTGATGAAACCTATGGGAGCATATCTTCGGCGTTCCGATGAAACACGAGGAATAAGCAAACAATCCACGCCTTCGGGTTGGGTGACTTGGGCAAAAGAATGTGGAACATTGGCATACCCGATTGTTGTTTTTGCAGAAGACGATAATCGAAATTGTCTTACAGCATTAACACGGTCATAAAGTGTTTTGCTTTGCTTGATGTCAGAAGGTGATGCATCCCTAAGCCATAAGCACCAACGGCTTTTTTGCTTGATGAATTCTTCAGCACCAATATAGGGACGAATCCATTTGGCAAGTTGCGGCTCCTTATTCAGCACATCCGTTTTCTCTTCATCGCTTAAAATGAAGTGGCCACCATCGCGTGGTTGGTTGCCAAAGTTCATTGTAGGCACATCGCATAGTGGGGTCTTGCGACTAACAACAAAAGTGTTGTCGCCTTCCATTAAATAAGGGCTAATATTGCTGACATTCAGTGTTTTCCCATCCGAAAGAAACAGCCGTTTTACATTTGCTTCATCGTAGCCAAATCCAATGATGACACAGTGAACAGCTGCTTTCTCACATGCCTCGCTGCTCCATTTGAAGGTCTGGTAGGCGAAATTGATGTGGATATGATGCTGGTTCAACAAAACATTCCAAAGAATGGGTACCTGCGCACCTTGTGAAACACTGTTGGTGGAAACGAAGCCCACTTGAGTGTGTTTTCCTTGTATCAATTGAGCCGCTTTTTTGTACCAGCAGCAGACGTAATCCAAATCTTGAACATCCTTAATTTTCCCGAACAAATCTTCCACATCCTTCTTTTGCCAACTGCCTTGAGCCATCATTCGTGCTCCCACAAACGGAGGATTGCCCATAATGTAGTTGTAAACAACAGGTTTGGGTGCTTGCTTTTGTGGAAGTGTTTTTTTCTCAATTTCTTGAGTGACAACGTTCAATTCGTCGTACATCCTGCCGTATTCTGCTACGGGGTCGCTCACCATTGAAGGGGAGGCTGAAATCACTTCCTCGGGAATATCCTCCACCTCGAACACATTGAGTTTCTTGGCGTATAAATACGGTATCCCCGCATCTTTCTCCAAGGTGGACCAATCTATACGCAGAGCATTTCCTTCCTTGATGTTGGAATATGATTTCAGCGGTAGGAAGTCGATGTCATGCTGTATGATTCGCTCGGTTTCAGCAAGCATTTGTGCCTCAGAAATCCAAAGCGCGGTGGTGGCCACTGTGACAGCGAAGTCGTTGATTTCGATGCCATAGAACTGCTGGATGCTAACCTTAACAGGGTTCTTGAACTCGCCTAACATCATTTGGCCATGATAGCGCTCGCGAATGACCTCGTTTTCCAAACGGCGCAACGACAAGTAGGTTTCGGTCAGGAAATTGCCGCTACCACAGGCAGGGTCAAGGAATGTGAGGGAAGCCAGCTTGTTTTGGTATTCGTCCAAACGACGCAAACGAGTTTTTTCCACATTCTCTTCCAAAATCCCGTCCAGTTCACGACGAAGTTCGTTCAGGAAAAGCGGGTCTATCACCTTGTGAATGTTCTCTATTGAGGTGTAATGCATTCCGCCGCTGCGTCGTGTTTCGGGGTTCAAAGTGCTTTCAAACACTGCACCGAAAATGGTCGGCGAAATCTCACTCCAATCAAAATCAAAACTCGCATTTTGGAGTAAGGTTTGTTTTAGTTCCTCGGTAAACTGCGGTATCTCAATCTCTTCTTCAAACAGGCCGCCGTTGGTGTAGGGAAAGGCTCCGAGGTCATCGGCTATATAGCGGCTTCTTTTTTCCAAAGGAGTATTTAGTGCCACGAACAAGTCGGCTAATGCTCTGCGCATATCCCTTGCCTCGTATGAGGCCATGAAGTCATGGAACTGGTCGTGCCGGAAGATTCCAGCATCCTCCGCGTACAGGCAGAATACTATGCGGACGCAAAGAATATTGAGCCACCTCAAAGCCTCAGGCGAATTGTCATCGTACTGCTTTAGCAATGCATCGTAAATCCTCCCGACAATTTCACCAGCCTGCATCGAAACCCGCATTTCCTTGGTGATATGTTCGCTTTTCGAATCAACCAAGAATTGAAG
>CAJOEZ010000028.1 GCA_905233685.1 uncultured Bacteroidales bacterium | reverse complement strand
GTAGAGAAAATGCCGTTGCTTTAAAGTGTCGTTTTTCAGCACATAGTTGTAAGTCTGCGCCTGCCCATGAAACTCCTTCACATAATAGTCGCGCTTCTCGTAGGCCGTGTTACGCAACAGGTAAGCATCGTTGAACTCAAACACGATTTTCCTAATCTTGTCGCGAAATAGGTCTTTCGTGAAGGTGGAAACAGGCAACGCTTTACCTGTCGTGTCAAAATACACCTGCAAGCAAGTGTCCTGACCCAAAAGAAGGAAGTCGCCGAAAGCATCAATATACAGTCCATCATATAGGTCATCAAACTCCGTAACGCCCATCTCATTGCCGTTGAGGTCGAGAAGTCGTAAGGAGGAAGATTTTGCCCTGTTTTCAAGCACCAAAATCCTGTCATCGGCAAAGGCTATGTCGGCAATGTTGGTGCCGCGAGGGCTTCGGTAAAAGTCGCTGTAGGCCGTAACACCCACTTCCTGAAGGTCGTAGCTCATCTTCCGCATCCTGAAACTGATGTTGATGGAATCGCGCTGCAACTGCTTCGGTGTAAGGCTCACCAAGGTATCTTGATAGCCGATGCAGGAATAATAAAGGTTGATAGTTTTGGTACGGTCATAAAGCGGCAACTCATAATGCCCTTTGATATTCACATTCTCAACAGGTTTGTTGTTTTCATCCTTACAATAGCCCTGAACCAAGGCATGTTCTTGGGCTATGATTGGAATGCTCATCATCAGCATTGCAAACAGGGTATAAAGTTTAGCCGCTTTCATAACATCATTCACTTCACCGTTACGGTAACATACCGATACTCCTTCCCGTCATCAAACCGCAACAAATACTCGCCCTTGTAAAGCGCCAACTTGAACTCGTTTTCATCCTTGTCGTACATATACTGGTCGATGGGGACACATTTTTCGCCTTCCGATTTCAGGAACGCGCTCACGCAACCTTCGGGGAAGCCGTTCTTGTCGATGAAACGACGGTCGAGGGTGTAAAGTATCTTGCCGTTGTAGAGTTTCCAGTCGGGGATGTTGTCTTCGATGAAGCGTGTGCGCGGCAGGCAGCAGGTGGCATCCATACCCGAGTTGTTCGGATAAATGCGTTTCGCAGTATCATAACAGATAATCGGCTCACGGATGGGCATGGCATCAATCAAGTCGTAATAAACGGTTTGCAAGGAATCGGTTTCGCCGTATGGGTCGTCGAAGAATGTACATTCCATAGTGAACGGGTCTATGCCAGATTGTTCCTTGAAATACCGTCCCATAGAGTACCATCCGTTGCGGTCGGCAATGTGTCCGAAACCGCCCAAAAGCAAAAATTTCGCTTTGGGGTCTTTCTCAAGAATGTTTGTGACCAGGTTTTTGGCCTGATTCACTTCACGGTCCACTCCAAAACCGGAGCCTTCGTACGGAACAAGCGTGTAACCCATGTTAAGGGCAGTCCTGAAAAGGTCGCCGAAAACAGGCTCGTCGCTGTAGAACCCCGTTTCGCCCAAAAGCACCGAGCGCCTCTCGTTGAGCAAGGAATCCTTTGCAAACAGGGTCTCGGCGGCGAGATAACGATAGCCGTTTTCATAGCATTTCTCTAACCAACTGATAACGAAAGCCCTACTATGTGGGTTGAAGTGCCTCTCGTTCATCATAATGACGCGGTTGTTCGCGATGATGCTGTCCATTATTTCCGACAAGGGGATGGCTTTCACATCCTTATAACTATTCTTGAATCTCATATTGTCGAGGAATTGTGTCCCACAAGCCTCGGCTTCGCGCCTTGCCTCCTTGTATCGCCCAACTCGGGAATACAAGATGGCTAACAGGTCGTGATAGGAATATTCAAACTTCGAGCCGATAAAGGTGCTGTCCATATCGAGCAGTTTGATGATCGAGCGATAGCCGTAGCCATCTTCTTTAGCCACTTGGTAAGGATTGGGCTGTTCGTTTTGCGCCACGGCGCTTTGAAATGTGAGTGCCGCAAAAAGAGCAAGAAAGTAAATTTTCTTCATAGAGTTTGATTTTCAATGGTTTAACTATGTAAAAACAAATTAAATACTGCAAAAATTATGCCGAATTGTCTGTTTTTTTAAATGCAAACGCCTCTGATTTCCTTATTTTTCAAAACTACACTTCTTTCCAAAACCACCAGACCCCGTATGCCAGCAAAACAAGGCCAACGACAAGGATAATCAGATACAAGGCATTGGTTTGATTGCTCAAATCAATGGCAGTGAGTGAATTGTTGGTGACATGGATGATGAGACCCGGAATGATGCTTCCCGTGCGCCAATAGAGCCAGCCGGCGAGGATTCCGAACAATAGGGCAGTGACAAAATTCGCCTCCAATCCGTGAAGCAAAGCGAAAAGAAGAGCGGAAATGAGGATGGCCAACCACGGACGGCATCGCGTCTTCAGCAAACCATCAAGAACAAGGCCCCGAAAACCAATCTCTTCCACTATGGGGCCAAAAATACAGGCGTGGAGTGCTCCAGCAATTCCGGAAAGAAGCTGTTGGCGACGCTCTAATTCTTCGCCTTGAAAAAAAAGGTCAATACCAATCAAAGACAATGCTGAAAATAAAACGAAAGCTTGAGCCACGGCAATCAAAACAGACATGCCAACCGCAGGCCAGACCGTACGCCGCTCGATGCGGCCAAACGATAGCCTGACATAGCCCTTGCCGAAAAACAAGACGGCGATGAGCAGGTAACCCGTCACCAAGGCCCATTTCGTGATTTCAATGTTCTTGAAGACATGCCCCAAGATGGTGCAAATAATTAGTGTCGCTAAATACAACGACCACCAAAGCAGAAATAGTTTTATCGTTTTACCTATTCCATCGTCCATATTTCTATTGTTTTAATTTGCAAAATTATAACTTTTCAATGAAAACCAAGTATTTGGATTTGAACTGAAACTTCGTTTGTTATGCATCCTGATCGTCTTTCTCCAAATCCTCCAAAACCATCTCCAATTTCAGTTCGACTTCAGGCGAGACATACACGTTTCTGATAAAATAGGCCACCAACAAGATTAAGGCAATCATAGAACACACAAAGAAAACGGTAAATACCTGTTCTAAATTTGATTGCCAATTTAAGACAAGCACGTATGTTGCCCAAGCCAATATGAGCAAAATGGTTAAAATCCATAGAAACCTGTTTCCTATTTTGTAGATTTTCAGAGCTTTGTGAAGCCGATGTGCGTATTTCGTCACAGGCATAGAGACGGAATTGCCTTGGCGAACCACAAGATATGTGTAAATGCTTATTACAAGGAGACCCACGCACCAAAGTAGAAATATCCCAAGTTCAAGTTTCCAATAAAAGTAAGCTGCCCACAGGGTAATTATGACGATTCTGCCAATCAGTTTCCGCTGCAATTCGGAAAGGTGTTTGGCCAATTGCGCCCGCATTTCTTCCAATTCGTTGTTTTCCATTGCTTTGCGTTTTTATTCGTTTGACATTTTCTTCAGTTGTTCCTTGATTCTGACCAATTTGACGGAGACATTCTTGGTGGAGATGCCGATGATTTGCCCGATTTCCTCGTAGCTCATGTTTTCGAGCCAAAGCAGGATGATGGCTCTGTCGACCAGCCCAAGTTTGTTGATGCGGCTGTAGAGTTGCTGGATTTGTCGAGCGGCACGGTCTCCACACTGCGTTTCTTCTTGCGCTCGGCGGTGAGGCAGGTGTTGAGGCTGACGCGCCAAATCCAAGTCTTCACGTCGCATTGCCCTTTGAACGAGTCGAAGCCCCGCCAAAGGTTGATGAGCGTCTCTTGAAACAGGTCGTTCACCTCGTCCTGGTCCTTCGAGAAGAGGTAGCACACGGTGAAGATGGTGTTTTTGTACCTTTTCACGAGATCCGAAAATTCAGTTTCTTTCTCTTTCATCGTTCAGAATCGTTTGTCTATTTGACGCAAAAACAGCGAAAAAACTACAAAGAAAGAAAATTTTTCTCAAAAATGTTTGCAGTATTGAAAAAAGTTGTACTTTTGCCGCGCTAAACGTAAGCGGAAATCTTGTAAAAAGATTCCCGACGAGCGAAGCCAGGCGGAAATAGCTCAGTTGGTAGAGCACGACCTTGCCAAGGTCGGGGTCGCGAGTTCGAGTCTCGTTTTCCGCTCCGCTTTTGCGGAAATAGCTCAGTTGGTAGAGCACGACCTTGCCAAGGTCGGGGTCGCGAGTTCGAGTCTCGTTTTCCGCTCCACAACTGAGTGGTGGAATTGGTAGACACGAGGGACTTAAAATCCCTTGCCCTTTAAAGGCGTGCCGGTTCGAGCCCGGCCTCGGGTACAAAAAAACTCAACCAACTATTTCAATTGGCTGAGTTTTTTTTGTTGTGTTTGTTTACCCGATTTAGTTCGATTTCGCCTTAAATCTCACTAACCTCAGTGGCATACCTTTGCAATCTTTCAGCTCTTGAACACCGTAGTAAAATCCGTTGTGGCACACAAAGCGCTTTTTCGTTAGGGCAAGGTCGTAGTCTTCGCATTGGAAGGAGCCTGTCGAAATGCTTTGCCCTTTGTTGGCCGAATAGACGTGGAACGTGTTTTGGCCTGCCACCTCGGCATCGCCAAAGAAAAGGATGTTGTCGTCGTTGCCTTTGATGGCCATGGTAAACCAACCCATATTGATGGGTTCCTTGATGTGTTGGATGCCTTTTTCGTATGCGGAAATCAGTTCACGGTATGCTGGAAGCAATCTTTCATCGGTATTGGTTATTTGTGGGAGATCATCTTTCAAACGTTGAATTCGGTCATTCTGAAGAGAAACCTGTTCTTCAACAGACAGATTTTGCGGTTCCCAATCCAGGTGTTTTTCGGAAATTTTGTTGCCATTGAAGTCGTAAGTTCTCACAAGTCCATCGATAGGGTTTGAAACGATGAGTTTGTCGCTGACTTTCGCAATTTGCCAATGGCCTTTCATGTCATTCCTTCGGCTTTCTGTGTAAATGTAATAGCCCGTGCTTTTGATGTCTGCTTTCATGTCTTCAAACGCATCGCAGAGGATTTTCTCTTTGCCTGTTTTTGTGTCCAAAACAGAAACAAAGTGCCTCCATTTATTGGTCCACGACGTACCTCCAAAAATGGCAATATGATGGTCGTCCAATGCCAGCATTTCCAAGGCTTGATATTTGATTTTCAATTCTTTGACAATCAATCCTTTGTCGTCAAACAGGTAGATGTCGCCCGTGTTGTTTGCGCGAGTGAAATACAAGTTGCCCAATTTTCCTTCCACGGGCTGGAGGTTGCGCGGTTTCTTGCCTTTGTCAGCATAATACAAAGTAATGTCTTTCAGAAACCTGCCGTTTGAGTCGAAAAGGGAATACTTGTTCCTTGTGGCATGGCTGACTATGGCCTTGCCGTCATCGAAAATGACGAGTTGCTTTCGCAATCCGTATGGACGGCCATCTAAGGTGTCATAGTAGGTGTCAAAGATTTTGTCCCAGTCGTTTCCGTTGCCGTAAGTTTCGTCGGCAACGAGTGTAATCACTTGTGCATCAACTTGAAAGCAAGTGGCGAAGGCCAAAATGAGAATTAAAAACAGTTTTTTCATGGCTTTGAGATTTAGAGGTTTATATTTGCTATTTCTGTTTGTGTACGCATCTTAAACTCGGCGAAATCCTGTTCTGCAAAAGGCTTGTTGGCGTCGTAGTCTTCGATGGTGTAATAGTCGATGATACGGTTGGTTTGCTTGGGCTTCGAAAACCAGTTAAACGCAAATATGACAAGTGCGATGGCGCAAGCCGTAGACAAGGAGGAAATAAAAACAATACGGGTTATGTTCACTTTTGGGCTTGCGGAGTTTCCGAAACTGAATTCTGGCACTGGGATGTCGTCAGAGACCATAGTATCCAACGATTTTTTCAGTTTGTCAGAGAAAACGCGTTGCGTTTCGACTTTTTGCTTGCACGATGGGCATTTCTCAAGGTGAGATTCTATCTCTTTCCTTTCGCTTTCTGGCAATTCATTGTCGATATAGTATTGTATTGTTTTGTCATTCAAGTGTTTCATAGTACATGCTTTTTGATTTTATCCAAGATTCTTGACAAGGTTTTCCCGATGGAATGGTAATTGCGCCCTGTAATCTCTGCGATTTCCTTGTAGGAATAGCCTTCGCTGTAAAGCACAACAAGCGTTTGCTCCTTTTCGCTGAGAAGATCGACTGCATTGAGGATGTCGGAACTCTCGTCATGGGGACTTTCGTTTGTGTCGGTCAGAGGGCTTTCCATCGTGATAGTCCTTGCTGTTTTTCGTTTGTAGTCGATACCCTTGTTGATGGTACTCCTAACAAGCCAGTTTTTCGTGTCGCGAATGATTTTCTCATTATTCATCGCGAAATAATATGCAGTGAACACATCTTGTACTACATCTTTCGCGTCTTCGGTGGCTTTAAGCATCTTAGTCGCTATCCTGAACAGTTTCTGGTAGTAGCTTTGATATGTCTTTTCAAATTCAGGGTCCATCGTAGGTGGTTTTATAATATAGACGGATGGGGATGGCATTTTGTGACATGGGACTATACAAAAATAAGAAAATACGCTCAGTTGGTATAGCATGTAATTGATATGTGGCATTCTGGGTGTTATTATTTTCGTACCTTTGCTGCCATCTGAACTAAATGCTATGACAAAAAAACGTGTAATAGGTATTGGCGAGACGGTGTTGGATATCCTGTTCAAGAATGACCAGGTGCAGAAAGCCGTTCCAGGCGGCTCGACATTCAACAGCATTGTATCACTCGGGCGTGCAGGCGTGCCTTGCGCAATGGTGACAGAAGTGGGAGGCGACCATGTGGGAGACCTGATTTGCAACTTTTTGGTTGACAATGGCGTGTCATCGGAATATGTATGCCGTCATGAGCGTGTAAAGTCGCATATAACGCTGGCTTTCTTGAACGAACACAATGATGCGCAATATGTGTTCTATAAGGATCATGCGTCTGTTTGGTTGGACGGAAAGTTGCCTCAGATGGGCAAGGATGATGTAGTACTTTTCGGCTCGTTCTTCGCCATCAACCCCGCCATACGTTCTGTTGTTGGCGATTTGTTGCGTGCTGCAAGTGAGGCTGGCGCTTGGCTCTATTATGATGTCAACTTCCGCAAAAACCATATTGTCGATTTGCCCGAAGTGATGCCCAATATAGAGGAGAATATGCGCCTTGCGGATGTAGTGCGTGGGTCGATGGAGGATTTCGACTATATGCTTATCTTGCAAGACGGGGATGCCATCTATGAACGGGTGAGCCGCTTTTGCCGTACATTGATACTGACGGATGGAGGTCGCTCGATACACGTCTATACACCTGACGGCTGTGAGACTTATCCTGTACAAGCGATAGAAACGGTCAGCACAGTCGGAGCTGGAGACAATTTCAACGCCGGTTACATCTATGCCATGATGCAAGGGATGGACGACCAAGCCTCTCGCATTGGAATGGCGCAACGATGGAGCCAGGATGTCTGCCGTCAGATTGGAAACAATATCAGCGATGAACTAGTCGCAACTCTTAATGGAACGCTATGAAGATCTATTGTCATGGAACTGGTGCGGAAAACCTGCAACATAGAAACGGCTTTTTTGTATTTTTGCACATTGTAGATTATGGTTTTAATTATGGACGCAAAAGAATACATCAAAACACTCAACTTACAGCCTCATCCTGAAGGTGGCTGGTATCGTCAAGTATATGGCAACGATGAATGCGGAAAAAAGCTGATGTCTACCATCTATTACATGCTCTGCGAGGAGGATTTCTCGACTTTCCATCGCTTGCATGATGTGGTGGAGATTTGGTATTACCATGCTGGTGAACCGCTCGACATCTACGTCATTTCTCCCAATGGCGAATTGAAGACACATCACCTGTCTGCCAATGACGAGATGCAGGTCGTCATTGAGCCCGAGCAATGGTTTGCTGCGGAATTGCCTGGCAAAAAAGGATTCTCTCTTGTGGGTTGTGCCGTGTCGCCTGCTTTTACCTTTGAAAACTTCGAGTTGGCAAAGAAATCAGACCTTACGAAGCAATATCCGCAGTATATGGAATTGCTTGAAAGACTATGTAGGAATTAAAACAATGAATGCAGTCTTAAACTACCTAAGGTAGATTTGGTTTTTGGACGATTGGATTATTCGTAATGCCTAATCCTCACATCAATTCCATTGGCTTCCAATTGTGATGGGATACCGCTCACGTCCGTCTGGCCATAGTGATAGGGGAACAGCACTTTCTGCTTGACCATCCGTGCTGCACTGACAAACTGCTCGACCGTCATGGTGTAGGGTTGGTTGCAGGGCAGGAAGGCAATGTCGATGTCTTTCAATTCGGCCATTTCAGGGATGTCTTCGGTGTCTCCTGCTATGTAAATCCTCAGCCCATCAAGGGTGAGTATGAAGCCGTTGTCCCTTCCCTTGGGATGGAATTGCAGGTGTCCTTCAGTGGTGTTGTAGGCTGGAACGGCCTCAACAGTGATATCGTCGGAAAGCTGTAGGATATCACCATTGGCCATCACCTGGCCATAGCCAAGCATTTCAGCACAGCGTTGGTTGGTGACAAGCTGTGTGTTGTCGCCAGTCAACAGCTTAATGGCCGCTGTGTCAAGATGGTCATGATGCTCGTGCGTCACGAAAATGTAATCCGCTTTGGGCATGGCGGTATAGTCAATGGTCTTGTCGCCCAGCTTGGTCACGGGGTCAATCATTATCTCCTTCCCGTCATATTCAATTCGTATTGAGGAGTGAACCAAAGCATGGAACTTGACCGTTTTTCCGCCCTTTGTGGTGAAGGTGTCGACTTCGTATGTGTAACCTTGTTGACCACAAGCGGCCAATCCAAGCAAGGCGAGTAAACTGGTGATAATCTTTTTCATAGGAACGGTTTGTTTGAGGAGGCAAAGATAGGAAAAAATCGGCTTATGCCACAGCAGTGTCATAGTTTTCGAGCTTTTTACCTTATTATTTGCAATTTAACAAAATTTCTTATTTTTGCCTCATAAAATCCGAACAGTATGAAAACCTCCAAAAAACAAGTATTAGACGAAGTCAAGCGTTACATCGTTATCACGCTTGCGCTGTTCACCATGTGCCTGGGTTGGACGGCCTTCCTTATCCCTAATCACCTCATGGGCGGTGGCGTGAGCGGCATCGCGACGCTCATCTATTGGGCCACCAACGGAGCTGTCTCGACAGGTATCTCCGTGTTCGTCATCAACGCTGTCCTCTTGGCCATCGCGCTGAAGGTCATCGGCGTGGGCTTCGGCATCAAGACGGCCTATTCCATCGTCATGGCTTCGGTGTTTATGTCGCTGCTGCAGCATTTCATCACCGACCCGATGATGGCGGGCACGATGCAGCCTTTCGTCAGCGACCATTTCCTCGCAGCCATCCTCGGTGGTGGCTTGGCAGGCTTGAGCATCGGCGTGGCCTTCACGCAAGGGGGTAGCACGGGCGGCACCGACATCATCGCGATGATGTTCAACAAATGGTTCAACATCTCGCAGGGGCGCGTCATTCTCATTTGCGACATCATCATCATCTCGTGTGGTTTTCTTGTGGGCAACACCATCAGCGATTTCATATACAGCTTCGTCGTCCTCGGCGTGTGCAGCTACTGCATCGACTTGGTGCTGACGGGCAACAAGCAAACCGTGCAGGCCTTCATTTTTACCTCCGAACCCGAGAAGGTAGCTGACCGCATCGCTACGGAAATGCAGCGTGGCGTGACGGTGATTAACGGCACGGGCTGGTACACCAAGCGCGAAGGCCCCATCCTCATGGTGGTGGCACACAAGCGCGAGTCGCAGATGATTCTAAGGATTGTGAAAGACGAAGACCCCAAAGCCTTCATGACGATGAACACCGTGATGGGTGCCTACGGCAAGGGCTTCGAGCCGATGCAACGCTGAAAACGAGTCGGGATTCAGTTCGGTTTTGACTCCTTGTTTGAGGAGATGCTGACAATGCCGTTTCGGTTGACCATCACGTGGAAAACCTTGTACTCCACTTGGTCTTCCCATTTGAACTGCATCACGAAATGCAGGATGTAGACACGTTCCGCCTTGACGGCCTGCACACGCCCTTGTTCATCCAAACAGGTGATGACCGACTCGGGGTTGTCCATCTTTTTGGTCAGGTAGTTGATGTGATAGCGGATGATGTCGTTGATGCCCTTGAAATCGTAGTTGTATTGGTTTCTCAACACGGCATTGTCGATTTCCACGCGCTTTCTGTACAGGATGATTTTTTCGTCAAGCAACTTATTGTCGGCCTCGAGCTTGTTGCGTTCACGCAGTTTCAGCACCTCCTCGGGCACTTTGTCTTCAGTAATGAAGTCCATACCCTCCTTGATCCAACCCACTTTCCGGTCTTTGATGTTGACCACGGTCTTGTTGTCGTAGTATTTATCTTTCAGCTGGTAGGCAAACAGCCAGCGGGTCAGTTCCTTGATGCGGTCCTTGAGGATGTAGAAGAGGACGAGGATGAAGAAAATCAGGCTGGGATAGTTGCCCAAATATTTCTGGAAGGGCATGGTAATAAGCAGGTAAACCATCATGGCGAGACCTGCGGCGAGGCTAAACGAAATTTGTTTTACCGCTTGACCGTCCTGAGTGGTGTTAGCCTTCAAATACAAAGCGCTCTCGATGTATTTTTTGAGCAGGCTATGGCGATAGAGCAGGCGGCGGTTGTTGGTCTCGTCGCCGATGACAGTGTGGCTGTAGCCCCGATCGCTCTTGTAGTTTTTTTCGTCGTTGACCAAGTTGGCTAATGCCTTGAAGGCATCTTTCATCTCCGATTGCTCTGAGTGGTCGATAGCTTGGATTACCTTCATCGTGCGGATGTCGGCCTGATGGCTGATGAACTCGTCGGCGAACCCGAATTTGGTTAAAGCCTCTTCGTGCTTCGGGTCGATTTCGTCGCGCAGACTGCGGAACTCAAACAACACGCGGCACACATCATCGGCATACAGCATGCAACGCTCGTATGTAAGACAATCGTTGGCATGAGCCATAATCTTGGCCGACTCGTCGCGGATGGAGCTTTTGAAAATGGAAGCGAATAGCTTTAGTTGGAATTCAAACTCGTCGAGAAGCTCTTGTGTGGGGTCTTGTAAATAGGCTTTCAAAGCTTTCTTTACATGAAGAATGGGAGGCTCTTCACCTTCCACCATTTGCTTCAGCGTGAAGGCTGGAGTGAGCAAGCGCACGTTCGACTTCATGTCGGTGTAAAACCGATTGTTGCTGTAAGTGTTTTTGTTGATATCCAGCCCATTGGGAATAAAAATCCAGGAGTTGACGTCAAAATGGTCAACTTTGACACTTTCGGTGCCGCTGAAGCCCACCTTGAATTCGATGGAGAACCTGTCGTGTATTTTTGTCTGGATTTCGATCATGGCTTGCAAAAGTTAGAAGAACAGTCCTGGGGTGATGCCAAGCCATTTCAGAACCGTCTCGCCCCAAAGCAGGATAAGGATCCAGGAGAAGGTCATCATAGTGATGCCGAACTTGAAGGCATCGGTCATGCTGTACATGTTGGTGTTGTAGAGCAAGGCCGCCGGTTTGCTGTTGAACGGCAACACATAGCAGTGCTCGATGAGCATGGCCACGGGCAGGGAGAGGCTCATCAGCGGGAAGCCGAAACGAGCCTCCACACCGAGGGCGATGGGCACGAACACCATGGTGCGGATGGTCTTGCTTTGGAACACAAGGCCGGAATACATCATCAAGAAGGTCAGGATGACGTACAGCACCCAGAATGGCGTGTTTTCGGTGATTCCTAGGCTGTCGAAGCCTGCGTTGACCATGGTGTTAGGCAGGTCGGTGGCGTTGAGGCCGGAGCCGAGGGTATAGGCGCCCGCCGAGAACAACATGAGGTGCCAGGGGATGTCGACGTCATTCCATTTCACCACGCCGATGCCAGGCAGCAAAGCCAGTATGGCGCCGAGCAAGGCCACGATGGTCTCGTCGATGTTGTGGAAGGTGCCTTTGGTGACCCACAGGAAGAGCACTAGCACGAAGATACCCACGGCTTTATACTCTTCTGCTTTCATCTTGCCCATGGCGTCGAGTTCTTTCTGCAAACGCTCCAGTCCGCCTTCGATTTGAGGTTTTTGCTCTTCTTTCTTCATCGGGAAGAAGATGTACATGCCCGCCAGAAGGCCCACCACAAGGGTGATGACGCTCATGGGACCCACGGCCACGAGCCAGTCGGAATAGCCGAAGTCGCAGCTGCCCGCGAAACCGGCAATCAAAGATATGGCGAGCAAGTGGGCGCCGCTACCCGTGTAGAAGGCGTTGGCACCGATGTTCACCTGGAATAGGTTCTGGATGACGAGGTTGCGCCCGAAGTTGTTGCGGTTGTCGCCCGAGGCGCCGTAAATGGCGCAGACCGTCATGAAAATGGGCAGCATGATGGTGGCTTTCACCGTCGTGGCGGAGATGAAGGCCGATAGCACCAAGTTGATAAGCAAGAAACTCCAAAGCACGCCCTTGGCGCTCTTGCCGAACTTGATGACGAAAGCTAATGCCAAACGCTTGGCGAATTGGGTCTTGACCAGCATACTGGCCAAAACGAAGGAAAGGATATTGAGCCACATGACCGGATGACCGAGTTGCGCCAGCGCCTCTTTCTGCGTGGTGACGTTGCAAATCACCGTGCCGAGGATGATGAGCAGGGAGGTCAGGTAGTTGGGGATGGCCTCCGTCATCCAAAGGATGAGGCCTGCAACGAAGATGGCGAACATGGCATAATTGGAGCGCAGGAAGGCATCCAGGCCGATTTCGTTGCAGCGTTTCAAGGCCTTGGCCGTCAGCATATCGGGATCGAGGTTGTCGATGAACCCGATTGGGATGAACCAATAGAGCAGGACAAAGGCGATGATGGCGATGGGACCGCCGAGACGGGCCATCCACTTCTCGAAGGAGGATTTCTGCATCTTGGGCAGCTTTTCCACCTTATAATTATTCATATCCAAAGGGTCGAATGTGGCCATAATAATGTTTTTAATGTGAGACCGCACCTTAACCGTCATTGCGGGCTTGACCCGCAATCTCCCCAACGCAAGGGTTTTGTCTCCGTGCTTGGGAGATGGCGGATGTTCCTCCGCCATGACGGTAAAGGCTAAAGGTCGTGTGTCCTGGTCTCTTTTTAGTTATTTCCAATTCTTGTATGGGTTCTTCATCAACATGGAGTTGAAGTACTTGGGGTCGCCGGTGACCTCTTTGCCGAGCCAAGCGGGCTTGTCGAAGGGCTCGTTCTCGTCGGCGAGCTCCACTTCGGCGACGGTCAGGCCGTCGTTGTCGCCGTAGAATTCATCCACTTCCCAAGTGTGTTTCCCGTCGGTGTTTTTCACAAGATAGCGGGTCTTGTCGATCACGCCGGGTTCGCAGATTTCGAGGAGTTGTTGCACTTCCTCGACGGGAATTTCCTTTTCCCACTCAAAGCGGGCCGCGCCAGAGGCGTTGCCGATGCCCTTGATGGTGATGAATCCCTTGTCGCCTTTCACTCTCACGCGAACGGTGCGCTCAGGCACGCTGGAGAGGTAGCCTTGGGTGATGCGCGTGGCCTTGAAGGCTTCAGCCTTGAAGTCGCCCTTCACCAAGAATTTTTTTTCAATTTCCTGTGCCATAGTACATTATTCGTTTGCGAGCGGTTTGTCGGACATGCCGATGACGCGCTTGATAGCCTGTAAATAGTTGATATTTTCGACACCTTCAAGACCGCAGTCCTTGATGGTCTTCTTGATGTCCTCAATCTCGGTCGACTCGGAATTAATGGTGACGATCTTGGCGCCGTTAATCAGCACTTCGCCGAACTCGCAGATGGTGTCGTTGACCATGTAGCCGAAACGGCGTTTGTGGACGCGGACGGCGGCCAGGTCGGGGTTGGCCTTCACCATGGCGATGAACTCGTCGTAGGTGTAGGTGTCCTTCGTCAGCTTGGGCATCTCGACCATGAAAGCGGGGAACACTTCCTTTTCCAGCACTTCGCGGCTGATGGGGAACTCGCCCTTCATGAGGGGATTCCACTGCTCAAGGCCGTCGACGGTTTGGACGTATGTCTTGATGTCCATCTTGCCATCGCGTATCTTGGTGTTGTTGATGTCGTTCTTGCGGGAGATGATGTAAATCTCGTCGCTGAGGCGCTCCCAAACCTTTTCCGGAACGGGTGCCGACAGGCGGGCCATGCGTTTGTGGGCCTCGCAGAAGCACTGTCCGAAGGAGCGGAACTCAAATCTCGGCTTTGACACTTCGCCGATTTTCATTTCTTCTTTTGCCATCGTTTTTTCGCTAATTATAATTTGGGGTTGTTAAAAAAGGGCGGACACATGGGTCCGCCCTTACATATTTTATTCCTGCGGAATGTCGTCACCGGTGGCGGGGTTGGCTGCGCCAGGTGTGGCGTCGGTCAACTTCCAGTCGCCGCCGTCGGGCGTGCGGGCGTAGGATTGAGGCTTCACATCGGAGATGGTTTGGCCCCATTCGCCTGTAGTGCCTCTCGTGAACTCGTCTCTCACTGTGCCATCAGGCATGAAGAGCGTGATACGGACGGTTTTCTTCGATGAAAGGCCGCTGTTGAAGAACAAGTTCTCGGCCCATTCCGGATGGTCGGCCTGAACATCACCGCTATAGAGCAGCACATAGCCATGAGCAGGAATCACGATGCTGGCATCAGCCGTCCAGGTGGCACCAGCGACGTAGTCGTCCTTCATGATGTACATGCCTTCCATGGGAAGGTCGAGGTTGCCCTTGTTGTAGAACTCGATGAACTTGTCGGTGCCGTTCAACTCGTTGAGGACGAGGTTGGTGTAGTCGGGCACTTCTGGAGTGGGAGGGACGTCACCGCCTTCGAGGCCGAGGACGAGATTGGCACCGTCAACATTGACTGCATTCGGAGTGGCATCGGCATAATACCATTTGCCATCAGCGTTGCGGCTGTAGGAAGCCGGAGCCTGGTTGCCCGAGTAGCCGTAAGCAGCACCGTTCAAGTCGATGTTGGTCAGGTTGAAGTCGTCGATGGAGACGCCAGCAGGCGAGAAGAACTGGATGCGGACGTTCTTCTTAGCGGAAAGACCGCTATGGAAAAGCAGGTTGGCGGGATAGTCCGGATGGTCAGCCGCGACATCTTCGCTATAGAGCAGCAGATATCCGCCAGCGGCGATGCTCACGGTATTGTCGCCAACCCAGTTCTGGGTGCCGTCCTTCTCGATGTAAACGCCGTTCAGGTTGATGGGGTCAACACCGGTGTTGTAGATTTCGATGAACTTGTCGTTGCCGTTCAGCTCGTTGAGGCGAAGCACGGTGTAGTCGACGGCGACAGCACCAACCACATATTCCATAGTGGGGGAAGAGGCTTCGAGTTCTCCCGTGGCGACAATGAAGAAGGCAACCCTGGTGTCATTGGGTTGGCCAGGAATGACAGCCTTGAATAAGTTGTCGGTTCCTTCGATCATGGGCACCTCGATGGATCTTTCCTCGTTAATTGAATAGAACAATGAGGCAGTGCATTCATTGAAGCTGGTGATTTCAGCGGTCACAGTAACGCTTTCGTTAGCTTGGACAGCCGTGGGGGTGTATTTAACATTAGAGATGGTGACGCCTGGATACATGGGATCCTTAACGCATGAAGCCATCGCAACAATCAGGGCTAATGCCGCAAATAATATCTTTTTCATGTCAATTTCATTTTAGGTTAAACATTATGTTAGTTTAGAAGGCGACTTGGAAACGGGCCAGCAGCATGTGGTAGTTGACACCAGCAGTACCAGGAGCCATCACAACCTTCGTAAAGTCCTTGGTTGGGTTGCCCTCGGCATCGAGGCCCACATTGAGTTTGCCCTTGCCGTTGGCGTAACGGTCGTTGTTGACATACTGGTAGTTCAAGGCCATCTTGATGTTCTTGCCGAAATAGAAGTTGAGACCAGCGCCATAGAGCTCGGCGGAACCGCCAAAGATGGCGTCTTCGACCGCGCGGCCTTCATAGTCGTTCAAGTCGATGAACTCGTACTTCAGAGCAAGTTCGATGTCGCCCCAGCTGCGGCCAGTGCGCACGCGGTTGAACTTGGCGCCGTCGGAGTCGTAGCTCTGTTTGCCGCCTAAGAGGAGATAACTGCCTTCCACATACCAGCCTTGGAAGTGATAGGGTCTGGCAAGTTCGTATTCCTTCATCATATAGGTCCAGTCAGAAATCCAGGCACTTTCGAGGCGGAGACCACCAACGTGTCCGGCGAGTTCAGCCGTGACAATCAGGTTGTGGTCGGTCCACTTGATGTCGTCTGTGTCGAGGTACTTCTTGCGGTTGATGTTGGTGGAGTTGCGGCAGCTAAAGCGGGTAGCTTGATAGACGCCCATCTCATCAGAGGTCTTGGGGGCATCATACATGATGGCGCCGCCAATGTGGATACCGTAGTCGTCCTCGTTGAGGGGGCGCACCACGATTTTGCCCACGTATGACAGGCCTTCGTCCATGCCGTAGTCCTTGTTGTTGGCCTCCACATAGTCGCGGGTCTCCTGGCCTTCGATTTCCTGGAACAGGATGCTACCGCTAGCGAAGATGTACTTGTTGGAGTATTTGGCGAAGATACCGAGGTGACGGCTGGGAGCAAAAGCGTTGACCACCATCGGGCGCTCCATGAACTCGAGGTAACGCGAGGAGGTGTTGCGCGAGATGGAGAAGTCGGGCTTCATGCTACCGACGCTGAACTGGAAGTTCTTCAGGCCGTTGTAGCGCACGAGAGCGTCTTTCAGCTCGAAGGAGCCGTTGGCGAACTCCATGTCGACCTCGCCATACCAGTCTTTGGTGATTTGTGCCTTGACGGCGAAACGGGCACGGCGAATGCTGGCACCGTTACCAATGGGATCAGCCCAAGGCTGCTCTCCAAAATAGGCACCAAAATCGACTTGAACTCTTGAGTCAAACCAGAATTTATAGTCTTTGTCCTTTGATTCGAATACCAAGATGCCATCGCGGCTCGAAGCCTCGAGCTTCTTGACATTCACTTTGTTGCCATACTGGTCGACAGCGTCCGTCTCCTCAGTCTGTGCAAAGGCCATTGCTCCAAATGCGAACAAGGCCACCATTAAGAATGAAAATCTTTTCATAGTGCTAAGGTTTAGTTAAACAATTAGAAAAACGTTTTATTTTATTTCATGTTCATTTCAATTTCCCATCTTTCGAGGAACCAATACATCACTTCCGTCTTGTGGCATTTGTAATTGAGGTCATAGCTTTTGTAGACGTAGTGTTCGCCATTGGAGAAGAGGATGTCGAACTCGAAGGGGGTGCTGTCGGGGTCGTCGCTTTTGAGGCTCCCATTGTCCCTAAGGTCCTCGGTAATCGTGGTCACTCTCAAGTCTTCCATCATCTCCAAAGGCTTTTCTATTGCCTCATGCAGGCCAGCGGCCTCGTCATTGATGGTCACGAGTGTGTGGTCGTCTTGGGGCTCGATGTGGTAGCGCGTGGTGCCATAAAGATAATCAAATGACACCAGCCCATTCACTTCCACAGTTGTTTCTTTCCAGCGGTCGAGGCAAGTGATGATGTCGTCGAATGCCTTCCCATAGCCGTCGGGTCCAGCCATATAACCATTGGCGCTGATGGACGCTCCTGAGGCATACTTGACATAAAGGCTCCAAGAATGTCCGTCAAAAATCCGCATCTCAGGTTGATAGTTGCCTGAATAGTTGTACATCTTGTGTTTCAGCACAATCTGCTGGAGGCTGTCGAAGACGGAGTGGTCGTCGATGGTGAATGACTTCTCGTCGGGATAATCCTCGTTGAAGAGGAAATGGACCCGTCCATCTTTGGTTGTCTCTACGCGGTACCTGAAGCCGTCGAAGCGACGCATCCCTCCGCCTTGCATAAGCGAGAAGTAGATGATGCTGTCGTTGGGATCGACTTTAGGGTTGCCGTTGGGTGTCTGGCAACCGAAGATGGACGAGAGGATTCCCATGAGAACAATGATTTTAAGCATCAGTTTCAATGGACTTGATTATTTAATGCCCAGTTTCTTGGCGATGTCCTTTGGCAGGGCGTCCTTGTGGACGACGATGTTCAGGGTCTTGTAGCGGACGAAGGCCTTGCTGACATACCAAATGCCCTTGTACTGGCCAGCATCGCCCCAGCTGTTCTTCACGATGAAGTATTCGTTGCCGATTTGGTCCTTGGCGGTACCGTAGATGAGCATACCATGGTCGTCGCCCGTCTCATAGTTGTCGTATGCGATTTGGCGTTCCTTCTGCGTGACCCACTTCTGCGGGGTGGGGCTGTTTTGGGCTTCCTTCTTGCGGTCGGCGGCACTCATGCCGAGCCAGTGGGCCATGTCGCTGCCTTGGAGGTCGCGACCCTTGGCTTCGAGGTCGGGGAGGACAGCCACGCCAGCCATCGGGCCACGGAGCCAGCCAGCCTCGCTGACGTCAGAACCCCAAGCGATGGTGTAGCCTTTGTCGATGGCGTTGTCCATCACTTCCATCAGCTCGTCAATGGGGAGGTTCCAGGCTTGGCCCCAGCGCCAGTTGTCCTGCACTTCGATGACGAATTGCTCGTAGAACGGGTGGTGCGTGAATGAGGTCAAGTTGACATAGTCATTCATATTGAGGCCCGTCGATTCGGCAAAGCTCTTGGGGGTATAGCGCTTGCCTTGATAGGTGAACTCCGTGGGAGGAACGCCGAGGTAGGCATCATAAATGCCAGCCAAGCCCTTCTTCCACAGGGCGTTGCCGTCGGAGTCCATCTGGATCTTGCGGCTCTTGATGACACCAGCCACGTAAGGCTCGGTGACAGCGGAGAGCTCGGTGAAGTTCGACAAAGAGTCGCCGTGCATGGCACCAGCGGGCATCTCACTGTCGGGCACGAGGCCGTAGTTCTTGATGGCATAAAGTACGTCGCCGAATGAGCCACCTTGCGAGAAGGAAACGTCGCCGTGGGTGCGGACGGCGGCCTCAGCGCGGTCTAAATAGGTCTTGTAAACGATGAACATCTCCGAGAAGTCATACTCGGGCTTGCCCATACGGAGCAGTTCGGCCTCAAAGAAAGCCAGCGAGCTGTAGCACCAGCACGTTCCAGCTTGGTTCTGGTCTTTGACGGAGGTGACAGGAAGTTCCTTCACCGTGGTGAACTTGAAGCCTTCGCCTTCTTTTTCATCGGGTTTCGGCATTGGGGGTTGTGCGATGGCGCCGATGCTGAGCATCAAGGCGGCTGCGGTCAAAAAGTGTTTGAATTTCATAATGTTGAATTTAAAGATTGATAATTTGAAATTTTTAGATTTAAGAGTTCAAAAGGATTTCAATTGATTGCAAATATAAGGAATACTTAGATTCCCAAATCTTTTTTCATGGTTTTCGACAAGGCGTCCTTGTGGAGCGTGAAGAAGATGGTGTATTGGCGCAGGTATTGCTCGGAGCAGTACCAATAGCCTTTATACGGGCCTGCATCGCCCCACGAGTTCTTGATCTTATAGTATTTGTTGCCGTTCTGGTCTTTGGCAATGCCTACAACGAGCATACTATGGTCGTCGCCGGCATCCCAGTTGTCGTAGGCTTTTTGGTGGTCTTCGTCTGTCACTTTCTTTTCGGTTACGATTTCTTTCCAGAGGTTCTCGTCCTTCGGGTCTTCGGGTACGATGCCGACGCCTTCCTTGCGTGAAAAGCCTGGATTGCTCACGTCTTGAGCCCAGCCAAGGGTGTAGCCATTCTCAAGGGCGTAATCAACGGCTTCCATGAGCTTGTCGAGCGGCATGTTGTATGCGGGTGTCCAGGTCCAGTTGTCGGGAATTTCCACCATGCAAGGCTTGTAGTTCTCCTCCGTGGTGAAAGAGCAGATCTCGATATAGTTGTCGGGGTTGATGGGATAAGCCTCGGCAAATGATTTTGGGGTGTATTTCTTGCCATCCACGGTGAAGTCTTCAGGCACGTCGCCGAGATAGGCATCAAGCACGCCGTTGACGGCTTTGGGATAGGCCGGCGAGATTTTCTTGTTGCCATTTTTGATGACGGCGCGAGCCACACCGTTGATGACCTCGTTCATCTCGCTGTGCATGTGGCGGTCCTCGCCGATGACCTTACCAGAATAAGCATCTTCGGGCATCATGCCGTATTTGTCGATCATATACAGCACATCGCAGACTTCACCGCCTTGACTCAAGGTGCTGTTGCCGTGCATACGCACGAACTTGGCTACCTTTTCCGACCAGGCGTTGCGAACCAAATACATTTCGGAAAGATTAAACTCTTTGCCATACATACGAAGTATTTCGGCTTCCACGAAACCCACTCCGGCAAAGCACCAGCATGTGCCAGAGCTGCCTTGGTTGTCGACGGGCGTGTGTTTCACGTTGACGGTCTCTGTGAACTGGTAAATCGGTTTTTCTTCTTCCTTTTCTTGGGCGAAGAGCGTCGTGGCAGTGCCCATCAGCAGCGCGACGGCGGCAAATTTCATAAAACTGTTCATATTACATTGATTTATTGAATTTTGACTATTCTGATGCTTTGGCTTCCGTTTTCGGCAGAGGCCTTGACGACATAGATGCCGTTGGGCAGGTCGGAGAGGTCGAGGGTGGTGCGCTCGCCTTGGGCGGTAACCCGTCTCAGCTCTTCTCCCATCAGGTTGAAGACGCTGACTTGGTTCAGGTTTTCACCTTCAATGCAGACCCTTCCCGTGGTGGGGTTGGGGTAAATGGAAATGCTTTGCCCGATGGTTTCTTCAACGCCGGTGTTCATATCGACGATTGCCTCGTTGGAAGGACTGGATTCCATGATAGAGGTCTGGCCAGTCACGGTGAAGCAGTAAACCCTAATGTCGTTGAGACCCTCGACAGTGAAAGTGGTGTCGGTGAGGCCTTCGGCAATCTTTTCGCCGTCGCGATAGACGTTGAAGCTCTCGGCTAACAGCGGGGCTTCCCAGTTGAGGGTGACGTCGTAGCCCGAAATGGAGTAAGTCAAATGCAGCGGGATGGCGGTCTTGTTGACGGTGACATAGTTCAGCTCGGGATGATCCTGTGCGATGGCGTAGGCCGAGGTGCAGCCGTCGGCTTGATAATAAGCGGCCACGGCATATTCATACACATTGTTGTCTTGGCTGTTGATGTTGTCGGAATAGGAGGTGGTGGTAATCGACTTGATGCGCTTGAACTCCTCGCCATTGCTGCGACGGTAGACGAAATAACCTGTCAGGTTGTCGGCGTCGGGCGCGTCCCAAATTAGCTTCACCTTGTTATTGACCATCTCATAACGCAGGTTCGACGGAGCCACGCATTCGCTTCCAGGTTGCACGTTGCAGATGTTGGACGGGTCTGATTCGCCGATGTCGTTGAGCGAGGTGATGTAATAACTGTGGAAGTCATTGGCCGCACCGCCGTCGGTGAATTGGTTCGATTCGGCGAGGGCGTACAGCAGATGGTCACGGTAAACGGCATAATGATTGACTTCTCCTAAAGGCGCTTCCCAAACAAGAACGATGTCGTTTTCGGCACGGCTCGCACTGAGGTTTTTGGGTGCGTCATGGTTCAATCCGTTGTCGCAGGTATTGTTGACGATGAAAATCAGGCCATTGGTTAAATCTGCCGATGAACCTTCAAACGAGGTCACGGTTTTGCCGTCGGCATCCTTGACGGTGAAGCTCATCTGCTCGATGGTTTGGGTCGGTTTCTTCCAATACAGTTTCATGTGGGTCGAGGGCATGAAAACATATTGGGTCGATGAAGTGCCGTTGGGAGCAAATTGCGCTATTTCAATGCCTTCCGCGTTTTTCAGCGAGAGAAAACCTTCGCTCCAGCCTTCTTCATCAGAGGAGGTCATTTCGATGTTCCAGAGGCAGGTGGGGCCGAGAGCCACATTGGTCTCTTTGGCCACCTGGCCCTTGGCGTTGTGGACGACGGCATACACGGCATAGTCCACCGTCGTGGGCATATGGTGGTCGGTGTAGCTCATGGCGGCACCAGGTTCCACGTTGTTGGCAGTGAAGATGATCTGGCCGTTACGGGTCACCACCATTTGGTCAATAAGGCCCTCAATGGGTTCAAAGTGGATGTTCTGGGTGGGGTTTGACCATGAGATGGTGGCCGAGAAATCGTTGTCGCCCAACGAAATCACCTCGAAGTTATCGGGCTCCATAGGCATGTAGTTGTAGACGTCAGTGGGCACATAGTTGAAGACCACCTGGGCCCAAGTGGCATAGTCGATTTCGTCAATGACGAACCAGCCGTCGCTGCTGCCGCCCCAGCCCCAGTTGAAGTGGAAGAGGTCGTTGTCGTCATAGCCGTCGCAAACGAAGGCGTGACCGGCGCTGCTGCTGAAACCAGAATAATAAACGGGCCAGCCGATGTCGAAGCTCTCCTTCAGCATATCTTGCCAGTCGGTGAGCGAAAACTCCTCGCGGGTCTTAAGAACGGCTTGATTCGAATAGGTAAAATACTTCTTGATGGCACGTGGCACATCCCAAGAGTTGGCACCGCTGCCGGAAGGGGAGAAGTTCATGTCGACGGCTATAGCGCAATGGTACATGAGCAAGGCGACGGCCTCAATCTCTTGGTCTGAGGCACCTCCGAGGCGGTCGGGCATGTGTTCCCAGTCGTAGGTGGTCTCGCCGAAGTTGGCTTCCAATCTGCCATAACCAGGGCAATAATAGGAGTGACTGCTCGTGCCTTGCAAGGGACTGTCCCATTGCTTCATCACCTGGCTCATGGCCGTTGCCACGCAGCCGGCGTAGCAACGTCCGCCAGGGCCACTGCTGGCTTCGGGAGCATATAGGTTGTAAGGCGAGTCTTGGTTCCACTTGGTGGTGCAGATGTAGTCGACACCGCGACCGCCGTTGCGCGAGAGCAACTTGCCGCTTTCCGCCACACTTTGCCATTCCTCGGCGGTGTCGTCGAAGAGGACAGCGTTGCGGCTGGTGCGGGCCTCGATGATTTTTCCGAGGTAGAACTCCAGCTCGGGCGACATGTTCTCGGTCTCGAACGGGCCTTCGTCGGAGTAGCCCACGATGGGACGGAAACGGTCGTCAGCCGAAACGATGACAAAGCCTTCTTTCCCCGCGTTGAAAGCGTAGAAGCAGGCCTCGTTCCGGTCGGAAAGGCCGGTGTATACCAACTGTAAGTCGTTGATTTGTCTTGTTTCTCCGAAATTGGCGCAAACGAATTTCATACCAATTTCCTTGGCCTTCTCCACGTCGACGGGACGGGCTTGAGGCGTGACCATGCAACACAGCATGGCAATTGCGAATAGTAACAGTTTCTTCATTTTGAAAAGCATTAAAAAATCGCTCAAAATTAGGAAATAATTCAAAACGCCCAACAAAAAAGGAAAAAATGGAAAAGATAGCCAAAAAATTAGTAAAGATATTTACTGTCACATATTTTACTTTTTCCTATTTTTGCGGTTCAATCGAAAAAAGAAGGAAAATGATATTCACGCCTACGAAATACCAACTGCAAACCGTCGCGACAAGCCGCATTTTTGAAGACCAAGGCTGGACTTTGGATGACAAGCAGTGCGACAAACCGAGCATGGTGCGTCCCGTGTATGAAAAGAAACAACTCGAAGTGAAGAAAGAGGCCTGTTTGGGCTTGTATCGCTACGCCGACTGGTTGCCCATCAAGACCATGCTAAAGAAACCTTCGGAACCTATTACTTACAAGAGCGAAGGCCTTTCCAAACGCTTGGGATTGAACAATTTATACATCACCTTCAACGGCTGGTGGCCCGAGCGCAACGCCCGCATGACAACCTGCTCGTTCAAGGAGATGGAGGCCTACTCGGTGTGTGCCCGCATGAGCGAGCAACAGAAAGACAAAGTACTTGTGGTGGCCTCAGCGGGCAACACGGCACGGGCCTTTGCCAAGGTCTGCTCCGACAACGGCATTAAACTGTTGCTGTGTGTGCCGCAGGACAACATCAACGCGTTGTGGTTCGACAAGCCACTGAACGATTGCGTGAAGCTCATCACCACCGAGAGCGGCAGCGACTATTTCGATGCCATCAACCTGTCGAATGTGGTTTGTGAGATGGATGGTTACTTAGCCGAAGGCGGTGCGAAGAACATCGCCCGCCGCGACGGTATGGGCACCACGATGATATCGGCCACGACCTTCATTGGCCGCACCCCAGATTTTTACTTCCAGGCCGTGGGCAGCGGAACGGGAGCTATCGCCGCTTGGGAAGCCAACTTGCGCTTTATCAATGATGGTCGTTTTGGTATGAATAAGGCCCGCTTGATGGTGTCGCAAAACAAGCCTTTCGTCCCGATGTACGATGCGTGGAAAGCCGATTCGCGTGCTCTCTTGCCCTACGACGCCGACCAAGCCCGCAAGGATGCCGCTGAGATTTGTGCCCCCGTACTCTCCAACCGCAAGCCGCCATACGGGTTGGCTGGTGGCCTCTATGATGCGTTGAAAGATACCCACGGCGACATCTTCGCCGTCAGCAATGCCGAGGCCAATGCCGCTAAAGCCTTATTTGAGGAAACCGAGGGCATCGACATCTACCATGCCGCAGCTGTGGCCACGGCATCATTGCAGCAAGCTGTGAATCAAGGTATTGTGAAATCAGATGATGTGGTAATGCTCAACATCACGGGTGGCGGCGAGAAGCGTTTCCACGCTGAGCATGACATCCATTACTTGCAGCCGTCTCACATCTTCAGAATCGGCTTCACGAAAGAGGAAGTGGAGCGGGTTTTGGCGGAGATGAAATAAGTTCCGGCTTTCAGGTCGGTTAAGTCAAGTTGAAGGGCGTTTCCGTTGGCGGGGACGCTCTTTATCGTTCTGCCCGTCTCGTCGATGAGGTTGACGCGCTGCAATCCTTCCGCCTCAATAGTCACGAAATCGGGTGTGGGATTCGGGAAAATGCTGATATTAGCTTTGTTTTCAGCTACTTGCGTGATGTCAAGCGGTGTCACCCAGAAGGTCACCATGGCCGTGTTGCAGTTGCAGGGGATGGTCATGTGGATATCCAACCAGGCCACCGTGCCGGGCTGTACTTCAGGCCGCAGCGTGGCGTAGGCGGTCACTTCGATGGTCTCGTCAGGCTCGGTGGGGAAGGTCATGCCGTTGACCCCGTTTGAGTAGAAACTGAAGTCGGTGAAGAACTCATCGGCAGGGTGCATCGTGACATCGACGGGGTCGTAGCCTGTGTTGTGTACAAGGAAACGGAATGTGGCCTGCGTGCCGGGATACATGGCCGTGTCGCCTGTGACGGCCTCGGCCTCGAAGGTGTATTGCTCCACCATCTCAACTTCGATATCATCGATGGTAAGGTGTGTTGCACCATTGCCAGCGATGGCACGGAGGCCAATGTAAGTGCTCCCAGGCGGAATCGTCTCGACATACATGGAAAGCTTCTCATATTCGTCGCTGTTGACGGTGACGGAGCCGAATTGTGTGTGCATGTCATTAGGGTTTGGAGTGGGGCCGGTCCAGATTTCAAACTGGAAGTTGCCGTCAGAAATGGCCCAAAGGGTGAAGCGATACCTCATGCTTTCGAGCAGGTACAAGGGCATGAACATCCACGAGTCCTCATTGTTGCTGAAGGCGTACCAGTTGCCCGAGTGGGGCATACGGTTGTGGTCTTTTTCCAAATAGCCGCAGAGCCATGAGTTGTCGTCGCAAGTCCAGCCAACGGGTTTTTCGAGGTCGTGGTTGGCGTATTCGAAGCTCTCAAGCAAGATGCTGCCGGCAAACGTCAGATTGGCCGTGAGGCAGATTAATAGGGTAAAAATGAGTTTTTTCATGGGGTTGAAATTTGGGGCAAAAGTAGGAAAATCTTTGGTCGGTCAACCTTCACTCATCCTCAAAATCCAAGGAATATACTTCACAATTTCGAAATCCAGTTTTTGGACTTCGTCGAGGTCGTCGAAGGGACGGTAGCCCATCAGCAGTTTCTCCACGTTTCGGCGGTTGTGCTCTACCTTCGCTAACTGTTGAATCTCCTTTTCGGTGAGCGGGTCTTGGTCGTGGCTTGTGTCGTCAGGCTTCAGGCCGCGCATGACCCGCAGCGAATCCAACAGGCAGGGGAGATGATAGGCACAATAAAGGCTCGACCATTTTTGGGCCATCGTGAGCTTTTTCCACGACTTGTCGGCCTCTTCCATGAGGGTCTCGGCGGGCATGGTATCGAGGACGGCCATGTCAGTAAAGCGCAAGCTGGAAGCATCAGCGGTGTCGTAAAGGTAGTTGATAAGCTTGGCCCGCTTGAATGAAACCTCATCGCGACAATAGGACCTGTCGTCCATGCCGAAAGGATAGAGGTTAGCATAGCGAGCTTTGTCATCAGCTTTTCTCAAATTGGTGACGAAGTTGTCGGCACGATCTTGGCGGATAAAGACGGGAATGGCGTTGTTGTACACTTCGTCAGGCAGGTTCATGGCCATCATGAAGTTGTTGCGCTGGTCGGCTAAGGCAAAGAAGATGGAAAGGTATTGTTTCTTTTCGTCCATGGCCCATCCTTGAATTTCCTCTTGGATGGCCTCCGAATAAAAGTCGCCCCTGATGAACTCAAACTCCACGTCCAAGAAGTCGCCTTTCGCCTTTTTGTTGGACATGGGTTCAGGTTTGGGTTCGAGGCCCAAGTCGCGGTAGGAGAACGGTTGCACTTCGAAGAGATGTCGGTTGCGCGTGACGAAAAGCGGCATTTCCACCTCCATGTTTTGGTCGATGATAGTGATGCGGGTCTTGGGTCGCTTGGCCTTTTCGTCGAAGTTGGGGAAATGGAGCAGATGGGCGGCTTCCGTGGCCATCGACACAGCGAAGTTGGAAATACCGACAAAAACCAGGTGGACGAACTTGTCGTCATCGGAAGCGATGCCGTCGCCATAAAGGGAAGGGTAAGAGATGCTTTGCATGGGATCTCCTTTATCCTTGTAGCCGCGCGTGACAAACATCTGCCGTGCCCAGCCAGTATAGACATTATAAGACATCAGCTCAATGCCCAATTCGCGCATTTCGTTGAAGATATCGGAGGTCATTAAGGCGGTGTAGGTCTCAATGTCCTCAAAGACGCAGGTGATTCTCGTGGGCATCTTTTCCGACGGGTGCTCCTTCAGGTAGGCGCAAATGCTGTCGATACATTGAATGTTGACAGCATCGTGGGACGGACGTGATCGGTAACCGACAATGTAAATCTCCTTACAAGTCTCAAGGTGTATCTCATTGTAGTATTCCTTGGCCGTCTTCTGTCCGTAATTGACGATGATCTGGTTCATCTGTTTCTTGGTCACCGTCTGTTTGAGTTTTTCTATGATTTTCTTGGTGTCGTGAGAACTCAACACTAGTATGTCAGCGTCCTTGTCCTTAGAGAAAATATCCTCGATGATGGAAGACACCATCTCGTCGATGCCCATGATGACATAGTGTCCCGCCTTGAGGTAATGGGTCATTCCGTTGCGGTGGTCTTCCACACGGTTGCCGATGGCATTGGTGATGCCGCCGATAACCATTCCAGTAAAGACGACGGTGCCTACGATGTAAATGATTGTGCTGGCAGCTAACATCCAACCTCCGACTCCAGTATCGATGTAGATGTTGCTCAAAGCATTGGGGTCAATCAGGAGGTAAAGGGGAAGCAGCCACCAGCTCAGTTGTTTTTCTTTGCAAAAGGACTTCCAGTCGGCTCCCGACAGAGAAAGGAGCAAAAACGACAAGAGCAAGGTGAAACCAAGCATGGCCAGCAGGATGAGGATTTGCTTGGCCAAACTATCAGACAAGGCTTTGTCGAGACGAAGCCAGATGTTTTTGCGGGATTTGGACATACGAATTATTTGATTTTATTACTCCAGCATTCTCCGCATCGCCCTAACCAAATGCTCCTCCATCACCGTAGTTTTCTCATCGGCTTCGATAATGGCGCAGAGGTCGTGGATAAGGTCGAGGCGGTCGGCTTCGGTGGCAGCGTATTGGAGCTTGTTCTCGCGGATGCAGTCGAGGACTTCAGCATCGTTCATCTTGTCAAACAAGTTTTCCATCTTTTCCACCGTTTCGAAACCGCTCTTTTCGAGCATCACTTTCACTTCTTCCGATTGGATGTTTCCATCAATATTGGCGGCATAAAGCATCACCAAGGCTTTGAATTCTTCTTTATTGAGTGTCATAATATGTTGATTTTAATGTTTTTGAACTTAAATGGTCGTGTGTTTCTTCGTTTTGATTAAAAATATCACCAAGCAAAGCACCGTAATCGCCGCTCCGATGCCATAGCCGACAGGTCGCGGAAGGAAGGCACCCAAGCCTACCGCTTCGGCCACAAACAGGAAACATGAAGTGACCATTGTCATAAAGAGGGCGGGAATCAGAGTGATGAGATAACATAGCTTGCCCTTGTTCTTGGCGAGATAAACCGTTATTGCCCAAAGCGTTACGGTGGCCAAGACTTGGTTGGCCCAGGCGAAGTAGCGCCAAATCAAGTCGAAGCCTTTTGCGTCGGCGAGGCTGTAAATGAGGATGCCCGCAGTGACAGCAAACAATGGCACGGCAATCATCAGGCGGTTCTTGATGGGCTTCTGGTCGAAGTGCAGGAAGTCGGAAATGATGAGTCGCGCCGAGCGCAAAGCCGTGTCGCCCGAGGTGACGGCAGCCGAAATGACACCCAAAATGGTGATGGTGGCGATGACTGGCGTAAACCAAGTGTTGGCAATGACGCCCACGATGGCGGCACCGCTCTTACCCGTCACGTCGACCACGCTGTCAGGACCGAAGAAATAGGCGGCTGCGGCGGCCCAAATGAGGGCGACGACGCCTTCCGTTATCATGGCGCCGTAGAAAATCGGGCGGCCTTGCTTCTCGTTGACCATGCAACGCGCCATCAGCGGCGACTGCGTGGCATGGAATCCCGAGATGGCACCACAGGCAATAGAGATGAACATCATCGGGAAGATAGGATTGTGCGCTGCGACGGGATGACGGTTCTGCAGTCCGCTCCACAATTCAGGGATTTCAGGTTTGTAAATCAAGAAGGCGATGAAAATGGCGACGGCCATGCCGAGCAATAGGATGCCGAAAACGGGGTAAATCTTGCCAATGACCTTGTCAATGGGTAATAAGGTGGCAATCAAGTAGTAAGCCAAGATAATAGCCACCCAGATGTAAGGATTCCAACCCTGAGTGAAGTTCGCGTTGAGCAACGTTGCAGGCGTGTTGACGAACACCACGCCGACCAAAATCATCAACAAGATAGTGAAGGCACGCATGATTTGTTTAGCACCCTTTCCTAAATAAGTGCCATGGATTTCGGGGAGGCTCGCGCCTTTGTCGCGGAGCGAAATCATGCCCGCGAGGTAGTCGTGGACGGCACCAGCGAAGATACTGCCGAACACAATCCACAGGAAAGAGGCCGTGCCGAACTGCGCTCCCATGATGGCCCCGATGATGGGACCCACGCCGGCGATGTTCAAAAACTGGATGAGGAAGATGCGCCAGGGCTTCATCGGCACGTAGTCCACACCGTCAGCCATGGTGGTGGCAGGCGTAGCGCGTTGAGGGTCAGCGCCGAAGACCTTTTCAACAAATTTTCCGTAAAAAAGATAACCGAGTACGAGAACGGCCAATGCAATGAAGAAAGTTACCATAACTTGGGGTGTTTAATTGCTGCAAAATTACGGTTTTTGAAAGACAAAACGCAAGGTCAGGGTCAAAAATAACAAAAAAAAGCGGTCCGGAAATTTCCAGACCGCTTGAAAGGTGTTTGAAAAGACTCAATCGTCGAAGTCGATAACGTGGAAATTTTTGTTGAATTCAACCTCGATGCCATTGCTCAGGGTGATGTCCCAGTTGCGACCGTCTCTCGCGATTTTCACGATGCTCTGTGTATCGTGGATGCGGCCCACATAAGCCGCGATTTCGGCGGGAACCAGTACATCCGGAACGGAGGTGAAGTTGGTGTGCGTGCAGTCCACCTCGTCCCATTTCAGTCTGCCGAACAGGTTGCCGTCAAAGCCGATTTGGGTGTAGTCGGTGAGGGTCACGTCATAGTCGAGACCGTCCTTGATGAGGGCCAGCACTTCTTCTTGAGGGAAGTAGGTCGCGACGAATTCGTTGATGGTAGCCATCTTGCTTTTGCCACACGATGTGCCGCCTAATGCCAAGCCTAAGAAAAGGGCGCAAACAAGTAATTTTTTCATCGTTGTTCAGCTTTGGGTTAGTCGTCGATTTTGGTGACTTTGAAGTTGTTGTTGAAGTTGACTTCAAGCCCGTTGTTCAGCTCGATTTCCCAGCCGTAGTATTTCTTCTCCAACTTTTTGATGATGGTGCCGGGGAAGTTGGCGTTCACGTATGCCGTAATTTGTTCGGGAACGAGCGTGGCAGGTACAGCGGGGTTGGCCGTGGAATGCTCGCAGTCCACCTTTTTCCACTCGTAATTGAGGCGGAACTCAATCTTGGTGTAGTCGCTCAGAATGACGTCGATGTCGTCTTCATCAGGAAGCACTGTTTGGACGGTGGCGTTGGGGAAGTGCTGCGTCACGAACTGGGTGATGGCAGGATTGGTGTTGGGAGTTTGCGCCGTTGCTGAGGTCATGCCGCAGAACAGGATGGCGACGAATGCTGTGATAATTGCTAACTTTTTCATTTTTAATTGATTTAGAGTTAATAATTGAATTGTATAAATGTCATTTTATACGCAAAATTTGTGCCAAAAACTTTTAGATTATTCTCTTTTTCCGCCAAACTCCATCAAATAAGCTTTGAGGAAGGCATCAATATTTCCGTCCATAACGCCTTGAACGTCAGAGGTCTGGTAGTTGGTGCGGTGGTCTTTTACGCGGCGGTCGTCGAAGACGTAGGAGCGGATTTGGCTGCCCCATTCGATTTTCAGCTTGCCCGCCTCGATTTTGTTCTGTTCCTCCATGCGGTGGCGCATCTCGCGGTCATAAAGTTGAGACTTCAAGAGGCGCAAGGCGTTCTCCTTGTTCTTGGGCTGGTCGCGGGTTTCGGTGTTTTCGATGAGGATTTCCTCCTCCTCGCCGGTGTAGGGGTCTTTGTATTGGTAGCGCAACCTCACGCCCGATTCCACCTTATTCACGTTCTGGCCGCCCGCACCGCCGCTGCGGAAGGTGTCCCACGACAGCCGTGACTGCTCCACAACAATTTCCACAGTGTCGTCGATGAGCGGTGTGACGAACACCGAAGCAAACGAAGTCATGCGCTTGCCTTGGGCGTTGTATGGGCTGACGCGCACCAAGCGATGCACGCCGTTTTCGCCTTTCAGGTAGCCGTAGGCATATTCGCCTTCGAGCTTCATCGTCACCTGCTTGATGCCGGCGTCGTCGGCTTCCAAAAGGTTGGAGATGGTGAGTTTGTATTTGTGGTTTTCAGCGTAGCGCATATACATACGCATCAGCATCTGCGCCCAGTCTTGGGCCTCGGTGCCGCCCGCGCCCGCGTTGATTTTCAGCACGGCACTCATCGGGTCGGCTTCTTCGCGAAGCATATTCTTGAATTCCAAGTTCTCCACGATTTGGATGGTCGTGTTGTATTGCTCGTCCACTTCCTCCTCGGTGGCTTCGCCTTCCTTGGCGAAATCGAAGAGCACGGCGAGGTCGTTGTAGGCGTCTTCGGCTTCCTTGTAGCCATTGAGCCAGCCTTTCACCTCGCGCACTTTCTTCATGGTGGCTTCGGCGGCCTTGGGGTCGGCCCAAAACTGCGGGTCCTGTGTCTTTTCGTCTAATTCCTGTGCTTCGATGGTGCGACGGTCTACGTCAAAGATACCTCCTCAAGGCATCAATCCTCTTACATACGTCTTTAAGTTGGTCTTGGGTGATCATATTTATAAGGTGTTGATGACACGGGACGCGGGACTGCGGGACACGGGACAGGTTCCTGAGCCTGTCGAAGGACTCGTGTCTTGAAGTCTCGCGTCTCGAGTCCTTATTTCGGGGTGCAAAGGTAGGGAAAAGTTTTCAAATGGCTACAGATTAGATTTTAGGAGTTGTTAATTCCCGTTTTCGGCGTAAATTTTGGACTTAAATGTTTAAATTTGGCGTAAATTTAGGACTATAAGGGAAAAATTTGGCGTAAATTTTGGTACTATATCAAAATTGTTCGTATTTTTGCAGTCTAAACTAAAATGGGAAAGTTATGGATAAGAAGCGACAAATGACCGCCGAAGTCCTGAAAAGGAAAGACCGCAAAAGTGGTCGAATTATGGTGTTTACGGGTGCGCGACAGGTGGGGAAAACCACCCTCGTGCGTCAAGTGCTTGACGATTACGTCTATTTGTCGATAGAAGACCCTGTGGCAAGCCCCGCGTTCCTTCGCCTCACCGCCGGGCAATGGCGCGAATTATACCCCCAAGCCATCCTTGATGAAGTGCAGAAACTGCCTGAATTGGTGGAAAGCATCAAGTCGGCCTACGACCAATTTCCTGACGTGCGCTATGTGCTGCTCGGTTCAAGCCAGTTGCTTTTATTGCAAAAGGTGAAGGAAAGTTTGGAAGGTTGGAGTGCTGTTTTTACCCTTTATCCATTGACACTTCCTGAACTTTTGACCGAAAGTTGGGACGACGAAATCCGACTTTCGCCTTGGCAACGCTTGTTGCAGCAGCCCGATATCATTCCAACTTTTTGGCCTTCTTTCGCCCTCGACCCGACTATGCCCAAGAAACAAAAGGCTTGGGCGCATTACCTGAAGTTTGGAGGCTATCCCGCTTTGGTGGACGAGGAAATGACCGACGAAGAACGCTACCTTTGGCTAAAGGACTATGTGCGCACCTACCTTGAACGCGATGTGTGCGACTTGGCCTCCTTCCGCGACCTCGAACCCTACGTCAAACTGCAAAAGGCTTTGGCCTTGCAGACGGCGCAAACCGTGAATGTGTCGGCATTGGCCACTGCATTGGGGATGTC
Organism: uncultured Bacteroidales bacterium; assembly: GCA_905233685.1. Taxonomy (GTDB): domain Bacteria; phylum Bacteroidota; class Bacteroidia; order Bacteroidales; family F082; genus Limimorpha. The sequence goes on along the minus strand of CAJOEZ010000028.1, from coordinate 656 downwards.
GTCGAAGACAGTGAGCCGGTATATGGAATACCTGCGGTTGAGTTACCAAACCCTCATATTGCCGCCTTGGGAGCGCAATGCCAACAAGCGTTTGGCGAAGATGCCCAAAGTCCATTATTTGGACCACGGCGTGTTGCAGGCCGTGTTGCAAAAACGCGGCGGCATGACTGGGGCCGAGTTTGAAAGTCTCGTCGTTTCGGAACTTTACAAGCAAGCGCAAAATGTGTTTTCCGATGCCTCGTTCTACCATTTGCGCACCCACGACGGCAAGGAAATCGACCTTCTCGTGGAGTTGCAGGACGGCTATTTCGCTTTCGAGATTAAGATGGCGGAGCACGTGGCCAAGACCGATGCAAGGCACCTCCGCGATTTGGAAGCCATCCTCGACAAGCCTGTAATCCATGCCTTTTTGCTTTCCAACGATATGGAAATCAAGCAGTTCGATTCAAAAATTACGGCGGTGAATGTGGCGGCATTTTTGGGGTAAAAGGAAAAAACGAGATTTCCTTGTAATATTTCCCTACTTTCGCTGTCTAACCTGATGAACGTTGCAACGAAAAACGCATTATGAACAACGACAAGGAACATCAGTTTGAACTTTTGGTGCGGCAGCACAAGCGGACCATCTACACGGTGTGCTACATGTTCTCGCGCAA
>CAJOEZ010000027.1 GCA_905233685.1 uncultured Bacteroidales bacterium | reverse complement strand
TCAACAATGTCAAAGAACAAATTGATAATAGTGAACTGTTATTATTTTAAGTTATACATTCAAATTTAAACCGTCCAAATTTTTAGTGGACACTAATGGTTTCAACAATAAAAAAAGAAGATGTTTATGATATGAGCATATTTAATCCTCCTTTAAGTACTATGCCCAGCATGTTTTTGGAAGATTTGCTATGTGTGTATGATTCGAAATTAGATAAATACACTGCTTTAAATTATTCGGTTTTTCAAAATGTTCCAAATTATTACATTTCATACAATTAATGTGCATAACTAATGGCACTTTTCTAATCAAAGTCTCAATACAAACAACAGAATAAAAAAACATCTAAAATAACATCATTATGACCAAACATCAACAAAACAAAAAAATCAAAATCGTTCTCCTTGCCCTGCTATTGGGCCTATCGGGAACAGAGCTTTTTGCCCAAACTATCTCGCAAGGCGTCGTAAGCAACCATGCCTTCACGGTGAATTCCAGCGGCAACCAAGTGCTGTTTTCCCGAGGCAACCTGCAATACAAAGGCAGTGCCAGCACGCCGTATTGGAAGTTTGCCGTACCCCAGTGGGATTATCTTGGTACCACAACGGGACAGAACAGCACAAACTCCGATGTTGACCGTGACCTCTTCGGCTGGGGCACCAGTGGCTATGACCATGGCGCAGTCTGCTATCAGCCTTGGAGCACAAGCCAGACCGAGAGCGATTATTACGCATACGGTAGCGATAGTTACAACTTGTATGACCAAACAGGCCAAGCTGACTGGGGCTACAATGCCATCAGCAATGGCGGTAACACGGAGAACCTCGGCTGGAGGACGCTGACCAAGGATGAGTGGAAGTATATCCTCAACACCCGCAGCACCACCAGCGGCATCCGCTATGCCAAGGCCAACGTGAACAATGTGAACGGCGTGATTTTGCTGCCCGACGACTGGAGCAGCAGCTACTACACGTTGAACAACACAAACTCAAGCGATGCGAGTTTCACCAGCAATACGATAACAGCATTGCAATGGAACACCCTGGAACAGCATGGAGTGGTTTTCCTTCCTGCCGCAGACGCCCGCATCGGGACTTCGGACGGCAATTCGTTCAGATACGGCTACTATTGGTCGGCCTCTTGCAAAAGTGGCGACATGTCCAACGTGTACTTCAGCGACGTCGCCCTCTACCCACAGGACAACCGCCCCTGCTTTATCGGGTTATCAGTGCGTCTCGTTGTTCCTGTTGAGAATTATTCCCATGGCCCCTTTGGTATCAACGCAACGCCCAACCAAGCTGAGGGCGGTACGGTGAACGGTGGCGGCGTCTATGCCATGGGCACCGAATGCACGCTCACCGCGACGCCATCTTCTGGCTACTACTTTAATAATTGGACGGAAAACGGTGATGTCGTTTCAGCGGACGCCACCTATACTTTCACTGTATTTGGAGAAAGAAACTTGGTGGCAAACTTTGCTCCAACCATTTCACAAGGTGCAGTGAGTGGCCATGCGTTTAAAGTGAATGCCGATGGCGACCAAGTGCTGTTTTCCCAAGGTAACCTGCAATACATCGGCAGCGCCAGCACACCGTATTGGAAGTTTGCCGACCACCAATGTGATTATCTTGGTACCACAACGGGACAGAACAGCTCGGATGAAAACGTTGACCGCGACCTCTTCGGCTGGGGTACCAGTGGCTATAACCACGGTGCCGTTTGTTACCAACCTTGGAGCACAAGCGAAACTAGCACCGACTATAAGGTATACGGTAACGCTAATTTCAATTTGTATGACCGGACCGGAAAAGCCGACTGGGGCTACAATGCCATCATCAACGGGGGCAACAAAGAGAACAGTGGCTGGCGGACATTGACCATTGAAGAATGGGAGCATCTCTTAAATTCACGTACTACTACTAGCGGCATTCTCTATGCCAAAGCAAATGTGAACAGCATAAACGGCATAATCCTGCTGCCCGACGACTGGAGCAGCAGCTACTACACGCTGAGCAGCACAAACACAGCTGACGCGATTTTCACCAGCAATACGATAACAGCATTGCAATGGAACACGCTGGAACAGCATGGAGCGGTCTTCCTCCCTGCTGCTGGCGGTCGCGAAGAGATTTCGGTCACTTCGAACGGCTTTGGTACATACTGGTCGGCCTCGCTCATGGCTATCAATTCGGTTTGGGTGAGACGTGTGTGGTTCTACGGCAACGGCCTCGACTTAGGCGTGGACGATGTTAACGGACGCTCTGCAGGTATGTCTGTGCGCCTCGTTTGCCCTGTCGAGAAATATTCCTATAGCATCAACGCAACGCCTTGCCCAGTGGAGGGCGGTACGGTGAGCGGGGAAGGCGCTTATATAGGGGGCGCCGACTGCACACTCACGGCAACGCCTTCGGTCGGCTACACCTTTGTTAACTGGATGGAGAATAATAGTGTTGTTTCAACAAATGTAAGTTACAACTTTAATGTTTACAGCGATAGAAACCTTGTGGCTAAATTCGTTTCGACCGAAGGGGATATCACTTTTGCTGATAACAATGTAAAATCCGTCTGTGTTGATCCTGCAACAGGTTGGGACACCAACGGCGACGGAGAACTGAGCTATGCCGAAGCAGCCGTGGTGACGAGTATCGGCGAGGTGTTCAAAGGAAAGAACACCATCGAGTCGTTCAATGAACTTCAATACTTCATTTCTTTGACTTCCATCGATGCCCAAGCCTTTATGGGTTGCTCTGCGTTGGAAGAAATAACCATTCCTGAATATGTGACAACGATAGGCAATCAAGCCTTTATGAGTTGCACGGCGTTGGAAGAAATAACCATTCCTGAATATGTAACAACGATAGGCAATTTTGCATTTTTAGGCTGCTCCAATCTGACCAATGTGCAATTCAATGCTATCAACTGCACTTCGATGAATACGATTTATGGAGAAGAGAAATATTCCGTTTTCATGTCTAGTCCAGGAAGCTTCCCTCTTACCACCTTGACTATTGGCGACAAAGTGCAGAATATCCCGGAAGGTGCTTTCAGGGGATGTGATAATATCCTAAACTTGACTATTCCATCCACGGTATTAACGATTGGTGAAAAAGCCTTCTATCAGTGTACCGGACTTCAAACGCTTTCCATCGGTGGAGGTGATATCGGACAATATGCTTTTTATGGGTGTACAGGTATTGAAACGCTTACCATCGGTGGAGGTGATATCGGACAATATGCTTTTAATGGGTGTACAAGTCTTGAAACGCTTACCATTGGCGAGGGCGTGACATCTATTGAGGGTTATGCCTTCCAAAATTGCCCTGCATTGGCTGCCGTTAATTTTAATGCAACGCATTGCTTGTCGATGGCTTACGCCCCTAATAACTATGGTATCAAAACATCTATTGTTTTTGATAATAGTTCAGCCAATGGAGTTGCTTTAAATATCGGTGACAATGTGACCTATATTCCTGAATATGCCTTTGCTCGTTGTAGCGGTTTTGCAGGCAGCTTGGTTATCCCGAACTCCGTGACTACGATTGGTGATTTTGCATTTGATGGTTGTGGCTTCACGGGCAGCCTGGTTATCCCAAACTCCGTGACATCGATTGGTAGATTTGCTTTCGCTAGTTGCACTGGCTTCACGGGCAACTTGGTTATCCCGAACTCCGTGACTACGATTGAAGGGGGTGTATTTTCTGGTTGTGGCTTCACGGGCAACTTGGTTATCCCGAACTCCGTGACTACAATCAGCGATGCTGCTTTCTATGGCTGCAGCGGCTTCACGGGCTTGGTTATCCCGAACTCTGTGACATCGATTGGTTTGGAAGCTTTCTATCGTTGCACCGGCTTCACGGGCAGCTTGGTCATCCCGAACTCCGTGACATCGATTGGTTTGGAAGCTTTCTATCGTTGCACCGGCTTCACGGGTAACCTGGTTATCTCAAGCTCGGTGACTACGATTGACGAATATGCTTTCTATTATTGCACCGGCTTCACGGGTAGCCTGGTTATCCCGAACTCCGTGACTACGATTAAAAAGTGTGCTTTCTATGGTTGCACTGGCTTCAATGGCCTTCTTGTTATTGGACGTGGTGTGAACACTATTGAACAAAGTGCTTTCTATAACTGCAGCGGTTTCACGGGGGTCGTCTCTGAGACTGCCACACCACCCACTGCACAGAGTTATTCCTTCGGCGACATGACTTCAAGTATCCCTGTCTATGTGGTAGTTCCAAGTGATTATTCGAATGCTACGGGATGGAGCGTTTTCACCAACTATAATGCACAAAATGTATTCAACAATTTAGGGAGCGACAATAAATGGTCAAGTATGTTGAATTGGTCTTCATTATCAGCTCCTACTTCAACCCAGGTTGTTCGCATCAAGGAAAACTGCGCGCTTGATACAGATGCCGACGTGCGGTTCGTCTACATCGCCGATGACGAAAAGGTGCTTACCGTCAACGAGGGCAAGGCCCTCAACACCACCTATGGTGTTCACATTGAGGATGCCGAGCAATTGGTGGTGGGCGATGGCGGCCAGGTGAAGAGCAACATCCCCTTCTGCGGCACCGTGCAGAAGCACATCAACGCCTACACCAGCAACAACGACGGTTGGAACTTCATCGCTTCACCCATCACAGAAAACCAATCCATCAGCGGCCTCATCCCTTCTGGCGAAACCGTTTATGACCTTTACTATCTCGACGAAGAGAACACTTACTGGAGAAACTATAAGGTCAACGCCTTTGAAATCAACCACAATCAAGGCTACCTCTACGGCAACCAAGCAGGCACGACCATCAACTTCAGCGGTGCGCTGCAACCTTATGTCGAAGATGGTGTTTCCATCCCCCTCACCAAGGAAGGCGACGGATGGAACCTTGTGGGCAATCCGTTTACCTTCAACGCCTATGCCGACAAGCCTTATTATGTCATCAACGGCCGGAATGTCGAGGCTGCGGCAAGCGGTGCCATTGCGCCCTGCACGGGCATCGTCGTGAAGGCGGAAGGTACGGCAAACGAGACAGTGAAGTTCACCAAAGACGATCCCGTAACCTCATCCGCCCCAAGCAACGGCAGTCTGCAAATCGTCCTCGACGAGGCCAACACGCGCGGCGCTTCGACAGGCTCAGCGACCGCTATTGACAATGCCATTGTCAGTTTCAACGAAGGCACGACATTGCCCAAGTTCCGCTTTGGCGACAACGCTCAAATCTACTTCCCGCAAAACGGCGAAGACTACGCCATCGCCTGCGCCGCCAAGACGGGTGAGCTACCGCTCAACTTCAAGGCCACGAAGAACGGGGAATACACCCTCACGGTGAATCCCGAGGGCGTGGAGATGAACTATCTGCACCTTATTGATAATATGACCGGCGCGGATGTTGATTTGCTTCAAACGTCTGATTACACGTTCAATGCCAAGACGACGGACTACGCTTCGCGTTTCCGCTTGGTGTTCAGCGCGAACAGCGTGGACGAGAACGGTGCTTCGACAGGCTCAGCGGCCTTTGCCTACATCAACAACGGGAACATTGTCATCACGGATATTGCGGACACATGCGATGTGTCCCTACAGGTGATTGACGTGACGGGTCGCGTGGTGGTTTCAGTCGGCGGACACACGCGGTGTGTCCCTACAACAGGCATGACGCCTGGCGTGTATGTCCTGCGCTTGATCAACGGCAATGACGTGAAGACACAGAAAATGGTGATTAGATAAACAACAAAACAACACATAAAATGAAAAAACTGACCTTAACCTTTGCAATCGTCCTCGCCATGGCCTTAGGCGCCATGGCGCAACAAGGCGGCGGCCTCTTTGAACGCGGTGCCGTCCTCGAAGAAGCCTCAAACGACTACAACAATCGCGACGGCAGCCTGATACTGCCCGGCTCACACGGCTTGGACACCGACCAAAACGGTCCCTTGGGCAGCGGCATCGCCGTGTTGATGGGCCTTGGCGCGGCCTACCTTGTGGGCAAGAAGCGCCGCGAGGAATAAAACGGTATAGACGTGCCATGGCGCGTCTCCAATGAAACCAGCGCATCAGAATTTTCAGGTGCGCTGGTTTTGTGTTGTCATGTCCCGAAAAACCAATATCTTTGCCCCCACTATGAACACCCCCATCGACAAAAACCTGACAACCTACATCGAGCAGGAAATCCTCCCCCGCTACGACCACTTCGACGCCGCCCATCAGCGCAACCATGCCGAGGAGGTCATCGCAAGAAGCTTGGCCTTGGCCGAGCATTACGAGGTCAATATTAATATGGTGTACACCATTGCTGCCTATCACGACACAGGCCTCGGCGAAGGCCGTGAGACACACCATCTTGTTTCAGGACGTATCATCCGCGAGGACAGGCGTTTACGCGATTGGTTCGATGAAGCCCAAATCGAGACGATGGCGCAAGCTGCCGAAGACCACCGCGCCTCAAGCGGACACGAGCCGCGCTCAATTTACGGCAAAATCGTGGCCGAAGCCGACCGCCTCATCTCACCCGAAAAGGTCATCCGGCGCACCATCCAGTTTGGCCTCGACCATTACCCCGAGCTTGACAAGGAAGGGCAATACCAACGCTTCCGCAAGCACCTCTTGGAGAAATATTCCGACACGGGCTATCTCCGCCTCTGGCTCCCCGAATCGGAGAACGCGCCACGTTTGGAGGAGCTTCGGAAAACCATCCGCGACGAAACGGCTTTGCGGACGGCGTTTGAGAAAAACTTTGAAAATCTTCAACAGAATGAAGACTTTTAAATTTGCGGGCGATACCTTGTCAATATATTATAAACTTTTTGGGCTCACCTATCGGAATATTGCTTATCTTTGCCGCCAATCCAACAAATCAACAATCAAATCAATCATAATCAAATGGAAAACATCGAATTAAAGAAGACCCCTTACAACCAGATCCATCACGATTTGGGCGCAAAAATGGCTGAATTTGCCGGTTACGACATGCCGATTCAATACACCGGCCTCGTCGAAGAACACCTCAATGTCCGTAACAACGTCGGCGTGTTCGACGTGAGCCACATGGGCGAGTTTCGTGCTAAAGGCCCCTTGGCCAAGCAGTTCATGCAATACTGCACCGTTAATGACGTGGCCGCTTTGACCGACGGCAAGGTGCAATACACCTGCCTGCCCAACGGCAAGGGCGGCATTGTGGACGACATGCTCGTCTACCGCATCGCCGACGACCACTACTTCATGGTGCCCAACGCCGCCAACATCGACAAAGACTGGGCTTGGATGAGTCAGATTGCCGAGAAGTTCGGCATGACCCTCGGCGTGGACTTCAAGAACGAGAGCGAAGAATGGGCACAGTTGGCCGTGCAAGGCCCCAACGCCCTGAAAGCCATGCAGAAACTCACCAAAGCCAATGTGGTTGACATGGAGTATTACACCTTCCAAATCATCAACTTCGCCGGAATTGACAACATCATCTTCTCGACCACGGGTTACACAGGCTCAGGTGGTTGCGAGATTTACATCCCTGTCGCCCACGCCAAGAAGGTTTGGGACGCCGTCTTTGAGGCTGGCAAGGAATTCGGCATCATGCCCGCAGGTCTGGGCTGCCGCGACACCCTCCGTCTCGAAAAGGGCTTCTGCCTCTACGGCCACGAAATCGACGACACCATCAGCCCCATCGAGGCTGGCTTGGGCTGGATTACCAAGTTCGTCGATGGCAACGACTTCCTCAACCGCGAAATCTTTGCCGCCCAGAAAGCCAATGGCGTGAGCCAGAAGATTGTCGGCTTCGAGATGATCGACCGCGGCATTCCGCGCAACGGCTACGAAGTGTGCGACGCCGAAGGCAACGTCATCGGTATGGTCCGCTCGGGCAGCCCGTCGCCCTCGACCGGCAAGAACATCGGCACCGCCTTGGTGAAAAAGGCCTTCAGCAAGAAAGACACCGAAATCTTCATCAAGATCCGCAACAAGCTCATCAAAGCCGTTGTGGTGAAGATGCCGTTCTTGGCGTAAGTCGAGACACATCAAAATTGAAAAAGTCGCCCTTAATGAGCGACTTTTTTTGTTCGAGATTTTAGTACACCCTCAATGATTTCCAAAAAAATTGTATCTTTGGGCCATCTTCAACTTCATCACTATGAAAAAGCATTTCAACTTTTCTTTTCGGAGAATGGCAGTAGCTATTGCAGTTATAGCTTTTGCGACCATGTTTAGCTCCTTCGTCACCGGCATCGACATCACACAACGCTTCAAGGATGCCGCCTTGAACCTTGACAAGACCTACCACACCCTGACCGACGAGTTCGATTACTGGCCAGAATGTGGTATCCGCGTCACAGGAAGCCATCTTGCCTCGCTCATCTCGTTGACCGACCTTCAGCAGATGCTCCCCTACCCGCTTTATGTGTCGGGACCGCACCACGACGGTCAATGGGACCTCGACAACGAAGACGAATACGGTCATTACAACCCCCAAGCCATCCAATATCTTGCAGGTCTTGCCAAAACGGTGGTGTCTGACGAGCTGTTTGTCGAACAAAGCAGGGCCCTTGTCGACGAATACCTTTACCGTCAGATGCACATCATGATGGTGATGCACGATGCTCTTTACAATGAACTCACGCAAGAGGAACGTGAGGTGGTGTTTAGAAGCTCGCTTGAAACCAAAGGCAACGATTACGAGAATGGTGAATCGGAATTCTCACTAGGCCGACTGAACCTCGAAGACGGCACCTACGTATACGGAAATGTCAATTACCGTTTCCTCCATTTTTGGGCCAGGCGTTGGGGCGACGGCACTATCGACCTGTTCTATCAAGGGCTGAGCACCATATTCAAGGCGTATTATCCTGATTATGAGTATTCATCAGATGTTTACTGGATGAGCGATTTCGAACTGGAAGGTGAAGGATGGATGGGCGACGGTGAAACGACCGACACTTTCGTCGTCATCGACGGGTCGGAGCTTCGCCTGCGCTTGGAGCCTTCGACGAGTGCCGACACCTTCAAATGGCCTGATGGCACCAACCGTCACCCGAAGGTGGGCGAACGCTTTTTGTATATAGGCGAAACGGAAGACTTCTACGAAATCAACTTCCACGGCAACTTCGTTTGGGTGTCGAAGAAGTACACGCATTTGGAATGATTGTTATGAAAAAGCTTATCATTACTGCAATTGCTTTCTTTTCTTGTTTGGTATGTTTTGCTGCCACGCCTGTCATCGAGCCTGAACTTGCTGTGGAAATCCAAAGACTGGGCGACAACGAGAAAATCAAGGTCAACATAGTGCTTTCAGAACAGTCTAAGCCCATGGATTTGCTCCGCGAGGCTAATCATTTTATCACGAAAGCGGAACGCCGACAATTTGTCGTCGAGACCCTGCAACGGCATGCCGAGGCTTCACAAGCCGAGTTGTTGGCTCTCTTGAAAGAAATGGAACAAAATGGCCTGGTGGAAAACATCCGACCATTGTGGTTGGTCAATTCGATAAGTTGTTATGCCAACAAATTGGCCATCAATGACTTGTCGCAACGGCGCGACATTTTGACGATTTATCATCTTGAGGAAACCCAATGGATTTTTGACGAGAAAGCCACACCTGCACCGAAAAGCACAGACCGTGAAATCACCCAAAACTTACTGAAAGTCAATGCTCCGCAAGTGTGGGAGCAGGGCTATACAGGTCAAGGTGTGCTGGTTGCCCTCATCGACACGGGTGTTCGATTAGACCATGCGGATTTGGCCGGTCGCTTTTGGGACGGCGGCGCGGAATATCCTAATCACGGCTACGATTTCTATTATCACGACAACGATCCTTCCGATGATTGGGGACACGGAACGCATGTGGCCGGAACCATTTGTGGCACAGGGGCTTCAGGCTCACAGACGGGCATTGCTCCAGAGGCCACCATCATGGCGTTGAAGACCTTCAACAACGAGGGAGTTGGCGAGGAAACCCATTGGGTGGCCGCCATGCAGTTCGCTTTGGAGCATGGTGCCGATGTGATGAACATGTCGTTGGGCCGACCCCAACCCAACCCTGCACAGAAACTGATGACGCGCCAAGCCTGCGACAACACTTTGGCGGCAGGCGTGGTGGTGGCAGCCTGTGCAGGCAACATCCGCCAGATGCAGTTCATGGTGCCCGTGCCGAACAACATCTATACTCCGGGCGACTGCCCGCCGCCGCATCTGCATGAAGACCAGTTGGTTAATGCAGGAGGAACGAGTTGTGTGATTTGCGTTGGCGCGGTCAATTACGACAATGCTGTGGCTTTGTTCTCGTCCCAAGGCCCTTCGCAATGGACTGATGTGGCAGCATATAACGACTATCCTTATACGGCAGGCAGCACGACCGCGATTGGCCTCATCCGCCCCGACATTTGCGCTCCGGGTGTGCAAATCAAGTCATTGGATTTCAACACCACAGACGGTTACACCTTGATGGACGGCACTTCGATGGCCACGCCCTTGGTGGCGGGTGCCATTGCACTGATGCTCTCCAAAAACCATGAACTTACGCCCGCGCAAATTGACGAGATTCTGGAGCGCACCGCTGTAAAACTCACTGAGCACAAGAGCAACGACTTCGGATCCGGCCTTTTGGATGCTTTGGCTGCCGTGAATGCCGTTGATTACGATGGGATTGAAGAAAAACAAGGCAAAGCGCAAGTCTATCCCAATCCGAGCATGGGCGATTTCACCGTTGCGTGCGAAGGAATCCAAGCAATTTCCGTATTCTCTGTCGATGGCAAGTTGCTGAAAACCATCGAAGTGAATGGAAACGAGTGTCGTATCGAAGGCTTGATGAACGGCGTTTATTTATTGAAAATCGACACTGAGAACGGTGTCATCATAAACAAAATCGTAAAATTGTAAACCATGAAAAGAATTGCCCTGATTTCCATTCTGTTGTTGGCCTGCATGATGGGTTTTGCCCAAGGCTGCCTCGACCCGCTATTGAGCCAAGAAATGAACCGCTGCAGCGATGACGAGCAAATCGAAATCGTCGTGCTGATGAAAGCAAAATACGACCGCACGCAGCTGTGCCGTCGCGCCGATTATTTCCCCTCACGCACAGAGCGCAGAACGTTTGTAGTCAATGAGTTGAAGGCTTTCACGGAGGCTTCGCAGTACGACTTGAAACGTGTCCTTTCGGAAATGGAAAGGCAGCAAATCGTGACCGCGCCAAACGTTTTGTGGATGTCGAACGCCATGTATTTCAAGGCCACCAAAGCGGCCATCCTTGACCTTGCCTCGCGCACCGACATTGCCCTAATCAGCCTCAACCAAAAGCATTACTGCTTGGGTGACGACACCATCGAACCTGCTTCCGCGACACGTGAGATTACGCCAAATGTGCTTAAGGTGCGCGCCAATGAGGTTTGGGCGTTGGGCTATCGGGGACAAGGTGTCGTGGTGGCCGTCATCGACACGGGCGTGAACTACGAGCATGTCGATTTGGCCGACCATCTTTGGGACGGCGGCAGCGAGTTTCCGCATCATGGCTACGATGTTTACAACAACGACAACGACCCGATGGATGACATGGGGCATGGGACGCATTGTGCCGGAACGGTGTGCGGTGACGGCACGGCGGGTTCGCAAACGGGCGTGGCGCCTGATGCCACGCTGATGTGTGTCAAATGTTTGGACGAATATGGAGGCGGCTCGGCAGCCAGCATCGCCGCTGGCATTGAATGGGCTGTCGAACACGGCTGCGACCTTTTCAGCCTGTCGCTCGGCATCCCTAATTCCACGATAGCCGAGCGCACTTTGCTTCGCCACACCTGCGACGCCGTTTTGGACGCGGGCATTGTGGGTACCGTTTCCGCTGGCAACGATGGCAACACGGGCATGTATCCTGTCCCCAACAACGTGGGCGTTCCCGGCAGTTGCCCGCCTCCTTATATGGACCCTGTCCAAATGGAGAATCCGGGCGAGTTGAGTTGCACCATCACCGTTGGAGCCGTTGACAACAGCGATGCCCCGGCCGCTTTTTCCTCGCGTGGTCCCGTCACCTGGGCAAACACCGAGTTTGGCGACTACCCCTACAATCCCGGCATCGGCCTCATCCGCCCCGACCTGTGCGCCCCGGGCGTGAGCGTCAAGTCGTTGCATTTCGGCCTCTCGCCGGCCTATAACACCATGAGCGGCACCTCGCAGGCAACCCCAGCCGTGGCAGGCACCATCGCGCTGATGCTCTGCAAATGCGACTTCCTCACTCCGGCAGAAATCTGCCGCATTTTAGAGGAAACCGCCGTCCCGCTTTCCGAAACCAAAAGCAACGTCACAGGCTTTGGCCGCATCGATGCTTTGGCCGCCGTCGAAGCGGTGGTGGCCGGCCCATTGTCGATGGTGTCATGCCAAATCAACGACCCGCAAGGCAACAACGACCACCAAATCAACCCGGGTGAAAGCGCCACCATCGACCTGACTTTGCTCAACGACACCGGCGAATCCCTCAACAACCTCACAGCGCAACTTGCTACCCAATCAGACAAAGTCACCATCACAAGCGATGTGGTGCAACTTCCTTCGTTTGGTCCCCATCAAACCCTCATGATTGAAAACGCCTTTGCCTTCGAGGTCAGCGAGGACGCTATCGGCAACGAAGACCTCCGCTTCACCTGCGATGTTTATGACGAGGACATACTGATAGGCCGATTCAGCCTCAATTTCAAGGTCTTTGGCTATGTGCTGAACATTGCTGAAATCACTGCGCTGAATGACGACAATAACAACGGCCTGCTTGAACCGGGCGAGACTGCCGACTTGCGCGTCATTGTGGAAAACATCGGCAACTTGCCGGCTTCGTCGTTGGTTGGGACGTTTTCCTCCGACTGTGAGTTCCTTTCCATCCTTGAAACGCAAAAGCCTTTCGGGACGATAGAAGAATCCGGCGAAAACTACGCGGATTTCCGTGTTTCGCTAAGCGCCGATGCACCTGCCAACGGCATGATTCCGCTCAAGCTCACCTTTGTGGACGAAGAAGGAAAACAGACTTGGCTCGGCTATGATTACAAGACCACTTGCAACATCGTTTTCACGCTTCGCGACGCATGGGGCGACGGCTGGCACGGCTCCTATCTTTCCGTCAATTACGGCGACGGAACAACGCCCGAGCAGATGACCATCACCAGTGGAACCTCGCTCACCCACACCCGCGAAGTGACGACAAACTCACAAATCACGCTCACTTGGCACAGCACCGGTTTCGATTGGGATGTTAGTTTTGAGGTCGCCTACGAGGATGGTGACGTCATTTTCCAAAACCAAGGCGGCATGTCTTCGCCCTTCTCGTTTGTGGCCAATTGCATGGGAAGCGGATATGTGGAAGTGGCCGAAGGCTTTTCGGAAAGCGAAGCCTCGATTTTCCCGAACCCCTCGCATGACAGTTTCACCATCGTTTGCGAAGGAATGAAGCGGGTTGAGGTGTTCTCCATCGACGGAAAACTACTGAAAACCATACAAGTAAACAATTCCCAATGCCAGCTTGCCGGTTTGGAAAGCGGAGTTTATTTTGTGAGGATTGAAGCGGAAAACAGTGTGATTGTAAACAAAATCGTAAAATTATAAACCATGAAAAGAATTGTACTAATCTCCATTCTGTTGTCAGCCTGCATGATGGGCTTTGCCCAAGGCTGCCTTGACCCCTTACTGAGCCAAGAAATGAACCGCCGTAGCGACGACGAGCGAATCGAAGTCGTCGTGCTGATGAAAGCGCAATACGACCGCTCGCAGTTGAGCCGCAGAGCCGACTTCATCCCTACAAAAGCCGAGCGCAGAGCGTTTGTAGTCAATGAGTTGAAAGCCTTTGCAGAGGTTTCGCAACTCGACTTGAAGCGCACCCTCGCCGAGATGGAAAGCCACGGTATGGTTTCTTCCGTGCGCAGCCTTTGGTCGGCCAACACGCTGTATTTCGAGGCCACAAAAACCGCCATTCTTGACCTCGCTGAACGCACTGACATTGAAACCATTACCCTCAACACCCAGCACCAATGGATTGCCGAAGGCGAAACGCCCAAACCGGCATCCGACACGCGCGAAACCACGCCGAACATCACGAAGGTGAAGGCCGACCAAGTGTGGGAACAGGGCTACACGGGTAAAGGTGTCGTGGTGGCCGTCGTCGATTCGGGAGTGAACTACAACCACCTCGACCTTGCCGACCACCTTTGGGATGGCGGCGAGGAATTTCCGCACCACGGCTATGACATCGTGAACGACGACAACGACCCGATGGACGACAAAGGTCACGGGACGCATTGTGCAGGCACGGTGTTGGGCGACGGAACCGCAGGTTCGCTGACGGGCATGGCACCCGAAGCCACCTTGATGTGCGTCAAGAGCATCCGTGGGGATGGCTTTGGCGGCGCGGTGAACATTGCAGGCGGCATGGAATGGTCGGTGGAGCATGGCTGCGACTTGATTAGCATGTCGTTGGGCATGGTGGGCGCCGGAGTTGCCGACAAGGAGATCTTGCGCCGCACCTGCGAAGCCATCTTGGATGCAGGCATCGTGGCTTTGGTCTGTGCCGGAAACGAAGGCATGAACATCCTTCAGATAATGTACCCGATACCCAACAACGTGCGCGTGCCGGCCAGTTGTCCCCCGCCTTACCTCGACCCCGACCAAATGGCCAACCCCGGCCCCTTGAGTTGTGTGGTGGCCGTCGGTGCCGTGAACTATAATGACGTTGCCGCCGACTTCACCTCGCAAGGCCCTGTCACTTGGCAAGACACCGAGTTTGGCGACTACGCCTACAACCCCGGCATCGGCCTTATCCGCCCCGATGTGTGCGCCCCCGGCGTGGGCATCAAGTCGTTGGACTATGAAAACACCAGCGGCTACACCAACATGGACGGCACCTCGCAGGCCACACCTTGCGTGGCGGGCATCGTCGCCTTGATGCTGCAAAAGAACCCCGAACTGACCCCAGCCGAGATTTGCCGCATTTTGGAAGAGACCTCCGTCAAGCTGACACCCACCAAGAGCAACATCACCGGCGTGGGCCGCGTGGATGCCTTGGCCGCCGTGAATGCCGTTCAGGCTTGGGACGGCGTTGAAGAAACCGCGCTGAACGCCAACCTTTTCCCCAACCCAACCCACGACAATGTAACCATTCAATGCGAAGGAATGAAACAGGTTGAAATCTATTCTATTGATGGGAGATTGGTGCAAAGCCTTTCGGTTAATGACTCAGAGTGCTTGATTGAGGGGTTGGATTGTGGGGTTTATATGGTGAGGATCGGGACGAAGGTAGGAAGTGTTGTTATGAAGATGGTGAAGATGTAACTGTCGTTATGAAGATGGTGAAGATGTAACTGTTATATGTATTATTTCGATTTAGAACAACCTTAATAATCACGCATTATGAACACGAGCAAACTCTACAAAGCAATGTTCTTTCACACGACACTAACAATTGACAGAGATGTTGGAAAAAAGAACAAAACTTTGGAGGCGGGAGCAAGGCTTCCGCGTGTTTAAGAAGCGTATGATTTACTATGCATCATTTGACAGCCAAGTGACTATGATTGACGGTCAATTGGTGGAACATCCTCACTGGTTCGAGCTGGCAAAAAGCCATTGGACCCAAGTGTACAAATCTACTGGTACACCATGTAGTTGTATGTTGTGCCAAGGAGAAAGGTACAATCGTTTGGAGTATAAGCGCGAAACACGGAGGATACTTCGAGAAACAATGGAGTAAACAAGAAGAGGGTGTGTCAAAACTAAGAAAATCGCCATTTTTCAATCTGTAACTAACTGATTAATGGACTTTTGACATACCCTCTTCTATTTGTATCTATTGGCACCAATAATCATCTTCGTCTTTTGCTATTTTTTTATAATAATTTGGTAAAAACTCCTTTTTTATATATCGGTCTAAATCTCCACTTTCGATAAGTTCAAACACTTTTATTTTAGCATCATCTAATGTTTTATATTGTTTTTCACTTTGCAATTCTATCCACTTACCTTCTAACAAATACCCCAAAAGTGGTGGGTGATAGAAAGAAATATTAACCGTACAATACTCACTATAATTTTTTATCAGAATTTTATAATCTTCTTGTTTTATTCGATAAATAATATACCCACACTTAGTTTTGCTAGATTTCCATCTTGGTGACCGGATAAATCTTTTCATCCTATCAGCATATCTTTTCTTCTCGTTTTCTTTTGTTGAGGCCTCGTTTGTACTAGTCAGCTTATCTGCGCAAAGAGATCCAACTATAAGTTCTCCCCAATCTGGATGATATATATAATGCTCATACCTAATGTCCGTATGACAATACTCACATTCACCTATCAAATCACCTAAATCCTCAAAACATAAATACTCCCATCCCGAGGACGGCCTTTTTTTACCATGTTGTTCAGCATGACAGCGTTTGCACAATGTGATTAACGTCTCATCTGGATAATCCCAGATTTTTCTATTGTCAAGATAAAACAAATGATGAACTTGTAGTTTTTTCTCATCTTTTACTTCTCCACAATGATAGCAACGATATCCATCTCGAATGAGAATTTGCTTTCGTTTTTCTTTCCATTGAGCAGACCTATATTCCAATTTTTGTTTTTCAGTTAGCATAATAACAGATTTTAATGGCAAAAATACTAAAACAAATGAAAAACAATAAAAAATTTAATTCTCAATAAAAGCAAAACGGTACACCTCTCAAATGAAGCGCACCGTTTTTATTTCAAAATTATCAAAATTCACTCCCCCACTTCCTTCGCCTTAGCCCTAAAATTCACCAAGTCTTCCTCGATGAAGTTCTTCACATAGACGCTGTTGCCGATGACGTCTTCTTCGGCGGCGTGGACGTAAACGTTGGCCGACTGAGTAAAGAGATGCGGCGCGTGGGTGGCGTCATCAAGGATGAGCAACGACATCATGATGTCGCCAGTCATGTCGTAAAGACGACGAGCCAAGAAGTCCTGAACCTCCTGGTTGTTGGCGCCCTTCACGTAGTTGATGCTTTGCTCGTAGAGCTCCACCAGGGTACGCACCGTGTTCTGCAAGGGCTTCAAGTCCTCGGAAACCTCGTTTTCGAGCATCTCCTTCATGATGGTGAGGTAGGTACCGTTGGTGATGTAACGGATGGCGGCCACCACCTGCAACTGCGTCGTGCCTTCGTAGATGGAGAAGATACGGGCGTCGCGGTAGAGGCGCTGGCATTTGTACTCCATGATGAAGCCCGAGCCGCCGTGGATGCTGATGGCATCGTAGGCGTTTTGGTTGGCATACTCGGAGTTCATGCCCTTGGCCAAAGGCGTGAAGGCATCGGCGAGGCGCGAATACTTCTTGCACTCGGCGCGTTCTTCGGGCGTCAGCGGACGCTCGCGCTGGATGTCCTCAAGGCACTTGTAGATGTCCACATAACGGGCGGTCATGTAGAGCAGCGAACGACCTGCGTCAATCTTGGCCTTCATGCGGGAGAGCATGTCATAAACAGCCGGGAATTCGATAATCTTCTTGTGGAACTGTTGACGCTCGCCGGCATACTTCAAAGCCTCGTTGTAAGCCTCTTGTCCCAAACCCACCGACTGAGCAGCGATACCCAGACGTGCACTGTTCATCAAAGCCATGACGTACTTGATAAGGCCCAGACGGGTCTCACCACAAAGTTCAGCCTTGGCGTTCTTGTAGGTCAACTCGCAGGTGGGTGAGCCGTGGACCCTGACGCTTGTCGTAGATGAACATCGACAGGCCACGACCGTCCTTGGTGCCTTCCTCGGAACGGGCCAGCACCAAATGGATGTCGGAGTCGCCGTTGGTGATGAAACGCTTCACGCCGTTGAGCAGATAGCAACCATCCTTCTCGGAATAGGTGGCCTTCAACATGACGCTCTGCAGGTCGGAACCGGCATCAGGCTCGGTGAGGTCCATTGACATGGTCTCGCCGGCGCAAACGCGCGGGATGTACTTCATGCGTTGCTCCTCGTTGCCGAATTCATATAAGGTGTCGATACACGACTGCAGCGACCAAATGTTCTGGAAACCAGCATCGGCGCTGGCCACCATCTCGCTCAACATGGAGAAAACGGTGATGGGCAGGTTCAAGCCCCCGTAACGGCGAGGCATGGAAACGCCCCAGAGGCCGCCCTTAGTGCAGGCATCGAGGTTTTCAACGGTCTTGGAGGCATAAATCATGCGGCCATTCTCCAAATGCGGACCTTCGAGGTCCACGCTCTCGGAATTGGGTTCGATGATGTTGGCGGTGATGTCGCCCGTGATGTCGAGCACGCGGCGGTAGTTCTCCATCGCGTCTTCGTAATCGACGGGAGCGTCTGCATAGTTTTCCTTGTCCGCAAAATTGCGTTCCTTCAGCTCGACGATGCGTTTCATCAGCGGGTGGTCGAGGTAGAATTGCAGGTTCGGGTTGTCGTTATAATAGTTTGCCATTTGTTTTCTATTTTGTGGGCTGGTAGAGACACACGGCCGTGCGTCTCTACCCAGACCCATTAATTATTTAATCTCTTCGGTATCCGTTACATTGCCTTCTGTATTATCTTTCGATTTGTTCTTCTTGTTTCCATCCATATTGATAAAATCAATCACTCCCAGAATTTTGAAAAGGGTGACTGCTACCGCAATAACACAGAGAACAACAATAACAATTACCATATTATTTCGAATTCTGTTTGTAATATTTAATCAATTTCGGAACAACTTCTTCAACCGTTCCAACAATCACATAATCCGCAATCTTATTAATAGGTGCATCGGGGTCGCTGTTCACCGAGATAATGATCTTGGAGTCCTGCATACCGGCAATGTGCTGGATCTGACCGCTGATACCGCAGGCGATATACATGTCGCAGAAGCCCGCATCGACGGCGGCACGCGAGGCACCGACTTCGCCGTGGAGCACCTTGGCGAGTTCAAACAGCATGTCGAAGCCTTCCTTCGAGCCCATGCCATAACCACCAGCCACCACGATGGGCGAGCCTTTCAGGTTGTGCTTGGCAGCCTCCACATGGTGGTCGAGGACCTTCACAACATACGCCTCAGGGGAGACATACTTGCTCACCTCGGGATAGACGACTTCGTTCTTGGCCTTACCTTCGTAAATGGCTTTTTGCATCACGCCCGAGCGGACGGTAGCCATCTGCGGACGGTGGTCGGGATTGACGATGGTCGCCACGATGTTGCCACCGAAAGCGGGACGAATCTGATAGAGCAGGTTATCGTAGTGCTTCTTCGTCTTGACATCGTCGAAGTCACCGATTTCGAGTTGGGTGCAGTCGGCGGTGAGGCCACTGGTAAGCGAGGAGCTGACGCGCGGACCGAGGTCGCGACCGATGACGGTGGCGCCCATCAAGCAGATTTGCGGTTGTTCCTCCTTGAAAAGATTCACAAGAATATCGGTGTGCGGTGCAGAGGTGTAAGGGAACAATCCTTCGCCGTCGAAGGCGAACAGTTTATCCACGCCGTAAGGCAGGATTTGGTCTTCCACCTTGCCCTTGATGCCAGTGCCAGCCACAACAGCGTGCAATTCCACGTCTAACTGGTCGGCTAATTTACGCCCTTTGGTGAGCAACTCCTGAGAAACTTCGGCCACTTGTGTGCCTTCGGTCTCGATATATACAAATACGTTGTTCATAGTTTTCTAATTCTTTTGGGTCGGGCCTTCGACAGGCTCAGGCACCTTAAACTTCAGTAATAGCAGAGGTCCCTGAGCTTGTCGAAAGGCCGTCATTATATCATCCAATAATCTTCTCTTCAAGTAATTCTTTAATCAAACCTTCAACATCAGCGTCAGAAGCGGTGAGCGTCTTGCTCTCCTTGGCCTGGAAGACGATGTTTTGCACGGTTTTCACCTTGGTAGGGCTACCCGATAGGCCACATTGGTTGGGGTCGCCATCCACGTCGGCCACGCTCCACTGGTTGAGTGTCAAATATGGACGGCTTTTGCTTAATTCCGCATTCCGAATTCCACATTCCGAATTAGCATCCACTTCAAGCGGGCACATGGCATATTTATACTTCATCACCAACTTGGCATTGCAGGGACGGCAAGGTGCCGCGCTGCCGTTGACGGTAATCACGCAGGGCAGCGGCACTTCCACGGTCTCCACACCTCCGTCGATATGACGGCGGATAGTGGCGATGTTGTTCTCGATCTTGAGGATTTCCTCAGCGTAGGTCACTTGGTTGAGACCCAATTTCTGCGCCACTTGTGGACCCACTTGTGCGGTGTCGCCGTCGATGGCCTGGCGGCCTCCGATAACGATGTCGACATCACCGATCTTCTTGATGGCGGTGGCGAGGGCATACGAAGTGGCGAGGGTGTCGGCACCTGCAAAGAGGCGGTCGGTGAGCAGCCAGCCCGTGTCGGCCCCACGGAAGAGGCCTTGGCGGATGATCTCACCGGCGCGCGGCGGGCCCATGGTGAGCACACCAACGGTGCTGCCCGGATGCTGTTCCTTGAGGCGCAGGGCCTGTTCAAGGGCATTCAAGTCTTCAGGGTTGAAGATGGCGGGCAGAGCAGCGCGGTTGACGGTACCTTCCGGCGTCATCGCGTCTTTGCCCACATTTCTCGTATCGGGCACTTGCTTGGCAAGCACCACGATTTTCAATGGTTTGGTCATAAAATAAAATTTCTCGTTTTCAAAATTCGCGGCAAAGGTACGGAAAATTTCCGTATGAGACTCAATCTCACAAAAAAGGCGTCATATAAAGCGGTAGCGGTACAAATTTTCGATTCAATCGTAAATCTGTACCACTATATTATATATCATTTATAGTCAGCACATTAAATTCTGACATTTTCATCGGCTTTTCACCGCCATACACGATATTGCAGTGTTCAGCATCAGCTGATGACAAACCAGCCCAATATTTCAATGAATTGGCATAATCTGCCGAATAAGTCTTCCCCGACTTGATTTCGTATGCGAACTGCTTTCCTTCAATGGTTTCCAACAAATCGACCTCGTTGCCCTTGTTGTCGCGCCAAAACGACAGTTGGGGCGTTTCACCTTTATTGAACGCTTTTTTCATGAATAGGTTGATGACATAATTCTCAAACAGCCCTCCCTTAAGATAATGAGATTCAACTTGTTTCGCGTCCTTTATCTCCAACAACGAACAAGCCAAGCCTGTATCGTAGAAATACAATTTCGGCGACTTAATCAACCGCTTTGAAAAGTTGTTGAAATCTGGACGCAGCAAATGCACGATGTAACTCGTTTCGAGCAGCGAAAGCCATGCCTGTGCCGTGGAAACCGCAATGCCGCAATCGTTGGCCAACGAGGAATAGTTCAGCAACTGCCCGATGCGTCCAGAGCACAACTTGATGAACTTCACGAACAGACCCAAATCCCCGATATTCTTCAACTGCCTGACATCGCGTTCCACGTAGGTTTTGATATAATATGGATAAAACTCCTTGGGGGGAATGCCTTTATCAAACAGACGTGGATAAGAGCCCATAAACATTTCATCCTCAACCGTTTGAGGAAGTATATCGGCAGATTTCAGCTCTTCGCGCGAAAACGGCAACAGTTCCAAAATGGCCACACGACCAGCCAAAGACTGGGAAATCTGCTGCATCAGCTGGAAATTCTGCGAACCTGAGAGGATATACATTCCCTCTTTGTTGGCCCTGTCCACATGGGTCTGCAAATAGGAAAACAAATTGGGAGCATATTGTGCCTCATCGATGATGGTCTTGTCGGGATAGGTGTCCAAAAAACCACGAGGGTCGTCCAAAGCGAAAGTTCGGTTGTCCAAATCTTCCAACGAAACATATTGGTATTCAGAAAATCTCTCACGCAATAAAGTGGATTTCCCTGACTGTCTCGGACCTGTCAGCAGCACAATCGGATAAAGCGTTGTCATCCGTCGCAGTTTTGCGGTAATCGTTCTTTCTATCATCACAAATTCAATTGATTCCGCAAAGATAGTACAAATTTTCGATTCAATCGTAAATCTGTACGAAAAAATGTAGGGCTGTCGTACCACGGCAGCCGCATCATTGTTTCGTTGCGGCGGCTGCCACGATGTGACAGCCCTACAAGACCAAACAAAAACCCTTCGGAGCCATGCAATAACATAGCATCTAAAGGGTCGTGTTAATGATGATAAATTCAAAGACTAATATTTATCGCTATAAGGTGTGTCTTCCACACCTTTGCTTTTTAGCGAGGTTACCAATTTGTCTAATGGTCTACGCCAAAGTCTCTTAAACCAAAATGTTTCGCCAAACCATTTCACCAGTGTTGGGCTGATGGCATAATAGGTTTGGATGAAAGCCCGACCATACCAAGTTGCATCCAAAGTGTTATCGCGGAAACGGCGAAGTGTCCAAACTTCGGGGCAGTTGTAGGAGCCGTAAACGGAAGTGGCAACGTAGCAGCCTGATTTCTTTTCATCTTGTGATATCATAGAGTTATCCTGATTTTCATCAAAATAACTTGTCGTCGGAAAATCTTTTCTTAACGCCCTGTCAATAGCCTCATACTTCTTATTTAACTCCTCAATGGTTTCCTTGTCATATGGGTTCAATTCATGAATATAGTCGATAAGGCATTCTGTGAAATCTTGATAAGCTCCTACAAAATCATCTCCCTTTCCTTGTAAAACTTCACTACTACTAAATATCGAAAATTTGGCGACAGCTTGTTCCAAAGCAATGGCTTGATTGCAATACTTATCAAGCGTTTCTGTATTATGAAAAACTGATTCTTTATCAACCTCACCGTTTAATAATGAAAATGCAGACCGCAGCATTTGGATTCCCGTATCCAAGAAAAACTGCCCCACTTCCTCTTCTTTACTATGATCCAAAGCAATAATGTTTTTGCCAATAGAAATAATCTCACCTGTCCTTGGATTTTCTAATGAGCCTAATTTTGAAACACTTTTCATTCGAACCATCCATGCCTCAATTGAATTAGGAGTTAATTCGAGTATTTTACTGGCATAGTCATATGCTTCCATAGGATTACCTGCTCTAAGTGCTGTTTCAGCAAAGGTTATCCATGTTTGAATCTTTTGACTTTCATCAATCGTTACTGTTCCTTTTACCTCCACCGTCCCTTCAATCATCATCTTTTTGGCCGCTTCAACGGAATACTTCGTGCCACAATTTTGACACACAAACAACTCTTCTTGCTTCACGACTTCGTTGCTTCCGCACATTTCACACTTTAATGCTTTCATGGTCTTATTCTTTGAGGTTTATACTTTCACTTGATACAACAAAACAGCGTGGAATCAATTCCTTGCTTGAACACCAGGGGTTCCACGCCCCACATTCCTAACAAGTCATCCACGCCGTAGCAACTACGGCATTTGTCAACTTGTCCTTGGAATGTTGCCCCGCAAACGGAGTCTAGTGGAAAATTTGGGATTCAAGGACAGCAACAAGTGCTATCTGCTAATATGTAAGTTTCTGTTTGTCTTGTTATTTCGTTTGTTTAATTGTGTTTTAGTTCAACGTTATGAATATAGTTTCATTTTCCATAAAGGTCAGCATGAGTACATCAGATTCCCAAATCTTCAAACAATTCTTCAACGTTGGCATAGGTCGTCACCTTGCCTTCCTTTTCTTCCTCAATGGCTTTTGCAAGCGTCCCACGACGAGGACGCGAAGGCTTCACAATACGGCGCTCCGTTACGCTCACACCTTCCGATTCACGAAGGAGTGCCGCCAATGAAGCCGCAAACGGATTGTCCGTACTGAATCTTAATGTAATCGTTTCCATATTGTCAAAGTTTTTCCGCCTGCAAATATAAGCATTTTCCAATTCAAAACGCCGCAGCAATTTTTCTGATTTCGAGAAGATGACGATTAATCTTTCTATCACTTTTGGCGACTTGAAGATTATAGTCTGCCTGCATCTGAATCCAAAGTTGCGCATCAATGCCCAACACGGCCTCCAAATAGAGGGCATACTCAATCGAAACAGGACGCTTACCGTTGAGAATCTCGTTCAATACAGAGTAGGAAACACTCATCTGCTGCGCCAACTGCTTCTGCGTAATTCCACGATATTCAATCTCCTCCTTCAACAATGTCCCAGGATGCACAGGTTCCGAAGGCATCATATTGTTTGCAATCATTTGAGGGTCAACGCCATTCAATGTTACCATTTCCCAATTATTTATAGTGGTTCGACAATTCCAAAATATTACAGATAGTCACAACAGGATTATCCAAAAGACTGACAGTAAACTCGATACGATACTTGTCGTTGACACGAATCGAAGAGATACCATCCTTGTCACCGCTCAAAACCTCGTAATTTAGTGACTTGATTTGATACAAGATCTCAATACGTGGAGCCGCTTCCAGCGTCTTGATTCGCTGCTGGTACCTTTTGACGATGTCAGGTTGGAACCGATGCTTCTTATCGCTGGTCTTGCCTTGGTCGTACAACTCTTTCAAATATGCCTGGTCAAATGTTACTATCACGCCGCAAAGATACACATTATTTTGAAAAATTCGCAAAATGTCGAATTTTTTCTTCCTTTTGACATATATTATTTTTCTATTTTTGCCAAAAATTTCAAGAAATGCCCATCACCAAAATCCTAAATAAAGTCGGCCCTTCGACAAGCTCAGGGACCTCCTTAACCAAAGAGGAAATCAAACTCCTATTGGCCGCCGAAGGCGACGACAAGAAATTGCTGTTCGACAAGGCTTTGCAAACCAAGCTGGCGCACTTGGACAACTACGTGCATCTGCGCGGGCTGATTGAATACAGCAACATCTGCACCAAGTCATGCCTCTACTGCGGCGTTAGGAGCAAGAACCCGAACTTCACGCGATACCAACTTAGTGATGAGGAAGTCATTGAATGTGCCAAGCTGGCACATGAGCTCGGCTATGGCTCCGTTGCCCTACAAAGCGGAGAGCGTTCCGACAAGGACTTCACCGACAAAATCACGCATTTGGTCAAGGAAATCAAGAAGATTGACAATGGAAGTTTGGGCATCACGCTGTCGTTGGGCGAACAGACTGAGGAAACTTACCGCCGTTGGTTTGAAGCAGGCGCGCACCGTTACCTGCTCCGCATTGAGGCATCGAATGAAGACCTTTATTATAAGATTCACCCACGCGATGAGAAGCACAATTTTCAAACACGGTTGAACTGCATTGATACCTTACTCAAATTGGGGTATCAAACCGGCACTG
Source organism: uncultured Bacteroidales bacterium (assembly GCA_905233685.1). Taxonomy (GTDB): domain Bacteria; phylum Bacteroidota; class Bacteroidia; order Bacteroidales; family F082; genus Limimorpha. The sequence continues at coordinate 23,341 of CAJOEZ010000027.1, read as the reverse complement.
GCGTGATGGTGGGGCTCCCCTTCCAGACCCTAGACGACCTTGCCGACGACTTGCTGTTTTTCAAGCAGAAAGACGTAGCCATGGTCGGCATGGGGCCTTTCATTCCGCATCCTGACACACCTCTTTGGCAGTACAAAGATCAAATCTCATCCGCCGAAGAACGTATGGAACTGACCTTGAAAATGATAGCCATCCTCCGCTTGATGATGCCCGAAATCAACATGGTAGCTGCCACCGCCAACCAGACCGTCGACCCGATGGGGCGCGAGAAGGCCATCGCTGTTGGCGCGAATGTCATCATGCCCAACCTCACGCCCAACGAGTTCCGCGAGAACTACCTCATCTACCCCGACAAGGCCTGTGTCAAGGACAAACCTGACCAGTGCCAAACTTGCTTGGATGTGCGATTGGCTGCCATTGGGCACAAAGTGTTGTACAACGCTTGGGGCGATTCCGTGGCGTTTACGAAGAAACATGCGCCAAAAACCACCTGCGTTTGAGAAAAAAAACTATTTTTGCAGCTTTAACGAAATACTTCATCCATCATGAGAAAACAAATCTTCACATTCCTGCTCATCATGCTGTCGGTCGTGACCTTTGGCCAGCAATGGGTCGCCATCAAGAGCGACAATCCGAGCACCATCCAGACAACTTTGGTTTCCTCTTCCGAAAACCAAGTCATTGTCAACCTGCAAGTTCCTGGCTTCTACGCCTTTGCGGTGACTACACCCCGTGGCGAAGCCAACATCATCTCAGTTCCACGCACCGTCAGCACTGCTGAAGCGGGCGAACCTAACCTGCCCATGATTGCCGTTCCAGCACTCATCAGTGACAACCAACATTACAGCATCCGACTCATTGATGCTCAATACGTTGATTTCCAGATGGAAATCGCGCCCTCGAAAGGCGATTTCCCGCGAAGCATCAACCCCGATGATGTACCTTACACCTACGGCGAGGCTTATTCGACGGATGCCTTCTTCCCTGCCGAAAATGTGGGGCTTTACGAGCCTTACATCCTCCGCGACTTCCGTGGGCAGAACATGGTGGTCTATCCTTTCGCCTACAACCCCGTAACGCACACATTGCGTGCATATTACAACATGACCGTTGAGATGTTTGCCGACGGCCAGCAAGCCGAAAACACCCTCAGCCGCCGCTCGAACGAGTTGAAATTAGACTCTGAAATCCAGGCAATGTATGAGAACCACTTTATCAACTTTGGCGAAAATTTGAGCAAGTACACACCCGTGAATGAAACCGGCGAACTGCTCATCATCTGCCACGATGCTTTCATGAGCGCCATGCAGCCTTTCGTCAACTGGAAAAAGCAGATTGGCCGACCCACGACGATGGTAGGGACAAGTACCACCGGCACCACCGACAGTGCCATCAAAGCCTATATCCAAAGCCAATACGATGCCAATCCCAATCTCAGTCATATATTGCTGGTCGGCGATGTGGCACAGATTCCTGGTCACGGTTATAACAACTGCGGCAGCTACAATGGAAAGTCAGACAATTGGTATGGCCAAGTCGCTGGAAATGACTATTATAACGACATTATTGTTGGCCGTTTTTCCGCTGAAAATGAAACCCATGTCGCCACTCAAGTCGACAAAGTGATTCATTACGAAAGGGACATCACCGCTTCTGACACATGGCTCGTCAAGGGTTGCGGTGTTGCTGCAACAGCGGGTAGTGGTGGACATTTTGGTGAAGACGATTGGCAGCACATGAACAACATCCGCAACGACTTGATGACCTACCACTACACTACTGTTTATCAGGAATACTACAACACTGCTGGCTATTCCTCAACCACCCAGCAAATTAGCGACAGGATAAATAGTGGCGTGAGTATCGTCAATTACTGCAACCATGGTAACCAGACGGCCTGGCAATCCCACAGCCCTTGGTATTCAAATAGTCATGTCAATGCTTTGACCAACGACAACATGCTGCCCATCATTTGGTCAGTGGCCTGTCTCAACGGTCAATACGACTACAGCCAACCCTGCTTCGCCGAGACATGGCTACGTGCCACGAACAACAGCAATGGCAACCCCACTGGTGCCATCGGCGGCATGTTCTCTTACATCTCTCAGCCCTGGGTTCCCCCAATGTACGGTCAAGATGAAATGGTTGACGTCCTGATCGAAAGCCATGGCGACAACAACATCAAGCGTACTTTGGGCGGCTGCTCCTTCGACGGCAACATGAAGATTTTGGACCAATATGGACAAACCGGCGGCCAAGGTCTTGGCACCTATATGGCTTGGATTCTATATGGTGATCCGACTTTGACCTTACGCAATGCCATCCCCGCCGACATGGGGGTAACCCACGCTCCCTCGATGAATACCAGCGCAACCTCGTTCACCGTGAACGTCTCCGATGGCGATGGTGCCTTGGCCACTTTGACCCTTAACAACGAGATTTTGGGCTCCGCAACGATTAATAACGGCACGGCTAACATCACCTTCTCGGCTCCCGGAACAACCGGCACCGCTACCTTAACCGTGTTTGGTTACAACAAAATTACCTATATCGCCACCATTGACATTACTTCTGGCAGTGGCCCCACCCCTATCAGCATGAGTGTTTCAGCCACTCCGACAGTGATTGCCCAAGGCAGCAGTTCCCAACTCAATGCCATCGCCACTGGCGGCGACGGTACGTTCACCTACAGTTGGTCACCCGCCGGATCGTTGGACGACGCCACCATCCCAAATCCCACGGCCACGCCCAACAGGACCACAACCTACACCTGCTCGGTAAGTAGCGCTGGACAGACTGCTTCCGGCTCCTGCACCGTTACTTTGGTTTGCCCTCCGACCGACCTCACCGCCACCGTACAGAACGACAATGACATATGCCTACAGTGGACGGCTGCCAATCCCGCGACAACATACACGATTTACCGCAACGGCTCCGAGGTTTACAACGGCATCTCCACCACCACCTTCACCGATGAAAACATGAGCCCAGGCACCTACAGCTACCAGGTCTCGACCCATTATAACGGCATCAACTCGCCCTTGTCGAACACGGCCACGGCCACTGTATATGCCCCGCTGAGCGTGACGGTGACGGCTTCGGAAACTGCAGTCAGACCCGACCTTGCCCATTCCATCACCTTGTCGGCACAACCAACAGGAGGTTCAGGAACTTACACCTTCAGCTGGAGTCCAGCCAACGCCGTCAATGACCCAACGGCTCAAACCACAACTACTTCGCCCATGGAAACCACAACCTACACCTGCACCGTCACGAGCGATGATCAAACCGCAACGGGTAGCGTCACTATTGTTGTGGTCACTCCTCCTGCCGTAGTAAATGCTGAAATCATCGACGAGGAAATGGTTTCCATCATTTGGACTGAGGCCGAAGTCGCTGATTATTACAATATTTATCGTCAAGGCGTATTGATTGCAGACCACATCACCACTACAAACTACACAGATAATTACGCTTTCTTCGGGCCTGTTTGCTACGAGGTTTCTGCCGTTTACCAAGAAATCATTAGTGAATCCGCCTCCGACTGCGTGTTTTTCTGCGCCCCACCCATTATGGTCGAGGCTGAATACGTTTGGAATAGCGGTGATTTCTTCGCACAAATCTCATGGAGAAAAGAGGTTTATGTCAATACGGAAGTCGACAAATTCAGAGTCTTCAGAAGCATGGACAATGAAGAATTTGATCTTATCGGCGAAGTAGAAAACGAAGACTATGTATATGATTATCAGTTTAATGACACCACCGCTACGATTGGTTCATACAAATATTTAGTAAGTGCTACATATCGAGAGCACGACTGCGAGGAAATGTCAGAACCTGTCAGCTGCGAGATAACCGACCTCTCTGAAAACAGCCTTTCCGCCAAAATCTACCCCAATCCGACTAAGGGCGAAGTCACCGTGGAAAGCAAAGGCCTGAGCCACATCCGCATCGTGAACGCTTTCGGTCAAACGGTTTACAATGTCGCCCTTGATGGCGACCAAGCCCGCATTGACCTATCGCGTATGGCCAAGGGAATCTACATGATGCATATTGAAGCCGAAGGCGGGCAGATTGTGAGAAAGATTGTGGTGGAATAAACCAAATTCTTCATTAAAAAACTCCTGAGACTATGATGGTTTCAGGAGTTTTTGTATCTTTGCAGCATGACACGAGAGCAATACATAGCTAATCACGCGGCGTTGTTTTGGTACACCCCAGAGGCAAAGAAAAAAGATATCAGCGACAGATTTCTGGTGGAAACCATATTGAATTACGGCACCATGGACGATGTAAAGGACTTGTTCGACCTGATGGGAATGGACAAGGTGGCCAAAATATTTTTCTCTGCCAAAGGCAGGCAAAAACAGAACTATTTTCCGCAAATTTACAACTATTTCGCTTTGGTATTCAACCGCTATGTTCCACAAAGAAATTCTGAACAACAACCAAACTGAACTGCTGCCTCTAATAGGTGAGTTCAAACGGGAGTATTACCTTGTTGGAGGCACGGCCATAGCCCTCTATCTTGGGCATTGACGCTCCATCGATTACGACTTGTTCAAATTTTCTCCACTAAACCGAAAAAAGAACCTCGACAAGATTCAGCAGTCAAGTTTCCAGAATCTTGTCACTTGGAATGTCGCTGACCAAATGAACTTGCTGGTCAATGATGTTAAAATCACCTTTTTCCAATATCCGTTTCAAATCAAGGCAAACAACTCTTTTGAAAACATCATTCGCTTGCCTGGCTTGTTGGATTTGGCCGCCATGAAAGCTTACGCCCTGGGGCGACGGTCGAAATGGAAAGACTATGTGGATTTGTATTTCCTTTTGAAAGAAAAGTTTTCGCTTGATAAAATCAGCCAAAGAGCTACCAACATTTATGGCAATCTGTTTTCCGACAAACTTTTCCGTTTCCAATTGTCTTATTTTGAAGATATTGACTATGCTGAAGAAGTGGATTACATTATTCTAAACCCACCTTCCGACAATGAAATCAAAGATTTTTTGATTGAAGTTTCGACTGCAATTGTATGAAACCTTCTTAAAAAGATGTGCTGTTTCGGGGATTTTCCTTATTTTTGGGGTCAAATTCTGATGGACTATGAAAATCAAATTCATCGGTGCGGCCCAGGAAGTGACGGGCAGCAAGCACCTCATCACCACCGACCACGGCAAGAAAATCCTGTTGGACTGCGGAATGTTCCAAGGCAAGGGCCTCGAAACCGACGCGGCCAACCGCAACATCATGTGCGACCCTAAGGAAATCGACGCCATCATCCTCACCCACGCCCATGTCGATCACTGCGGCCTGATACCTTATTTCTATAAGCTCGGCTTCCGTGGGCAAGTCATCTGCACCAATGCCACCCGCGACCTGTGCAGCATCATGCTTCCCGACAGCGGCTTCATCCAAGAGAATGACATGGTGTGGTTCAACAAGAAGCGCCGCCAGCAAGGGCTCCCGGCCTTGCAACCCATCTATACCGAGAAAGACGCCCGCGCCTCACTGGAGCTGTTCGTTAGCATCGCCTACAACCGCTATTTCAACATCGACAACAACATCAAGGTGAAGTTCAACAACACGGGCCACCTGCTCGGCAGCGGCTGCGCCATCATCGAAATCGACGAGGGCGGCAAGATGACGCGCATCGCCTACACGGGCGACATCGGGCGCGAGTACAACTACCTGCTGCGCTCGCCCGAGCCGTTCCCGCACTGCGACTACCTCATCACCGAGGCCACCTATGGTAACCGCCTCCACAGCGACCGCGAAAATGCCGAACAGCAACTGTTGGAAATCATCTATCACACCTGCGTGGAGAAACGCGGCAAGCTCATCATCCCGTCGTTCGCCGTCAGCCGCACGCAAGAGATTGTGTATCTGCTGAATAACTTCTACAACGAGGGCAAGCTGCCCGAGAAGATTCCGGTATTCGTCGACAGCCCCTTGGCCGTCAACGCGACTGAGATTTTCCGTATGCACGTGGACTTGTTCAACGACGACGTGAAGGACGTCATCGAATACGACCCCGACCCGTTTGGCTTCAACGGTCTCACGTTTATCCGCGACATCAACCAGTCGAAGGCGCTGAATGCCCGCAAGGAACCCTGCATCATCATCTCCGCCTCGGGCATGATGGAGGCCGGTCGCGTGAAGCATCACATCGCCAACAGCATCGAAAACCCCAAGAACAGCATTTTGGCCATCGGCTACTGTGCGCCTACCACATTGGGGGCCAAGCTGTTGGAGAATCCGAAGCCCCAAACGGTGTCCATCTTCGGCACCGAGCACTCCGTGAATGCCGAAATCTTCGAAATCGATGCCTTTAGCGGCCACGGCGACTACAAGGAAATGATTGACTACCTGAGCTGCCAAGACCCGAGCAAAATCAAGAAGACCTTTCTCGTGCACGGCGACCTTGAGGCACAGCAGTTTTACAAGCGCCAACTGCGCAAGGCCGGCTGGGACAATATCGTCATCCCTGAGCCCGGAGAGGTGTTTGAACTGAAATGAAACGAAAAACGGTCGGAATTCCGACCGTTTTTTTATGCTTGTTTTTCTAATTTCTTCCGCTTCACAAAGCTCCAAACAATCATCACAATGCCGATGACGACGAATGGAACGCTGAGCCATTGCCCCATGTCGAAGACCATGTTGCGCTCGAAGTCGACTTGGACGTTTTTCAGGAACTCGATGCAGATGCGCGAGCCGAAAATGATGACAAGGAAAGTGCCGAACATCAGGCCGGGCTGCTTGTGACCGAGGTCACGCTTGTAGTACATCCACAGCAGAATACCCATCGTCACGAGGCAGAAGAAAGCCTCGTAAAGTCCCGTCGGATGGCAGGGCAGCCATTCGCTCGGCGGACAAGGCGCATCCCAGGCAAAACAGGGGGTGTAGTTGTCAAAAGTGCCGCAAAACTGCTCCGCGCCGCGCAAGAAGACGAAGCCCCATGGCAGCGAGGTCGGCGTGCCGTAAATCTCGTGGTTCATCACGTTGCCCACGCGAATCAGCGCCCCGACGAGGCACACGGCTATCACAATGCGGTCAAGAATCCAGATATAGCTGATTTGCTGGAGGTTGTCTTTTTCTTTCTTCGACTTGTTGTAGTTGCGCACATACAGCCAAAGGCCAATCAAAATACCGATGGCGCCACCATGACTGGCGAGACCGCCTTCCCAAATCTTCAGAATATCAAGCGGATGCGCAAGATATTCCTGAGGCTCATAGAACAGGCAATGCCCCAATCGCGCCCCAATGATGGTCGACACCAACATGTAAATCAGCAACTTATCCATCGAATCGTCAGTCATTCTCTCTTTTTTGTAAATCCGCTTCATGACATAGTAGCCGATGATGAAGCCCAACGCCCAAAGCAGACCATACCAGCGAATCTGCAAAGACCCCAAATGAATCAGGACAGGGTCGACGTTCCAAGTGATGTAGTTTAGCAGCATGATTCCAAAATTTTGCGCAAAAGTAGGAATTTTTTCGCGTTAGGATGTAACTTTTTCGGCGAAACTCCGTATTACTTTTGTAAAAGATGGACAGAATCCAGTTCAACCGATGCGTGGAGCAATACGCCGACAGGCTTTTCCGCTTTGCGTTCTCGAGCCTCCGCAACCGCGAGCAGGCCGAGGACGTGGTGCAGGAGAGCTTTGCCCGCGTTTGGGAAAAGCGGAAAACGGTCGATTTTGAGAAGGCGAAATCCTACCTCTTCACCACCGCCCACCACGCCATGGTTGATGAAGTCCGTCACCGTCAGCGCTTTGCGAGCATGGAAGAACCTTTGTCCGACGACGCGAAAACCGTTCAAAACCCCTACCCCGATGTCAACGACATCCTGCACCGAGCCTTGGCCGCCCTGCCCGAAACGCAACGCAACGCCTTGCTTCTGCGCGACTACGAGGGCTACAGCTACCAAGAAATCGGCGACATCACGGGAATGAGCGAGGCACAAGTGAAAGTGAACATCTTCCGCGCCCGCAACACACTGAAAAACAAACTGAAAAGCATCGACAACCTCATCGACATAGCGCCATGAAAACGAACATCAACATCGACAACTACGAGGCTTATCTCCTTGATTATCAAGAAGGCAACCTCAGCCCAGACGAAGCAGAACAACTGAAGGCATTCGTCGCGGCCCAAGGCTTGAACTGGGACGAACTCACTGTGCCCCTGCCCTATCTCGCAGCGCCTGAAATCGCTTATGCGGACAATGAAAAGCTGAAAAGGGGAGCTGCCGTCACGCCGCTTTATGCCAAGATTGCCTCAGCTGCCGCAGCCGCCGGACTATTGCTTACTGTCAGTTTGTGGCCTGAAAAACAATGGCCCACAATGGAGCCGATTGCCGAGTTGAAACCTGTCGAAGTCAGCCACATTGACGCCAACGAGTCTTGGGCTCTGTTGCCGAGACGAGCCACAAAAAGCATAGATTTCTTGCCGTGCACAGACCATCACAATCTCGACATGCTTAATGAAGCCTCAAATCAAAAAGGCACAGCCTCCGAGAGGAAAACGACACCTTTGTTGGCCGAATTATCCACAAAAAACGTCACTTCTTTGCAGACCGGCTTGCCTTCAGCCAATTTCGACGAACCTGATTTCGACCTTTTGTACTATCGCATCAACACCAGCCTCGCCATAGCTCAAATCAATGAATTCGGTCACGACGAGGAAGAAAGCTACGAGCAAGACCTCTCGCTCATCGGCAAGGGCCTCCTTTGGCTGACGAAAGGAAAATACGACAGCTTCGCCAGCCTCTTCGGTGCGGGCGTGCGCAAGGCACAACAAAACCTCAACGAAGCCGCCACCGACATGGCTTTGGCCGCCTACCAACACGCCGAAGAGAGCTTCGAGGAAACGCGCGAACGATGGGAAGAGAAAAGTGCCAAATAAAAAATGCCGCCTAAAGCGGCATTTTTTTGTTCGGCACCGAGCTGTCTTAAAAATTGATACTCAACCCGAAACTCAGCGGACGGGTGTTTTTCATCACGTATTGTTTATAAAGAGGCACGATGGCATAATTGATGAAGAAGCCAAAAGTGCGACCTCCAACACGAAGCGAAGCATCCAGCTTGAACCGATTAATATTCGGGTTATCCGACATAGGAAGTGAGAGGGTTTTACCGTCGGCATATTTCACCTTACTCCAAGTGGCAAAACGGAGTCCGCCCGTCACACCCAAATCGATGTACATGTGTCGTGTCGGCCTGATTTCAACCATCAACGGAACCTGAAGGTAAAGCAAGCCCATATTGCTGTTTTTAATCAACGCAGAGTCGGGCAACAAGGTGTTTATCACGTTTCCTGTTTGAGGGTCATATTCGGTATACACTGGTTTCCAACTGATATTATTCCAGCCAATGCCGACACCCGTGAACAATCCTGCCGTGTGTTTTCTGTTGAAGGCGATGCCCACGTCAGCGATGTTGAAGCCAAAATACCAACTGGCCAATGGACGAATAGCAAGGTTGACGGTTCCTTGGGAATTGATAGTATTGGTAGTCATCTTCTGACTGGGCATCAAGTTCAACCCCGCCTCAAAGCCGTTCCAATGGGGATTGAGAAGAAGCGACTTTTTCTCGTACTTCTTGTCCCGATTGTATTTCTGGTAAACGGCCATTTTCGATTTGTTGGCCCAGACCTCTCCCGTGCCCGTGGTGTTGATGTAGGATTCGTCATAATTCAGTTGAGGAGCCTGCAAGTCGCCAGAACCGTTGATTTCGGCATACAACACCTTGCATCGCCCAAGCAGCGTGACATCGCCCGAGCCCGACATTTGGACGCGGATGGTGTCGTAATCCACGTTCATCCAAAGGTCGCCCGAGCCCCACACATCGATGTTAAGACTGCGGCCTTTCAGCGTGCCTCTGCCGATGACATCACTCGACCCAGTCATGCAGATTTCGTCAAGCTGCTGTATGACAACTTCATAATTGCTTGATCCAGAGAGCATAAGCATCCCGTCCATCACACGATAGTCGGAGGTGCTTTTGTTGTCGCGGGTCAGTGAGAACTCGTCTTGGCTTTGCCTGATGCTGACGTCACCCGACCCTGTCATTTGGATGGCGTGTATCGGGGCATTCCCTTTCTTTGGAGGTTCAGATTTGTATTGTTCCCCATACTTTTGTTCAAAACGCTCGCCCCATTTCTCCAACTTGCGGCCCCATTCTTCCATTTCCTTTTCAGCGCGTCTCATCTGTTTCTCAACGTTCTCCCAGTCTATCGAGTCATAGGCACGCTGAAACTCCTGGTTGGCGCGTCTCATCTCCTCGTCAAAGCGTTCCCAGTCTATCGAGTCATACAAGCGCTGCAAATTGGTATTGTATTCCTGCATGAGTTTGTCGAGTTCCGCTTTGTCAGGCATAACAATAACAATTGTGTCCGAATTTGGCGAAACAGTCACCTTGGGCTCTTGCGCCCTCGCCGTTCCAAAGGCCAGCAGCAGCAATGCTGCAAAAATCAATCTAGTTTTCATTTTGTTGGTGTTTAATTGTGTCAATCAAACGTAATACGGAGAAACAGCAAAAAAGTTACAGCCCTCATACATTTTTTTACAAAGCGACTTCTCGCTCGGCAGTAAGAGATTCACCTTCAACCAGTTGAAGCTTCACAAAAGCCGCATGAGCACTCTGCAAAAAATCACGCAGGCCTTCCACAACGAATTTACGGTTCCCGTTGGCCTCCAACGCCACGTTCATCTTTTGCTCAAACACTGGACGGTCTTCATTGTCGCACACCGTGACGGTTAAAACGCCGCCAATGTTGCGCATCAAGTCGGAAGTGACGAAAACGCCGTAATCCTTTCGGTCGAGGCTTAAAAGCACAGGTGCGTAGAGTGTCTTCAGCCGTTCTTGCAGTACCTTAGGATTGCCGTAATAGTCGATGGACGACCACGAGGTCACGGGCCAAGCGTCGTTGAGTTGCCAATAGAGCGTGCCCATGTTGTAGGGCTTCGCCGTGCGGTGCGCCTCAATTGCGATTTCCATCCCGTATGCTTGCGAAAGTTGGCTCAGATGCACATATTCCTCAAAGTCCCTGGGGTGGACGTTGGGGTAATACCGTTGGATGAAATCGTCGATTTGGCGCGTGCCACGGGCGTGTTTTTGGTGCGCAGCGATGATCTCGGCATCCTTGCTCAGTTCTTCGCCCTGCGCGATTTTCAGCAAAGTTTGGTAATCGGGATAACTTTGGTAGCCGTATTCGCTGTTGAAGCGACCCACCTTCTCGCGATAGACCTCGTAGGGCAACTCCCCCCACCAAACGCCCCAATAATGCACATCGCCTTCCGCCAGGCTTTCGGGACGGCCCCAGCCTTTCGAGGGCGAACTCGGCCAGTAAGGGCGTGTGCCATCAAATTGCGCAACGGCTTGAGGCAGAATATTTTCAAAGAGTCTATCATAGCCAGCTTTGATGGCTTTGTCGTCTTCCTCGCTCCAATTCAGCGACTTTTGCCAACCCCAGTTGTAGTAGCCTTCCGAAATCTCGTTGCCGCCACACCACAAGGCCAACGACGGATGCGAAGCCAAGCGTTTCACCTGCTCCTCCGCCTCGATTCGGGCGTTTTCGAGGAAAGTCTCATCGTAGGGATACATCGTGCCCGCGTACATGAAATCCTCCCAAACCAAAATGCCCAACGAATCGCAAATATTGAAGAAGTCGTCGGAAGGATAAATGCCACCGCCCCACACGCGCAACATGTTGAAATGTGCTTCTTGAGCCATTTTGAGCAGTTTCAAGGTGTTATCGGGATTAATCCAAGTTTCAATCATCTCCTCGGGAACGTAGTTCGCGCCCTTGGCATACATCGGCACGCCGTTCACCTTAAAATAGAATGCCCGCCCGATGCTGTCTGGCTCATCGACCATCTCAAAAGTGCGAATTCCTGTTTTGAACGATTTGGCATCCAACACTTTACCATCTTTCTTCAAACGCACTTCAAAGTCATACAAAGGTTGCTCACCCATTTCGTTGGGCCACCAGAGTTGAGGCTTTTCTATGGTAATAGGCAATACTGTATATTGACGGCCCTTCGACCCTTCGACAAGCTCAGGGCTCAGGGACCTGCTGGCTAAGGTCGTTGAGCCTGTCGAAACGCCGACTTCAATATCTACATCTATGATCTCATCACTTTCAACATCCAAATGCAGCATCAATTCCGCCCGCTCCGAATTGGCCGCCTTCGTGACGATGTAGGCATCCTCCAACCGTGCCGCATCCCAGCCCACCAACTTCACGGGTTTCCAAATACCCACATTCTTGTATTTCGGTGCCCAGTCCCAGCCGTGCTGATAAGGTGCCTTTCGCGAGACTGCGTATTTTTCAGGCAATCGAGGCTGATGTTGCTCATACAAAGCCAATTGCGTGCTGTCATAACGAAGGAAATACACTTCCAAAAGGTTGTCTTTCTTTTTCAGCAAGTCTTTCACCTCGTGTTTCCAAACGCGGAATTGGTTGTCAGCAAAAAAAAGTTTTTCGCCATTCAATTTTACTTCGGCGTATGTATCGATGCCTTCAAATTCCAATTCAACTTTCTCTTTATCAAGCAAATCCTTATCCGCATCGAAATGCAAAGTGTAGTCCCAAGGATGGTCTGAAATCCAAAGCAACTGATTTTCCACCGTGCCGAGATAAGGATGGGGAATCAGGCCGTTGTCATAGAGGCTCTGCTGCACCACTGAGGGCACATCGACCTGCATATTAATAGATAAGGTGTCGCCAGTGAGCGTCCAGCCTTGGTTGAGGCTTTGCTCGATGACGTTTTGCTTTTCAATGGTTTGGCAACCGATTAAAGCAAACAATAATAGGATTAGTAATGTCTTTTTCATAGTGTATTTGTTTTTGTGGCTCGTCGTCATTGCGAGCGAAGCGAAGCAATCCAGACAATATACTATTTCACTAGATTGCTTCGTCATTCTTCCTCGCAATGACGCAAAGCGTCGTTAAAACGGGTTCAACATTTTCTCCATTTCGTAAATCAAATCGCGGTTCGACTCGGTCCAGACCATCGTCGCACCAGTCGCGTCCTTTTGGTTCGGGTAGAGTTTCTCGTTGAAGCGCGGCACCCAATGCGCCAGCGACGCGTGGCAATGCACCGCGCCCGTCATGTTCAGGATGTCCTTCACATTGCCGAGGTTGATGCCGCCGCCTGGCATGATGCCGATTTTGTCGCCATAGCGCAACTGCATCTCCGCAATCATCGGAACGCCCTCAAGTGCCGTGGGCTTGCCGCCCGAAGTCAAGATTTTGTCGAAGCCGAGTTCAATCAGTTTTTCGACGGCCTCGAAAGGCTTCACGCAGGCGTCAATAGCGCGGTGAAAGGTGAACTTCAGCCCCTCGCCTGCCTCCATCAAGGCCTTAATCGTTTCAACATCAAGCTCTCCCTTGTCGTTCAAAGCTCCGATGACCACGCCCTCGAAACCGAGTTTCTTGCAAAGCATGATGTCGGTTTTCATCATCTCGACTTCGTCCTCGTCATAGATGTAGTTGCCCGGCCGAGGACGGATAAGCACCCGCATGGGGATAAACGAAATGTCGATGGCCTTGGCCAAAGTTCCAAACGACGGCGTGACGCCGCCCACTTCGAGGCACTCGCACAGTTCCACGCACTGGGCGCAGCCGTCCATCGCATTCTGCAACGACTTGATGCCGTTGGCACAGATTTCCAATCGTATCATAGTTCTAAAATTTGTGCAAAGATAGTGGTTTTTCCGTACCTTTGCACCCGAAAAAACGCAAACAGTGATTTACCCAACCAACTTCGAACAAAAAATCGGCTTCAAGGGCATCCGCAAAATGGTCTCGGGGCATTGCATCAGCGCAATGGGACTTGAAAAAGCGGAGGAGATGTCGTTTTCTGCCGACAAAGCCCTCATCGTCAGGAGCTTGGAGCAGACCGAGGAGTTCATCCGCCTGCTGCAGACGGGCGTGCCTTTCCCCGTGCGCGATTTCCACGACCTGCGCGAGGCCTTCCACCAAATCCAAATCGAAGGAACATGCCTCAGCGTGGAGGACTTGTTCGCGCTGAAACCGTCGCTCAATGTTTTGGAAGCCATTTTGCGCTTCGGTCGCAGCGAGAGTGCTATTGAGTTTCCGCAGCTTAAATCACTGATTGAGAACATTTTCATTGACCGCAGCATCTTCACCGAAGCCAACCGCCTCGTGGACGACAAAGGCGAAATCCCTGACAATGCCTCGCCTGAATTACAGGAAATCCGCCAGAGTATCCGCCGCAAGCAGGGCGGCATCGAGAAGCGTATCCGGCAGATTATGGGCGACGCCAAGACCGCTGGCTGGGTGGATCAAAAGTCGGAAATCACCATCCGAGACGGCCGCTTGGTCATCCCCGTGAAAGCTGCCGACAAACGCTCGTTGCGCGGCTTCATCCACGACGAGTCGGCCACGGGACAAACGGTCTATATCGAACCCGCCGAAATCTTCGAAACCTCTAACGAAATCAAGGAGTTGGAGTATGCTGAAAGGCGCGAAATCCACCGCATTTTGATGGCGTTCACGCGCTTGCTGCGGCCTTATTTGTCGGAACTGCGCAAAGCTTGGAACCTGCTCGGCGAGCTCGACTTCATCCGCGCCAAGGCATTGTTGGCCAACGAGATTGGCGGCGTAAAACCCGAAATCCGCGAGACACCTTATATCAATTGGATTCAAGCCCGCCATCCGCTGTTGGAACGAAAACTGAAAGCCCAAGGCAAGCAGATTGTACCTTTGGATTTAACCCTTGACGAGCAAAACCGCATCCTAGTCATCAGCGGTCCCAACGCGGGCGGCAAGTCCGTTTGCCTGAAAACGAATGGTTTACTGCAATATATGCTCCAATGCGGCCTTATGCCACCCATGCGCATCGACTCGGAGTGCGGGCTGTTCGAGAACCTTTTTATCGACATCGGCGACGAGCAATCCATTTTGGACGACCTCTCCACCTACAGCTCACACCTTATTAATATGAAGGCCCTCTTGGAGCACGCAGACGAGAAAACCTTATTCCTCATCGATGAGTTCGGTACAGGCACGGAACCGCAGTTGGGCGGTGCCATCGCCGAGGCCATTCTGCTGGAGCTCAACAAGAAACAGGCTTTCGGCATGGTCACAACGCACTACGCCAACCTGAAGCTTTTGGCCGACCACCACGAGGGAATCCTCAACGGCGCCATGCTGTTTGACACCAAGTTCATGCAGCCCATGTATATCATGATGACCGGCAAGCCCGGCTCGTCGTTCGCCTTCGAAATCGCCAAGAAAATCGGCTTCCCGCGACAGATTCTCGACGATGCCGCCAACATCACCGGCGACCAGCACCTCAAATTCGAGAAACAACTGCAACAGCTTGAGGTCGACAAGAAGGCCATCCGCAAGAAGGAACAAGAACTGCGCATCGCTGACCAACTGCTGACCGAAGTGGTGGAAAAATACAAGAATCTCCTCGCCGACCTCGAAGGCAAGAAGAAACAGTATCTGCGCGACGCAGCCGTTGAAGCTCAGGAACTTATCGCGAAGGCCAACAGCCAAATCGAGCGCACCATCAAGGAAATCAAGGAGGCACAAGCCGAGAAGACCAAGACCAAGGAAATCCGCCAGAACCTTGAGAAGACCAAGGAGGAAATCGCACTGAAAGCCAAGGAGTTGGCCGAGAAGAAGGAAAAGGAGGAAACCGAGCTGAAGGTGGGCGACACGGTCTGCATCGACGACATGCAGGTGGTGGGCGAGATTTTGGCCATCAGCGACACCGATGCCACGATTTTGTTTGACACCGTCCGCCTGCGCACCTCTCCCGACAAGCTTCGCAAGGTGAGCCGCGCCGTGGCCCGCAAGACCCAGCGCCGCTGGCAGGCCGGTCTCATTGCTGACGAACTCAGCGAGAAAGCCGAGCACTTCGACCTCACCCTTGACGTGCGCGGCAAACGTGCCGAAGAAGCCTTGGACATCGTGGACAAGTACCTGGACGAAGCCAAACTATTGAGCATCAAGGAAGTGAGCATCCTCCACGGCAAGGGCAACGGCATCCTGCGCAAGCTCATCCGCGAGAAACTAAGCCATATGCACGAGGTGGAACGCTTCTGCGACGCCTCATTGGAGACGGGCGGAACGGGGATTACTCGAGTGTATTTCAGATGAAATATGGCCTAATGCTTTGAACAAACCAGCCAAAACAAGATAGCCATCTTATTTGCACAATCCGAATAATTTAGTATTTTTGCCCCGAATTTCAATCCAACATCCATGAAAAAAACCACGCTGTTTCTCGCCATCCTTTTCTCCGCTTTGATTGGATGGGGACAATCTGTCAGCATTGGCGACATCTTCTGTACCGACGGTAGCACCGTCAAACCTGAGCAATTTGCTTCGTCGGGCAAAACCGCTGATGGCATTGTCTTTTTCGTTGACAATAATAGCCGTGAAGGCTGGGCTGTCAGTTTGGAATTCCAAGCCATCAACACGAATTGGGTGACATCAGAGCACTACGGAGAAATGTACGACATTCCTCTGTTGGAGAACTTCGAGTATTCGAGAGAAGCCATGTACGATTTTGACGGATACAACAATACAGACATCATCCGAAATACGCATGGTGCCGATTGGTATCCTGCCGCATGGTGCGTCGATTTCGACCACGGCTGGTATCTTCCTGCTGCCGGACAAATGAGATGGTTGATTGCATACATCAATGAAATCAACACCTCTCTTGCCTTTGTTAATGGCACCATGTTCGTTTACGACCATCCGAGATGGTATTGGACCTCTACTGAAAGGACCGGAGCACATGCTGTCGTATTAAGCCAGACAGGAGGAGTAGGCAACTATCCAAAATGGAACTACATCGGAGAATATGAGATTGGCGTGAGAGCCGTTAAAACATTCTCGATCCAAGCCCAAAGCCACCACATCGGAGAAGTCGTCACCACCTCGAATGGGCAACAAGGCGTGGTGTTTTACACATCCCCTGAAGACGACTCATATTGGTTGGTTGCCATGAACGATTTGCCAAACAAATACAAATGGGGACTTGAGACAGACCTCACCGACCTTTACAATTACAATCCAATCGACCAATTTGTGAACCTTCACGGAATACATTGCGGCTATGATGCCACCTCATCAATGCATGAGATCATGGGGACATCCACACAATATGCTTCTTCAAATGTAGACATTACCAACGGCTGGCACATACCTTCTACAGGGCAGCTCTCAAAACTCTATGCCGCATTGCCTTTCATCGAGGATGTTTTTGCCAGCAACAGTGGCACCACTTTGTCTGACAGTTATTATTGGAGCAGCACCGAATGCGATAGCGACAAGGCATGGGCCATCAATTTTGGTGACAATCTATATACTGAAGGCGTTTTGAAAGATCTAAACAAATCATCCTTACTTTCCGTTAGACCCGTATGGAGCGAACCATGCGACATCCCTCCAACACCTGAACCCTCCTTCCCTGACAACATTCTTGAAAGCGAATGCAACTCGCCGATACAAGGTTTTGAATGGGGCATTAGAGAAGACTGGTCATCAAGCGACAACATTTACTGCCGCATCAATCCGCTTGTTGGCGACCTCGATGACGACGGCATCCCCGAAATCGTTTGCTTCGACATGCAAGGCAATAGTTCAATCATGACAGCGGCCAAAACTATCAATGTGTATGACGGCAGAAGCAAAACACTAAAAGCTCAGATTGCTGTCGAAGGCATGGTTTGGGCACACGGAAACGGCCCTTACGGCCTAGTCAAACTGCACAACCGCAAAGGACTGATTGTGACCGCCTGCAAAGACACCAAGTTGTACGCCTACGACATCACGGCTGCCAATCCCAGCATTCCTGTCTGGGTTTCCAATGAGAGTTACAATACAGGTTACAACGATTTCTCCGTAAGCATTGGTTTCGCCGATTTCAACGGTGACGGCCACCCCGAAATATATGTGCGCAACAAGATTTTCGATGCCGAAACGGGCATCCTGCTTGCCATTGCCCAAGGCGGATACAACCAAGCCGATTCCTATTCACACAACAGCCATACCAACCATAATAAACTCTCTTGCCCAATAGCCTTCGACATTTGCGGTAACACACGTCAAGAACTCATTATGGGCAACGAAATCTACGATGTTGTCATCACCAATCGCTACGGTATTTCAGGCAACTATGCCATACTAACGAAGAGTATCACTCCACCCAATGGCATCATCAACGACGGGCATGTTCAAGTGGCCGATTTTAACCTCGACGGACACCCCGACATCCTTATCAGCAACCGCAACAGTGAAGATTATTACGGTATCGTATCGTTCTATGTATGGGATGTATATAATAACCGAACGAGTCTACCGATTCAATTGGAGACCTATTTCACCGGAAAAAGCGTCCCTCTCATCGCTGACTTTGACAACGATGGCCGTTTGGAAATCCTGATTGATTGTTGCGCCAACGATGGCCAAGGCCAACGCGCCTATCGGTTCAACCACAACACTAACAGTTTCAATCATTTATGGACATTGGCTATTGACGAAGACTCATATTCCAATACTGCCACTCTTTTCGATTTCAACAACGACGGTAGGAACGAACTCGTCCTTACCGACAATAGCCGTATGCTCGTGTACGACCTCAGCACCAACCCACCTATTCTACTTTCAAGCATCAATTGTGGCGAAATCACCATCATGCAAGTGCCTATTGTGGCCGATGTTGATAATGACAGAAGTGCTGAAATAGTCGTTACGGGCAAGGCAGGAGGCTATATGCAGGCCAATACCATGCTGAAGGTTTACAAGTCGGCAACTGAACCATGGAGTTCAGCCCGTCCAGTCTGGAACCAATACATGTACCATGTCACCAATGTGAACGAAGACCTCACCATCCCGACCTTCTGCTTCAACACAGCCACCGTTTCCACAGGAACCGACAGCACCATTCGTCGACCCTACAACAACTTCCTGCAACAGGCCTGCTACATCACGCCGCAGGGCGAGCCTTACAACCCGAGCGGTCATGTAGAAGCGGAACACTACGGCGAAGGCTGCGAAACTTACATCTACCACGGCATCACCTACACCGAAAGCGGCGACTATGAATACCTCATCGAGAATCCCATGGGCTGCGACACGTTGCTGACCGTGCATGTCCATCTCGGCGACACCATCCACGCCTCGCAATACAAAAGCACTTGCACACCATACACTTGGAACGGCATCTCTTACGACGAAACGGGCATCTACGAGCAGACCTTCACCTCAGCGCAAGGCTGCGACAGCATCGTCACGCTTTACCTGAATGTCGGGGAACTTATCATGACCCATCTTGCCGTCAACACTTGCGACAGTTACACTTGGAACGGGATAACCTACACAGCGAGTGGTCTTTACGAGCAGACTTTCGAGACCCCGCAAGGCTGCGACAGTATCGTCATCCTCGACCTGACCATCAGAGCCTCGTCCTACATCAGTCCCATCTATGGCGAAAGCCTCATCCATTACCAAACCACTGGCCAATACACCTACAGCATTGACGCGGTGGAAGGCTGCTTCGGCTACGAATGGAGCCTCGACGGGCCTTGGTCCATCACTTCCTCGCCCAAATCGCCGGAATGTACGGTGAACATCAACTCGCCGGGAACTGCCACGCTGAAAGTGAGGGTTTATACCGAATGCGGCTTCATCGAACGCACCCTTTACATCAACCATGACGTGCACCCCGACGTGGTTATCTATCCCAACCCCACGCAAGGCGATTTCACAATCGGGCTTCACGGTATGCAAGGCGAGGCGGTCATCGTCATCTATGACTATCTGGGGCAATTCCTCGGGCGCTTCAGCGTCGATACCGACATGGAAGGCACCCTCGTGCCCTATTCATTGAAAGAAAAGGCTGCAGGTGTGTATATGGTCGTGGTTTTCAACCGTTTCGATGTGTTCTCCAAGAAAGTCGTCAAGAGCGAAGCCTCCGATTGCGGATTGGACTATTGGTAGAAGTAAGGCTATCCCTTCCGGCGAATTATTTCCATTGCTTTCACCACCAAGTCATTCACCGACTGAGAAACCTTCAGCTTATAAATCGTCGTAAGGCCGATAAAGAGGAAAAGGACGGTCTTCAAAACCGCGTCGATGGCCAGGCCGAAAATGGGTTTGGCGAAAGGCTTTACAAATAATGGCGTCAAAGTGCTCGTCCACAACCAATTGAAGGCAAACAAAGCCAAAATAACAACAGCTACGGGAAGCAGTTTCTTCGACAGCGGCATCACCCCAATTTTCCACTTGATGAAAGCCACAATCAGAATGAAATACACCAAATAAGAAACGAGATAGGCCAAAGCTCCGCCATTGATGTCGTATTTCGGCACGAGCCAATTGTTTAGCAGAATGGACATCGCGGCCAGCAAAATGGTGAAAATCAGCGAGTAATAGTAGTACTTGGAATAGCCGAGTGCCGTGGTTGTCACGCTGAGAGTAGAATACAAGAGGCGGCCGAGCGAGAGCAGCAACACCGCCCATTTGCCCAAACGATAGATGTCGCCGTTGGGCAGCAAATCAAAGAGAAAATCGATGTTAATCCACACCATGAAAAAGACGAAACTGCCCGCAATGAATTGGTGCAATGCAACAGTTTTGCATAGAGAATCAGCCAATTGCACATTTTGTTTGGCCATCGCTTCGGAAATATGCGGCCGCGAAATGGCTCCCAACGAGCGGTATGGCATCTCAACGACCGCCGCGATGTTGGTGGCAATGGTGAACACGCCCGCCAAGCGGAAACCTGCATTGCCCGCCACGAAGAACTTGCTCAACATCGGAATCACATTGCCCGCCAAAGCCGCCGTGATCATGAACAAGGTGTAGAACAGGAAATCGCGCTTCAACTGCGCCGTGATGAACTTCGGCTCAATCTTGAACGACACCCGCTTCAGTGACAGCAGATAGACGATATTAATTAAGGTGGCGAGGCCGTAAAGGACGCAAAACGAGATGATAACACCATCAAAATCAATGACTTTGTAATAATAAAGCAGATAAATCGCCAAGGTACCCACACGCAGCCCGACCTCGCGAATGAACTTGGGCAGCACGATGCGAAGCAGCAGGTTACTATTCGTCTCAAAAACAGATATATATAGCGTGAAAAACGCCAATGGAATAACAAAATAGACATATTTGGCAAACAAGTCCGCACCGACTTCAGAGTCTTTTGTGAAGAAATCGACAATCGCATCTTTGAAAAGTAAAAACGCCAACAAAAAGATTGTGAAGCCAATCAGCGGTATGAGCAAAGTCCAGCCGAAAAAGCCGTGGTCGCGGTGCTCTTCGTCCTTGAAGAAGGGATAGTAGCGCATGGCCGACGAGCTGGTGCCGAGTTGTGCCAAGCCACCGAAAAGCAAGGAGCATTGCAATAGGATGTCGATGAGGCCAATCTGCTCAGGCTGAAGGGCTTTTGTCTGGATAAAGAAGGTCGTGACGATGCCCACGGCCACCCCGATATAGGTGGCAATGGTGCCCTTGATGCTCTGTCGTGCCACGATGCCCATGATGCCTTACTCCTCCACCAACGAATATTGCTCGTCCGAACGCTTGCGTTCCTGTTCCGCAAACTCCTCGTAAGCCTTGATAATCAATTCGTAATCTCGGTTTTTCTCCTCCATGTCGGCTATCAGCAAGTTCTGTTCCTCAATGGATTTTTTCAGGTCGTCGATGCGCTGCAGGCGGTATTCGTTGGCCGTCTGATAGGTTTGGATGTGCTTTTTCAGGTCCTCGATAACGATTTCGCTGCGACGGTTGGCGCTCTCGGCTGCACTCAACCTGTCCATGCTGCGGCGAATGCCCGAGTTGAGGTCGTTGCCGGCCAAAATCAGGATGGCGATGATCCAAATCCACAGCATGAGGATGATAAGCGTGCCGATGGAACCGTAAAGCACATTATAGCGCGAGAAATTGGAGATATAGATATTGAAACCCACCGTAGCCAAAACAAACAATGCGGTGGCCAAAATCGCACCTGGACTGAATATAACGAAATCCCTGTATTTCTGACCATTACGCCCTGGATGTTTGCGCTCCACGCGGTAATGCTCGTTGTACTTGACATTGCCAAAATAATACAGGATAGCGATGCCGAAACAGAGGGCAAACACACCGATGACCCAACGCAACACGACCAACAGGAAAAAGGTAAACGAACCGCCTTGTATGATTTCCTGATCCACAAACCATTGCAACACCGTGCCGCCCAAGGAAATCAGCAAGACCGATATGACTAATAAAGCGCCAATAATCAGTAACATGGCGATGGCAAACAGCCGTTGTTCAATCCAGTCGCGCAGGGTCAAGCCCTTGGAACTGATGTAGTTGGCGTAGACGTTGCGGAAACCATTGAAGAACGCCACCACGCCGTTGGAGCCAAACACTAAGCACATCACAACACTCAGAGAGAGCAGGCCGTCGTGGGGTTGGTTCATGATGCCGTCGATGGTATCTTTCACATAATCAAGTGTTCCCGAAGGAAGAAGAAATTCGTCCAAGGCCGTCATCACGCGGTCGTAGAGGTTTGGAATAGGGATGTAAGGAATCAGTGTGAAGAAGAAGAGAATCAGCGGGAAAAGCGCCACGAAGAAATTAAACGCCACGCCCGCCGCACGGTCGACGGTACGCCCCTTGGTGAACAGCTTGATAAAGTCAATGAGCACGTCCATCATGGGCAGCTTGGTGCCTGGGAAACGAACCACACGCAGGAAGTTGTCGTCGCGGTTGTACCACGCCTTCGCCTTTTCCACTTTGGCTTTGAACCAAATCTCCAGCTTGCTGTCTTTCTTTTCCTCTTTTGCCATTTTCAAGCAAATTAACTCGCAAAAGTAGTGGTTTTTGGTGGAACGACGAAAAAAAAGTAATTTTGCCGACAAATTACAGCTTTTATGAACACCCAAGAAACCATTTCCCACGAAGGTATCGTCACCAAAATCACCGACGACGAATTAGAAATCAAGATATTGGCACAGAGTGCGTGTGCGGCTTGCCACGCCAAGAGCGCCTGCGGCATGGGCGAACAGGCCGAGAAAATCCTCACCGTGCCACGACCCAAAGACCAAGATTTCGCGCTAAACCAGAAAGTGAACGTAAAAATGGCCATCGGACAGGGCAACAAAGCGGCGGTTTTGGCATACTTGATTCCGATTATCTTGTTGTTGGCGGTGCTGTTCGTCTGCCTCGGCATCGGTTTGGGCGAAGGCTTGGCAGCTCTCATCAGTATTGTTGCTTTGATACCTTATTATATAGTACTATACATGAAGCGCAACAAACTAAAGAGGCAGTTTGATTACATCGTGGAGTAAA
>CAJOEZ010000026.1 GCA_905233685.1 uncultured Bacteroidales bacterium | reverse complement strand
GTAACCAATCGTCTCGGTTTGCGACAACATGATGGCGTTGTAAACCTGACCGATGCTGTCTTTGATGTTCTCGATGGTAATGGCGTTGTTGATGTCGAAGGATGTCGCGCCTAAAGTGTACTTCTGCGTGTGAGTGTCAGAATCAGTGGTTGTCTTGTTGCAACTCATGAAACTTGTTGCTACTGCTGCTACGAGCGTAAATGCCAAAAAAAGTTTTTTCATTGTTTTAAGGTTTTTATTGTTAAACACTTGCTTATTATTTGCGCAAAGTTAATCATTTCCCGACATTAAAAATGTCTCAAAAACCTTAAATCAAATGTTTTGCAAATCCCAATACAATTTTTGCAGAATCTGCAAAAATTGCAGATTCTGAAACTGTTTTTGCAGATTTTGAAAGTTAGGTTAACGTTTAGTAAACCGTCCTGTATCCACGATTTTCTGTATCGTATGCCATACTTTTCCCTTCTCGATATGGCTTTGTCGCCCTATCTCGCAGAAGGATTTCCATAACTTGGTTCCCTGAGGGCGTCCGTCTTCGCCAATGGGTCCGCTGTGTTGATGCCATCTCATCAGCTTATAGAATCCGAAGGTCACGCTAAATCCCATCAGCATCACCACAATCGTCTGGGTGTTGATGGAAGCGCCGCATTTCCACAGCACAAACCATACAATCATAATAATCGAATTCATGGCGAGTATCGAAATGGCAGTGCCGAAGTGCGAGAAGCCCATGTCGATGAACAGGTGGTGCAGGTGTGATTTGTCGGGCCTGAAGGGCGAGTATCCTCTTAGCATCCGCCCTATCATGACCCGTAAAGTGTCAAAAACAGGGATGCATAACACCGACAGCGCCAAAGCTGCCAAGCCAACGCCTTGAGCTTCTAATTGAGGAGCGCTGTGGAGCGACAAGGTTCCAAGAGCAAATATGGTCATCAGGAAGCCTAACATCATGGTACCTCCGTCGCCAATAAACATCTTGGTCTCTTTTCCGAAAACATTGTGCATGAAAAACGGTATCAGCGCCCCCGCCATTATCACCGCCAAACTTGACCATACGGTTTGTCCCACCACAATAAACAGTGTCCCAAAACCGATGCACGCCATAATTCCAAATCCTGACGAATAACCGTCTATCCCGTCAATCATATTGATGGCATTGATGATGCCAACCCCCGCCACTAAAGACAATGGAATTCCCACCCAAAGGCTCACTTCGTGTATCCCGAGCAGCCCATAGAAGTTGTGGATGTAGTGCCCCGTGAGTCCCATATAGGCCCCTACAAGGCCGAATTGCACGACCAGCCGAAACACAGCTGGCAGGTTCTTTATGTCATCCCAGACCCCCACTATCAACATTGTTGTCATCGCCATTACGCTCCACCGAATACTTGCTCCTTTGACCAGAAACGTCATGGCCAGACATCCGGCCAACATACCGGCATACACGGCCACACCACCCATCACCGGCACCGGCGAACGATGTATTTTCCGCGCATCCGGATTGTCCACGATATTGTGGCGCAGCGCATAACGCAAAACGTATGGAAATGCCACTGTCGTCACCGTCAACGACAGAACAAACATGATTATCCATTTTATTGTCATACTCATAGCTGTTACAATGTTAATTCAGACATTACTATTTGATAGATTACTAAATGTTTCTCCACCACTTTCTCAATTCCGAATTCCTTCTCGGCCTTCTCTCTCGACGCCTTCCCCATCCTGACCCTCAGTTCCTTGTCATCAAACAAGATACGGAGCTTTTGTGCCAAAGCTTCGCTGTCCCTCACCGGAATCAGGAATCCGTTGACACCGTCGTCCACCACATCCTTGCAGCCCACCGAGTCCGTTGTCACAATCGGTCTGCCCATGGCACAGGCTTCTATCAGCGACTTGGGCACGCCCTCACGATAATAACTTGGAAATGCCACGATATGACACTGTTCCAAGACCGATTTCATATCACTCTGGAAATCCAACCATTGGATATATTTTCCGTCACAACGGGTTTCAAGTTCCTCTTGTGATACGGCATCGGCATTCACGGCCAAACGGCCACAGAGCCAGAACTCCACTTTCCCTTCATAGTCCTGTTTCAGTTGATTTGCTGCCTCAATCAGTTCTATGACACCCTTCTCCTTGACCATGCGAGCAGAGAATACCACTTTCAACTTTTCACTTTCTGGCTCTGGCACATACTTGAACGCATTCAAATCTACTCCAGAACCCTTAATGAACTCTACCTGACTAAGACAGACAACACGGTGCTGTAAGAAAAGCTCCCTATCTTCTTGGTTCTGGAATATCACCTTTACGCTTTTTCTCTTATTAGAGAATCGCATAATGGCCAAAATTCCCTTTGCCGTCATGCCCAATTTGTTGCCAGAGAAGATGGTGCCTAATCCGCTGACAGCGTTCACCACGCCGTTGACCCGAGCCAACTTGGCGGCAAGCCCACCCCAAAGGATGTTTTTCAGTCCTACGTGATGGACTACGGCATCCCTATTCTTTTTATATAAGGTGTAGAGGAACCGCCACGTCTTGAACTCTTGAAGCGGATTCATGCCCGTGGGGTTGACCGGCAGTTCCAGCATCTTCAGTCCCAAAGCTTCCACATCCTTGCGCTGCCCTGTATCTTTGCATACGACGGTGACATCCCAGCCTGCCTCCTGGGCGGCCAAGGCTATCTCCTTGCGGTGCGAAAGGAAGAAGCGGTCCTCGTTGACAACCATCAATAATTTCATTTCAACTCTCCACTTTCAATTTTCAACTCTCCACTTTCAACTTTCTTGACCACTTGAGCTGGCACGCCCGTGGCAATGGTCCATGCGGGCACATCCTTAGTGACAAGGGCACAACTCCCTATCACCGCCCCTTCGCCGATATGCACACCAGGCAATATCGTAACGTTGAGCCCGACATAGCAACCTTTTCCCAAATGGATGTCACCATATTTGGCTGGCAAGTCCATGGCTTTCATGCCAACACGGTAAGTCTTCATGTCGCGCATGTGACACCACAGCGTTACACCGTTGGCGAGGACAACATCGTCTTCCACGGTGATTCTCTCTGCATTGCCAAAGTCGAGCCTCACTTGATGGCCAATATGAACATTCTTGCCCACCTTGCAGCCCAAGGCACGCCAGATGGCGGGACGCAGATGGTGCTTGTAAGCAAATTCAAAGATATAAGCCTTGTAGGCGTAGGTAAAGATGGTGCGCCGCCACAGTGTTTTGATGGCAAACCAAATCAGCGAGAACGGGTTGATTCTCCCGTGTTTCTCCTCGCTATCTATCAGGTGCATCCGCTTCAGTAGGCGGAATGTCAGCGTGGTCTTTTTCTTTTCACTCATGGCTCAAATATAGTTTTAAAGTTTCTCTTGCATTGTTCTCCCATGAGAACTTGCTCAGCTGGCCTTCAAGTTTTTGTTTTTTCTCTTGAATGGCGGCCTCGTCGTTCAGTGCTGCGGCAATCACCTTGGTTATGTCGTCCACATCGTAGGGATCGAAATAGAACGCACAGTCGCCGCACACCTCCGGCACCGACGACACATTGCCCACGACCGAGACTGTGCCTAAACTGGCTGCCTCCAAAGGCGGGAAACCGAAGCCCTCATAATAAGAGGGATAGACGAACAACGTGGCATTATGGGAGAGCCACAGCATCATTTCCGTCGGAACGTAGTCCAAATAAACCACATCGGGGGTCTCCGCAATGGCCTTCAAAACCGGTTCTGCATTTAATTTCTGTAGTCCTGCTAAAACAAGGCGCACATCCTCAAACCCGCCTTGTGCCTTCATGGCCGAAAAAGCTTTGAGGAGGCGCAAATGGTTTTTGCGAGGTTCTATCTGGCTCAAGCAGAACAGGAAACGGCCCTCTTTTAGGTAAGCATACTCCTGCGGAAGGTCGTAATCCTTAATCCTGTCAACGGAGAAGAACGAGCGGTTGATGGCCTCGTGGACGACAGTTACCTTTTCAGGGGAGACACCACAAGTGTCTATCATCTCGTCTTTCGTAAACTGTGAAATGGCTATGATGCGGTCAACCCTGGCTATCGACTCCTTCACGGCCCGTTTCAGAAACTGATACCTGAGGAAAGAGTAAGTCTCGGGATAGCGGTAGAGCCGCAGGTCGTGGACCGTCATCAACAGTCGGGCATGTTTCATCTTGGGGGCGTGGAAGAAGGGGGAATGGAACACGTCGAATTGTTCGATTTCTTCCTCCTTGCTCCAGAAACTTTGGGCAAACAGGCTACGGAAAATCTTCGACAACGGACTCCTACGATAGGGAATTGGCTTCAATTTAAACCGAGCTGGAAGGACAGTCTTGCAATACTCAAACTGGTCTTCCAGTACATAGAGCACATAGTCGTTGTCGTGGTCAACCTTTGCCAAATGGTTGGTCAACTGAATGATGTACTCTTTTATGCCGCCGCCACCCTTGGCGAAGCAGAACTGACAGTTAATGGCTATTTTCATTTTTCATTCTGATTTTTAATTCAACAAACTCAGTCACCTTTTGCATGAGCAAATGCAAAAGGTAAGACAATGCAAGACATAGAATAAAAGCCCCTATCACTAACATCACGCTGTTTTTAGTGAAAAAGCTCAAAAGATATTGAGGCCTGCGGTACCCGTGAATCAGATAAAATTCCAAACTGATGGTGCCGACGAATGCAAAAAACACATCAATAAACCGAGTGTATTTGAGAGACAAAAACAAACTTATTAATCCCAAACCCATTGGCAACAATGGAGCCGCTTGAACGACAGGAGGTACCTTCCAAAAGAAAGAAAGGGCAAATATGCAAATGAACAGGATGAGGCAAGTGACAAAGAAAAGATTGTGTTTGTTCTGTTCCAGATTCTTAAAGAAGAGAACACCCAACAGAAAGATGGGGATACGGGTGACTGACAGAGAGAGATGAGGCAGAATCCCGCTCCACTTATACAACAAAACCAGGGGAACAGACAAAATAAACATTAGCAGAACCCCATTCCTCGACAACTTGTAAATCAAAGGAATCAGCAAATAAAAAAACAAAAGCGTGGGAATATACCATTCATAAAAACAGGTATTAAAGAAATACCCCAGCCCCGTGTACCAGAAAAACATATCACTTATAGATTGGGGATAAACAAAACTGCCGTCAGGGAATTTTGATCCCACAAGCAACCCCATGATATGCACTGCAAATAATACCACCCACCAGGTAGGCATAATCCTTTTAAACCGATTCAAATAGAATTGCTTTATGGTGTTCTTTTTTAACGAGAAACATAGTCCAAATGCTGACAAAAACAAAAAAATATCAACACCGAGATTTCCATTCTCGCAAATTGCTCCCCAAAGACCCGTTGGCATAAAGCCGAGTTTTTCAGACCGTGCGTGAAACAAAAACACCCAGATCATTGCAAAACCCATCAATGCGGATCTGTGTTTTCCGATACTTTCGAATAGAGTTTTTGTTATTTTTTCAGTTGTCTTCATATTGTTTCTATTTTTTCCCCAAAACGTATTTGCTAACGAACTTGCTGTTGGAAAGGAACTTGATGAACAGCAGGCATAAGGCTGTTATGGCCACGGTATATAGGATTGACAGTAGATTTATGGTCAATATATTGAGCCCAGAAAACCATTCCTTTCGGAGGAGGGTGAAATGAGGCAGGAAGAAATAGTGCAACAGATAGATGGCCAACGAATTCTGCCCGATAAGTCGAATCAGAGAGCCCCACTTGGTTTCTCGCTGAAAATCGTTTTCGTGGCAGACAAAGAACGAGACAATGGCAAAAGTGGAGAAGTATCTCAAGGCCACGTCGCGGAGAAAATGGTGGAGGGCGGAGGGCATTTCGTAAGTCAACAGGAAGAGCACGATGAAGTATAATAGCACAAATGTTGCCTTGAATACCTCGTTGTGCATCAGTGCGTCATATTTAGAGTAGAATTTCTTTGCTAATGTTCCCAAAACAAAGAACTGGAAGAATTTGGTCACACGACGTAGGTCGAAAATCGCCGGGCCTAAGTCTCTGTCAAGAGCCAGCATCCCGATGCCTGCTACCGAAAGGGCCAACAGCACGCCTATCCTCCACTTTTCGTTCTTGATGGCAAGCGTAACTAAATAGTATAACAGGAATGTCTCGAACAGGACTATTGTGAACCAATAACCTCCCATGCCTTCCGTGATAAAATGAAGAAG
Organism: uncultured Bacteroidales bacterium; assembly: GCA_905233685.1. Lineage (GTDB taxonomy): Bacteria > Bacteroidota > Bacteroidia > Bacteroidales > F082 > Limimorpha. The sequence goes on along the minus strand of CAJOEZ010000026.1, from coordinate 42,749 downwards.
GTTCTTGTGATTCATCAGGTCTATTCCCATACGGAACACCACCGCAGGAATGACCAGAAAGACGAATTTTTGGCTGATATTGCGCCAAAAGTCCTTGATGGTCATGCTTTGTTTATAGGACAAGTATCCGCTTACAAAGAAGAACAAAGGCATCACGGGCGCATATAGCATCTGTGATGAAAGTGCGTCGTAGTGTTCGACCCCACTTAGGTTCAAAACATGAAGATCTAATACAATCAATATAGCCAGACATTTAATAGCATCGAGATAGGCAATTCTTTTCTTTTCCATGGTTTCTACCGCTTTTGTAATTATAATTCAAATGAAGACTTTTCTGGTAATATGGCATCGAATGCCGCATTGATCTGGGCCACCATCCCGTTGAAGTCGGACACATCCTCTGAGTCGGCTGTCACCAATATCTCACGTTTCTGTGTCCGGATGGCCGTGGTGAGATTATCCAAGTCACGGTCAGTCAGATTAAATCTGCAAGAGTCTTTGACAATGTTGACAGGATGGAACTTTCCTGACATCAGCTGCCAGAAACGGAACACATATTGGTTGACATCGGTGATGTCGCGGAAACGGTGGCTTGAAACCTCACGAAGCAAGGGTTCCTCTACCTCCCATACTTCACGGAAGGTGTTCTTTAGGAAAGCCTGCGGCATGTGGTGGTTTCTGAATCCAGGAAACACCGAGAAAGACATCAGTGCGATGGTGCGCATGAGTTGTGAACCATATTTCAGGTTCAGCCATTTTAGTGTATTGTTCTTTAGCACGCGGTTTTTGTCAAAGTGCCTGTTTACCAAACTCACGTCGTTCATCATCATGTGTCCGCGAGGGCCGCCCATCGGCAATGTGTCGAGCACAGCCATGTCGCAGGGCAGACCATTGCGGAAGAAACGCTCAGGCTTGACTGGCCGGAGGAGGAAATAATCGTCATTGAAATAGACGAACTGCTCTGCCAGCCCCTCTATGCGGTGCAGGTTCAGCTCTATCGGCCTGACGCTGAACGTGGGCAGATACTCCCTTGGGATGAAGTCCTCGTGGCGAACAAAGTTCAGCTTCGGGGCGTTCAGGTTCAGCCACTTCGGCTTCTGTCCCGTGGTGATGAGATGCACCTTGCGCACCCACGGCGCGAATTTTTCGATGCCGCGGAACAGATACTGCATATTGTCCCAGTCACGGTAGCGTATCTCCGTGTTGTTGTCGCGCCCCATCTCCAAGGCAGCATATTTCTTGAATTCTTGCTGCCATTCCGGGTCGCTACCGTCCACCCAGGGAATAATGATGTCTATGTCGTTGTTTTTGTTTGTCATCTATATAACCGTTATTTGTAAATCACTTTATTGTTCTTTTCCGTAAGGCTATCAACCTTGCGTGATAGAATAGGCTTTTCACCCTTGCGCGTCTCTATGACGCAATCTTCCACCACGGCCTGCTCGCAACCGGCAAAGTGTATGGTATGCCTCGACTTGGCCATCACGCGGCAATTGCGTATCTCTACTTTACCTATTTTAGCATTGCCGTATTCCTCCTTGCCGATGACTGCCCTGAAACCACCCTCACATCCCGTCACGGTGACATTACTGATGAGCACGTTGTCCACAGTACATCGCTTGTTCGGCTCGATATCAATGGCATACTGTGGATTTGTGCCGCTGATGTTGGCAATCCTGCAATTGCTGATGGTGACGCCATCGGCCTTTGTGATGGATATGCCCTGCCTGCGACTTCCGCGCAGCACACAATTTGATATTTCTATGTTTTTGCTGTCACCGCCAATATAGATGCAGTCGCCCCAGCAATCGGCAATGGTTAATCCGCTTACTGTCACATTATTAGAGCCATTCAGACGAATACCTATCCCCCACTCACCTTCGCTGCCGAGATGTGACAACTTATCCCCTGTGATGCTGCCCTTGCCATGAATCTTGACATTACTGCCTACCACACGAATCATGTCACAACTCTTGAAGTCATTAGGCGCCAATTGGAGGGCACCGTCAATGACAAGCTCCATGTTGTCGCCTATTTTCAGACAAGCCTCTCCTTCTTTTTCGACTCGAAGAAGATAGCTCCCTTCAGAAATGACAAGCGTACCATTTTTGATTTCACGCCCATCGAACAGCGACACGTCGCCGTCAGAAATCGTATAGGTCTTTCCCTGAAGGTCCATATCATCGTTGCTTCCTGTCTCGTTCAAGAACATACAACCGAGGGCAAGTATAAAAATCGTCGTCATATTATCTTCAATTATTGGGCATTAATAAATCGTATACTGTTAGACAGCAGGGCAAGTATCAACATAATCAAGAACTGCGTCTTTTTGAAATGGCCGTTGTTATATCCGTAGCCTATCAGGAGTGTCATTGGAATCATCGAAATATATAAAACACGATAGGTATACACAGTTCTTACTCCTGACACAACCATAAAAGCCACAGAAGCCATCAAGATTCCATACGTAATCCGATACATTCCGGCGACAGAACGGGGAATATTATTCTTCCAAAAGTATTTCGTAACCAGATAAAACGGATAAAAGAATTTGAGGTAATTAACCAAAGTACTAAGCCGGAACGCTCCTTGGCCTTTCTCGTTAAAGTTTTCTATCTTTGAAGAGAGTTCATCATTATCAAAAATTGAATCCAAAAACTGCGCATTAGAACTGAAAAATGAAAGAACAACAATCACAATAATTAGCCAAAATGCTGATAGATAAGACATGCCTTTTCTTTCGAAAGGAAAGAAGAGACAGGGCAATACAGCAATGCCTATGATCATCTCGTGGTGAAAAAAGTAGGATGATATCGCCACAACAATCCCTAAGATTCTCAAAGACAACCTTTTGTAACAAAAATAGATGGCGATTCCCAAAAAATAAACCGCCATTGCCAAAGAAGCACGGGCATAGCAAAAAGTACCGGCATGGAATACAAATAGGAACAGCAAAGCCAAGCCTGGCATCAGCAGCCCCCGATACTTTCGGAATATATAATAAACTATAAAAATGGCCCCTCCCCATACGATGAAGCGGAACACCTCATAAGGATAGTCGAAATGCAAACTCTGGCAAAAGAGTACAACAAATATATAAAACTTCTCTTTACCCCAGACGCTGAAGTCTCTCACATAAATCCAATTGCGATACTGAAAATAATCATCGTTGATGCAATAGAAAACAGCAAACAATGTAAAATAGATGGCGAACAGCCAGTTGACATCCTTAGAACGCTGGTTCTGATACCATGACAGCATGGTCTTTTTGAAGGCATAGACAAAAACAACCACATAGAGCAGCCAAAACAATAGCGGCATCCACGAGGGCATTGTACTTCCATCAAAATTGTATACCAGCTTCATTGGGGGGCTATTGTTGTTTTAGCTCTTGGATAATTCTTTTAGCCACAGCTTCCGAAGATTTTCCGGATTCTTTTGTACCATAGAACTTGTTTATCTTATTTGCTATCGCTTTGTGGTCGTAGGTATAAAGATGAGAAAGAATCGTGTTTAATTCTGTCTGATCCTTAGCAACCAAATAGCCGGCCTCAACAGGATTGATCCATAATGACCGTGCTTTTGACAAATACTCCTCCTTGTCGAAATGCACCAAGACAACAGGCTTCTCTGTAAGGAGGAAATCACCAGCGCAACTGGAATAGTCGGTCAACAACAGGTCGGCAATAAGTAATAAGTCGGCCATATCCGGATAGGATGACACATCAAGATATGCGGCGCTGTCAGAGCCCATCGAAATCTTTTTGGTAAGCGAATGTGAGCGTACCAAGCACATCCATTTTTCACCATTTGCCTCTAAGCTTTCCAAAGTTTGTCCGATATCTATAGCGCACTGCAAGGTTCGCTCCTCGTCTCTGAAAGTCGGCGCATACAAAACGACTTTCACGTCATTACCAATTCCCAAAGCCTTTCTCACCTTGTCTGCCTCACTACCATAATTGCTGATGTTCACCAACTTGTCGTTGCGAGGCATTCCTTCCACCATCATTTCGCCTTCATACCTCAGCCCTTGCTGTGCTTTTCTCACCCCATAGTCTGAGGCGGCAATAAACAGATTACAATCCGACATGTTATGACCATCAATGTCGTTCTTGCTGCCTTGACCCGTGAGGTAGCCAATGGCCTTGACCCCTCTGTCGCCATGCCAAGTCTGAATATAGAAGTTGTCGCGACCCTTATAAACGCCAAGATGCTTTCGGTAAGTATAGTTCAGCACCCACACGCTGGCCTGTGCCTGAGCTTTCAGTGCCAATCGGGGTGTTGGCGGAACAACTGTGACATAGTCGGGCACGTATTTCCTGAACTGGGACTTCACGAGCCAAACAATCTTCACGTCGGGTGCCATTTCATGCAGGCACTCGCTAATGGCACGGGGATTGTCGGAGTACTGGCCACGGAACGAGGCGAAGAAGACGCTCTTCTCCTTACGTGAGCGCGTGAGGTAACACAGGTACATGTAGGTCTTCCTGACCCATTTTTTGATGATGGTGGTAATCTTCATGTTTCAGTCTATTATCTTCTTGTCTTCTTTTTCCCGAAGAAGTGAGGAACTCACTCCATCGGTATGTTGTAGATACACTACTTCGGCCCCAAACGGCTTCAGGTCGAGTTCCGTTTGTTTCCAGCGCTCGTTGCCTTTCCAGTCGCTGCCGATGAACACGGCATCAAAGTGCAGCTGTTGCCAGGCCTCAGTCTTGCTCAGCGTGTCGCACAGCACCACCCTGTCCACACAGCGCAACTCAGCGACAATGGCCGCACGGTATTGCTCGTTGACAACGGGCACTTTGTGTTTATACTCACTCACCAATTGGTCGGTATTCACTCCGACAATCAGGCAGTCACACAACTCGCTTGCCTGATGGAGGAGGTTCAGGTGACCGATATGGAACATATCGAATGTTCCCTGCGTATACCCTATCTTGTACTTTTTCATTTTGTTGTCTGTTTGTATTTGTCTGGTATTTCTTCTGGTCTTTTCGGACGTATCTGGTTCAAGCCTTTCACAACGCTATGCGATGGAACGTCTTTTGTGACAACAGCACATGCACCTATTATTACGTCATCTCCTATCGTTACGGGGCCTATGACTGTTGCCTTCGAACAAAGCATGCAATCATTCCCTATTTTTGGGTGGCGGCGAATATGGTTGACAATCAGTTCCCGGTCGTTCTTGACGGCAGCCATGGCAACGAAAAAAGGATAGACCTTACAATTGTCACCTATCTCCGCCGTTGGGCCAATCCTGATGCCCATAGGATGACGTATCTGAAAGTTCTCGCCAATCTTAGCCCGTCGAGAAATCTTCAGCTGGTATTTCTCCTGCAGTTTGTTCTCCAACCTTAATGCACGCTTACGGTTGATATATCCGCCTTTTTTATATAAGCGGCGCATCTTCCAGAACTTACGCTCCACTTTGCGGTCGTAATTGCTGATACAGAGAATGTCCGTCAGCCAGATTTTAATGTCTTTTACAATACTCATTGCTTATTCTTTTTGCTTATTCTTTTTACCTTTATTCATTTTACCTTTGATTTTCTTGAAAAACGGTTTTACTGCCACACAGAAATACTGGTATGCATCTGGACGGAACAGTACTGACCATCCCACATACAGCACCATAAAAACGACAAACTTCATTGCTCCGTCGGCATAAAGCGATAGGGAACATAGCCTCCCGAGGAAGTAGGTCAGGGCAGCGGCAGACAGGGAGGTTATGAAGACAGGCATGATGTCGAGGAGCTGGCGTTGCCAGGAATATCCGATATGCTTCGACACGAGCCAAATATTGACAAAATAAGAGAACCATGCGTTAAGCACCATACCTATCAACAGTCCTCGCATACCATCGAGAAGCAAGCCTGCAACAACAAAGGCAATTCCCACAGCCCGTTTGACAAAGGTCCACACGAACATCGTCTTGCTCTTGCCGATGGCCGCCACCGACTGGTAGTTCACCGACTGCAAGCTATAGGCAAGTCCGGCGAAGCACAACACCTGAAAATAAGGCACACTGTCGACCCATCGGTCGGAATAGAGCAGGATGAACAAGGGCTTGGCACACAGCAGGAGGATAAACATCAGCGGGAAAGTGACGTAGGAGACCGTCATCGTAATCTTCTTGATCATGTTTCCCAACGCCACCTTATCGTCCTGAATCTCGGCATAAAGCGGATAAGTCACCTGCGTCATCACTTTCGAGATGCTGGTTGAAGCAAGACGCTCGGTGGAATTGGCCTTGGAATAGTAGCCCATGGTGGATGCATTATAGAACCTGCCAATGAGCAGCCCCTGTATCTGTTGGCCAAACTGGTTTAACAGATGTGTCAGGAACATATAGAAGCCAAAGCTGAACAGCTCACGGAATGACTGCCACGAGAAAACCCACTGGGGACGCCACTTGACATAAAACCAAAACACGATGGCTGGTATGGCTGCCGTCAGCATATTCTGCGCCACTAAAGCCCAAACCCCAAAACCTTTATAGGCCATGATGATGGTCACCGTCAAGGCCGTAAGCGACGTCAATATGGTCACGATGGAAAGAAGCTTGAAATTGAGTTGCTTCTGCAACTGATTGCGTTGCACGATATTAAAGCCATAGATGAACAAAACCAATCCCTGCACCCTTAGGATGTCACTCAAAAGAGGGATGCCATAGAACCTCGAAATGGCAGGAGCTGAAAGGAAAAGCACAGCATAGAGCACCCCCGAAAGCCCCATGTTCCAAAAGAAAATCGTCGAATAGTCGGTCTGTGTAGGGTTCTTTTTTTGGATAAGGGCGGAACCAAAGCCGCCGTCAATGAACGACTCGGCCAAGAGCATGAAAATCATTAACATGCCTATACAGCCATAATCATAAGGGGTGAGCAAGCGCGCCAGAATGATACCCGAAACGAACTGTATCAGCATTGTGGAGTATCGCTGCAGTGCCGACCACACCACACCCTTAACTGCCTTTTGTTGTAATCCTTGCTTCATACGTTGCAATTAGTTTGGCTGCAAAAGTACTACTTTTCCTTTCTCTTACGGTTTCCTATTTTTTAATTTATAATAAAAAAGTGCAAAGATAATCTTTTTCCCGCATCAAAACGGCCTCTAAAACCTTAAATCGAATGTTTTGCAATCCTCAATACAATTGTTGCAGATTCTACAAAAATTGCAAATTCTGAAACTGTTTTTGCAGATTTTGAAAATAAAACCCAGAAAAAAGACCGTTTTTCTACACCTTTTGTTCGCGCATCCAAGCAGTCACGGTCTGTCCCATGCGTTGTTTGAAGGCGGCGCCGAATGTACTATAACTCCGAAAACCGCTTTCGTGGGCTAACTGTTGGGCGGTGAAAGCACGCTGGGCAGCAACGGCTTCATGGTAAAGATTGATGAAATGGCGGATGCGCAAGTCGTTGATGTAAGTGTTGTAGGTCAGCCCTTGCTGGGCAAAATACTGGCTGAGGTAATAGTGGTTGGTACCTATGGTTTGAGAGAGTTGGGAAAGGGTGAGGTCGTGCTGCAAGTAAAGCTGTGCGTCCTCGCAACGCCGCTCAAGCAGTTGCCCAATGCCGGAAGAAAGGGTCGATGGTGCAACTTCTCCTGGCTCCACCTGCATTTCTGCTGTGTCTGCGTCCTGGGCTGTCATGCCATCCAATTGTTGAAGCGTCTCCACTCGCCACAACAAGAGACCGATAATGATGAAAATAATTAGCTGTATAAGATACTCTAAAGTCTTGTTGTAATTATCGAACCAATAGGCGAATATCACCAGTATGAAGACGACCAATAGCACGATGCTTTGCCATACCTCCTTGTGTTCCAAGTCGGCATAGTTGTCTCGCAGCCATTTTCCGTATTGCCTAACGGCAAATATCATGTATATAAAAAATGCCAAATACAAGGCAAAGAGTATATATGCTGCCACGAGCAATACGGGCATCAACTGTTCTATAGTGTCGTCGGGGCGTGCAACCCATACCGCCAAAGCAACCACGACGGGCATTATCATTATGGCGACAATCCAATGAGGTCGCCGACGGTCTTGCAACATCGTGAGTAACATGACCGTCATCGCAGGAAAAAGAAACACACAGTCAAGCCCCATGCAAATGGCTTCACCTGCGAGTTGATTGTCAATCAAGATATAATAGGGTAACGACATCCACCACAAATGGCACAAGACCATTGTGGCAAGGAAAGCCGCAGCCCAACGGCGCAGGCGCACGGGCGACGTGACCTCAGGCGCAAATGCATTGCCGCGCCGGAAGAGCAGATAACAACAAGCAATAAGCGCGGCCATTGTCACCCCAGCATAGAGCATGATAAAAAGTGTATCCTCAAGTACGAGTCGTCGATCCATAGCGGTTGTTCAATTTGATTACTTAGCCTCGCCAAAATTTCTGCAAAATTACAAAATCTCTCAAAAGATTTGCCTATTTTTGCGCCTTAATTCAATTTCGACGATTATGACAAACCCGGAAGAAGAAAAAGTAACGGAAAAGAAATCGCTCAATTTCATTGAAGCGAAAGTGGAAGAAGACCTCAGCAAAGGCAAGAACGGCGGTCGTGTGCAGACACGCTTCCCTCCGGAGCCCAACGGTTACCTCCACATCGGCCACGCCAAGGCCATCTGCCTCGACTTCGGCATCGCTGCCCAACACGGCGGCGTGTGCAATCTGCGCTTCGACGACACCAATCCCACCAAGGAAAACATGGAGTACGTCGATGCCATCAAAGAGGACATCCAATGGCTTGGTTACCAGTGGGGTAACGAATACTACGCCTCCGACTACTTCCAGCAACTCTGGGATTTTGCCATAGAATTAATTAAAAGAGGTAAGGCCTACATCGACGAGCAAAGCTCCGAGGAAATTGCCGCGCAGAAAGGCACCCCAACGCAACCGGGCGTGGAAAGCCCCTACCGCAACCGCCCCATCGAAGAGTCTCTCGACCTGTTCCACAAGATGAACAACGGCGAAATCGGTGAAGGCAAGATGGTGCTTCGCGCCAAAATCGATATGGCCAACCCCAACATGCACTTCCGCGACCCCATCATCTATCGCGTCGTCGATACGCCGCACCACCGCACGGGCAGCAAATGGCACGCCTACCCGATGTACGACTTCGCCCACGGGCAAAGCGACTACTTCGAGGGTGTGACGCACTCGCTTTGCACCTTGGAGTTTGTGGTACACCGTCCGCTCTATGACCTCTTCATCGACTGGTTGAAGGAGATTCGTGGCGAGGGCGACAACATGGACGACAACCGTCCGCGCCAAACGGAGTTCAACAAGTTGAACCTCAACTATATCCTTTTGAGCAAACGTAACCTGCTCATCCTTGTCAATGAGGGCTTGGTGAGCGGCTGGGACGACCCGCGTATGCCCACGATTTGCGGCTTCCGTCGCCGTGGCTACACGCCGTACGATGCCCTGAACGACTTCGCCCTGATGGAGAGCGCCATCCGCGAGGACCTCAACGCCACCGCCACCCGCGTGGCCGCCGTGGTCAATCCAGTGAAGTTGGTTATCACCAACTATCCAGAAGGACAGCTTGAGGAGATGGAAGCCATCAACAACCCCGAGGACGAAACGGCTGGCAGCCACAAAATCGCTTTCAGTCGCGAGTTATGGATTGAAAAAGAAGACTTTATGGAAGACGCGCCGAAAAAATACTTCCGCATGACTCCGGGCAACGAGGTGCGCCTGAAGAACGCCTACATCGTGAAATGCACGGGCTGCAAGAAGGACGAAAACGGCGAGGTGGTTGAGGTTTATGCCGAATACGACCCCGACACCAAGAGCGGAATGCCGGGCGCGAACCGCAAGGTGAAAGGAACCATCCACTGGGTGAGTTATGAGCGTTGCCTTGAGGCCGAAGTACGCATGTACGACCGCCTCTGGAAGGTGGAGAATCCCCGCGACGAACTCGCCCGCCTGCAAAACGAAGGCAAGACCTCCTTGGAAGCCATGAAGGAAATGATGAATCCCAATTCTTTGGAAATCAGACCTGTGTGCTATGTAGAGGAGTTTTTAGCCGACGCCAAGCCGCTCGACCACTTCCAGTTCCAGCGCATTGGCTACTTCACGGTGGACAAGGACAGCACGTCGAACCATTTGGTCTTCAACCGCACCGTGGCGTTGAAGGACACATGGGCGAAAACGATGTAAAAAATGCCATTGTAGAGACGCGCCACGGTGCGTCTCTACAAAAACGGCAAAAAAAATCTCATTTTTTTTCTTGCGGCATTCAAAAAAAGCGTATTTTTGCAGCCTCAATCAGATGTCCAATGGTGTAATGGCAGCACAACTGACTCTGGATCAGTTAGTCTAGGTTCGAATCCTGGTTGGACAACTTCCCTCCCCTAACTTGTTGACAAACACGTTGGGGGATTTTTTTGTCCTAATTGGTTTGTTGGGGGCTTCCATTTGTTAGAATAAGTCATACAAGACAAACGCAAAAAGAGCAGCCAATTTCTCAGCTGCTCTTTTGTCGGAGTGGCCCGACTCGAACGGGCGACCGCTTGCACCCCATGCAAGAATGCTAGCCAACTGCACCACACCCCGATTGCATTTAACTGCGTTGAAATCTCCGATTCAGCGCAGCTAATCTTGCGATTTGCGGCTGCAAAATTAGGAATGTTTTTTGAATTGACAATCATTTTGGGCGAATTTTTTTATCTTTGCACGAAAATAACTTCTAACTAATCACTCTAAACTTTAAACTGAATCAAATGGAACACATTGAATGTCTGATAATTGGCTCAGGCCCAGCGGGCTACACTGCCGCCATTTACACCTGCCGCGCCGACGTGAAAACCGTCGTTTATGAAGGTATGCAACCCGGCGGGCAGCTCACCCAAACCACCGAAATCGAGAACTTCCCAGGCTATCCGAACGGCATCACCGGCCCTGAGATGATGGAGGAAATCCGTCAGCAGGCCTTGCGCTTCGGTGCAGAAATCCGTGAGGGCGAAGTCACAAGCATTGATGTCAGCCAACGCCCCTTCAAAGTGACAACGGAATACGACGGCGAACTTTTGGCCGACAGCATCATCGTCTCCACGGGTGCGGCAGCGCGTTATCTCGGCTTGCCCACCGAGGAGGAATTCAAGGGCGGCGGCGTGTCGGCTTGTGCTACCTGCGACGGCTTCTTTTATAAAGGCAAGGATGTCGCAGTCGTGGGCGGCGGCGACACGGCCTGCGAGGACGCCACCTATTTGGCCAAACTCTGCAACAAGGTTTATCTCATCGTCCGCCGTGACGTGCTCCGCGCTTCCAAGGCCATGCAGCACCGCGTCTTGAACACGCCCAACATCGAGGTTTTGTGGAAACACCAGACCAAGGAACTCTTCGGCGAGCAACAAGGCTTCATGAAGAAACTGAAGGGTGCCGTGCTTTACCACAGCGACACCAAAGAAGAGCGTACCATCTATGTGGACGGCTTCTTCGAAGCCATCGGACACACCCCCAACACCGCGCCGTTCAATGGCATCCTCGACATGGACGAAGACGGCTACATCATCACCAAGCCGAAGTCGACAGCCACCAATGTGGAGGGTATCTTCGCTTGTGGCGACTGCCAAGACCGCATCTATCGTCAAGCCATCGTGGCCGCCGGAACGGGTGCTATGGCTGGAATTGAGGTGGAAAGATACCTTGCCGAGCACAAATGATTCTTCAGACCGAAATAAAGATTCAACCTTTAGAGCAAACTATCGCCTATGGCGATGGTTTGCTCTTCTTAGGTTCATGCTTCGCCGATGAGGTTGGTAACATCTGTAAAGACCTCGGTTTCAATGCGATGGTGAATCCTTTCGGAGTGATTTACAATCCAGCTAGCGTGGCGCAATCAGTGGAGCGATTACAGAGCGGGAAACCTTTCAGCCACGAGGATGTGATTTCTGTTGGCGAGGGGCAATGCTGCACTTTCAGCCACAACACGGCATTTTGGAATGATTTTGAAACAGTACTTTTAGAGCAGGTCAATCGGAGCCTTGCCGAAGCCCATGCGCATTTCACGGAAACCAAGTGGTTGATTATCAGTTTAGGTTCTTCTTGGGTTTTCCGAAGCAAGGACACGCAAAAGGTGGTTTCCAATTGCCACAAGTTGCCTGCCAACCAGTTTGATAGGCAGTTTCTGTCGGTGGAGCAATCGGTGTACCATCTTTCGGGGATTATCGAGAAAAACCCTGAAAAACAGCTCATTATCACAGTTTCGCCCTTGCGTCACTTGAAGGACGGGCTGCACGAAAACCAGCTGAGCAAGGCGGCTCTTCTGTTGGCTGTCGATGAGGTTTGTAAGCGGTTTGAAAACGCACATTACTTCCCTGCCTATGAAATCCTTTTGGACGAGCTGCGCGACTACCGTTTCTACAAAGAGGACATGGTACACCCGACCGAGCAGGCTGTGCGCCACATTTGGGAACGCTTTACGGATTTCGCCATCGAACCGAAGGAAAAATCCGCGATGAAAGCCGCCGCAGAGTTGAAGCAAATGCTACAACACAAGCCTTTGTTTCCCGAAAGCGAATCTTTCAAACGTTTTGAAAAACAAAAACAGTTAAAAATCAGCGAGTTAAGCAATAATTGTCCAAAAATCATTTTGGAGAATTTGTTCCCAAAAGCGTAATCCCTTCACAAGAAAAGGCTTTATTTCGCAGTGATTCTCCCTGCCTGAAATACGGGTACGGTCTGCACGCAATTCGTCTCCAAACAGAACTTGATGTCGTCATAAAAGCCGAGCGCGAAAAGTCGCTTCAAGTGATAACAGCCTGAAAGTGCGCCAAATAGATTGTTCTTGCTTTCATTATAAAAACGATTCAGCAACAGCCCAAAATCATCTATTTCGACTTCGGTTTGCTGTTTCAGCAGTTCTATCAACATTCCCGCGCAGAGGCCGTCGTCCAAGGAAAAACGGCCTTCAGTGCCTGCGCAAACAACGGTGACGTCATTGCGTGCGGAGCAAGCCACCGACTCCGCGTTCCTGAAACACGCCAAAACCACCTCATCTGCACCTTGCACATTATGAATCGCATTGGTGCCGTTGGTGGTGGTCAGTATGAGGGTCTTGCCCTCGACGGTCTTTTTCTTGTATTCCAAAGGCGAGTTGCCCAAGTCGAAGCCCTCGATTTTCAAGGCGTTGCGCTCGCCGCCACGAAGTGCATTGTCGCAAGTGGCGTAAAGGCTTTGCGCCTCTTCGACAGTCTTCATGGGAATGACCTCATGCGCCCCGTTGTCCAAGGCTGTGGTGATGACAGTCGTAGCCCGCAAGACATCAATCACAACGGCGGTTTGGCCGCTGAAATTGATGCCTTGGGCTTGTTGTGCCGTAGGGATTACGCTGATTCTCATATTCCCAATGAGATATTCAGCCCTTGCGCGGTGCGAACCAAGTCGCTGTCTAAGCTGACAAGATTGGGCTTGGAGACGGCTTCCTTCAGCGAAACGGCCACCAAGTCGGGATGATGGTAAGCCACCATCTGGCCGAATTGTCCGTTCAATACCATCTCGAAAGCCTTCACACCAAATTCGGCTGACAAAACACGGTCGTAGGCAATCGGCACGCCGCCGCGTTGCAGGTGACCGAGGGTGGTTTCGCGCATGTCGTGAGTGAAGCCCGCCGCTTTCATTTCCTCGATGAAGCGCCGACCGATACCGCCCAACTTTTTGTTCTCGTAGCCGACCTCGGTGCTGATTTCGTACACCTGCTGGCCGTCCTTCGGGCGTGCGCCTTCCGAAGCCACCACCACGGCGAAACCACGGTCATGGTTGAAACGGCTCTCCAAACGCTCTTTGACAATGTTGATGTCGTAAGGGAACTCCGGCAAGAGACAGACCTCTGCCCCACCAGCAATAGCGGAATGCAAGGCAATCCAGCCCGCATCGCGCCCCATCACTTCAAGGACGAAGACGCGGTTATGCGAAGCCGCTGTGGTGACGAGCTTGTCGACGGCCTCGGTGGCAATCTGCACGGCAGTTTGGAAGCCAAAAGTGCATTCCGTCGAGGAAAGGTCGTTGTCGATGGTCTTGGGCACGCCGATGATGTTCAGGCCCTTCTCGTAGAGTTTCTGCGAGATGCGCTGCGAGCCGTCGCCGCCGATGCTGATGACCGCGTCGATGCCCATATATTGCAACTTGCGGAGCATTTCGTCGCTGCGGTCCACGGTGCTCCAAGTGCCGTCGGTGTTCTTCACGGGCCAGTTGAACGGGCCGCCCTTGTTGGTCGTCTCAATGATGGTGCCGCCACGGAAGTGGATGCCGCGCACCGATTCCGGCGTGAGCCTAACGACCTCGGTGGGTTCCCACAGGATGCCGTTGTAGGCTTGTATGCTGCCGAGCACTTCCCATTCTTTCTCTTGGGCTGCTCTCTTGACGATGGCGCGAATCACGGCGTTCAAGCCCGGGCAATCGCCGCCACCTGTTAAGACTAATAGTCGTTTCATATTCAGATATTTATTTCTTTCCTATAAAAAAGCATCATCACTTCCAAATGCTTTTGATCCGTTTGGCCAGTTTGTTGATGGCTCTGTCCACATCCTTTTGACGCGTGAGCGCAAAACGGTTGGAGGAACGGCATGAAGCCACGGTTTTGCCCGTCATGTAGTCCTCGAAACTGACACTGAGGGTGGATGTCCCTTCGTTGGAGGTGGCGGCATACTTCACAAGGACGATTCTTCCCTTCTCTTCCGTAGTTAGATCGTTAACACGACGCTCTCCCACCATCTTTAGGCGCGTGGATTCAATGGCTTCATAGATACCCGGCTCGATTTCGATGTCGGTCTCGGTGCCATGAATCGTCTGGCCTTTCACGATGGAGGCATACTCATACTTGTTGAGGTCCACGCCTTTGGCAATCATGGTTTTGTCCGTTGAGCAGGAGCTTAAAATGAGTGCTCCCAGCAGAATGATTAAATAGGTTTTCAGGTTTTTCATGAGTCTTATTTTTGACAGATTTCTACACGAAGTGTATTCCATAATAATTATTTCAAATTCAGCGCAATCTGCAATTCATCCAGTTGTTCTTGGGCAATCGGAGCAGGTGAGCCGCTCATCACGTCGCGGCCAGCATTGTTCTTCGGGAAGGCGATGAAGTCGCGGATGCTGTCGGCGCCACCGAAAAGCGAGCAGAGACGGTCGAAGCCGAAGGCCAAACCTGCGTGAGGCGGAGCGCCATACTCGAAGGCACCCATCAGGAAGCCGAACTGCTCCTGCGCTTTCTCGTCGGTGAAGCCAAGGGTGTGGAACATCTTGTTCTGCAAAGTGCGGTCGTGGATACGGATGGAGCCGCCACCCACCTCCACACCATTCATCACGATGTCGTAGGCATTGGCGCGGATGTCGCCCCACTTCGTCGGGTCGTCGAGCAAGGCCTCGTCTTCGGGTTTCGGAGCGGTGAAGGGATGGTGCATCGCATAATAGCGTTGCGTCTCCTCGTCCCATTCAAGCAGCGGGAAGTCGATGACCCAAAGCGGTGCATACACATCGGGATTGCGCAGACCGAGTTGGTTACCCATCTCCAAACGCAGGGCGTTGAGTTGCACGCGGGTCTTCATGGCCTCACCGCAGAGGATGAGCATCAGGTCGCCAGGCTTGGCACCGAACTCTTCGGCGATAACTTTCAGGTCTTCAGGCGAGTAGAACTTATCGACCGACGACTTGAACGTGCCATCGGTATTGTACTTAATGTAGACCATGCCACCGGCACCCACTTGCGGACGTTTCACAAACTCGGTGAGCGCGTCAAGTTGCTTGCGGGTGTATTCCGAGCAGCCATCGGCGTTGATGCCGACTACCAAATCTGCGTTGTCGAAAAGGCCGAAGCCCTTGCCTTTCACCACGTCATTGAGTTCTACGAACTTCATCCCGAAACGGATATCGGGCTTGTCGGAGCCGTAGTATTTCATGGCGTCGTGCCAAGTCATGCGCGGGAATTGGTCGAAGTCGAGGCCTTTCATCTCTTTGAAAAGATGCTTGGCCAAACCCTCAAAGGTGTTCAGCACGTCCTCCTGCTCCACAAACGACATCTCGCAGTCGATTTGCGTGAACTCGGGCTGACGGTCAGCGCGGAGGTCCTCATCGCGGAAGCAACGCACAATCTGGAAATAGCGGTCCATGCCGGCCACCATCAGCAGCTGCTTGTACTGTTGCGGGCTTTGCGGCAGGGCATAGAACTCGCCGGGATTCATGCGGCTTGGCACCACGAAGTCGCGGGCGCCCTCGGGTGTGCTCTTGATGAGCATCGGGGTCTCGATTTCGAGGAAGTTGAGGTTACTTAAATAGTTGCGCACAAGCATGGCCATGCGGTGACGCAGTTCGAGGTTCTTGCGCACGGGGTTACGGCGAATGTCCAAATAGCGGTATTTCATGCGGAGGTCGTCGCCGCCGTCGCTGACATCCTCAATGGTGAAGGGAGGGGTCTTGCTGCCGTTGAGCAAGATGAAAGCATTCACTTTCAACTCAATGTCACCCGTCGGCATGTTCGGGTTCTTCGATTCGCGTTCGATGACGGTGCCTTTGGCCTGAATCACAAATTCACGGCCAAAAGTGCGGGCCTGTTCGATAAGTTTAGGATCGCTGTTGCCATCCAAGAAAAGTTGAGTGATGCCATAGCGGTCACGGAGGTCAATCCACACGAGGGAGCCTTTGTCGCGCACGCGCTGCACCCAGCCTGCCAATGTCACTTCCTTGCCAGCATCGGCAAGACGAAGTTCGCCACAAGTATGCGTTCTGTACATAATATCAGATTTAAAGATTTAAAATTTCAAGATTCAAAGATTCTGTGTTTGAGGGTTAGAGATTCAAACTTGCAAAAATAGTAAATCGTTTCGGAATGTGATGCATGAATCGTATATTTTTATACTTTTGCAAAACCAAACCGCAACCCGCTATGGAACACGAACACTTTGAAAATCAGGAGCACGAATGGGAATCGAACCTTAAAGTCACGGAAGGTGTAGATGGCCCCGTACAAGTCAACCCGAATGCTTTGGAGCGCATGAAACGCAACCACCAACAGCTCATGCCTTTGGACTGGTATGTCGAAGGCATCCTCAAAGGCGACCGTGTGGCGTTGAGCAAGGCTATCACCTTGGTGGAGAGCGCGTTGCCGAAGCATCAGGACTTGGCGCAACAGATTATCGCGGCCTGCTTGCCCCATGCGGGAAAAGCTCTGCGTTTGGGCATTACGGGTGTTCCGGGCGCGGGAAAAAGCACCTTTATTGAGGCTTTGGGTGTGCATTTGTGCGACAAAGGACAGAAACTTGCCGTCCTCGCCATCGACCCTTCGAGCCAACGCTCTAAAGGCAGCATCTTGGGCGACAAGACCCGCATGGAAAACCTTTCCGTGCATCCCAACGCCTACATCCGTCCTTCGGCCTCGGCGGGCACATTGGGCGGCGTAGCACGAAAGACAAGAGAAACGATAATCCTTTGCGAAGCAGCAGGTTATGATACGATTTTCGTTGAAACCGTGGGCGTGGGCCAGTCGGAAACGGCGGTACATTCCATGGTCGATTTCTTCCTCCTTATATTAATCAGCGGTGCCGGAGACGAGCTCCAAGGCATCAAGCGCGGCATCATGGAGATGGCTGACGGCATCGCCGTGAACAAGGCCGATGGTGACAACGTAATGCGCGCCAACCGCGCCGCCGCCGAATGTCGCAATGCGCTGCACCTCTTTCCCTTGCCCGAGTCGGGACAAGAGACCAAGGTGATGACCTGCTCCGCCCTGACGGGCTTCCAAATCGACGAGGTGTGGCAGATGGTGGCCGACCATGTGCAGGCCATCCGCGACAATGGCTACCTCTATAAGAAACGCGCCCAACAGGACGTTCAGATGATGTACGACTCGATGGACAGTGCCCTGAAAAACGACTTCTACCAAAACCAACTCGTTTCCGACCTGCTCCCCTTGGTCGAAAGCGACGTGCGCGGCCAGCGCATGAGCGCCTATATCGGCGCGCAGAAGTTGTTGGATGCTTATTTTAATATGTTGAAGAGATAATTCTGGAATTTTGTGATTTTTGAGCCAAAAACAGCTGGAATTTTGTGATTTGCAACACGCAAAGCACTGTCATTCAAACAATTTTTTGTATTCCTCAGCCTTCGCCTCATCTCCATTGAGGGCATACAATTCGTATAGGTTCCGGCAGACCTCCTTGCGGACGTTTTCCTCGGCCTCGGTGAAAGGCCCTTCGCCTAATTTGGACAATACGCGCTCGTATTCCTCGATCAATTTCTGACCCTCCTCGCCGTTCGACTCCATCGTCTTGGCGTTGTTGAAGGAAATCATCCAGTCTTTTAGTGCCATAATTCTTGCTTTTGTTAGCGCAAAAGTAGGAAAAAACCATGGATTCAAAGGAAAAAACAGCATTTATTCTTCTTTTGGACAACGATGACGGAATATTTACTATCTTTGCGCAAAATCTCGGGCTAGATACTGGGGAGTCACATCCCTAACGCCCTTTAACGTCATGGCGGAGCAGCATCCGCCATCTCCCGTTCACGAAGGAGACACCTTTACGGTAGGGAGATTGCGGGTCAAGCCCGCAATGACGTTTTAGGGGCTGGTCATGGCCACGAATCAAACTGTTGAATCTTTGAATCTTTGAATCTTAAAATTTTAAATCTTTAAATCTGAAATACAAATTGTAATGGACCAAAGAATTGCCATGAACCCCAATCGTCTGGTGCAGTACCTTCAAAAGCCTGCAGCAGAGTTCACTCGCGCCGACATCATCCGTTATTGCGAGGAAAACCAAATCGAATTCGTCAACTTCCACTACTGTGGCTGGGACGGCAAATTGAAGACCCTCAACTTCGTGATTCACAGCCTCGAACACCTCGAGAATATCCTCACTGCCGGTGAGCGCGTCGATGGTTCGAGCCTCTTCCCCTTCATCGAAGCCGGAAAGAGCGACCTCTATGTGGTGCCGAAGTACAAGACAGCCTTCCGCAACCCCTTCACCGAAACCCCGACCCTCGACATCCTTTGCTCGTTCTACAACCGTGACGGCGAGCCTTTCGAGAGTTCGCCTGAGCACATCCTGCACAAGGCGCACGAGGTGTTCAAGAAGACCACGGGGCTGCAAATGGAAACCATGGGCGAGTTGGAGTATTACATCATCGCCGACGACGAGGAAATCTACGAGGTGCCCGACCAACGCGGCTACCACGAGAGTGCCCCATTCAACAAATTCACTGAGTACCGCGTGGAAGCCATGCGCCTCATCGCCCAAGCCGGCGGCCTGATTAAGTACGGCCACTCCGAAGTGGGCAATTTCACCCTCGACGGTAAGATTTACGAGCAGAACGAAATCGAGTTCCTGCCCACCAACATCGAGGATGCCGCCGACCAACTCGTTGTGGCCAAGTGGATTATGCGCCAACTGGCTTACGAGTATGGCGTCACCCTGACCTTCGCCCCGAAGATTACCGTAGGCAAGGCTGGCTCAGGGATGCACGTCCACTGCAAATTCACGAAGGAAGGCAAGAGTGTGATGGTGAAGAACGGCGAACTGACCGACTACGCCAAGAAAGCCATCGCCGGATACATGGTGGCTGGCACTTCGCTGCCTGCCTTCGGCAATCCTAACCCGCTGTCGTTCTTGCGTTTGGTACCACATCAGGAAGCCCCGACCTCGCTGTGCTGGTCTTACAGCAACCGTAGCGCCTTGGTGCGCGTGCCGCTCGGCTGGATTAATAACGGCAAGGACATGGCCGCCAACGCCAACCCGCTCGAGAAGAAGTCGAACAAGGACTTCAGCGAAAAGCAGACCTTCGAATGGCGTGCCTCCGACGGATGCGCCGACATGTACCTGCTGATGGCCGCCCTCTGTGCTGCCGCCCGTCACGGCTTCGAAATGCCCGACGCACTTGAGATTGCAGAAAAGACCTATGTCGGCCTTGGCGTGAATATCCACGACGAGAAGAACAAGCAACTGCAAGAGAGCCTCGAACAACTGCCCGACAGCTGCGTGGCCGCCGCCAAGGAACTGGCCAAGGACCGCGAGATTTACACCGCCAAGGGCGTGTTCTCCGACAGCATCGTGGATTACATGATCAAGTACCTCACCGCCTTCGACGATGCCCACCTCCGCAAGGAACTCGGCAACGACACGAAGAAGATTCTGAAGTTGGTGAAGGATAACATCCACGTTGGTTAAACCTTGTAGAGACGCGTCACGTCTCTACAAAATGAACAATGCCATGACAAAGGACAAATCCCAAAACTGGAAAATCCTCCTTTGTTGTGGCATTTTCATTTGGTTGATCATCAATCTGCTGCAAGGCATTTTCACTGAAATTCATGAAGATGAGGCGTATTATGCCCTTTACGGCGAACACCTCGCTTGGGGTTATTTCGACCACCCGCCCATGGTGGGGTTGATGACTTTTCTGAGCAGCATTTTCTTCTCGGGCAGCTTGGGGGTTAGGTTTTTCACGATTATTGCGTCGTGTTTGTCGCTGTGGGTGATGTGGAGAATTGCGCAGGTCCCTGAGCCTGTCGAAGGGCCGACTTGTAAGCATGTCTTCTTGTTTCTTGTCCTATCGTTTTCCATCGTGATGTTCAACATCTACGGCTTCGTCACCACGCCCGATGTGGGATTGATTCTGTTTTCGACCTTGTTTCTGTTGGTTTATCAGCGGTATTTGGAAGAAAGCACTTGGCTCCGCGCCTTGCTGATGGGTCTGCTGATAGCCTGCATGGTTTACAGCAAGTATCACGCTTTCATGCTGTTGGGGCTGATTGTGTTGTCGAACCTCAAATTGCTGAAAGACGGCAAGTTTTGGGTGGCTTGCTTCGTTGCTTTGGCTTTGTTGACGCCGCATATTTTGTGGCAAGTCAACAATGATTTTCCGAGTTTCAAGTATCATCTTTCGCAGCGCAGCGAGCCTTTCCGCTGGAGTTATTTCCTTGAATATCTGCCGAATCAGTTGCTCATTTTCAATCCGTTTACTTTTGGAGCTATTGTTTATGTGCTGTGCATAGATTCCCGCCATCGCACAAGCCTACGCTGGAATGACATGCACAGCAAGCTGGTTTTTGAGCGGGGACTGAAGTTTATCTTCATCGGGTTCTTTTTCTTCTTCTGGCTGATGGCTTTCCGAGGCCATGTGGAGCCGCATTGGACCATCGTTTGCTGTATTCCCGTGGTGGTTTTGCTTTATCGCAAAGCGTTGGTTGATAACAAGTTGATGAAATATGTCAAGTGTTTCATTTTGCCTTCGCTGCTGTTGGTTTTGGCCTTCAGAATCCTTCTGATGACTACGTTAGTCGACCGATTCGGCTACCATGGCAAGGAAACCTATTACAAAGCTGTCGAGAAAGTGGCGGGTGATAGCCCCGTTGTATTTCAAGGCTCGTTTCAGCAACCTGCTTTGTATCATTACTTTACAGGCAAAGAAAGTTCCTCGTTAAGGGCTTTTTACGACCGCAAAACCCAATTTGACCTCTGGCAATTCGACACGGCTTGGATAGACCAATCCGTGTTCATTTGCGGACCTGTGCTGAATCTGTCAAAGAAGTTTGATGTTGACAATCAGCGCGTTGAAGGTTACTTGATGCAACACTTCCAGTCGCCTAACCGCTTGGTGACGGACTTCAAGATAGTTGGTCTCAATGACGCTGAGCCTTTCACCGTTTATCATAACGACACTTTACAAGTAGACTTTTCCATCTATAACCCACTTGATAAACCCATTGATTTTCAACATAATGAGATGACCATCAGCCTTGTGGCGCAATACCTTGTCACGAACGATTTCTGTTACTGTTTCTATGACGAAGACATCCGAATCGAGCCGCATTCGTGCTACACTGGCCATTTGCACACGGTGGTAAGTGACGACATTCCAACGGGGAAAAACCGTTTCGTCATAGGCCTCGGCGACGGTGTTTCCATGTTCAACACCGAAGAAAACCAGATAGGCGTGATGGTGCTGGAGAAGAATCAATAAAACTGTGGTGCCGGAGCGGTCTGTTCGGCCCAAGCGGAAACGTTTCTGCGTTTCAAGACTTCCTGTCTGACGTGTTCAAGACTGTTTTGTTTCTTGGTTTGTTCAAGAAGGTAGATCTCCTGAAGCTCAATGATTTCCAAGGCTTGTTTGAGGGCTTTTCCCTTGTTCACATCAAGGAGGAAAGCATGGCCGATTCCTTCGATTTCACGAAGGCTCTTGATGATGAAATTGATTTTTTCGGGCAGTACGCCGTTGCGGATGACCAAGAGGTAGTCGAGCCGGGGATTGAAGTCGAGAAGGGCCTTGTTCTGACTTTGGATGGAGACGAGATTATAGACTTGGCAATTTTCGCCGCCAGTATAGTAAAAAAAGGAGAACGGGATGCCGCCGTCATATAGGTCTTCCTCACGGGCAAAGTCGATGCAGAGCTTCTTGTTGATGAACCACGCCAATTTGTAGTCGGGCAATCCGGAGTTGATGCCGATGGCGAAAGTATCTTCAAATGAGGCGACTCGAATCTTATTTTTGTCCTTGGGATTCATGCGACAAAGATACATTATTTGTCAACATGTTCAAAGTTTTTTCTGCAGCAGATTGTTCCGCCCTCTTGATGGAGTAGTCGATGGCGTCGGCGTATGGCTTGTCATCGATGAAAATCTGCACGTGGAATTGCTTTTTGTTTTTCAGTTCCTCTTCCTTCAACAGCCTGAATTCCACGTGTTTCTTGACCTTGAATTTCTGCGCCCACTCTAAGATTCTGCTCTTAAAGTTGATTTCAGTCTGTTGCAAATCCTCAAGGTCGATATAGTCGCGGATGATACGATTGATGATGATATGTTTGGCGAAATCGAAGTCATAGTCAAGGTAGATGGCGCCCATGAGTGCCTCGAAAACATTGCCGCCCAGCGAGCGGAACGAGGGAAACTTGCTGTTGTCAGCGGTATAGTGGATGTGGTCTTCGAAATGCAGTTTTTGTGACAGCTTGTTGAGGGAAACTCGGCTGACGATACGCGACCGCATCTCGGTCAAAAAGCCTTCCGATTGGGTGGGATAAGTTCTGAAGAGGTAATCGGCCACAGCTGCGCTGAGCACGGCATCGCCCAGATACTCAAGCCTTTCGTTGTTGACGTGGTAGCTACCGACATTCTCCTCCGACTTGGATTTATGCGTGAAGGCCAGTTGGTACAACGCAATGTTTTTCGGGTAGAACCCAAAGATGCTACGGATGTATATGGCTAAGGCTTTTTCTTCGGGGGAGCGATGGGCAAAGAGACCGAGTAGCGTCATTTTATGACTGGAACTTTTTGAAAATCAAGGAAGCGTTTTGGCCTCCGAAACCGAATGAATTGGAAAGGGCGTAGTTGATGTCGCGGCGGCGGGCCTGGTTGAAGGTGAAATCAAGCCGGCTGTCGATTTGCGGGTCGTCTTCGAAGTGGTTGATGGTGGGCGGGATGATGCCGTTTTTGAGGGCAAGCACCGTGGCGATGGCTTCGACGGCACCCGCTCCGCCCAAAAGGTGGCCCGTCATGGATTTCGTGGAGTTGATGCTGATGTTGTAGGCGTGTTCACCAAACACCGCTTTGATGGCGATAGGCTCGGCCAAATCACCCGCCGGCGTCGAAGTGCCGTGCGTGTTGATGTGGTCGATGGCTTCTGGGGCGATTTCGCCATCTTTCAGGGCACGCTGCATACTCAGGATGCCACCCTTGCCTTCGGGATGCGGAGCCGTGATGTGGTAAGCGTCAGCCGAAGCGCCGCAACCTACGATTTCAGCGTAAATCTTCGCGCCACGTGCCTTGGCATGTTCGTATGATTCCAGAACAAGGCTGCCGGCCCCCTCGCCCATGACGAAACCATCGCGGTGGAGGTCGAAGGGGCGGGAAGCCGTCATGAAGTCGTCGTTGCGTGTCGAGAGGGCTTTCATGGAATTGAAGCCGCCGATGCCGCATTCGCCGATGGCTGCACCTGCGCCGCCAGCGACGATGACATCACACTTGCCGTAACGGATGTAGTTGAACGCCTCCATGATGGCATGTGCCGATGAGGCGCAGGCCGACACGGTAGCGAAGTTAGGACCAAGGAAGCCATATTTGATGGAAATGACGCCACCGGGCATATTGGCAATCATCTTGGTGATGAGGAAGGGGCTAAAGCGCGGTGTGCCGTCGCCTTCGGTGAAAAACTCCTTCATCTCATTGAAGAAATGGTTGACACCGCCGATGCCCGAAGTCAGCATGACGCCCACGTCTTCGAAGTTGGTGTTTTCGGGCGTGATGCCCGAGTCGGCAATGGCTTCGTCGGCGGCCACGATGTCGAACTGCGCAAACAAGTCGTACTTGCGCGCGGTTTTCTTGTCGAAGAAGTCGTCGGGGTTGTAGCCCTTCACCTCGCAGGCGAAATGGGTCTTGTATAAAGAAGAATCGAAACGGGTAATCTCACCGGCACCGTTTTTCCCATTCACCAATCCTTCCCAGAAATCCTTGACGGTGTTTCCGATGGGGGTGATGGCACCGAGGCCTGTGACGACTACGCGTTTCGATTCCATGAAATCATTATCGATTCGTAGTGAAATTAATTCTCAGCACGCATTTTTTCGATGAGTCTGACAACATCACCAACGGTCACGATGCTTTCTTGCTGGTCGTCCGGGATGGAGAGGTTGAAGTTCTTTTCAAATTCCATCATCAGCTCGACGGTGTCCAATGAATCGGCGCCAAGGTCGTTGGTGAAGCTGGCTTCCATAGTGACTTCTGAAGGATCAACGCCCAATTTTTCGGCAATGATCGGAACGATTTCATTCAAAATTTCTTGTTGCATAGTTTTCAATTTTTGCGTTTAACAAATGATAAAATTGCTCGTTTTCAAGCGGCAAAGATACGACTTTTTTTTATCATGGCGATTTTTTTCAGATTTTTGGAATCTTTAAAACGATATTGAGTGCAAAATTAGAAAAATCCAGCCCATAATATTCCGAAACTCCGTATTTTTACACCATCAAAACAAACCCTATGGAAACCACAGCAAAAAAACTCTTCCTTTTGGATGCTTATGCGCTGATTTACAGGGCGTTCTTCGCCATGAACAAGAACCCGCGCATCAATTCGAAAGGCCTCAACACCTCGGCCATCATCGGCTTTTTGAACTCGCTTTACGAGATTTTGAAGAACGAAAAACCCACCCACATCGGCGTGGCCTTCGACGTGTCCGGAACGGAGCAACGGCAGGCCGAATACAGCGACTACAAGGCCAACCGCGAGAAAATGCCCGACGACCTGCGCGAGGCGATACCTTATATAATTAGGCTCATCGAGGCTTTCAACATCGCGATTTACGGCGTGGAAGGCTACGAGGCCGACGATGTCATCGGAACGCTGTCGAAAAAGGCTGAAAAAGAAGGTTTTACCACTTACATGATGACCCCCGATAAGGACTTCGGGCAATTGGTCACAGACAAGGTGTTGCTATACAAACCCGCCAAGTTTGGCGAACCAGCGCAAGTGTGGGGACCGAAAGAGGTCTGCGAACGCTACGGTATCAAGGAACCCAAGCAATTGATTGACATTCTGGGACTTTGGGGCGATGCCGCCGACAACATTCCTGGTATTCCCGGCATTGGGGAAAAGACCGCCGCACAACTGGTGGGACAATACGGCAGCGTGGAGAATCTCATTGCCCACGCCGACGAACTGAAAGGTAAGCAGAGGGAAAACGTCATTAGCTTCGCCGAGCAGGGACTAATGTCGAAAATGCTGGCTACCATCAACTTGGAAGTGCCCGTCGAGTTCAACGAAGAAGAACTGAAAGCCAAAGAACCCGATGTACCAGCGCTAATGGCCTTGTTTGAGGAATTGGAATTCAAAACGTTTGCCAAGCGGTTTTTGGAGGATTACAAAAAAAACCACGAGGGTTCGTCCCCCGTCATTGCGAGTGAAGTGCGGCAATCAAGGGAAACGAGAGGCCAAGTACCCGACTTGTTCTCGTCGGAAACGCCAAACGCCACAGGCCAATTCGACCTTTTTGGCCAAACTGAAAGCGGACTTCTCGATTTCTCAGACAAAGCCTCAGCCAAGACGGTGCCGCATGACTACAGACTCGTGGAAACTGAAGCCGACATCAAGGCTTTAGTAGAACTATTATCCAAGCAAAAGCAATTCGTCTTCGACACCGAAACAACCAACATCGATGTATATTCCGCTGATTTGGTGGGCGTTTCATTCGCGATAAAGGCACACCAGGCGTGGTATCTGCCCATGCCCGCCGACCGCGAGGAATGTTTGAAAAAATTGGAGTTGTTGCGGCCTGTGTTTGAGGACGAAAGCCTTTTGAAAATCGGGCAAAACCTGAAATACGACATTTCCATGCTGGCGCAATACGGCATCAGCGTGAAGGGAAAAATGTTTGATACAATGCTCGCGCATTATCTCCTCGAACCCGAGCAACGCCACAACATGGACTACCTTGCCGAGGTCTATCTGAACTACCTCACTATCCCCATCGAGGAATTGATTGGCAAGGGTCGGCAACAGAAAACCATGCGCGAGGTGCCAATTGACCTGGTGAAAGAATATGCCGCCGAGGACGCCGACATTACACTGCAACTTTACGAGAAGTTGATGCCTTTATTGAAAGAAAACGGTGTGGAGAAACTGTTTTACGAGATTGAAATGCCGCTCGTGCCTGTGCTCAGCCGCATGGAAGCCAACGGCGTAAAAATCGACACGGAAAACCTGCAGCAAATCAGCGAGGAGTTTGGCAAGGAAATCCACAAAATCGAGGAAAAGATTTACGAATTAGCGGGAACGCCTTTTAATATCGCCTCGCCAAAACAGTTGGGCGAAATCCTCTTTGAGCGACTGAAAATCGACGAGAAAGCCAAGAAAACCAAGACGGGTCAATACGCCACGGGCGAAGAGGTTTTGCAAAAACTCGCCCACAAGCACGCCATCATCAACCTGATTTTGGACTATCGCTCGCTCACCAAACTGAAATCCACTTATTTGGACGCGCTACCGGCTTTGGTCAATCCGAAGGACGGGTTAATCCATACCTCTTATAATCAGGCGGTTACGGCTACTGGGCGACTGAGTTCCAACAACCCGAACCTGCAAAACATCCCCGTGCGCACCGCGCAAGGTCGTGAAATCCGTCGTGCTTTCGTGCCGCGCAGTCCGCAATACACACTCCTTGCCGCCGACTACAGCCAAATCGAGTTGCGCATCATCGCGCATTTGAGCCAAGACCCCGCCATGGTCAGCGATTTCAACCTCGGCCACGACATCCACGCAGCCACGGCTGCTAAGGTGTTCCATGTGCCTATGAATGAGGTTACTAAGGAGCAACGCAGCCGCGCTAAGGCGGTCAATTTCGGCATCATTTATGGGATGTCAGCCTTCGGTCTGGCCGAAAGGATGGAACTCTCGCGCAGCGAGGCCGCCGACATCATCAAGAAGTATTTTGAGGAGTACGCGGGCATCAAGGAATACATGAACCGCAGCATTGCCTTGGCGCGTGAACGGGGCTATGCCGAAACCATTTTGGGCCGCCGCCGCTATTTGCGCGACATCAACAGCGCGAACAGTGTGGTGCGCGGTTTCGCCGAGCGCAACGCCATCAACGCACCCATCCAAGGCAGCAGTGCCGACATGATCAAAATCGCCATGATTGGCATCCACGAGGAACTTGAACGCCTGAAAATGCAGTCGAAAATGATTCTGCAAGTCCACGATGAGTTGGTCTTCGATGCGCATTTGGACGAACTTGACGCGCTGAAATACATCGTCCAAGACAAGATGGTGAACGCTTTGCCGCTTTCGGTACCGGTGGTGGTGGAGATGAATACAGGAAACAACTGGTTAGAGGCGCATTAAAGCTCATTCCATTAATTGATAAACACTTTCGCCATGAAGAAAATATCCGCACAGATTTTGCTCATTTTCAGCCTATTTGCTTTTGGTTGCGCCGAAAAACATACAGAAACCACCGTGTCAGATGCCGCCGACTACATCCAATACGTCAATCCCATCATCGGGACAAATGGCATGGGACATACCTTTCCAGGAGCTTGCGCGCCTTTCGGTATCGTGCAACTCAGCCCCGACACCGATACCGTGCCGCACAACATTGACGGCAAATATCAGCCGCGTGTGTATGAGTATTGCGCTGGTTATCAGCACAAAGACAGCACCATCGTGGGTTTCAGCCACACCCATTTCAGCGGGACAGGCCACTCCGACTTAGGCGACATTTTGGTGATGCCTGTCACCGGAGAAATTAAGTTCAACCCAGGGACGCAGACCGACCCTGATGCAGGCTATCGTTCCCGTTTCAGCCATGCAACCGAAAAGGCCGTTCCCGGATATTATGAGGTTTTCTTGCAAGACTACGGCATCAAGGCTCAACTGATGGCCACGGAACACGCTGGCATTCACCGCTATACCTATCCCGAAGGTCAGGATGGAAGCATCATTTTGGACTTGCAGCACGGCATTTACAATTACGACGGCAAAACTTTGTGGGCTAATTTACGCGTGGAAAACGACACCTTGCTGACAGGCTATAGAATCACAAACGGCTGGGCAAGAACGAATTACACCTACTTCGCTATCAGCTTTAACCAATCCATCATTGATTATGGCTACCGCGAGTTGCAGAAACCAAAATACAATGGCATGTGGGGCAAGTTTGATTTCAGGCACAACTTCCCCGAGATGACGGGGCGCAAGATTGTGGCTTATTTCACATTCAGAGAGCCTAAAACATTGGAAATGAAGGTCGCGCTGTCGGCCACCAGCACCGAGGGCGCTTTGCGCAACCTCCATGCCGAAACCGATGGCCGAAATTTTGAGCAACTGTTGGCCGAAACCCAAGCCAAATGGAACAAGGAATTATCCATTCTGCAAGCCGAAGGCACTGAGGATCAGAAGGCTATGCTTTACACCTCGCTCTACCACACCATGATTAATCCCTCTATTTATATGGATGTGGACGGCCAATATCGCGGCATCGACCACAACATCCATCAGGCCGAGGGCTTCACGAATTATACCGTTTTCTCTTTGTGGGACACCTACCGCGCCCTGCATCCGCTGTTCAATGTGCTGCAACCCAAACGCAATGCCGACATGGTCACTTCGATGCTGAAACACAGCGAGCAGAGCGTCCACGGACTGCTGCCCGTTTGGTCCCACATGGGCAACGAAAACTGGTGCATGATTGGCTATCACGCCGTTTCGGTACTTTCTGATGCCTACGCAAAAGGTATTGTCAATCAGAAAGATGCGTTGTTGAAAGCCATGCAGCGGAGTTCCACTTGTCCGTATTATGTCAACCTCGATGATTATCAGCAGCTTGGCTATGTGCCTTTCGACAAGAACAGCGGCTGCGTTTCCGTGACTTTGGAATACGCCTACGATGATTGGGCTATCTACCAAGCCGCGCTAAAGACTGGAAACCAAGAACTTGCAGAGCAGTACAAACAACGCGCCGCCAACTGGCGCAACACTTTCGACACGGAATTGGGCTTTGCCCGTCCAAGAATGGCCGACGGTACTTGGAAGGAGCCTTTCAGCCTGTTAGACACTGAGGGTGAGGGCTTTGTGGAAGGCAATTCGTGGGTGTATTCGTTCTATGTGCCGCACGATGTGAAGGGCCTCATCGGGGCGATGGGCGGCGATGCGCAGTTCATCCACAACCTTGACACCTTGTTTATTATGCACCTGCCCGCTGAGTTCTTCGAGAACACGGAGGACGTGACCGAGGAGGGCTTGATGGGCTGCTACAACCATGGCAATGAGCCTGCACATCACATTGCCTACCTGTACAACTGGACTTCAGCACCTTACAAGACCCAATACTGGATGCGCGAAATCATGAACCGTTTCTACAAAAACAACATCGACGGCCTCTGCGGCAACGACGATTGCGGGCAGATGTCGGCGTGGTACATCTTCTCCGTGATGGGTTTCTATCCCGTCTGTCCCGGCAGTGACCAGTATGTTTTGGGTGCGCCCTACCTGCCCTATCTGAAAGTGCGCTTGGGCAATGGCAAGACCTTGGAAATCAAGGCACCCGAGGTGAGTGACGAGAACCGTTATGTGCAAAAAGTGATGTTCAACGGACAGGAAATCAGCAAATTATACCTCACCCATGAGCAACTGATGCAGGGCGGGGAATTGGTTTTCGAGATGGGTTCCGAGCCAAATTTGGAACGCGGTCTAAGAACCGAGGACAAACCTTATTCGATGACAAACTAAAAAGGGCACCCTTTCGGATGCCCTTTCACTTGAGTGAATCGCTATCAATACTCCCACAGACTCTGTTCGAAATCAAACATTTCGTTCTTGATGCGCTCCGATTCATAGAGAGCGTCAATGTTGAATGCATAGGAGTTGATGTAACGATCATAGACGTTTTCCTCCTTGACGATGTAGCTGTCGAAGATGCGCTTTTGCAGCACTTCGTCATAGGTAAGGCGCTGGGCCGCATTGTTGCGGTTGAAGGCAAAGGCCTTAGCCAGCACGTCTCTTGAATCCTCATAAGGTATCCAGCACACCTGTGACAGGCCGCCGTCATCGTCAACGACGATGGGACCTAAGGCTATGATGCGCACTAAGAACTGCGACAATTTCTTATCGAAATACCAGTCTTCCTTGATTCTAAGGCGCAACACGTTGAGCATACGATCCTTAAAGGCGATTTCATTGGGTACTTCCTCGCCATCCTTCCAGATGACGGGCGGGTCGCCAATCTTCGTGTTTTCCCGTTCAAAGTCAGCCAAGGTCAAAGGAGTCACCATGTCATCGATGTTGTTTTCCACACGGTAGGGCGTGATTTCGCCACTCATAATGCCGTCGTAAATCACCGTGATGAAGTTTCTCCAATCCTCGGTCGGGTTGATGGGATAATAGAACACTTGATTGATTTTCTGGCGGAAGTCGATCTCGCGGATGACCGTCTTCTTCCACATGACAGTGGACTCATCAATGACAGGCAGTGGCGAGGCTTTCTTCTCGTTAATGATTTCTTGCCGACTTGATAAGATGCTGTTCCTTGGCGGCTTGATATCGGTGGTCTGGGCTTTGAGGCCGAGGCTTCCGAAGAACACCGCGAAGGTCAACAATGAAACAAGTGTTTTTTTCATCTTATAAAGGTTTAAGTTTGTTCATTTACTTGATTTCAACACCGATAGGCGTGTCAAGAGTCTTAGTCTTGCCGTCGTTACCTCTCACTTGGATGGCCGTGAAGAGGAAGGTGTCACCCACGTTGGATTGGCTGATGGCATTCTTGATTTCATCGGTGAAGGCACCGCTGTTGGCCTTGGCTTCTTTGGTGGTACCAGCCTTGGTCTTGTAACGGAAGGTATAGCCCACCACGTCGTACTTAACGCCGTCGAAGTCGAAGTCCTTCATCTCAGCTTCCACGCGGTTGGCGGCAAGCAGAGCGCTCTTCGACACCAAGCCGTTCTGAACGTTGCGGATGATGGCTTCCGGCTTAGGCAGGTCTTTCACGCGGAACTTCATGCTGCCGAGGCTGGAGCCATTGGAAGTAACGCTGATGGTCACTTCGTTGGCCTCGCCTGGGCGCAGGTTGTAAGTACCGTTACCCGTTGGGGTCAAGGAACCGCTGCTGGCCGAAGCGCTGATTGCACCGCCAACGCCGCCGCCGACAGCAATCGGGTTGTCAATACCGCGATACACCACATTCATCTTGGTAGCCGAAACGCTCACCGCAGGAGGAGCCACGACGAAGGAGCCCGAGAACGGGAACTCTTCAATCTGGTTAGTGGTAGGATCCAGCATATCGATGACACCGGTATAGTTGTGCGAGCCAACGCCCACATTCCATTCTAACGGAATCACGCCTTGGGCATCGCTGGTGTATTCCTTTTCGGCACCACCATCAAGCTTCACGCGGGCGGTCAGTTGTGAATTCTTCCATGCAGTCACCATAGCTTGAGCTCTATAGGTTTGGCCTGAAAGCAGGTAACCACTTTCAGCAAACACTCTGGCACCAATTTCATCGAAGGTGAAGTCAGAAGCGTGAATGTTCGTCATCAGTTGGGAGACAGTATTCAACTCGGCGGTTTGGGCCTCAGAGATAATCTTGTTCAACAAGGTCACGTCGGCAACCAACACGGTATGGTGGAAGTTGCGATATTCCCAGCTGTCTTGCACCGGATCCGTTACACCCGGATAATAGCTGACCTTGGCACCATAGAATTCGCCGTCCTTGGTGTTTAACTTCTTCATTTGGTTCTCGGAGTAGCCTTGGCCTAGGAGATAATCCTTTGTGCCAAAGATACTGTCGGTAATCAAGCCAATTTCCTGAGTGTGGTTCGTGCCAATGGCCTTGACGACCACATTGCGGAAGCGCTTCATCTTCTCGGAGAGTTCATAAGCCTTACCGCCGTTGCCCGGACCTTCGGGGTTACCCATCATGTACTCGGTCGGACGGTTGTAGTTGTCTCTCGATTTCACCTTGGAGGTGTTGATGTCATAAATCTTACGGCCACCTCTCAAAGTGTCTGCGCTTCTCAGCAAACCATGATCAAGAGCAAATTGTGCGGGGGACGTTTTGGCCTTGTCACACTCAATGCGCTTCACCAAGTCCCATTTCAGGGCCTCGACGTAGTTGATGAGTTCGGTGGCTTCCGCTCTGACGGTTTGAGCCTGTTCCCAATAAGGACCTACTTTTTCCTTGTCCAAGCCGTATTGCTCTTCGAAGGCGGCGTATTTTTGTTGAATCTGTTGCGAAAGGGTGATGTTGGTGGTCTGAACGCCGTTGTTCACCGTGTCGAAGGCATCGAGGATGTCTTTCGAAACGTTCATGGCTAACAAGGCAGTATAGACCAGGTACATCATACCGATCATTTTCTGTCTTGGGGTTTCTTTTGCGCCTGACATAGTTCTTACTCCTTTTTTAGGTTAAACAATGGTTTTGAGTAGAATTATGCCTTGATGTTCATTGCTGACAACATTCCACCATAAACGTTGTTGAGTGCGGTGAGGCGCTGCGACAACTGGGTCAATTGCTGGTTGAGTTGGCCTGCGTTCTGTGACGAAGCAGTGAGGTTTTCCATATATTTGTTCATGGTTTCGGTCAGCTGCTTGCTGGCGGCTGAGGTTTGCTCGGCGCCTTGCAGTTGCAACTCGTAGATTGAGTTGAGCGACGACATACTGGCGGCCACCTTCTTGATGGTGTTGGCGTCCAAAGCGCTGAAGTCAAGCTTGCCCAACGAGTCGGTCAGCTTTTGGTTAGTTTGGATGTAGTTGTTGGAGAAGTCGGAGATGGACTTCGTGGCGCGATCCATGGCGTTGGCATAGTTGGTGGTAGCGGCCATGGCATTGCTAATGTCAGCCATTTGGCCAGCATTTTGAGCCAGTTTATCAAGACCCTTACCGAGTTTCTGGAAGGTATCTTCGCTGACATTCATTTTCTCGAACATCTTGCTCAGCATGGCGTCCTCAATGTTGCCAGAAGCGGACTTGCTACCGCCACCAGTGGTGGCAAATTGCGTTCTTTCTTTGCCGTCCCAATCCTCTTCCAGTTCGACAAAAACGTTGTCCCAAGCATATTCCATGTGCTGAGGTTCGAAAGCCGACATGAAGAAGATGACGGCTTCAACACCCAAACCGATGGCCAACATGGCGTCGGCGCCGGGGATATGGGTCAGTTTGAAGTAAGCACCAACCATAACGACTGCGGCACCCCAACCATAGAGGTAACCCATGAAGGTTTTGTACTTTTTCGACTGGAGGAATTTCTGGAATTTACCAAGTTCTTTTTTTTCTTTTGCCATGACAATTTAGTTTTTAATAGATTTTTTATTCCGTTATTTAATTATTTGATTGATTTTCAATTTATCTATAAACCCTTGACATTCTCGGGTTATCGCCCTTGTTGCGACCCAGATAAGGCTGGATGCAGCGGAAGCCTGTGTAGCAGTTGGCGGAGTCTTGATATTGCCAATCGCGGGTGGTGACTTGCAGGTAGTACGAAACATCCTTCCAAGAACCACCGCGAACAACCTTACGCTTCATAACCGGCGGATCGTCGGGTTTGGCGTTATAGGTGTAATTGGGGTTCATGTCCCATGTGAAATTATAGGAATTGGGATCATAGGCGCTGTTGGTCCATTCGGACACGTTGCCTGCCATATCATAAAGACCCCAGCCGTTAGGCGGGTAGCAGCCCACCACAAGGGTACGCAGACCGCCGTCGGCAAGGTAGTTACCTCTTCTCGGTTTGAAGTTAGCCATGAAACAGCCTTTGGCGTTGCTAGCATTCGGGCCGCCCCACGGATAGGGGTTCAGCATGTGACCACCACGGGCTGCCCATTCCCATTCGGTCTCGTTGGGCAGACGGAATTCCGAAAGGTCAACGCCCTTGCGCGAACGCAAGTATGAATTGAGCAATTCTGTGCGCCATACGCAGAAGGCGCGAGCTTGCTGCCAGGTAACACCCACCACCGGATAGTTGTCGTATGCCGGATGCCAGAAGTATTTCTCCGTCATTGGGTCGTTGAATGAATAGGCATAATCGTGAATCCAGCAGAGCGTGTCAGGATAAACATTGACAACCTCGGCACGGGCATACACGGAACGGTCGCTGTAACCCTGCTTACGGTTGGACCATGCACCCTTGCGATCCACGTTGATACCCGCGTCGGCCTCACCTAATGAATAGTCGTTTTCCACCAGCTTATCGTCTCCGAAGTCTTTCCTTGCCGCAGCTTGCATGTCGAACCAGTAATAGGCATAATAAAGCTTACGGGTGTCAATCTCCTTGCGGCGGAAATAACGCTCGTGTTCAGGCAGGAACATAGGCTCAAGAGCCTCACGCACGTCTTGCTCTTTGCTGTTCCAGTCGAGTTTTTCCTTCCAATTGAGGTGCGGTGGGTCGTATACTTCGCCCGATTTGCTCTCAGTAATGGCATACCTGTCGGGGAAGTTGTCAGCAAGAATTCTTCTTGCGATGGAGTCTCTGACCCAGTATACAAACTGGCGATACTCGTTGTTTGTGATTTCGGTCTCGTCCATGAAGAATGCAGGGACGGAAACCGTTTTCGGCTCATTGAGGTAAGACGAGGTGATATCCTCGCCGCCCACACCCATAGTGAAGCTCCCTTGCGGAACGAACACCATGCCATAGGGGTCGGGCTGGTTGAAGGTCTTGTTGGCTTTTCTGACGCCAACCAATTCGCCTTGATTCGAATTGCCGCACGCCGTAAACAGCAGTGCCAGCAAAAATACAAACAGTAGTTTCTTCATCTTCTTGATAACGATGGGGTTATTCTTTTGTTAATACTCTTCTATCTTAGTTCTTTTGCCTGACGGCTCGTTTTAAAAAACCGCCAAAATTAGTAATTATTATGTTTGGTACAACTTTTTTCGTCCATTTTTTTATTTTTCCGTTACAAGAACCTTACGCTTCGGTAGTCGCGCGGGGTCTTGTCGAGGTCAAGCTTGAAGCAGTAGCTGAGGGCCACTTCATGTGACCCAGGCACTCCTAAGCCCATTGTGTTGATGTCGTATGCGTAGCCAATTGTAAGGTCTTTTATTGAGATGCCGACCATCAGGCCGACGGATTCTTGCGGGCGATAGTTGACGCCAAGCGAAAAGATGTTGTTGTAAACCACTTTGGCACTGGCATTGAGCTGGGTGGAGGCGATGTCGGACATCACACTAATCGAAGGGATGAAAGTAAACATCGAAAGATCCTCGAATTGGAAGGGCCAGCCAGCCAAGACGTAAAACGTGCGGTCGGTGGTGAAACTGGCACTGCTTGAGGCATTTTCGCTCAAGGTCTTGCCCACCGTCTCAAGCACATTGACAACCGACACGCCGACATAGAACGATTCCGGCACTTGCCAAAACAGACCCACGTTGAAGTCGAAAAGCATATCACTCGTCTCACCGCTAATCCCCGAAAGGACGGGGTCGCCAGGGGATATGGGTTTCAGCTTCGAGAAATCGACGGTTCGATTGAGCAGCGTTGCCGCCAAGCCGATGCCGAGCGTCGAGCTACCCAGGTCGAGATGAAATGAATAGCCCAATCCTACATTAATATTATTCTCAAAACCAATATGGTCCTGCATGATGGAAAGCCCGATGCCCCCGTGGATGGCACGGATAGGCATATCTCCCGTAAGCAAGAAAGTTTGTGGAGCCACCTCATTTCCTTCGGTATCGACGAAGCCTGCCCACTGTTGACGGTAAAGCCCAAGCAGATTAATGCCTTCGCTCAATCCGGCAAAACCCGCATTAATATAGGAATAGGAATTGGTGTAGTTGGTGAAAATAGGCGTTTGCTGGGCTTTGACTCCCGAAAAAGCCGCCAAAACCATGACGAAAATAAGAACAATATGAGTTATTTTCCTTTTCAACTTCAACATGATTGGTTCGATTAAAACCGCGAATTTACGGAAAAAGTATTTACGCAAGCAAATTAATTTTGTACTTAATAACTAAAGTGTTGATAATGAGATATTTATTAAATTTCAAGATTTCAAACTATTAACTTCTAACTATTAACTCCACACTCCAAACTATTTAAAGAGCCTGATGACATCGTTGCCGTTAGCCAAAATGACGAGTCCCAACACAATGATAAGACCCACTGTTTCAGCCACTTCCATAAACTTGTCGGAAGGCTTGCGCCTTGTGATGATTTCGATGAGCAAGAAAAGGATGTGGCCGCCGTCCAAGGCCGGTATGGGCAGGATGTTCATCACGGCGAGGGCAATGGAGAGAAATGCGGTGAGACGCCAGAACATGCTCCAGTCCCAAGTGTCGGGGAAAATCTTGCCGATAGAAATGAATCCTCCCACGTTCTCGTAAGCCTTCGTCTTCGGGCTGAAGATGAGCTTGACTTGCTTCCAATAGTCGCCCAACTCCTTGAAGGTCTTGGAGAATCCGGCGGGAATGGCCTCGAAGAAGGTGTAATCCTTGGTCTCAAATTCATAGAAAGTGGAAATCGGGGCCAGATAGGCACCTATCACCCCTTCCTCACCCAAATGCATAGGCAAGTCCAAGGTGTCGGCACCACGAAGCACGATGACATCGATATCCTTGTTCTTGTATTGCTTGATGTTCTTAACAAAATCCTGATAATAAGGTGTTTCGATGTCATTAATGCCGATGATGACATCGCCTTCCTGCAAACCACCCGCCTGGCCAGGGCTGTTTTCGACGACGCTGGCCACTTGGAAAGGCACGCGGAACGAGATGAAGTTGCCGTCTTGCTTACTGAGTAGTTGTGTCAAGGCATCGTCGGGAAGGACGATGGTCGTGTCTTTGCCATCGCGTTCCACCTCGATGGTTTGGGCTTTTTCGAGGATGATCTGCATGGGGATTTCGGAGAAGTTCTCGATGTATTCGCCATCGACGGCCAGAATCTTGTCGCCGTCGCGGAGACCGAACTCGTAAGCTAGACTATCGACCGAAATGCCATATTTGTTGACCTCGGCAGTGGGCAGGTATTGCTCGCCTTCCTTGGTCAGCAGACCTATATAAATAATGAAGGCCAGCAGCACGTTCATGAACACGCCGGCTATCATAATGATGAAGCGTTGCCATGCAGGCTTGGAGCGGAACTCCCAAGGCTGCGGAGGCTGCTGCATCTGCGACTTGTCCATCGACTCGTCCACCATGCCGGCAATCTTGTTGTAGCCACCCAGCGGGAACCACCCGATGCCGTATTCTGTCTCATCGCTGCGGCGCCAGTCGTCTTCGGGCAAGGTGCTTACGTCGATGGGTTCGTATTTCTTTTGTTTCTTGCCTGCGGCATCCTTATATTCGGTGACGGTATATTTCTCGGGTTCATTCTTCGCAAAGAACTTGAAACGCCATTGGCCGTTCACTTTCTTGCAACGGAAAATCGAAAAGCCCCAATCGAAGAAGAGGTAGAACTTCTCAACGCGCGTCTTGAAAGCCTTGGCGGCTAAGAAATGACCCAACTCGTGAACGAAAATCAGGATGGAAAGTGCCAGCAAAAACTGGAGTATTTTGATGAGAACAACCATAGTTTATCGTTTTGAAAAAGCGTGCAAAGATACACAAAATTAGTTGCCGAGGATATTATTTTCTATCCTCATGTATTCGGACGGGCTGAGAGAGACACCATTGTGCCACAACTCGAAGTGAAGATGCTTTTGCGTGCCGGTCTCGCCCGACTGTCCGAGGATGGCAACGGC
This sequence comes from uncultured Bacteroidales bacterium, assembly GCA_905233685.1. Taxonomy (GTDB): domain Bacteria; phylum Bacteroidota; class Bacteroidia; order Bacteroidales; family F082; genus Limimorpha. The sequence goes on along the minus strand of CAJOEZ010000026.1, from coordinate 4,589 downwards.
TTCACCAGCCTTCACAAAATCGCCCTCGTTTTTCAGCAAGGTGGCATTATGTTTATAGATGGAAAAATAGCCGTCTTCGTGTTGAATGCCAAGGCAATAGCCATCTTCGATGCTCCAAATGGAGAAGACCACCGTGCCGTCCAAAGTAGCATTGATGATTTGACTCTCGTCGGAGACAATGTCGATGCCCATATGACCAGTCTGGGGATTGTAGTCCTTGATAATGCGGCCAGTGATAGGTGCAAAGAAATTCTTGACCGTAGTATTGCGCTTGGCGGATGAAAGCAGGTTTTCACCAAACAGGTTGTATTGGTTCTGAGCCTCAAACTCGGCGCGGAGCAGGCTGTCTTGCACAGATTTCTTCAGCACAATGGTATCGGTGACCGAGCGCGGCAACGGCTCATAGATGTTGATGGGCGTATCGGTGGTGTCGGCAGAGAAATCGTAACCTTCTATAACCTTTTGCAGGTTTTGGAAATAGACATCTTTCTTCTGCAACTCGGCAACGAGCGAGTCGGCACGCAAGTTGAGTTGATACACCTCGCGATTGAGGTTGCTGTCCGTATAGCCCGGAATGTATTCGCGCAAAGGCGTGAAAGCGATGATGTAGGTTGTAATGATGATGAGCAGCAACGCCATGCCAATAATGACGAGAATCAAATTGAGCAGGTTAAGTCTAAACTTGAGCATGGGACGACCGCTCTCGTCGTGCGACATGAGGAAATCGTACTTCTGGTTCAGTTTCTTCAGCGAAATGTTCCGAAAGCTGAATTTCCGTGGTTTTTTATCCTTTGTTTCTGTCATTTTGCAGTTTTATAAGGTATTAATAACCTGCAAAAATACAATTTATTGCGGGATAGGTGGAAAATAGTTAGAACAGGGCTTCGGTAGGACGATAATTTCAAGATTGCGCCAGAAAACTGCATATTTTTTTGGCGCAATCTGACTAAAAATGCGAGATTGCGCCAAAACTGCATTTGTTTTTATTGATAATCATATTGTTATGTTATTCGGATTTTTATCTGATTCAGTTTACCGCAAAAAAGGAAAGTGAAATGCCACAAAAAAAGACCCACCCCTTTCGAGGCAGGTCTTTTGCTCGTTTCCATTATTCGTTTATAATTTCAAGCATTTCCCTCATTCTGGCCACTAATGCCTCACCAACAATTTTTGTCATAGCTTCAGCAGATCCGGTAGTGGCATATTCATCGAATGCATCGTAGTAACGTTTCCTGTCAGAAAACTTAATGTTGACCGCCGGCAATCCTGCTTTGATGAGTTGTAGATTCATCAAAAGTCGGCCTGTGCGGCCATTCCCGTCGATGAACGGGTGGATGCTCTCAAAACGAAGATGGAAAAGCGCGACACATTCCACGATGTGCATTGTTTTGCGCCAAGTGATGTAATCGTTCAGCAGTTCCTCAATCTTCGGCTCAATCAGATACGGCTGCACGGGATTCGTCAAGCCGCCTGCTATGCGCACATTGACCCTGCGGAAGGTTCCTCTGTCTTCCGGTCGGTCGGCCAACACCAAATTGTGAATGCCCTTGATGTCAAATTCGGAAAGCTCCTTGTCTTGTTTTGCCAGTTCCTCCATATATTGAAATGCTTCTTTGTAACCCACGGCTTCCAAATGGTCTTTAAGGGGTTTCTGGTCGATGGTAACACCTTGAAGCACAAGGGCGGTTTCCTGCAAAGTCAAAGTGTTTCCTTCGATGGCATTGCTATTGTAAATATGCTCGACAAGGAAAACCTCTTTTATCGCCTCCACTTCAGCCGGTGTCAAGGGGCGGCAGGCATCCAACGATTTCTTGAGCGCGTCAACTTGTTCAAGAATTGGCCAGTAAGTCTTTTTGATGGTCTTTTTTGCATAAGTTCTTGCATCTATGGGCTGTGCTGCATCCTCTGGAATCAAATACAGATTACCCTTTCGCTCCACACCTGCAATGCGGCCTTGTTCGCACAACGCTCTCACTCTCCTTGAGGAAATGCCCCATTTTGCGGCGGCTTCCGAAACCTTAATATACTTCATATCATTCCGATTTTTTGATTTTCATGCCGCAAATATACCGATATTATTCCGATTTTTGCAATTTTAGGAATAAAACCGTGGTTTTTTGATGGTTTTGTAAGTTGGTGTCATATCGCGACAACCACGAAAAAAGGCCAACCGCTTTCGCAGTCAGCCTTTTGCTCGTTTTAAAAAGGAGCCTCTATTTTTTCACCACCACCCGCGTCGTACGGTTTCTCCCTTCTGCATCCGTAATGCGCAGCAGATAAACCCCTTCCACCAATCCACTCAAATCAATCTCATTCGTATCCCGCACTGTCTTCACCATCTGGCCGAGGGCGTTGTAGAACTGCACCTCAGAGGTTTCAAGGCCTTCAATAACAACTTTGTCTTTTGCTGGATTGGGATAAACCTGTACACTAAATCCCACTGTGTTATCTTGAATACCATCATAATTATCAATCAGGCAAGTGTTATAAATGGGATTCTGCCAAACGAGTTCTCCATCCACATGATAGCATAGGAGTTCGTGAAGAGTTATTCCCCCAGCACTGACAACATGGCAACTATATAACAGCCCTTCCGTCGCACCTATACCTTCCACCCATGTGTTGAGCCATCTCACCCGCAATGTGTTGCGTAGCAATTGAATCGATACGGACATGGACTTCACAATTTGGATTTTGGCACCAATACATTACCGCCGTGTCATTGACATTCATTCCAAAATCATACAATAGATACTCAACCTCCTGTTCTTTAGGCTTATAAAACACCTTCCCCGATTCCTCTTCTTTAATTATACCATATAAATCATATTCCATGCTACCATGCCAATATTGGGTCTCAGATGATAGTTTCCGTAACACTTTTTTGTATAATTCACCGTCTATTAATGTGTCGCCTGATATCACCAAACTTTCAGTAATTAATTCAGGTGTCGGAACGCCAGTGGATTGCCATAGAATATTCCATTCGGAATTGTCTTTGAGAAGGCTCATCCATTCTTGTGCTTGCATCGTCGCCCCTCCCGCCATCAGCAGGAGCGCAAGCAAGGTGTAAAGTCTTGTTGCTTTCATTATTCTATAGGTTTTTATTAGTCTTATTAAGTCCTATTTGTCCCATCCTCTGTGGGCTGGCCCGTCCCCCTCTGTGAGGGGGTGGCCACAGGCCGGGGAGTCTTCGTAATCCCGTTAGCACGCATAACGTTAGCACGACAAAAAGTCACTCCTTAATCCATTTTCCGCTCTCCGCTTCAAAAATCCTTCGAATACAGATTGGTCATAAATTGCTTCCATTGCTCATACGACACGCCATGTTTAAGCATGTAATCTGCAAAATCAGCGAATGTGTATGTTTCCATTTTGTTGATATGCTTGTAAAACCCTTGGCATATCTCCATAAAACGATGTTCGCCGACATCTTTTGCAAGAAGATGCAAGCAATATGGGGTTTTCACGTAAGTTACATAAAATGAACCGCTGCCGTCAATCCCCATCCGGTTGTTTTCAACTTGAAAAATGGATGGGAAACCATCAAGCAGTTTGCCATATTTTTCCATCCTTTTAATAAAAACACTATCAATGCTGGTTTTCTCTGGTGTGCCAAAATAAACCGAAACGAACTCCGTCATTGATTCGTTGAAGAAATAATAAGAAGAATCGTTGCGGCAAGGCAATTTTGTGTTAAAGCAATGCACCGTTTCATGACACCACTGATAGTCGTTCCAGAAAGACGTGTCCATAACGATAAACCAATTTTCATCATCAATATCGTAGGCCGCTCCCCAACACGATTCGTCATCATTGTCTACAAGGGTTGTGTAGGTGTCAATATACTCCAGGCTTGCAACTCTCTTGTTGAAAAAGCTTGACAAGTTATCGATTACACTTGCAACATTTGATGGCAGGCGACTTTTTGGATGGCTTTCTTCATCAGGCTCCCAATCGTGCCAATCTCCGGTTATTGTATCTTGCCATGCATTATTGCCTTTGAACAAGAATGCGGTGATGTCAGGGTTTTCAGAAAGAGTGTCATTAACGTAATACTCCAAATTTATCAGAAAGGCATTAATGGTTGGATTATTTAAATTATGCATCGTAAAACGATTGTCTTTGTGGACGTATGGACCCTCCAAAAACATGTTGATGCCATCTGCGCAAATAACGTTTATTTCATCAAACTCCATGTTGGAACTTGTGAAAAACATCGAATGCCATCCTGATTGATACATGGTAATTCCACCGAATGCCATTTTGTATTTGTACAACATGAGTGAATTCGGGTTAAAATAGAATGAAATGTCTATTGTGTCATAGCCTTGATTATCAATGGCAACGCCAACATTAGATAAGCCAAATTGCAAAGGCTCTTTGTTCCCGTTGTCAACTCCATACACTTCCATGTTGTTGTAGAAAAATGGTAGTAGTGCTGGGTGAAAGTTGCACACTTCAAGGTCTAATTTCACGCTGTCCCCTAGATGTTTCTCTATTGTAACTCTTTGTACCACATGGCAGCAATAATCGTATAATGAGAAGATTTTCGTGGTGTCTTCATCAATGTATCTTGTAAATTTCAG
>CAJOEZ010000025.1 GCA_905233685.1 uncultured Bacteroidales bacterium | reverse complement strand
CAAGGCCCCAACAACACGCCTCGTATCGACATCGACGGCAAGCAATACACCCCGCAGGAAATCTCTGCCATGGTGCTGCAAAAGATGAAGAAGACCGCTGAGGACTTCCTCGGACAGACGGTCACCGAAGCCGTCATCACGGTGCCGGCTTACTTCAACGACGCCCAGCGTCAGGCCACCAAGGAAGCTGGCGAAATCGCCGGCTTGAAAGTGCGCCGTATCATCAACGAACCTACCGCAGCCGCTTTGGCTTACGGCTTGGACAAGAAAAAGAACGATGTGAAAGTCGCTGTGTACGACCTCGGCGGCGGCACCTTCGATATCTCCATCCTTGAATTGGGCGATGGCGTGTTTGAGGTGAAGTCAACCAACGGCAACACCCACCTCGGCGGCGACGACTTCGACGAAGTCATCATCAACTGGCTGGCCGAAGAGTTCCAGAAGGACAACGGCATCGACCTGCGTAAGGATCCGATGGCCTTGCAACGTCTGAAGGAAGCTGCTGAAAAGGCTAAGATCGAGTTGAGCTCTTCAAGCGAGACCGAAATCAACCTGCCTTACATCATGCCTGTCAACGGCATCCCGCAGCACTTGGTCCGCACCTTGAGCCGTTCGAAGTTCGAACAATTAGCCGACAAGCTGATCCACGACACCATCGAGCCTTGCCGTCGCGCCCTGCAAGACGCTGGCCTGACCGTCAACGACATCGACGATGTCATCTTGGTCGGTGGTTCGACCCGTATCCCTGCCATCCAGAACATCGTCCGTGACTTCTTCAAGAAGGAGCCTTCGAAGGGCGTCAACCCCGACGAAGTGGTGGCCATCGGTGCCTCCATCCAGGGCGGTGTTTTGACCGGCGAAGTGAAGGACGTGCTGCTGCTTGATGTGACCCCGTTGAGCCTCGGTATCGAGACCCTCGGTGGCGTGATGACCAAGCTGATCGAGAGCAACACCACCATCCCGACCCGCAAGTCGGAGGTCTTCTCGACCGCTGCCGACAACCAGCCTTCGGTTGAAATCCACGTGCTGCAAGGCGAGCGTCCTATGGCTGCCCAGAACAAGACCATCGGTCGTTTCATCCTCGACAGCATCCCGCCAGCACCGCGTGGCATCCCGCAAATCGAAGTCACCTTCGACATCGACTCCAACGGTATCTTGAATGTGAGCGCTAAGGACAAGGCCACGGGCAAGACCCAGAGCATCCGCATCGAGGCCTCGTCAGGCTTGACCGACGCTGAAATCGAGCGTATGAAGAACGAAGCCCAGGCCAATGCCGAAGCCGACAAGAAGGAACGCGAGCGCATCGACAAGCTGAACCAAGCCGACAGCATCATCTTCCAGACTGAGAAGCAGCTGAAGGAATACGGCGACAAGCTGCCTGCCGACAAGAAGGCTGAGATCGAGGCTGCCCTCGGCAAGCTGAAGACGGCTCATCAGAGCCAAGACATCGCCGGCATCGACGCTGCCATGGCCGAGATGAACGCCATGTGGCAGATGCCCAAGGCGGCCCGCAAGGCGGCTTCGACCCGAACAACATGGGCGGCGGCTTCCAAGGCGGCAACCCGAACCAAGGCCCGCAGAACAATGGCGGTGACGATACCGTTACTGATGCGGACTTTGAGGAGGTCAAGTAAAATAGCAATTACAACTCAAAGGGGACGGTTCCTTGGCCGCCCCCTTTTTAATACAATAAACTTAATGGAACAGAATAACTTAAAGTTAGCAGTTTTGATAGATGCTGACAATATTTCATACAAGTATTTAAGAACTTTATTTGATGAAATTGCACAATATGGAATTGCATATGTAAAGAGAGTATATGGCGATTGGTCTTCAGCATTGCTTAATCCATGGAAAACAGAGGCTTTGCAATACTCTATTACCCCGATTCAGCAGTTCGGGTACACTACGGGAAAAAACTCAACTGATTCTGCTATGATTATTGATGCAATGGATATATTGTATGCAAATAATGTAGATGGTTTTTGTCTTGTCTCAAGTGACAGTGACTTTACCAGACTTGCTTCTCGACTGCGTGAATCTGGAAAATTTGTAATCGGATTTGGTGAGAATAAAACTCCACAACCTTTTAGAACAGCTTGCGATAAGTTCATTTGTTTGGATTTGATTGACAAAAATAACAATAACGAAATCGAGAACAAGGATTCCCTTAAACCTCAAGGAAAAAACGAAGTAAATACCTTGCATACTCGAGGTTCTCAAAGTGTTCCAAATGAAATTGTTGAATTACTGAAAAAAATTGTAAGTGAAAATAGCGATGAGGAAGAGGGGTGGATTTTTCTTGGTAGAGTTGGCGCGTTGGTCAATAGATACAAATCTGATTTTGATTATAGAGTTTATGGAGCAACATCACTTTCGAACCTGTTTAAAATGCTAAATGAGCATTTTGAGATGCAGAATCGAAACTCTTCAGACCCCAATATTAAACATCCTTATATTCGGTGTAAGCAAAAAGATTAGTCGTATTTCTCGTTATAGCAAAAGCAACAAAATAGTTTGTCATGTCAGCAGAAGCCCATAATGAATCGCTTGAAGACTTTGTGTATATTGATGGAGCAATACTATCCCGAAACAAAGAAACACTTATTTCCTATGAGGGTAATGCTATAAATATTGAAATTCCTGAAGGAATCAAGATAATAAGTGAAAAAGCTTTTGCGGGGAATGCCCATATTCAAAGCATAATTATACCAGAAAGTGTAAAGATCATAGAAAATGAGGCTTTTGAACTATGCGTGGCACTCAAACAAGTCATATTTAAAGGAACGGATGTGGCAATTGGTGAGGGTTGCTTTGCTTTTTGCGAAGTGCTTAGCGACATAGTTTTACCAAAATGTGTAAAAAGCATTGGCAGAAGTGCTTTTACCCACAGCGCAATAGAAAGCATAACAATACCAAAAAGTCTGATGGTTTTAGACGGTTCGGTCTTCAATTCTTGCAAAAGACTTAAGCAGGTTGTATTTGAAGGGACAAGCATCGAAATAGGAGATGGATGCTTTATTGGTTGTGAAACATTGGAAGACATTTCTCTACCAAAGAGTACAAAATCAATAGGTGAATCGGCCTTTGAATATTGCGAATCACTAAAGCAAATATATATTCCAGGTTCAGTGGAATGTATTTCGAAAAATGTATTCTCGTATTGTAAGAAACTTAAAGATGTTGTTATTTCGGAGGGCGTTAAAGAAATCCATTATGGAGCATTCCAAAACTGTGACGCTTTAGAGGAATTATATATTCCAAGTTCAATGGAATACGTTGGCTGTCATTCTTTTTCAAACCTGAAACAATGTTATTACGATAATCCTAAGACCTTTTTTGAAGAAGACGCATTTGAATGGTGTGGAAACGATTTTAGATTATTTCTGCCCAAAAACGCAGATTATAACAATGCGGCTAAATCGATGCCTAAAGGTATTATTGGGAACAATACAGATCCAGAGAATGGTCCCATCAATTTTAATCATTTAAGTTCTAATATGGTTCCTTATATGGCAGATGTACCGATAGACATCATTTTAAAAGGGTCAGTTTTGCATAGTACATGGATGTCTTTAGATCATCACGATAGAAAGGGAGGTGTATACACAAACGGAATGCAGAGCTTTTTGTGTATAGATCATGACTATTTTCGATACAAAAACCAAGAACAGAAACAGTATAAAGTACTTGATGGTACAAAATACATTTGTGACTATGCTTTTCATTTAAACAACAATTCTTTGTTGGGTAGAGAATATGATAGTAATCATTGCCCATTTGTTACAATAGAGTTGCCTTCAAGCTTAATAGCCATTGGAGATTTCTCATTTGCTAGATGCAATAAACTTGCGGCCATAACACTACCTGAAAAGCTGTCTTATATTGGTAAAAACCCCTTTGTGGCTACATGGAATCTGAATGCAATTATTTCAAAATCACCTAATTTTATTGTGGACTCTGACTGTTTGATTTCAATAGAGTCGGGGACCATAATCCATTGTTTTCACCATGCTGCAACAAATGTAGAACAGCCAAATTCACTAACGATTCCTTCGTATGTAAACAAGTTAGGGGATTATTCATTTGCAGATAGTGTTGCGTATGTGCGAGAACTAACTATTCCTGAAACTGTTATACATGTGGGCAAAGGTGCCTTTAAAGAAAACAATAATCTAAAAGAAATCAATTTTAAGGGAAAAAGTGTTGTAATAGAAGATGAGACTTTCAGTTGGTGTCGAGCACTGAAACGAATTACCCTACCAAAAGACATTAAAAGAATAGGTAATCGTCTGTTCGAATACTGTAAATCGTTAATTGAAATAAATATACCAGACGGAGTAACAGAAATAGGGGACTCTGTTTTTAATGATTGCATATCGTTGAAAACAATAGAGATACCTTACACGGTTGAAAAAATTGGTGTTAATCCATTTGTAAATTCAGGAGTAGAAAATCTGATCAATCATTCCAATTGTTTTGAATATGATAACGGCATTTTGTACACGAAAAATAAGCGTAAGATTATTGCGTGCATAAGTAAAAGTGAGAAAATCGCTATACCAACAAGCGTTGAAGAGATTGAACAAAACGCTTTCTCAAGGAGTGAACACTTGGAAGAAATCACAGTACCTTCATCGGTAAAAACAATACATCAAGGGGCTTTTTCAGGGTGTAAAGCATTGAAAAAGGTAAGTATTGAGAATGGTGGTATAAACACAATAGAGAAAAACACTTTCTCGGGATGCACCTCATTAACAGAATTCAGTATACCCGATGGAGTGACTGAAATCGAGGATTTTGCTTTTTCTGGTTGTAATTCGCTAAAAACATTATATTCCCCTTCCACCATAAAACATGTGTCCGTTTATGCTTTCGACAGTCGCCCTTGTCCTGTTGAAACCACTTGGCTACCTTGGGGTATAGAGAAAAACGGACTTCCTGGTCAAAAAAAGACGATGAGTTTAGAAGATTGTAACTTGTGGATGGATGATTTTGGAGTTGTATATAGTAAAGATAAAAAGTCAGTAATAAAAGCGACAAAACCATTGGATAAGTATTCCGTACTTGAAGGAAGTACAACAATAAAACAAAGAGCTTTTTCTTTTACTCCCTGGCAAAGATCTCTAAATGAAATACATTTACCAAATTCAATTAAAAGAATTGAACAGAGCGCGTTTGCTTTTTGTGAATTTAGTGAAGTATCATTACCAGAATCTTTGGAATACATTGGCCAAGGCATATTTATTGATTGTACAAATTTAAAGCAAGTCACAATCCCTTCTCATCTTAGTATGATGGAGGGTAACCCCTTTTTGAATAAGAACTATGAGCTCATCAATAATTCTAGCTATTTTACTATTCAAAATAAAATCCTTTTCTCCTCAATTCAATCAAAAATCATATCTTGTCTTGATACAAAATCAATTAAACTAAAAATTGGCGGAGCCAATACTATTGGTCCTTATTCGTTTGCATGTTGCAAAGCGAAAGAAATAGTGATTGAGCCATCAGTAAAAGTGATAGAAGAAAGAGCTTTCAACAATGCTTGTATAGATAGAATCATCCTGCCTGATTCATTAGTTGAAATAAAACAATATGCTTTTGAAATGTGCTTAAATCTTAGTGAAATAACTATACCAAGTTCAACACGAATCATTGGAGATTGTGCATTTTGGGGATGTTTAAACAGGGTAATAATAAACAGCCGTGACATAAAGATTGGAAGAGATGCATTTCATAGCGATAAACTCTCTAAAATCATTGTTCCTCGCGGCTGCTTAGATTATTATAGAAGTATTCTTCCAAACTATTCTAGTATTATTGAGGAACAATAAATGACGCCTTTCAGTCCAGACAAAACTGTTGAAACCAACGATGTTTTAGGCTATCTTCCTCTTTATTCTCCCATCACAAACTGCGATAAAGCATAAAGTGGATAAACCTCCACATGCCTTACAGCACCTTCCGCTTCGGCATCGATATAGTCAAACTTTCCGAAGTTCTCTAATGAGCATCGGACGGCTTGCTCCAGTTTCTTTTCTCGCATGAAGTCCCAAAGGCTTTTCATACCCCCTTGCACGCCTGCCTTTACTTCAAAAGGCAAAACCTTCATGTACCGAGAAAGAAGGTAGTCAATCTCTGCGGTTGCGTTTTTGGCTTGCCTAACCCAATAATACAAATCGTGGTGCAGGTTCGGGGTGAGGTAGTGCAGCAGTTCAAGTCCTGCCAGCATCTCTGCCATAGGCCCTTTGTTCACCAAGTCGGCAGCCGTAGCAGTAAGGATTTGCGCAGTGATGGCACTCGTATCACCCATCGTCATATTGAGCAGTCTCAGCATCAGTCCGGTATCGAGCAACAATATCTTGCGGATGCTTTCGTCAGACTCGTCGCCTAAGGGCAAGCCGTTGCCGCTTGAATGCGTAACGGGGATCAGAATTCCCGCCTTGATAAGCAGGTCAAGGGCTTTTTTCACTTCCGCTGTCTTGTATTCCCCAGGCACTCTGGAATAGACGAATTTCTTGGTAGCTTGGGTCGCGGCGCTTTTCATCGTGGCAATCAGCAGTTGCGGGTCCACTTTTTTCTTGTACTTTGGGAAGTCGGCTTCGTAACCGGTGATAATGTCGTCCTGCACTTCTTGGCATTGCAAAAAATCGTGGGTTTGCACCCATTTGACCACTGACTCAGGCATACCACCCACCAGCATGAATGTGCGCATCAACCCAATCAATTTCTCATGGAGAGGTGCTGGCAAAGGTGCATCGATATTGGCCTGACCGCGTGCGTCCAACAAGAGTTGTTCGCCATTGGCCAGCAGAAACTCGTCAAAAGTCATTGGGAACATATACACGGAGTGGATGCGCCCAACACCAAAGGTCGGGATTTCGTCGAGCACAAACTCAAGCAACGACCCTGCGGCAATGACATGAAGGTTGGGCATGTCTTCCTTGAAATAACGCAATGCCATGATGGCCTCTTGACTTTCCTGTATCTCATCGATGAACAGCAAAGTCTCATTGGGCACAATGGGCGTGCCACACATGGCTGCCATCTGAGGCACTATGCGCGTTACATCCAAATCCTTCTTAAACAGGTCAATATAATTGGATTGCTTTTCAAGGTTGATTTCCACATAATACTTGAAACTCTCGCCTAAATGTCTGACGGCGGTGGATTTGCCGACCTGTCGTGCCCCACGCAACAAGATGGGCTTGTGAACGGGACGGGTTGCCCATTCGCTCAAATAGCGGTCTATGATTCTTTCGTAATACATACAACTTCTTGATTTACGGCTGCAAAGATATGAAAAATGAAATTATCCAAGGTAATAATTTGCCAAAATTCGAAAAAATCCAAGGTAATAATTCGGTCAAAATCGAAAAAATCCAAGGTAATAATTTTCATCGACCTGATGAAATGCTTGAAAAAACCTCCGTTGTCGCAGCTTTTTCGCCTACACTTTTCCATAAACCAAGAAATTAGCATTACCTGTAAAAAAACCTCCTTATTCAGCCAGAACACTATAAAAACATATTGTTTTGGCTGAATAAAAATGCTTTGCACCCGCACTCCCCAACACCCTGGCCAAAGCAAACACCGACCAGGCCTATGCTTTCATGATGTCTTGATTGCCTTGCTCGTAGGCTTGCATCATGCGGAAGAAGATGCCAGAGATGCAGGATAGTTTCTTTTGGATAGAGAGTGATTGCTTCCAGATGATTTTCAGGGATAAAAACACAAAAGGTGTGCAAATTGAAAAATAATATGTATTTTTGCACACCAATTCAAGTTATCAAAAAAAAGGGGGTTTAGTTATGGAAAATGTTTTTGCACAGCGACTTATCAATGCACGAAGGATTCGAGGGATTTCCCAAAGAGAACTATGCGCACGGTTGGAAGGTCGAATTTCGAGTAATGCCATCGCTAAATACGAAACGGCAAAGATGATCCCGTCGAGCCAAAACCTGATTGCCATAGCCAAAGCTCTTGATTTTGGAATCGACTATTTTTTCAGGCCGTTCACTATCAGCATTGATTACAACAGCTTTGAGTTCCGCAAACGGTCAAGTCTTCCAGCCAAAAAGGAGACGGCCATTAAAGAACGCATCGCGTTGCTAATCGAAAAATATAGCGAAATAGAGAATATCACACACGACGGAGTCCCGTTCAATCTTACATACGACCAAGTGCTGTTGAGCAGCGACAACGACGCCCGTTCAATCGGAGCCCGCTTCCGTCAAGACCTTAACCTAGGTACCGACTGCATTTCCACGCCCGTCGAAATACTTGAAAGCAATGGGGTAAAAGTGATTGAGATTGACGCTGACAAGAAATTCGATGGCAGTTGTTTGAAGAACATAGACCTGCCAGTTATTGTTCTCAACAAAAACATCATTTCTGAACGCCGCCGCCTGACTCTCTTTCACGAATTGGCGCATATAGTATTGCGGTTCGATGAAGGAGCTGACACAGAACGCTTGTGCAACGTGTTTGCCAACGAAGTGCTTTTGCCGTCAGCAGTACTGAAATCGCTGTTAGGTGAACATCGCAAAAGCCTCTCTTGGAAGGAGTTGAAACTGATACAAGAGAGTTATGGGATTTCGGTTGATGCCATCCTTGTGAAAGCCAAGCAAATAGGAATCATCAGTGAAGCATCGCACAGGTCTTTGTGCATCGAGCTAAATCGAAATCCTGAACTGAAACAGAGAGTGCAGGCAAGCGTATATCACAAAGAGGAATCGTCGCGTTTCGAACGGTTGGTTTACAAGGCATTGTCCGATAACCTGATTACTTTATCGAAGGCTGCCGACCTGCTTGATTGTTCCGTTGACCAAGTGAATGCACAATTGACATTAGCGTGATATGGAGATAGTGGTCAACGATACGCAGGTGCTCATCGACATGTACGATGCTGATTTATTGGGACTGGTTGAACGTTGTTCTATCAAGTTCCATACAGTAGATTACGTATTGGCAGAGTTGCACCGTTCGCCCTATAAGCGACCTGAAATTGACCAAATGGTAAAAGACGGTATACTGGAGGTCCATTCTTTTAGTGACAAGGAGAACGTTGATTTGGTGGCTTATTATGGTAAGATGGCCATGCAGACAAACCTTTCGTTAACGGATTGTGCAGTTTTGAAGTACTCGAAAGACAACGGCTACCGACTGCTTACGGGCGACAAAAAGTTGCGTAATCACGCAGAAGATGAAGGTGTGCTGGTTTCTGGCATCCTTTATCTTGTTGACAAATTTGTTGCAGAACAATTGATTACGGGTACAGTCATGGCGGAACGATTAGAAATGCTGTTGAAAACAAATCCACGATTGCCAAAAACCATATTCGAGGAGCGGATTAAGTCATTACGTGGTTTATAATCGATGAAATCATTTTTGCATCAACCACAAATTACCTCAACCCCACACCCCAGCACCCTAGCCAAGGCAAAAACCGTCCGCGCCTCCGCTTTCGTGATATAATAAGTAAGTAGTCAAAATTAAGCTGCATAATGAGAGTAGTTGACGAGCAGAGATGTTCCGACGGAGGCCAAAGCCCTATCAGTGGCGTAGAAGAGGGAGTCTGTGGACTCATAGTCCTGCGGGCGTATCCACTTGCCCTTAAGGATGCGCCACAATGTCTCCGCGATGTTGAGGTGAGGCGAGTAATGCGGGAGGTAGAAGAGGAAAAGCCCTCTGCTCTCCCAAACGGGCCTCATCTCCTTCATGGTCTTGCTGCGGTGGATGCTGGCGTTGTCAAGCACAATGACAGTGTTCTTTTCTCGAGGCCCAAGGGACAACCTGTCAAGGAAATCCGCCAACCTGTCTGTGGTTATGCCGCTCCTCGAAGTGAAGCCTTCGTATCGGTTGTCCCTTGTGGTCATGCCGAATATGTTGAGTCGGGCTATCTTCTGGGACGGGATGTGGACATCCTCACCTTGGAACTGCCATCCGTAAGGGACGTAGCCCTCGGTGCAGACATGGCTCTCGTCAGCATAGTAAAGGTCTATCTTGCCTTCTCCAGCTTTTTGTTCAAGTTCTTGCAGCTTCTCGGCCTTGTACTCGTAGAGCTGCGGCGAGGGTTTTCCCCTTGGGCGTTTCCTTATACGCTTATATCTTGCGCCAATGCTGATAAAAAACGCTTGAACGTCGACTCGCTGGCTTCCTTGCCGCTGGCCTGTTGCCATGCCTCCCGTGCCTTGTTCACGCTCTGCCTGTCCTGCTCTATCGCCCGACGGACGGCTTCCTCGTCCGAGCAGTCCATAATCGGCTTGCGTCCCCTGCCGGGACGCGTTTCCAGGCCTTTGATGCCTTCCCCCTCGTACCGTTTCAGCCATTTTCTCACGGTATGCTGTTCCATCCCTGTCCTCTCGCCGACTTCCGAGGCGGACAGCCCCTCCGCTTTCAGGAGCAATGCCAAGCACCTCATCCTGAAGCAGTGTCTCTCTCCCTTGCGGTATCCTTTCTCGAGTTCCAACCGCTGGACTTCGCTTAGCTCTAATCGTACTGCTTTTCTCATATCCTTTAAGGTTTGTCCTGTGATAACGAGAATCGCAGCATAATAGTATTAATAGAAAACTAATTTTGAACATTTACTTAAACAAAAAACTTTTTTTATCTTTGCACCTTATATACAACACAGACCATACCTGATGGACAAAAACGAGAAATACACAGAACTGCTGAAGGAGCAAATTGCTACTTAGAAGAAAGAAAACCGTTTTTTGGAGTTCAAATCCAATTATCAAGATTATAACCGTCTAGGAAAATACATCTCTGCATTGTCCAATGGTGCTTGTCTCGACCATCAGGATTTCGCTTACCTCTATTTTGGCGTTGAAGATGGAACACTTCTGGTCAAAGGTACGACTTTCAATATATCCAAACAAAAGGCTGAAGGTAATCAATCCCTCGAAATCTACCTCCGAAGGATGGTTTCACCAAAAATCACGTTCGAAATTGATGAATTCCAATACGAAGGCAAACTAAAGATTGTTGTTTTCGTTATCCCCGCAGCCGTAAAGGAACCTACCTGTTATATGGGCAAGCCATACATCCGTGTTGATAGTCATGTCACGGAGTTGACACCGTACACCGATTGGATGCGTGAAATATATATGACCGACATCGACTGGAGCGCACAAGTCATAGATGATGCCACTTTGGATTCTCTCGATTCTGCTGCCATTCTGGAAGCCCGTAATGGCTACAAGGAACGCTTTCCCAAGTTGGCAGAAGAGTCCGATTCATGGAGTGATGAGGTCTTTTTGGATAGAGCCAAACTGACCATCAATGGCCAAATCACCCGAACAACATTGCTCCTTGTCGGCAAAGAGGAATCAGCCTATTATCTCAAACACATTGCCCAGATTGTGTGGAAATGTTTTCAGGATGGCAAAATCTTTGGCGACATCTTTTCCATACCTTTTTTGCTTTCAACCACCAAAGTTCTCAACAGCATCCGAAACTATCGTTTCAAGATATATCCACAAAACTCGCTCATACCTGCAGAGGTGTGGAAATACGACACAAATACCGTCCTTGAATGTATGCACAATTGCATTGCCCATCAAAATTATATGAGCAATGCCCGTATTGTAGTCACTGAAAACCCCGACAAACTTACCTTTGAGAACGCAGGAGGTTTCTATGAAGGCTCTTATGAAGACTATATCTTGGGCAAGAAAACGCCCGAACACTATCGCAACCCATTCTTGGCAAGAGCCATGGTCAATGTAAAGATGATTGACACACAAGGCTATGGCATCCACACGATGTTCCAAAAACAAAAGGAACGCTACCTGCCTATGCCCGACTATGACGACTCCTCGCCATCAAAGGTAGTGCTTCATCTTCCTGGCAGTATCATTGATGAAAACTACAGCAAAATGCTGATGGAGCGTCAGGATCTTTCGCTGAGCGAAACGGTTCTGCTCGACCGGGTTCAAAAGCATAAGCCTATTTCACCCGAAGCTGTCGAAATGTTGAAGAAGAAAAAACTTATCGAAGGGAAAAAAGGCAATTTCTATGTGGCAAAATTGGTCGCGCAAAACACAGGACAAAAAGTGGAGTATTCTAAGCACAAAGGACTTGAAGATAAGAAATGCGAAATGTTCCTGCTCCAGTCTCTTAGCGACCACGGTTCACTTACAAAACGGGAAATTGTAAGACTCTTAAGCGACATCCTTCCCGACCAGTTATCCGAACAGCAAAAGGAGACCAAGGTTTACAACATTTTGCGCAAGATGAAGAAAGCGGGGCAAATATACAATGAATCCGCTGGAAATAGGTCTTCTTGGTTTCTCGTAAAATAGGCTCCCTGCGAGCAAATTTACGAGCAAATTTACGAGCAAATTTACGAGCAAATTATGCAATCAACTGTTTCATAACGAATTAAGTTATAAAATTTACGAGCAGTTTGCGAGCAATTTACGAAGACCCGTATGATTTCTCACCACTAAAAACTTTTCCCTATCTTTGAAGCATCAAATCGAAGATTCAACGAAGTTAATACAGCAATACTATGAAGAAATACTCACACGCATGGATAGCCTTCATGGCTATCAAACGATTGGAAGTCATCGCCACCACCGAAGACCAATCCGTTATCAAAGGTGTCAGTGAAGATGTCCGCAAGGAAGCAAAAGCCTTGGTCAGATGGTTCAAAAACTATCGTGACTTCGTCATACAAGGTGCCTGGTACCCCGATGAGGTGTTCAAGGATATGAGCACCAGCCACATCGTCAAGTACCATCCTGCTGATGACGGCCCCTATACCACATTCGGCAAGCTGCCTTCGTATAGTAATCTGAGAGTGATCTCAAATATTCGATTCTCAGAGAAGTTTTTTTCATTTTGACACACCCTCGCAAAAAAAAACATAGCACCTAAATTTGGATGCGCTGGTTTTTAATAATTAACGAGAGTTCGATATAAAATAATTCCTGACTTTGTCACTTTTTAACCCAAGTCATACCCAAGTAGTAGCCAAGGGGATGCCAAGGGGATGCCAGCGACTTAAAGGCGGGCAGAGAGCAGGCAGCGTCCTTATTTCTTCGATAGTTCTTCGATAGTTGTTCGATAGTTGTTCGATTTTTTATCGAAGAACTATCGGACAAGTAAGGAAGAAGTATGGAACAACGATTGAGCCTGCCACGACTCTGATACGACTCTAGTAGGACTCTGATACGGCTCTAGTAGTGCTCTGATTGGGCTTTGGTAGGGCACAACACAATGGCAACGCCTTGTCATTGGTATTTGAAATAGATAGAAATCCCCAAGTTCTTGAGGTTTTGCAATTCGCAAGTAGAGACGTGCCGTAACGCGTCTCTGCCGTTGATGGCCCATGACTGACCGTACGAGACATATAAATGAGGATGTGACAGTTTTGACACACCCTCTTTTTCTGTTGTGTACATATCCTTCCTACCCTGCCGCATAGATTGTTGACTCCAACCAACACAATTTGCCTAAAAGCAGTACCTATATCCGTGTTATATATATTATTGATTTATAATAATTTGAAAAGAATTATATATACAATTTGTTATTTATGTTGTAAATAAATATTCGAAAATTTTTAACAAAGTTTAACAAGTTTTCTTGCAATGCTTCCAATCCAACTCCCTACTTTTGCCGCAAATTCAAAACTCAAACCTATGAACATTAAAGACGAAATCAGAAAAGCATGTAAAGACATGAAAGAGGACAACATTCAAGAATCCTTTAAAAACATCGCAGAAACACTATTGAAGAATTTTTGTCTCCAATGTGGAGATAAGAAGTATTACTTTGCTGAAATCGAGTTTTACTATTATGATAAGGAAAAGTTCAATAAAGTTTGGAACGAGAGAACATACCCTCGGGATGATAGAAAAGCGGGAGATTTGTTCTTCCATTATAGTGGTTTCGACATCTGTTTTGATAGTAGTTTTAAAGATGGCAAATTTGGCGGCATATTGATTAGAAGTTTGATTGATGTTACCAAAACAGACAACAAGTTTGTAACAGGACCATTGCTTTGTGTAAACGAGGTATTAAATGCTTGCTCTAAGGCAAAGAAATGGCTCGAAATAGAAGAACTTACTGATGAAGAGAAGCAATCCCAAAACAGAGATTGTGTTATCAGCGAACCTGTCTCAAGATATGGCATTTCATACAATGACGCGGGAGAAACACAAGATGTTCTTTGGTGTTTCTTTGATCAACGAATGCTTGACGAAAACAATCAGAAGAATAAATATGCAAAGTCTTCATGGAATTTTGTGAAAAAGGAAGCTAAAGATATTACGAGATATTATCATAGATTCGATTAAAATGATTACCGACAACCTCACCACCGCAGTGTATTTCTCCGACCTTCTGCCAAAGAAATGCCCAACCTTGAATCAGCACATTGCTGAAGTATTGGAAGCAAACGGGATTCCGTATGCCTACCTTTCGGAAACCAAGGACATCTGGTGCCGCGATTTCATGCCAATTCAGATTGCAGAAGACCGCTTTGTGTTCTACAAATACACGCCTGGCTATTTGCAAGACCCCAAGGCTATCCGTCTACAAACCAATCCCGAAACAGTGTTTCAAGCACCACAGAACCGCCTGCAAAGTGTTTTGCAGAATGCCATCACCATTGACTTGGTGCTTGACGGCGGCAATGTCGTGAAATGCGACAACATCGTTGTGATGACGGAAAAAGTCTTTGCCGAGAATAAAGACAAAACACGCACCGAAGTGGAGAGAATCTTGAAGGATGCTTTCCAAAGCGAAATCCTCTTTTTGCCGTGGGACCGAAAGGAAACCTTTGGCCACAGTGACGGCATCGTCCATTATGCCGGCAACGGCAGAATCTTGTTGACGAATTACGACGACAACTCGCTCTATTATTACCGTCGATTCCGTAAGGCATTAGAGAAACATTTTGAGGTCATACCATTGAATTATGATGTCAAGAAACCACATGCTAGCAGTTGGGCATACATCAATTTCTTGCAGATTGGCAAGTTGATTCTTGTGCCTCAGCTTGGGCTTAAAGAAGATAAACAAGCCCTTGAACAAATCAACAATGCCATGCCTGACTGTGAAGTTTTAGGCATCCCTGCACTGGAAGCCGTCAGAAGAGGAGGAGGTCTTAACTGCATTTCATGGAACACTACAACCTTACAGGACAACATTTTTGAAGAATCAATTATTGGGCAAACCAATATCCAGCAAGCACCTGATGCACATGGATTATTAGAATGTGCCGAATGCTATGAACACGGAATAGGATGTGAGCCGAACTTGACAAAAGCCGAAAGATGGTACACGATTGCTGCAAATCAAGGCTACAAAGAAGCACAGGAAAAGCTGAAAGACTTACAGAAAAGGAAGTAATAAATCTCTGCCAACCAAGCCGCCGCTGTCACGGTTTTACTTCACCCACAAATCACCTCAGGCGCACATCCCAGCACCCCAAAAAGCGATTATTTTTCAGCCTAAAACACTTTTTCCCTATCTTTGCCCCAGCAAATCAAATATCACGACTATGAAACAATATCCCATCCAAGAAGGCTACATGCCTTACTTAGGCTACCAAACGTATTATCGCATCGTCGGGGAACCGTCGAACAAGCCGGCGTTGCTGCTCCTGCACGGCGGACCAGGAAGCACACACAACTATTTCGAAGTGCTGGACTGCATTGCCGACACAGGGCGACAGGTGATTTCCTACGACCAAATCGGCTGCGGCAACTCTTATCTCGATGGCCATCCCGAGCTATGGACGCAAGAGACCTGGATCAACGAACTCATCGCCCTGCGCGAGCATCTGCACCTTGACCAGATTCACCTCTTGGGGCAGTCGTGGGGCGCCATGCAAGCCATCGCCTATATCATTGACTGCCAGCCTGAAGGCATCAAGTCGGTCATCCTTTCCTCAGGCCATGCCTCCAGTGCGCTTTGGGCTAGCGAGCAGCACCGCCTGATCAAATACATGTCGGAGGAGGACCAAGAGGCCATCCGTCGCGCCGAAGCAAGCGGCAATTGGGACGACCCCGACTACCTCCGCGCCAACGACCATTATTATGAGCTTTACGTCATCAGTGTCGATGCCGACTCGCCCGAATGCATCCGTCGCCCCAAACGCGCCGGCAACGAGGCCTATCTCTATGGCTGGGGTCCCAACGAATACCAGCCCTTGGGCAATTTGGCCAATTTTGAATATACCGACCGTCTCGGCGAAATCAAGCAACCCTGCCTGATTTGTAGCGGCACCCGCGACATCTGCACGCCCGTGGTGGCCGCCTCGCTTTATGAGCACATCCCCAACAGCCGTTGGGAAGTGTTCAAAGGCGCGCGTCACACCTGCTTTGTCGAGCAAACCGACAAATATTGCACAATACTGGAGAAATGGCTGGAAAAGAATGACTAACTGAATACTTTTTTCTATTTTTGCCGCTTATTTCAAAAGTTATCCTCACTATGACTCGCTATATTTTCGTTACGGGAGGTGTGGTCTCCTCCCTCGGTAAAGGCATTATTTCCGCCAGCATCGGCAAGCTGTTGCAAGCTCGCGGATACACTATCACCATACAGAAATTCGACCCCTATATCAATATTGACCCGGGGACACTGAATCCCTACGAGCACGGTGAGTGCTACGTGACCGTCGACGGTACCGAGACCGACCTCGACCTCGGCCACTACGAGCGCTTTACGGGCATCCGCACCACCCAGGCCAACTCCGTGACTACGGGCAAAATATATAAAGCCGTCATCGACAAGGAGCGCCACGGCGACTACCTCGGCAAGACCATCCAAGTGGTGCCTCACATCACCGACGAGATTAAACACAGGATTTTGCAGCACAACGACGAGGTCGATTTTGTCATTTCCGAAATTGGCGGCACCATCGGCGACATTGAGTCGGCGCCGTTTTTGGAGGCCATCCGTCAGCTGAAATGGGAACTCGGCAACCGCGCTGTCAGCGTGCACCTCACCTATGTGCCTTACCTCAAGGCCGCCGATGAGTTGAAGACCAAACCCACGCAACATTCCGTGAAGGAAATGCAGGGTGCTGGCATCCAACCTGATGTACTGGTGCTGCGCACCGAGAAGCACCTCTCCGACGGCATCCGCCAAAAGGTTGCCTCCTTCTGCAACGTCGACCTCGAATGTGTGGTGCAGAGCGAAGACCTTCCGAGCATCTACGACGTACCTGTCAACATGCAGAATCAAGGCCTCGATGCAGCATTATTACGCAAGTTCGGCGTGCCTGTGGGCGAGACCCCAAAAATGGAAGGCTGGCATCGTTTCTTGGAGTTGCAACGCACCGCTACAAAAGAAGTGCATGTGGGATTGGTCGGCAAATATGACCTTCAAGACGCCTACAAGAGCATCCGCGAGAGCCTTATCCTGGCAGGCATATACAACCATGTGAAGGTGAAAATCGACTTCATCAACAGCGAGAACATCACCAAGGAGAACGTTTCGGAGCAGCTCTCGGGCGTGGCGGGTATTTTGGTCTGCCCAGGCTTTGGCCAACGCGGCATCGAAGGGAAAATCATTGCTGTTGAGTATGCACGTGTCAATAATCTTCCTGCCTTTGGCGTTTGCTTGGGAATGCAGATGATGGTCATTGAATTTGCCCGCAACGTTTTGGGTTACAAAGACGCCAATTCGAGCGAGATGGACACCAACACCCCGCACAACGTGATCGACATGATGGAGGAACAAAAAACCATTACCAACATGGGCGGCACCATGCGCTTGGGTGCATACAACTGCGAGCTTCGCAAAGGCAGCCGCGTGGCCGAAATCTATGGCACACTCCAAATCAGCGAACGCCATCGCCACCGTTATGAATTCAACAACCGATACAAAGAGGAATATGAGAAGAACGGCATGAAGTGCGTTGGCGTGAATCCTGAAAGCGACTTGGTCGAAATCGTCGAAATTCCCGACCACCGCTGGTTCATAGGGACACAATTCCATCCTGAATATTCCAGCACCGTGCTTCACCCTCATCCTCTCTTTATGAGTTTCATCAAGGAAATCGCCAAATAAAACAAAACCATCATTATGCTCCAACTCGAACAATTCGTTTTCAATCCCTTTTCGGAAAACACTTATGTCGTTTACGACGACAATGCCAAGGAATGCGTCATCATCGACCCAGGCTGCTCCAATGCGGGCGAGGAAAACCAACTTTTCGGCTTCATCGACAGCCACCGCCTCAAGCCCTTGATGGTCATTAACACACACGGCCATATCGACCATATTCTGGGGAATCCCGCCGTCAAGAAAAAATACACTATTCCCGTGGCGGCGCATCCCAATGTGAAGAACGACTTCAAAAGCGCCGAGCGACAGTCACATTTCTTCGGGCTTTTGTTCAACGGTACCTGCGAAATGCCTGACCGTGACTTGAAAGATGGCGAAATCATCAAGGTAGGAGAAAGTACATTGGAAGTGATTTGCACCCCTGGCCATGCCGAGGGCAGCATCAGCCTTTATGCCGAAATCGAGGGCTGGGTCTTCACTGGCGACGCGCTCTTCAGTCGCAGCATCGGCCGCACCGACTTGCCCGGTGGCGACTATGAAACGCTTCGTAACAGCATAAAGGACAGGCTGTTCCACCTTCCCGACGACACCACCGTCTTCCCTGGCCACGGCGAAAGCACCACCATATTCGACGAACAACGCTACAATATGTTCCTTTGATGAAGCGATGGCTTAACATATTGGTTTTCTTTGGTTTGTCGGTTTCGGCCTTCGCCCAAATCGACACACATATTGTAGATAGTTTGCAAGAAGCCTACGCCGCTCAGGAAGGCCGCGAGAAGGTCAAAACCATGATTGAGCTGACTTGGGATTTCTATGACATTTCTTTCGACGATTGCATTGACTGGGGAGAAAAAGCCATTAAGGAAGCCAATGCGCTGGGGTTGAGCGACTTGGAAGCCAAAGCCAACTATGTCCTCGGCATCCAATACGCCCACCACGCCGACCTCGACTTGGCGAAAGACTATCTCAGGCGGTCGTATGCGCTCAATGAGGCTTTGGCCGACACCGCCAATATGTTTGAGGCCATTTGGAGTATCGCCACCTACGAGCTGATTTTGGGCAGCATCGATTCTTCCAATATGTTCTACGACAATGCCTTAACCATTGCGGAACAGATGAACGACAGCCTTTCGTGCGCTTACATCTTTGCCAATTTGGCCATTATCAACTATCAGAAAAACAACTTCACCACTGCTCTTGATCATTACTTTCGGGTTGTGAAAATCTCCAACGACATCGGGAACCAACCCATGGCGATTCAGGCCACTGGCAACATTGCTACCATCTATACAGAAATCGGCAAACCTTTGGAAGCGAAGAAGATGCTTGTCGGAATCATACCCGAACTGGAGGCCGAGGAAGATTATTATCTTTTGCAAAACACTTGCAAAAACCTTGGTTCGCTTTATACGCACCAAATGGTGAACTATGACAGCGCAATGCATTATTTTGAAAAATCCATGTATTACGCTGATTGCCAAGCAAAAAAGAAAATCGACCAGAATCTGATGCGCGTCTTGAAGTCAGAAGTGCTGTCGGAGATGGCGTTCATCAACATGAACCGTGGCGACAACCAAGCGGCTTTGAGAGGCTACAGTGAGGCGCTGGCATTGGCCGGGAGCGAGGCACATCTTTCGGGACAAATGATTGCTTGCGTTGGGCTGGGCATCGTCTATTCCCGCTTGGGCGACGCCAAAAAATCGCTCCAATATTTGGACCGCTATTTCGAGTTAGAGAACCAATCGAGCATCGCCAATTTGCACGCCTCAACAAGGTTGCCGCTCATCCTTGACTATGCCCGCTTGGGGCGTTATGATGACTTGGAAAAAGAACTCAGCGACATCGATGAGGAACGAGCCGCCCTCGTCAGGGAAAACGCCGATTTGTATGACCGTAACCGCGAATTGGAAGACGTGGTTGCCAATCTTTTGGAGCGTGAGGAACAGCAAGATGCGGTTTTGGAAGCTCAACAGGCCCAATTGTCCCAATACAAACTCGGCTTTTTCGGCTGCCTCGGCATCATTTTGGCCGTGCTCCTCGGATGGATTGTCGCAAGGATAGTGAAACAATATTTTGCGCGTCATGCGAATAATCCAAAATAAAACCCTAACTTTGCAGTTCAAATTTTGAATCTTAATCACATCATCGCAACAAGCTATGGACCTGGAAGCCAAGTACGGTGCCCATAACTATCACCCGCTGCCGGTCGTCCTCGCCAAGGGTAAGGGCGCCAAAGTGTGGGACGTCGAAGGAAAAGAGTATTTTGACTTCCTGTCGGCCTATTCCGCTGTCAACCAAGGCCATTGCCACCCGAAAATCATCAAGGCCATGACCGACCAGGCCGAACGCCTCACCCTCAGCAGCCGCGCTTTCTATAACGACGCGCTTGGCGTGTGGGAAAAATATGTGACCGAATACTTCGGCTACGACAAGGTGCTGCCCATGAACTCGGGCGCCGAAGCCGACGAAACGGGCCTGAAGCTCGCCCGCCGTTGGGGTGTCGTTAAGAAGGGTATCCCGAACGACAAGGTGAAGATCGTGTGCTGCGAAGGCAACTTCCACGGCCGCACCATCACTATCATCACGATGAGTAACGACCCCGAGAGCTATGCCAACTACGGCCCCATGACTCCCGGTTTCATCCGCATCCCTTACAATGATCCCGACGCTCTTGAAAAAGTGCTGGCCAAGGAAGGCAAGGAAATCGCCGGTTTCCTCTTAGAGCCCATACAAGGCGAGGCTGGTGTCTATGTTCCGGACGACGGTTACCTGAAGAAGTGCTACGACATCTGCAAGAAGTACAATGTGCTGTTTATGGCCGACGAGGTGCAGTGCGGTATCGCCCGCACGGGTAAGATGCTGGCCTGCGACCACGAAGGCGTGCGCCCCGACATCCTCATCCTAGGCAAGGCCCTCGGTGGTGGTGTGGTGCCGGTGTCCTGCGTCCTCGCCGACGACGACATCATGCTGAACATCAAGCCCGGTGAGCACGGTTCCACCTTCGGCGGTAACCCGATTGCTGCCCGCGTGAGCATCGCCGCCCTTGAGGTCATCAAGGAGGAGCATCTGATGGAGAACGCTGAACGTCTTGGTAAGATTTTCCGCGAAGAAATCAGCAAGATCAAGAGCCCGATGATTGAGAAAGTTCGTGGTAAGGGCTTGCTCAACGCCGTGATTATCAAACCTAAAGACGGCAAGGAAGCTTGGGATGTGTGCCTCAAGATGCGCGACCTCGGCCTGCTGGCCAAGCCTACGCACCAGCACATCATCCGCTTCGCCCCGCCCTTGGTCATCACTGAGGCCGAACTCCGCGAAGCCATCGAAATCATCAAGAAGGCCATCGCTTCTTTTGAATGATTTTGTTAAACAACGAAAAAGCCTCTCGTAAGGGAGGCTTTTTCCCATTTTACCTTTGATTTCTTTATGAAAAGAAAACTTTTTTTCGTCTTTTTCCTTTTTCTATTGCTTTCATGCAACAAGGATTCTCAAAAGGTAAGCCTTGAGGGAGGCAAATGGGACCCCCAAGTACGTGAAGCACTTAATGGGCTGATGGCCAGCTCGGGGAAAAGTTCTTACGCCGTGTTTGATTTCGATCAGACTTCCATCGTTCACGATATCTCACAAGCCCTTTGTGTGTATCAAATCGAGCATCTGCGCTATGCTGAGGCTCCCTTCCACCACTTTCTCGACGGCATTCCGTCACCGGAAGAACCAATGCCAGAAACTGGAATTACCTATGCCGAGATGGGAAGCATCTTGGCGGCGGAATACGATAGCCTGACCGCGATATTGGAGTCAGGTGAAAGTATTGAGGCAGTTCGCCAATCATACCTTTACCTTGACTTCCGGGCTCGCATGTGCTCCCTATATGAAGCTATGGACAATCGATGGGGTAGTTGGGTGGCTTACCTCTGGCAGCCCGGACTGCTGGCAGGTTTTACCGAGAACGAAGCCAAAACGCTCATTCGTGATGCTATCGCTGAGCATCTAGGTTTGGACAAACTTGCCGTAGAGCCATGGCATTCGCCCGACGGCCAATGGGGTGGCGATGTTATGCGCGGCATCTGGGTGGCACCAGAGATGAAAGACTTATACCATTGCCTTGAAGTTGCCGGAATCGACGTCTATGTCTGCTCTGCCTCCCTGGAACTGATAGTGGAAGTGCTGGCCTGCGATTCAATAATGGGATTTGGCCTTCCTGCAGAGCAGGTATACGGACTCCGCTTCGTTTCAGGAGAAAGAATCATTGCGGAATTTGACCCAGACTATAAGCAGCCCAACAGAGAGGGCAAGGTGGATTGCATCCGCGCTTATATAGCTCCTGCCTATGGCAATGCAGGGCCTGTGCTGGTCGCTGGCGATAGCAATGGCGATGTTGCCATGCTCACGGCTTTCCCGGATATGAGGCACGGCCTTATCATTGACGTAGGCCGCAGTCCGGAATCGCCCATCGGACAGCTCGCTACGCAAGCCAAAGAGGAAGGAAACACGGGGCTGTATTTACTCCAGCCGTCGTTTGAAAGGTAACCTTATTCTATATTTCGCTTCCAAAAAACTCCTATTTTTGTGCCATGATTGGCAAAAAGAATGAGTATTGGAATAAGTGCTTGAGAACTTTAACTTCATAACGATTAGACAACAAACGATATGTTCTTGGGTTTTGGACTTGATGCGTGGATTACCATTGTTACCGTGCTAGGACTGTTCGGGGTGTTGCTGTTCACCAAGCTTCGTTCTGACTTGGCGTTCCTAGCCGCCATAGGCATCCTGTTCGTTACCGGTGTGCTTGATGCCAAGGAGGCCTTCTCTGGTTTTTCAGGCACCTCGGTCATCACCGTAGGGGTACTTTTTGTTGTCATCGCTGGACTGACTTATACTGGCGTTCTGCAATGGATTGCGAAGCATCTCTTGGGACAACCAGGGAGTTACCGTAAGGCGATAGTGCGTTTGATGCTCCCCGTGGCCGCGCTCAGTTCGTTCCTTAGTAACACCACCGTGGTGGCACTCTTCGTGGGTATCGTCAAGACGTGGTCCAAGAAACTCGGTGTGGCACCTTCCAAGCTACTCATCCCGCTGAGCTATGCCTCTGGCATGGGCGGTGTCTGCACCCTCATAGGAACCCCACCGAACCTAATCATCGGCGGCCTCTAC
Source organism: uncultured Bacteroidales bacterium (assembly GCA_905233685.1). Taxonomy (GTDB): domain Bacteria; phylum Bacteroidota; class Bacteroidia; order Bacteroidales; family F082; genus Limimorpha. The sequence continues at coordinate 28,487 of CAJOEZ010000025.1, read as the reverse complement.
GAGGAAAAGACCGGTGAGGCAATGAACATCTTCGCTACCACAGTGCCAGGATTGTTCTGTCTGGCCGTGGGCATACTGTCGGTGATTGCTCTGCACAAGCTGCTTCCAGAACGCAAGGCCCCGGAGAGTGAATTTGAATCGACGGGCGAATACACGGCTGAGTTAGTGGTGCCCTCCGACAATCCATACATCGGCGAGACGATAGGCAAGGCCGGGCTGCTGCATGTGCCTGGCGGCAGCCTCATCGAGCTTTACCGCTTCGATGAAACCCAGGTTTCTGTCAATGAAGACGAATACCTGATGGGCGGCGACCAGCTGGTTTTTGCCGGACAGATTGACGAGATTCTGGAGCTGACGAAGACCCACGGGCTGGTCATCGCCAACTGCCCTGTGTTCTCGGTGAACGATATAGAGAAAGACCGCAAGTTGCGCACCGCCTACGTCACCTTCGGAAGCAAGCTCATCGGCAATCAGATGGATGTTTTCAGTTTCATCCAACAGCACAACGTCACCATAGTGGCTGTGTCGCGACACGGTCACCGCATTGAGGGGGCGGCACGCGACATCGTGCTGCAGGCGGGCGACACGCTACTCCTCGAGTTCCCGCCACGCTTCGACATGGACGCCGTGGAGAAAGACCCTAACCTCCACTTCTTCGACTCGGAAGACGTGCCCAACATCGGACGCAGGACGCTGGTATCGACCATCATCATGATTGCCATGGTGGCTCTCTCGGCTCTCGGCGTGATGCCCCTGCTGCAGAGCGCCTTCTTAGCTGCCGCCGCCATGCTCATCTTCCGCTGCTGCAATGCCGACCAGGCCATGAAGTCCATCAACTGGAGCATACTGATGGTCTTTGCCGGCAGCGCCGTCCTCGGCCTCGCCATCCAGAAGACAGGTATCGCCGAGCGCTTAGCCAACGGCATCCTCGATGTCTGTGGCACCAATCCCCTTGTCGTGATGATTGCCGTTTGTTTTGTAGCTACCTTCATCACAGAATTTATCTCCAATACTGCCGCTGGTGCCATGTTTTTCCCCATTATGTGGGAGGCCGCCATGAAGCTGGGCTACGATCCCTACCCTTTCCTCATTGCTTTGATGATTAGCGTCAGCAGCAGTTTTGCCACCCCCATCGGATCGCCCACCCACATGCTGGTCTATGGTCCCGGCGGCTACCGTTTCAAGGACTTCATCCGCATCGGACTGCCGATGAACTTCATCATCCTCGCCGCCAACATCTTCATCGTGAACCTTGTGTTTCCGTTGACACCGCTGAAATGAACAAATCAAACAAATACAAACACACACAACATTATGAACAACAGATCTTTTTCGAGCCGCTTGACTTGGAGGATTATAGGCATCGTGTCAGTCGTCTTTCTGGTATCCTTCGTTTTGGTTGGATGGGTCTTGCAGTCTTTGATTAGCGATGGATCCGTTCGAATCGCGCCGTGGATGCTGGTTGGCGGCCTGATTGCCGTCGGAATCATCGGCTTGGTGGTGCTCTTTTTTGTCTGTCGGCGCGTGATACGCAGCATGACGCGCCCGGTCACCGAATTGTCGGTGTCGGCGATGAACATGGCCAAGGGCAACTTCAAGGCCAAATTGCCGGAGATCGGCAGCAAGGACGAGATGCGGCGCTTGCACGACAGCTTCCTCTACATGCAAAACTCCATCACCGACTATATCGAGCAACTGAAGAAGACCAAGAGCGACAACGAGCGCATGGAGTCGGAACTGAACGTGGCGCGAGCCATCCAAATGGGTATGCTGAGCACCGACTTCCCACCTCGAATCCATGCCATGCTGAACCCCGCCCGCGAGGTGGGTGGCGACCTTTACGACTTCATGCGGATGGGCGACTGTCTCCACTTCGCTATTGGTGACGTGAGCGGCAAAGGCGTCCCGGCCTCGCTGATGATGGCCATCACAAGGGCCACGCTGCATTTCATGGCCAGCCTCGACCTGCCGCTGCATGCATCGCTGAGCCGCATCAATAACAATGTGGCCGAGAGCAACAGCCACGGTATGTTCGTCACGCTTTTCGTCGCTCGCATCGACCTCAAGACGCTCCGCATGGATTTCTGCAACGCCGGACACAATCCTTTGGTCGTCGTGCCGCCCGACGGCGAGCCCTATTTCCTCAAGGCAAAGAACAACTTAGCGGTGGGCCTTATCGAGGACTTCCCCTTCGAGGCTGAAAGCATAGACCTGAAGCCTGGCACGCGCCTCATCGCCTATACCGACGGCGTGACCGAGGCAGAAAACACAGCGCTGGAGCAATACGGCGACGATCGCCTGCTTCAGGAGGTTGGCCGGATAGACCGCAATATGGACAACAAGGCCGCCGTGGACCAGATTTACCGCTCGGTGCTTGCCTTCGCCAACGGCAATGCGCAGAACGACGACATCACAATTTTGAGCATAATGGTGTAAAGGCAAGAAACGATGAAGTACATCTATATTATCAACGGGCGGGCCGACAAACTGCCGCAATATCAGGAACTCCACGACCAATTGAAGGAGATTCCGCATCCTCACGAACTCTACACCACCTTAGGCGAGGGCGACGCAACACGCTTTGTGTACCTCTACTGCGACCTGCACCCCGAAGAAGAAGTCTGCTTCGTGGCCTGCGGCGGCCTCGGGATTACCAACGAGGTGGCCTCGGGATTGGTGGGTTTCAACCAAGTCGCCAAACCATCAGGTAATAAGGCCAACAAAACGATGGCCATTCTTGACTTCGGCGGCAACACGGGCGACTTCCTCATCAATTACCCTGACCGCGACTTCCGCAGTGTGAAAGACATGCTGGAGGGCAGCGTGAGCAACATCGACATCTTGAAGGTGAACGACAGTTACTGCGTGAATGTCTGCAACATCGGCTTCAACTCAAAGGTGGCGTCGCGAGCCAATGAATTGATGAGCAAAGGAAAGTCGGCGCACGAGGCCTTCACGCGGGGGGTGGTGAATGCCATCCTCACCAGCCGATACAACCGCATCAAGGTGACGGTGGACGGCAAGCGAATCGCCCCGGGCTACATGATTCTCTGCACCCTTGCCAACGGGCAGCGCGTGGGCGGCGAGTTCTACACCGCACCGTATGCCAAGCTCGACGACGGTTTGATAGAGGTGTGCTATTTCCGCGCCATGAGCCTGTTGCGGTTCCTGCAGCTCATCCCACTCTACCGCAAGGGCGAGCATATTGGTAGCAGGGTGGGCAAAAACAAAATCCTTTACCGCCAGGCCCACGAGGTGACCGTCACCAGCAAGGACCTCATCGATGTCTATCTCGACGGCGAGCAGCTGCCAGGGTCGAAGTTTGAAATCAAGATTTTGGCTGGAGCCCTGCCGCTGCGTCTGCCGCAAATTGTTAAAACAACAATTGACCGTCTTTCTTCCCAAAAACAATAAGGACAAAAACCTGTCCATGCCGATTTTATAATATTGATTTTCAATAATATAAAACCAGACAACTCCATAAAAGCATGGACAAAACCAAGAGGCCTCCCGAAAACCTCTTGACAAGCGTTTTTTCTGTATATTTTTGCGATGTGTTTCGGCTCTTCGACAGGCTCAGGGACTTTGGCTGTCACGTGAAGTAAAAGTGCCTGAGCCCGTCGAAGGCCCGACAGTAAAACAAAAAGCCTATGAAGACGAACTTGAAATCCCTATTCCTAACAGCCCTCGCCCTCGGCGTAATGCTGTCCGCCTGCGACACGCCCGAAAAACGCCTCCAGCAGGCCCGCGCCTTATATGAACAAGGTGCCGAACTGCGCGAACAACGCCTCTCGGAAGAGGCCACCAAATGCTTCCTGCAAGCCCTTTCGCTGATGGAAGGCTGCGAAAAAACGACCGAAAACCTCCGCTTGGAAGGCCAACTCAAGGACAACCTCGGTGCGATGTACAACAAACACGGCCTCTTCGACGACGCCCTCGCCATGCACCGTGAAGCCATCGACTGCTTCCGGCAGGTTGATGACTCTGCGGCAGTGATGACCACCATGCGCAACTGCGGGCGCGTGGCGAATTCATTGGAGCTGTACGGCCAAGCCAAACGCTACTACGACACGGCCTTCAGCATGGCTACCTTGCTGAACGACAGGACCATGCAAAGCGACCTTTACCTTGAGATGGGCCGCGACTACTACCTGCCCGTGGGCAACTTCCCCGAGGCCATGACCTGCGTCAGCCGCGCGTTGGAGGGCGAGATTGACGACAACAACACCGACATTGCCAACATGACGATGGGCGTACTGTATTACTACACAAAGAATTACGCCGAAGCCAAGCCTTACCTGAACGCCGCCCTCCGCAGCGAGCGTGCCGGACTGAAAATGTCGGTGTACCAAACGCTTTACGCTATCGCCTACAACGAGGGCGACTACGCGAAAGCCATTGAGTACCAAGACCTTTTCACGGAAAACATGATGCAGAGCGACCAAGAGCACGCCTCCGAGAACCTGCAACGCATCAAGGCGGAGTATGAACTGAAGGCCCAAAAGAGCGAGATGGAGGTCGTGATGCGCAACCGCAGCCTCCAACTTTGGCTCATCATCGCCTTGGCAGTGATTGCGCTATTGGTTATCGTGCTGATTGTGAGGAAGAAAGTGAGCGACCACAAGTTGGCCGTGGAGCAGTTCCGCAGTCAGGTGGAGCGCGACCAAAACCGCATCCACGAACTGGTGAGCGACATGGAAAACCTCATCCGCACCAACGACGACCTCCGCCGCGACCGTCAGACGCTCTCGCAAAAAGACCTGCTGATGACGAGCAAGATTATGGGGCGCAACAAGGTCTACACCACGGCGCAAACCCTCGGCGAACAAGTGACCGCCGACACGATGAACTTCGCCCTCAGCGACGACGACTGGGCCGACTTCATCAGCCTCACCGACTTAGTGTACGATGGGTTCTCGCAGCGCCTCTTGGAACTCTACCCCAAGCTCAGCAAATGGGATGTGCGCATCTGTTGCCTCTCCAAGAACGGCTTCTCCAACTCGGTGATTTCCATCCTGTTGGACACCCAGACCGAATCCTATTACCGGCGCAAGAGCCGCATCAAGCAAATGAAAATGAACCTCAGCGACGATGAACGCTCTTTTGAGGAAATCGTTAATGCTGTTTAATCACAAAACGTTCAAAACCAACGACATAAAGTATTAACATTTAAATAATTAGCACTATGAAAAGATTAATATTAACTTTGGTGATTTGCCTTGGATGCTTCGGCTTCTTGGAGGCGCAAAACATTTGGAAGCCCATCAATGGCACCGGAATATTAGGTGCAGGTCCAGATGGAAGCATCTATGCCTATAGTGAAAACGGAAAATTGGCTCGCTCGCAAGACGAAGGCGAGACGTGGCAGATTGTGTTAGGCCAGGAAACGGGTTTTAGTGGCTTTGTCAATCAGTTGTGTTTTGCTGTAAGCCCTGAAGGAAGAGTTTTTGTCTTTAATGATAACCAGCAAACCGTAGTGTATTCCAACGATGGCGGCGACACGTGGCAGCAAACCTCGGTGCTTTCCTTGTGTGGGATGCCGACTAAAACAGGAATATGTGCTCCGACCAATGACATTGTAGTAGTGTGGAGCACGAACGGTGAAATTCATTGGACTACTGACGGCGGCGCGACTTGGAGCTATACGATTCTCGGTTTTCTCGAAAACTCTGAATCTGTCAGCAACCTTTTGGTCAATGAAAACGGTGATGTATACGTCAGTGTTAGCTACTACATCATGTCTATTGTCGGCATTTATCATGCTACTTTATCCGATATGGAAAGTTGGGGGCTTGCTGCATTTGATGGCGTTAGCATTAAGGACATGGCCTTCGACCCCGAGGGCAATGTGGTGGCTTGCGGTTATCATATCGATGGGAGTAGCATTGGTTTCCAGCACACTCCTGGTTTCTATCTGTTTGACGGGACGACATTGGCTATCAGCGACGGCGGCATTGTGTACAGGCCTCACTTCGTGGGGAATCAGGCTATTCTTTCCTATTCCACCGACCATGGCGAGCATTTCACCGATATAGGGGAGCACATTCCCCTTGTGGATATTGCCCCGGGCGGCGATGCCTTTTTCCTCATTAAAGGCTATGACAACAACCTGTATTTCGATGGTGGCGGAGAGTACTGGAAGTGCATTCTGGATGCTGACGAAATCATATCTCAACACCGGCCTTTTGCCCCACAAGGTGCAGAATGGTATTTTAATATGTTCGACCCGTGGAGCACGCATCCCCATTATGTTAAGTTCTATGTGAGCGGCGACACGGTGGTGCAAGGCCACTCGTGCAGTGTCATTAATACTCAGTTTATTGAAACTGGACATGACGGAACAGAATTGGTTTATGAGGAAAACAATAAAGTATATTGGTTTAATCCGACGAATAACAACTTCACCATCTTGTATGACTTTGATGCTGAGGTGGGCGACTCGTGGTATTGCGAGGTAGATTCCTGTTCTCATTTGGTGACGGTTGAAAGTGTTGAGAACGTTACTTGGAACGGACATACTTATCGTACCCAATGGATCAAATCATACGAGGATGACATTGTGGTTTTTGATGGAAGAATCATTGAAGGAATCGGTTATGAGAAGGGCTTGTTCCCATTCAATTGGGCTTGTCATGGAGATATTTGGTTTGACTATGGTGAGTTGGATTATCTCCGTTGTTATGTGGAAGACGGTGAAATCCTATATCACGAGGGTAATTATGATTGTGATTATGTCTATGTAAATACCTTCTGTTGGGACGGCACCGTGGCCGAGGCCTACGACGGAGGCGATGGCACGGAAGAGAATCCTTACCAGATTGCCAACGCTCAACAACTTGCTTTGCTTGCACAGCAGACCAACGACGGCACTGGCGGCGATGCTTATTATAAACTTACGGCCAACATCAACCTTGAAAGATGCACTGGCGGCTATAACACCTGGACTTCCATCGGTGTTCCAGAAAACGAAACGACACCGCGCTATTTTACAGGCCATTTTGACGGTGGAGGGAATAATATATTGAATCTGTACCAACGTCATGATGCAACATTCAAGGGCTTGTTTGGTTGCACCAACGGTGCGGAGATTAAAGATGTGAATATGGTTTATTGCGCGATAGGCAACGGGGCAGAATATGCAGGTGGTTTGGTAGGTTATGCAGGTTCGACAGATATTTCTAATTGTAACGTCCAGAATTCCAACGTTACTACCACGGGTGGAGTAGCTGGCGGCATAGTCGGCTATGCTGGTATGCCTTTTGGAACTCATGAAACAAATGAAAACGTCTCAAAAATAACGAATTGCAAGATTGAACTTGTAACCGTTGAAAGCTCTGTTGATGCTGGCGGCATTGTAGGAAAGATTAACGACGACGCGTATTATGCACGTTATCTTGTTTCGAATTGCGTTACCTTCAATGAACAGTATTATCATATTAAAGGCAGTGTGGCTGGCGGTATCGTAGGCGAGATGAGATCCGGAGCGATTGAAGGATGCGCCAATAGATCCATAGTTGTTGGTGAAGGACAAGTGAGCAATGTATGTGTGGGTGGTATCGCAGGTAGTATTCACGGTTCCAGTGTGATTGCCAATTCATATAACCGATATTATGTCGTGGCAAACTATTGGTTCGCTGGGTTCGCTGGAGGCATTGTCGGATATTCGGCAGGCGATATTTACAATGTCTATAATGTAGGCGAAATCTATTTGCCGGATCCCAATAGTAGTGGTTACGGAAATATCGTCGGAAATGTTCAATCTGGAGAGCGTCTCAACTGCTATTGGCTTGAAAATGATCTTCCTTCCGCAGGTAATCCGATTCTGCCCGATATGCCTGGTTCGACATCGTTCCATCAGGGTTCGACAGCTACAAGTTGGGTTCTCACCGAGCCTCAATACGGCACTGTGGATTTGGTTGAAGCCTTGAATGCCGGAGCGAGTGAAATCGAAAGCCTTTATCCTGAAATCGGGCCACTGAGTCGTTGGGAATACGATGTTGAAGAGGTCAATGACGGCTTCCCAGTCTTGGTGCCTAATGATTCAGAAGATGATGAATTAGAATCCTATTGCGAAGCACCTTTTAACTTTGGTGGCAGCCCCATCGCCGAACAAGGCACTTATGGTGCGCAGCTTTGGTGGAACAAACCTTTCGCGAGCCATTGGTTCCATTACGATGAGAAACCATACGAGGGGTCGGCCTATTGTAATTATTGGGGGATAAAGATTCCGGCAGAGGAAATCCAGGCAGGCGACGTGCTGACGCATGTGGCTTTCTATAAGGCAGGAGGACAAAACCAGGTGGCAGACTATGCATTCGGATTCGGGATTGGTGGTGAAACGGAACCTGACAATTTGGAGTTCCTTCCCGGAAATGAGGTTCAAATTGAGCCAGGACCTGACGGATGGGTGATGGTAAAACTGTCTCACTCCATCAACTGCGAAGAGGGAAAGAGCCTCTGGATTGTACTTCATTCCCCTAACGTTGAGGGTAACAATGCATCTTATTGCCAAGCTTCAGGCAATCCAAATGCTTGTTGGTCAAGCGAGGGGAATGTGGCTGGCGACTGGATGATTCGCGGTTATTTCACCAACGATTTGGGATACAATGAACCTGGCTACAATGCCGAACTTGACCATTACAACATCTATCGCGGCCGGACTTTGGAGGAGATGGAGAAGATAGCCGAGGTTGGCAGGGACGAGGAGGAGTATTTTGACACCTTGCAGACTCCTTTCGGCGACTATTACTACCAGCTTACCGCTGCCTACACCGACGGGCGCGAATCGGCACCTGCCAGGAGAGGCGAGAATCCACATGATCCCGACTTTGTGTATTTCCACGTTGGCAATATTTCTTCGCTTGGTTCCGAATGGTATTACGAGATTCTAAACGAAAACGGTAGCATCACCTACCAGCATTTGGAATACGCTGCCGACACGACCGTCAACGGCAAGGATGTGAAAATCATTATCCGAACCAATACACTCTATGACAAAGGTAGGCATAGTGAAGTGACACGAGAATACATCTACGAGGATTTCGGCAAAGTGTATTGGTGGAACAACGAGTTGCAGGATTTTACCTTGCTCTATGACCTTGGTGCCCAAATCGGCGATTCTTGGGACATTCATGTTGGCACGGAAACCCTTACCTTGCATGTTGATTTAGCGGGGCAATATGAAGAAGACGGCACGGTTTACAGAGTATTGCGAGTGAGCGATGCAAACGATTTGTTCAGCGGTGAAATCATGAGCGGCATCGGCCACCTCACCAGCTTCTTCCCCGAAAGGCTGATGACGCGCGGCAAGGACTATCGCGTGGAAGGCATCCGTTGCTATTGGCGCGAGGGCGAATTGGTGTTCAAATACGGCGACCGCGACTGCGACGAGGTGTATCAGCAAATCCATAACGGCCTTGACGAACCCACCGAAACCCAATTCAGCATCTATCCCAACCCGACCGACGGCACCTTGTTTGTAGAGACGTTTCCTGAAACGTCTCCGTCCAGCAACGAATACCGCATCACCAACCTCATGGGTCAAACCCTGATGTCAGGCACCATCACCGCTGAAACCCAACAGATTAATGTGGCCGAATTGCCCGAAGGGATGTATTTCATCACAGTGGGCGAAGGGACGCGGAAATTTGTGGTGAATAGGTAGCATTGTCCGTTCAGCCGCTTTGCGTCATCGCGAGCGAAGCGCGGCGAACCAGAAATGGATTGCTTCGTCCCTCGCAGTGACGCAAAGCGGATACAGAAAAACATGAGAGCCTTTTATGAGCGGATGGAACTATGAAAGGCGCTGCATTAGTGGGATAAACAGGTGGAAAAGCGACAAATGAGCATGACAAAATGTTGTAAAATAAATTAGTAACATATTGAAAATCAACACTGATATTTTACAAAAATTTGTAATGCCCCGAAATCTTGAAAAAACAGTGGATTTTTGCTATATTTTTGCGGCATGAATTTCAAAACAAATAACTAACACCTAAAATTAAAAGTATTATGAACAACAAAAAATTCAATTCCAGAACGCTGCTGGTGGTTTTGGCAGCAATGACTTTCAGTTTGTCTTTCGTGGCAACTTCGTGTCAACCTAAAGAGTCTGTGAGATACAACGCCACTTATACTCCGGGCAACACGGTTGACACCATCACTTTTGAAGCTTGGAGCTTGGGCCAGCTCGTTAGGCAAAACTCCGCTGTGTTCTACCCAACCCCAACTGAAGGACAAAACGAAGAGATTCCCGTTTATGTTTATCATGGGGTGAAAGGTGTTCCAACGGAATTGGCCTTTAATTCCCTTTCTTTGGAATACGACAGCGTCAGATTCTCCCGCAGTTCCGATGGTGCCGCTACCATTACCTATAGCTACATTGAGAATGCCACCGATGCCCAGCGCTATTTCTTCACCCGCGAGGCCTGGAAGTGCGACCCCGAAGGAGAAGAGCTGAAGAGCAGAACTTACACATTTATCTTGAAAGATGAGATGTTTAAGTGAATCTGTGCGTTTCTCTGGACTGCTTCGTTCCTCGCAGTGACGCAAAGCGGAAACAAGAAATTGGAATAACAATTTAAAAATCAATGGAATATGAAAAACTTGAAGATTTGCACCCTGTTTGCACTTCTATTGGTGGCAGGCATTACAGTTTCGGCTGAAAATTTCGACTCGCTTTATCCGATGGGACAGCCATTAGACAGTGTGAAAGCCGCACAAAACCCTCCCAAAAAGTATCACGTCCAAATCGCGTTTAACGGCGGGTATGCTTTCAGGACGGCAAGGTTTTCCAACGACATTTCGGGCGATTACAAGGCTTATTTGAAAAAGCTCATGCAAGGCTTTGACTATGGCGCCAGCATACGGTTCAATATCAAAAACGGGATTACCTTAGGGTTGCACTACGACCAATTCTCGAGCAGCAATTCAGCATACGTCTATACTTACGACGATGAAGGCAACTATTATGAAGGGCCGATAAGCAATGTCCATTCCATCACCTTCATTGGCGTGTCTCTCGGCGCTTTGACGGCCAATTCGCAAAACGGCAGGCACATGTTGAATGTTGAAGCACTTGCCGGTTATCTGGGCTACAAGGATGGTGTTGAAGAGTTTGGCTACAAGTACACATTATCGGGAAAGACCATGGGTTTGGGCCTTGGACTCGGCTACGATTTCAGGATTACGCAGCATATTGCCATAGGCGCGGAAGCCTCGTATTACATCGGTGCTTTGTCGAAGGTGACCTACGACGACGGCACACACAAGGAAGTCATTGACTTGGGCAATTCCAAGGAAGGCTTGCAGCGATTCAACATCAAAGCAGGGATTAGGCTTTATTTGTGAGAATGAGGGTGAAGCCGTGATATAGCACAAGAAAGGGCTGCCGCAAACCGCGACAGCCCTAACTTTTAACTATAAACTTTCAACTTTCAACTATTTGAAAGCATTTTCGCTCAAGCCCTTGCCACTCAAGGCGAGGTCCTTCATGTAGCCGGGTACCTCCTTGCCAAGGTACTTATCGACATACAGTTTGGCAAGATATTGACCCAGCATGAAGCCGTGGCCGCGCAAGCCGGTGCAGAGGCCGACCTCCGGGTCGACGATGTAGCGCGGCTCGGTGTAACGGCCAGCCCAGCAAGCCAAGAAGCTCACTTCGCCCAAGTTGGGAATCCATTCGGCAAAGACCTCAGAGACAATCTCCAAGAACTCCTTGCTGTTGTACTTGATGTTCTGGCGTGCCTCGTAGGCATCAGTGTCAGGCGAGGCGCAGCCGATGATTTGACCAGTGTGTGCCCACTGCTGTCCATAGACGGCACTGAAACCCTTGTAGTGACGACGGTCGATGATCATGTCCAACGGGCCTCCGTTGGGTCCCATCATGGGCAGACGGCGTGTGATGAAGGCCTGGTGCTTGACGGGATAGAGTCCGGTGTCCAAGCCCAGCATGTCGTTGAACTTCTCGGCACCCCAACCCATGGCATTGACGAAGTGGTCGCAGGTATATTCAATGAACTCGCCTTCGTGGGTGCGCACCAAGGTGACATAGTGCCCACTGACCTTCTGCACATGAAGCAACTCGCAGTCCTCGAAGTAGCGACCGCCATGTTGCACGCCAATCCAGCGGATGTAGTCGATGACGCGGCCGGGCGTGGCTTGCCAGCAGTCGCGGGTGATGAGGGCGTGGCTGTAAGTGGTCTTGGTATCATCCCAAAGCGGCGAAATCTCCTTCTTGAAGTCCTTGCGCTCAATCATATAGGCATCGCTCCAAGCGCGTGAAGCATCCAAGGAATTATAGGTGGCTTCATCATGCACCAGATTGACATAGTGTGTCAGGTGGTAGTTGATGTTGTGCTCGGCCTGCATCTTCTTGAAAATTTCGTGGTTGTGCACGGCGATGTCGGCAATGTCGGGGTTGGAGAAGGCCGGACGACCGCCACCGATGCAACGCCACGAAGCGCCACGGCTGTAGTTGATCATCACGGGCTTTTTGCCGGCTTCCGAGAAGTAACGGAACAAGGCGCTACCAGCAATACCGCCACCCGCGATGAACACTTCGACTTGCTCCTTCTTCACACCGTTCATTTCGGGGAAGATGAAGGTCTCTTTGGTGTGCGGGTTGTAGAGGTCGCCGAGGCTGACTTGGTTCGACAGCGGGGCACGCGGCGTGGCGTCGCCAACCAATTCGATGCCATAGGAACGCAGAATCTGACGGGCACGCGGAATGCAACGCTTGCCACGGCATGGACCCATGCCCATACGGGTGATGTGCTTCAACTCATCCACAGAAATGGTCTTACGGTTGCCGATAACGCGCAGCACGCGGTCGAGTTTGATGTCTTCGCAATGGCAGACGTAGGTCTCGGCCTCGCCTTCGGCCATCTTCTTTTGTGAGATGGGAGTGGTGAGTTCTTTATTGGCATTGTAACGGTCTTTCAGGATGAAGCCCCTGACATCCGTCAGTTCAAACACGCGGCTTGCTTCACCGGAAGGACGCGAAGAACGGGCCACAACCCTCGCCACATTAGTCTTGTTCGACTTCTTGAGGATCTTCTCGATGACACCTTCGCCAATCTTCTGGCCGTCGTTATCAACGAGATACACCTCTGCGCCTTCCTGGGCTTCGTACTCGATGGGCAGGAAGCACGTCGATTTCTGCACGTCGTAGCCGAAGATGGCCAAGCCCGGGCAACTCGAAACGCACAGCATACAGCCGATGCACTTGTTGTAGTCGATGGTAGGCGTGCTGTTGGTGGAAGGCTTGGTGATGGCGCCTTGCGGGCAACTGAACGAGCAAGGGTTGCAAGCGAAGCCGTAGAGGCAGTCGGCCTGCACGAAAGCCTTCTGCTGCATACGCTCAGGCGTGGGCAGGTTAGGCTTCTCCAACAGACGGACAGGGTGCTGTTGCGAGTCGATATATTGACGCGAAATCTCCAAATAATCGTCGTAGTTGAAGCGCACACCGATGGCTTGGGCCACCTCGTAGGCCACCTGCTTGCCGCGCAAAACGGCACTTGTGCCTTCACCGATGCGGATGGCATCGCCGGCACCGTAGGTGTTAAGGCCAAAGACCTCGCGGCCTTTCACCAACAGTTGGCTGTCGGGAATGAGGCCCGTGCAAATATTGATAATGTCGATGTCGTCGATGACTTGTTCAGTTCCGGGAATGGCTTTGAAGTTCTCGCATCTGGCGATGACGGCTCCCGTGATGCCCGTATAGTCGGCATTCGGGATGGCGCGAATCAAGACATAGCCCGTCATAATCGGGATACCTAAGCGGCGCACACGGTTGGCCTGCACGGGGAAACCGCCCTCGCGGGGCATGGCCTCGATGATGGCCTTGATGGTGGCACCGGCCTGCATTCCCTGGTAGGAAGTCAGGTAGCCGATGTTGCCCGCGCCCACGGTGAGGACTTTCTTACCTAATAAGGTGTGCTCTTGGTTCATCATCTTCTGGAACACGGCAGCGGTGTAAACGCCCGGCACGTCGTCGTTCTCGAAGGTCGGCATGAAGGGCACGGCACCCGTGGCAACAACGAGATGCTGCGCGTCGATGTAGCCAATTTCACCAGTGACGATGTTTTTGATGGCCACACGACCGCCTTCAAGCAGGTCCCAAACAGTGTTGTTCAGCAAAATGCCTTCGTGGTTGTCGCCGGCAAGGGTCTTGGCGATGTCGAAGCCACGCATTCCGCCGAATTTCTTCTCTTTCTCGAAGAAGAAAAACTGGTGGGTCTGCATATTGAACTGTCCGCCGATGCTGGCGTTGTTGTCGACCACGATGTTGCTGATACCGAAGGCGTTGAGTTGCTCACGGCAGGCCAATCCCGCCGGACCCGCGCCGATGATGGCCACTTGGGTCTTGTAGATCTTCACTTCGCGATGCTGCTGCTCCTTCGGTTCGGGAAGGATGTTGGCTTCCTTGTCGATGCTGCGTACTTCCTTCACGCCATCGACTTTGGTGATGCAGATACGGCGCACGACACCGTCAACGAGCATTTCGCAGGCGCCGCACTTGCCGATACCGCAGTTGAGGCTTCGGTTGCGTCCGTCAAGGCTGTGGCTGTGAACGGGATAGCCGGCTTGGTGAAGGGCGGCGGCGATGGTCTTACCACGCTGACCCTTAACGGTCTTGCCTTCATATTTGAACTCCACAAGGTCTTCTTGCGGGATGTCCAAAATGGGGTGTTTTTCGATTTTGTACATATAGAATGAATTTTTGAGTCGTAAAAAGCGACCGCAAATTTAGGAAAAACATGGAAAGCAAACAAAAATGCGGCGTTTTTTGGGCAAAAAAACGGGAAAGTGTTTATTTTTGCGCCCGAAATTTAAACAAAAGCAAAATGAACAACAAGAAACTCTATCGTTCGATAGCCGACAAGAAGCTCTGCGGCGTGTGCGGCGGCTTAGGTGAATACTTTGAAGTGGACCCCACCATAGTACGTGTGCTGTGGGTCATCTTTACTTTCTGCGGTGGCGCGGGCCTGCTGGCCTACATCATCTGTGCTCTCATCGTGCCCCAGCAAAAGCAGTTGCCAGAGCCGAACCAATAAGCTTTACTCCACCATCAGCACCAGGCCTTTCAGGTAGGCACCTTCGGGGTGGAAAATGTTGATAGGATGGTCGGCGGGCTGCGATAGCTGGTCGATGATGCGCACGTTACGCTTGGCTTCTATCGCGGCGGCGGTGACGATGCCCTGGAACGTGGCTTTGTCGACGGCCTGCGAGCAGCTGAAGGTGAAAACCAGTCCTCCCTTGGCCACCCGTTTGATGGCTTCCGCGTTGATGAAACGGTAGCCCCCCAAGCCACGGTGGCGGTCGTTGTGCCGTTTGGCGAAAGCCGGTGGGTCAAGGATGATGAGGTCGAAGGCACCGTTGCGCATGTTGGTCACATAGTCTTTCATGTCAGCCACATAGCATGGGTTTTCCTCTTTCGAATAGCCGTTCAGTTCGAGGTTGGCTTCTGCCATCGCCATGGCTTTCTTTGACGCGTCGACGGTGACGGCACGCTTTGCTCCGCCCTTCAGCGCCGCAACCGAGAAGCCGCCCGTGTAGCCAAAGGCGTTGAGCACGGTCTTGCCTTGCGCAAAACAGCGCACCAATTCGCGGTTCTCGCGCTGGTCCAAGAAAAAGCCCGTTTTTTGGCCTTCCTCCCAGTTGGGATAATACAAGCTGTCGTTCTCCAAAATCTTTTCATCAAGCTGGTTTCCAAAGAGATAACCATCCTCTATCACGGCATCTTCCTTGCCCATGCGGTGCATGGCCTCGGCACTTTTGTTGTAGACGGCTTGCAGGCCAAGGTCGGGCACGAGCTTGAGAGCGCTGACGATTTCGTTCAGGTGGAGCGCCATGCCTTCAGTTTGGGCCTGAACCACAGCGGTGTGGCCGTAGACATCGACGATGAGGCCCGCCAAGCCGTCGCCTTCGGAATGGATGAGGCGGAAGCAGTTGGTGTGCGGGTTGCCGACCAATCCCATGTGTTTGCGCACGTTGAGGGCAAGGTTGAGTTTCTCCAAGAAAAACCTTTCGTCGATGGTGCGGTTCTCGAAGCTGAGCATCTTCACGGCGATGCTGTCCGACTCGCAAAAGCCGGTGCCGAGGATGTTGCCGTCGTAGTCGGTCACGGTGACAGTGTCGCCTGCCTGTAGGCCTTCGGCGGCACTATGGATGGCGCCAGAGAACACCCATGGGTGAAAGCGGCGCAAGGCGTCGTCCTTGCCTGGATTGAGCCTGATGATGGGATAAAGGGGAGTTTCTATCATTTGGTCAGGATGTTGCAGCATTATAGTTTTTAACAAATGTCATAAAGTCCTACTTGGCTTTCGTCAAGGCCGCCGCGCCGAGGATGGCTGCGTCGTTGTCGGGCAGTTCGGAGACACGGACATCAACGCTTCCATCGTAAACGAAACACAAGTGCTTCTTGAACGACTCACGCACGGGTTTCATCAGCACCTCGCCAGCCTTCACGGGACCGCCCATCAGGAAGATGGCCTCTGGACCGCTGAATGCCACGGCGTTGGCCAAGGCAATGCCCAACCAATAGCCTGTCTTCTCAAAGACTCTAAGGGCCAAAACGTCGCCATATTTGGCAGCATCGCCCACCATCTTGCTCGTCAGCTCTTCGGGCTTGACTTGTGATAGGGCACCAACATAGTCAGGGGTGGCTTCCATCATTTCCAATGCCGTGCGGCGGATACCCGTGGCCGAGGTATAAGTCTCCAAGCAGCCTTTTCGTCCACAGCCGCAGGGTCGCCCTTCGGGAATCAGGATGGCGTGGCCCAATTCTCCGGCGCCACCCGTCTTGCCGTGCACTAATTTGCCGTCCACCACGATGCCGCTGCCCACGCCCGTACCTAACGTGAAGGTGATGAAATTCTTCATGCCCTTGGCACCGCCGTAAACGAGTTCGCCGTAGGCCGCAGCGTTGGCGTCGTTGGAGACCACAACCGGCACATCGATATGTTCGTGAAAGAGTTTCTGCAAGTCGATGATTCCCTTGAAGTTGAGGTTGGTGGCGTTCTCGATACAGCCCGTATAATAATTCCCCGCCGGTGCCGCAATACCGATGCCGTCAATAGCCGTAACCTTGTTTTCGGCCATCAGGCATTTGATTTGTTCGCAAATAGCTGACACATAAAGGGATGCATCGAAATATTTGTTCGTCGGGAGGTTCTTTTTGGCCATGCAGCGGCCGTCGTCGCGCACCAAGCCAATGTCGGTGTTGGTGCCGCCAATGTCGATTCCTATGGAATAAGTGTTCATGTTTTTGAGGTTTTGAAGGGGCTAAAATACGGATTTTTGGCGAATGATGCCGAAAATTTATACTTTTGTGGCTTAAATCTTCAACCCATGAAAAAACTATTACCGCTTTTATTGGCCTTGTTCTTTCTGGCCGCCTGCAACAACAAGGAAGCCGACCTGACCACCACTTTCGAGAAGTCAAACTGCTTGGAGACAGATGATTACGATGGCACCATCGCCTACGCGAAACTGTTGGCCAAACAATTCAAAGAGGTACATTACCAAATCATCGCCACGACCGCCCAAGGCCGCGAAGTGCCACTGTTGATTGTCGACGAGAACGGCTACACCAAGCCCAAGAAAATCCGCAAAAGCGGCAAAACCATCATTTTGGTCGAGTCGTGCATCCATCCGGGCGAGCCAAACGGCAAGGATGCCATGTTCCTGCTCATCCGAAACATGCTGAGAGGCAGGGAGAACGGCGACCTTTTGAAGGACTTTTCCTTCCTGTTCATCCCCGTGTTGAGTCCCGACGGATTGGCTAACTTCTCCCCTTTCAACCGCATCAACCAGAACGGCCCGAAGCAGATGGGTTGGCGCGTGAACGCGAACGGATTCAACCTCAACCGCGACTTCACCAAGCTTGACACGCCCGAACTGCGCGGCTTCGTCGAGATGTTCAACCGCTGGCAACCCGACCTGTTTTTCGACACCCACGCCACAGATGGTGCTGATTACCAATATGTCACGACTTACTCTATCGAGGATTTTGGCAACTATGACCCCAACATCAGCTATTGGCTGAGTCGCGTTTGGGAGCCGAAAATCAGGACTTCGATGACTAATTGGAATATGCCTATCACGCGCTACATCGAGTTTCACCCTTGGGGCGACCCGACGGCGGCCCTTTTCGACGAGAGCTTCTCGGCCATGTTTTCGGAAGCATACACCACGGCGCGCAACTGCCCCGGTATTCTGCTCGAAACACACATGCTGAAGCCTTACAAAGACCGCGTTTTGTCGTCGTACCACATGATTGTCGAGACGCTGAGAATCATCTGCGACAACAAAGAAAGCTTCAAGAACGCTCTCGCTGAAGCCAAGAAAAACGACCTGACTCTCAAGGAAATACCTATCAATATGCAGTCCGACCTGAACGACACGCTTTGGACGGATTTCTTGGGGTATCATTTCGACACGGTGCGCAGCGACATCACAGGAGGCTGGTACTATGCCTACGACACCACCCGCCCCGAAACACGCCGCACAATGCGCTTCCGCGCCACCCGCCCCGAAAAGACTCTCGCCGTGCCCGAGGAATACATCATTCCCGCACAATACACAGAGGTCATTGACATCGTCAAAGCACACGGCTTTGAAATGAACCTTTTGAAATCCGAAAAAACTTTGAAAGTCAACACCTATCGCTTTGACAATGTGGAGTTTGCACCAAGGCCATCCGAGGGCCGATGCCGTGTGACACGCTTCGATGCAGAGGAAATCACCAAGGAAGTCACCTTCCCGAAAGGCTCGGCGGTGGTGAAGACTTCGCAAAACGGTATCCGCCTGTTAATGAACCTCTTGGAACCTGAAATGCAAGGCTCGCTGTTCGAGTGGGGCTTTTTCAACAATGTCCTTCAGCGGGTGGAGTATTTCGAGGTCTACAAGATGGAGCCGATGGCCAAGGAAATGCTCGCCGCCGACCCGTTTTTGGCTGAGCAATTCAACGCTTGGAAAGCCTCGTTCCCCAAGGACAAGCAGCCCTCGCAGTATGAAATCCTGAACTGGTTCTACGAGCGCTCGCCTTATTGCGACAAGAATTATCGGGTTTATCCGATTGGGATGGTGAGATGATAATTATTTCACATTAGTTTTGCAGAAGTTCCTCACACCTTCACCGTCACAGACTTGTTCCGCCTAAACCACTCCGTGATGTCCTTCACGCGGCCGTCGGCCAAGCGTTTCATCATGCGCTGGTTGGTGGTCGCGCTGTCCAAGGGACCAAGCTCTGCAATATAGCGCCCCAATTTGATGTAGTCGAAATGGTCAGTGGCAACGTTTTCGGGCAGGTCATTCTTGCCGGAATACCATGCCGCTTTGAGACCTTTATGGCTGTTTTTCAGCTGTTTGGCCAATTCCGCAACCTTGTCCGGCTCGTTGTCACCGCCCATGAAGCACACGCAGGTGATACCCGTCTCGTATTGCGACACAAGACGGTTCAATTCGTTCATGTCCAAGGCTTTGCCGATGTTGTCCCACAAATACTTGCTGTGGCAACCTGGGCATTGGTTAGGGCAGTTGGAAATGTTGATGGCAAGCGTCACCTCTTCAGGAACTTCCTGAAAGACAATATCATAATTAGCGTATTTTAGCATCTTTCCATCTCCATTTTTCCGTAGTGACGGCGGGCGGCTTCTTGCTGGCGTGGCTCGCTGAAATTGCTGACGCGCTTCAAGTAGCCGATGATACGGGTCAGGTAGTCTATGTTGTGGCTGTGGCACTCGGGGCACTCCTTCAGGTAGCGCTTGTCGATGTGGCCGCAGTCGTTGCAAATTGTGTTGGGCACGTTGAAGGTGAAGTAGTTGCAACCTTCGCGGGCAGCCACACGCAACAGCTGGCGATACTGTTCCTTGCTCAAGTGTTCTTCAAGGTTGCAGTGCAGCGCCGAGCCGCCCGTGAGGTGCTTGATATACTTCTCGCCGTGCAGCCGAAACTTGTCCAAGACATTGGTGTTCGGGTCTTCCACGATGTAGAAGTAGCTGTTGTAGCAGTCGCGGTGCACCTCGTAGCCGTCTTCCTTGTCCCATTTGGCGTGCTTCACGCCCACGTTCTCGGCAGGAATCATCTCGCAGTTGAACATCAGGCCGTCTGCCTTGGAGTAATACTTCTTGTTGTATTTCTCTATAAGGCCCAAAACCTCTTGCACGAAGGCCTCGTATTGCGGGTTGTCGGAGATCTTGATTTTCAAGAACTCGGCAGCCTCCACAAGGCCGTTCACGCCAATGGTGAGGTATTGGCGACCCAAATTGATGTAACCTGCATCGAACAGCGGCAACATGCCTTTGTGTTGCAGCTCCTTCAGGTTCTCGTTGTAGCAAATCTGCACCTTGTGGCAGAGGTCGACGATTTCCTCAAGGAAGGTGATGTAGTGCATATTGTTGCGCGCGGCATATTGGACGCAGCGGTTCAAGTTGATGGTGAGCACGCTCTTGGAGCCCGTGCTGACGCCTCCGGCACCAAGGGTATAGCTGAAACCGTTGTCTTGGATCTCGTTGCGCAGGCGGCAGCATGACGACAGCGAGTCGGCGTTGTCGCTCAAATAGGTGAAGAACGAGTGGCCTTCGGCGTACATCTCGGCGGTGAAGTCGGCCCATTCCTGGTCGATGACATCGCCGTCCTTGGAGAGTAGGGCCATCGTCTCGACGGGGAAGGTGAGCACACTCTTGAGGCGCTCTGCGTTGAACCACTTCATGAAGCGTTTCTGGAGCCAGCTCAGTGATTCCCAATCAGGCTGTGTGCCGTCGGGGAAGTAGAAGTTGCCGAACAGCGACTCGAAATAATAGCGGTCGTAGTAGGCAATGTTCCAGAACACGGACTGGTAGTTGCGTGCGCCCGCAGGCTGGTTCAAGGAATACACAATCTGTTGGAAGCAGTCGGTGATGACCTTGTCGATGGTGCGGGGTTTCAAGGAGTGGTCCACGACCTCGTTGGCGCGTTTGTAGTAGTCGGTGCCGTAGTCCTTGCCGATGAAGTAGTTCATGTACATCAGGAACTCGGGTGTGGCGCAGGCACCAGACAGCTGCGACGACACCATGAACACCATATTAATAAAGCCGCCGCAGAACGAGCGCAGCTTGGTGGGCGCGGTGCTGTTGCCGCCGATGCTACTCGTACCTTCATTCAGCCAGGGGTACATGGTGATGGAGGCGCAGTAGTTGGCCAGACTAGTTTCGTCGTTCTTATAGATAAAGTGGTTGTTGAGCAAATAGAGGTAGCGGTCGGCAAGCTCCTTGCCGAACATCGACTTGATGCGGTCGGTGAGCAGACGGCGGTTGATGCGGATAAAGCTTGACTTGGGCAGTTCACCGATGAGCGTGGCAATGTTTTTCTGCTCCACGTTGGCGTTGGCGTCGTACTTCGAGCCCGTGGCCGGGTTAGAGGCGTTGACGTAGTTGCTCAAGAAGTCGATTTTCTCGCGGATCTCACGGTCTTCGGTGTGCTTTTGGCGATACAGGATGTAATTTTTCGCCACCGTGTAATATTGTTCCGCCATAAGTGCCGTCTCCACCTGGTTTTGGATTTCCTCCACAGTGATGCCGTTGGTCACGCGGACGCGGCTCAGGATGGCGTTAAGGTCCTCGTCGGTGGCATAGAATCCCGACGCGAGAAATGCCTTGCTGATGGCGATTTTAATCTTGTCAAGAGAGAAGGCTTCCTGCTTGCCGTCCCTTTTGGTAATGTATAGTCCTCCGTTGCTCATAAGATGTGCTCGTTTTCGATTTAAGTCCTGAT
The DNA here is from genome assembly GCA_905233685.1 of uncultured Bacteroidales bacterium. Taxonomy (GTDB): domain Bacteria; phylum Bacteroidota; class Bacteroidia; order Bacteroidales; family F082; genus Limimorpha. The sequence continues at coordinate 6,731 of CAJOEZ010000025.1, read as the reverse complement.
TTTCATGGGGTTGCCTCGGAATCCGTCCCGAGGAATCTTGTCTTGCAAAGGTAGAGCATTTTTATCACGTCATGCAAATTTTTTCTTCGTTTTTTTATCAACAAAATTATCAACATCGTAAGCTCTTGATTTAAAAATATGTATCTTTGCAGCGCAAAAACAAGCCGCATTTTCGCTGAGAAGAAGACCTTCAGTTGACATCGAGGCCGTTGCGGGAATCATAATCATCTGATCCGGAGGAATTCAAATGGAAAGGAGAATAGGCACAGTCCTTATTTATGTGGGAAACCGCGAAGCCGCGCCGCAAGTGAACGCGGTGCTTTCCCGTCACGCGGGCATCATCATCTGCCGCCAAGGCTTTCCGCGTGGAAACTACAGCATCATTTCCGTCATTTTTGAAGGCACCACCGATGAGATTGGTTCCCTCACGGGTCAGTTAGGTCGCATCGAAGGCATCGAGGTGAAGTCGGCGCTGTTGAAACTAAACAACTAAACAACTTCAAACTAACAACTGATATGCAATTTCATCCTGAAAAATGCCGTATCCCCGACGAGCCGAATCGCCCGTTTATCTCCTCGGAAGAGATTTGGGACTACATCAACAACACGAAAAGTACGCCTGAGCGTGTGCGCGAAATCATCCAGAAGTCGTTGGACAAAAACCGTCTGACGTTGGAAGAGACCGCTGTCTTGATTAACACCACCGACCCGAAATTAGTCGAAGAAATCAAGGAAGGCGCGCGCGAACTGAAACGCCGCATCTATGGCAACCGCATTGTGCTCTTTGCCCCGCTGTATGTGGGCAACTATTGCGTGAACAACTGCTCTTACTGCGGTTTCCGTTCCTCGAACAAGGAGCAAATCCGCACCACTTTGACCGACGAGGAACTCGTCCGTAACGTGGAAGCCTTGGAAGACGACGGCCAGAAGCGCCTCATCCTCGTTTACGGTGAGTCGCCGAAATACTCGCCCGAGTACATCGCCCACACCGTGAAGGTGACCTACGCCACCAAGAAAGGCAAAGGCAGCATCCGCCGCGTGAACATCAACGCCGCGCCTTTGGATGTTGAGGGTTTCCGCACCGTGAAAGAGGCTGGCATCGGCACTTATCAGATTTTCCAAGAGACTTACTGCCCTGAGATTTACAACGAGTATCACCCAATTAATACCAAGAAAGGTGATTACGCCTACCGTTTGACCGCCATGGACCGCGCCCAACAAGCAGGCATTGATGACAATGGTTTGGGTATCCTCGTCGGTCTGTACGACTGGCGTTATGAGACTTTGGCCATGATTCGCCACACCAACCATTTGGAGGCTTGTTTCAATGTGGGACCGCACACCATCTCGTTCCCGCGTGTCAAAGAGGCCTCAGGTCTGAACATCGACAAGAAGTATTTCGTTGACGACGACACCTTCGAGAAGATGATTGCCATCTTCCGTCTGGCTGTGCCTTACACGGGCATGATTCTGACCGCCCGCGAGCCTGCCGAGTTCCGCGTGAAGGCCATCGAATACGGAATCTCGCAAATCGACGGCGGCACCAACCTGCAAATCGGCGACTACAAATACCACCACGAGGAAGAGGAGAAGAACAGCGACAAGCAGGAGAACCAGAACCTGCACCGCGAGCAGTTCAAGATTGGCGACGACCGCACCTTGGGCGAGACCATCGACGAACTCCTCGATCACGACTTCATCCCGAGTTTCTGCACCGCTTGCTATCGTTTGGGTCGCACGGGCGAACACTTCATGGAGTTCAGCGTGCCGGGCTTCATCAAACGCTACTGCACCCCGAATGCCATCCTCACTTTGAGCGAATACTTGGTCGATTACGCCACGCCCGAAGTCGCCGCCAAAGGCTGGAAGTGCATCGAGAACAACTTCAAGAACGTCGACCCGAAGTTTTTGGACGAGTTGAAGAGCCGCATTGAGCGGATTAAGAAGGGGGAGCGGGATTTGTATTTCTAAACAACACCGATTAAGGTTGTTTGATAGTGAAAAGCCTCTGCCAACGCGGAGGCTTTGTCATTTTTTGGCATGTTTTTAGCCCTCCTTCGCCAAAAAAAGTAGGGACAAGCCCGTTTTACGAAGGTTGCTATATCATTGATTTTCAATATATAACAACAATGACACTCAAAAAAAGTAGGGACATCGCCTTTTGGAGACCTTCGCGCCTCTTGACAAGCGTTTTTTCTGTATATTTTTGCATCTGAGAAACGGACACGCTTTGCGTCACTGCGAGAAACGAAGCAGTCCAGACCGAAAAAAACTGTTCTCTGGATTGCTTCACTTCGTTCGCAATGACGCGAAGCGGACGAAAAGTCTAAGTAAAAAAAGTTGAGTTATGAAGACAAACTTAAAACTAATAATCCTTATGACGGTAGCCCTCGCGATGGCTGCCTGCGACACGCCTGAAAAACGCCTCCAACAGGCGCAAGCCCTCTATAAAGAAGGTGCCGAACTGCGCGAGCAACGCCGCTCCGAAGAGGCCGCCGAGAAGTTCCTGCAAGGGCTGGCCTTGGTGCAGCGTTCTCAAAAGACTGCCGAAACAGTCCAATTGGAAGGCCAACTTTGCGACAACCTCGGGGCAATGTACCTCAAGCACAGCCTTTTCGAGGATGCCTTCAAGCAACATCAGCAGGCGCTGAACTGCTTTAAGCAGACCGCCGACTCCACCGGCATGATGAACGCCTACCGCAACAGCGGTCGGGCGGTGAGGGCGCAGGAGCAATACACCCAAGCCAAGCAATACTACGACTCGGCTTTCCGTGTCGCCACCTTTATCAACAACCAAGCCATGCTCGGCGACCTTTATCTCGAAATGGGTCGCGACTATTACATGGAAACGGGCAACTTCGCCAAAGGCATCGAGAGCGTCAACCAAGCCCTGGAAATCGGCCTCGGCGACAACGACACCGACATTGCCAACATGACCTTGGGCATCCTCTATTATTACACACGCGAAAACGACAAGGCGAAGTCCTACTTAAACCAAGCTCTCCGCAGCGAGCGTGCCGGACTGAAAATGTCTGTCTATCAAACGCTTTATGCCATCGCCTACAGCGAGGGCGACTACCAGCAGGCGGTGAAATACCACCAGCAGTTTGCCGAGAACATGATGCAAGCCGACGCTGAACACGCCAACGAGAACATCCAAAGAATCAAGGCGGAATATGAGTTGAAAGCGCAGCAAAGCGAATTGGAAAGCCTGCACCGCAATCGCGACCTGAAACTCTATCTGATTATCGCTTTGGCGGTGATTGCCTTGCTTGTCATCCTCCTGATTGTGAGGAAGAAAATCAGCGACCACAAATTGGAGATGGAGCACTTCGGGCGGCAGGTGGAGCGCGACCAGAATCGCATCCACGAGTTGGTGAGCGACATGGAGAACCTTATCCGCACCAACGATGAACTACGCCGCTACCAGCAGACCCTCCCGCCGAAGGATTTGATGTCGATCCAGAAAATCCTGACGCGAAACAAGATTATGACCACCGCGCAAGCCCTCACGGAAGAAGTGAACAACGACTCGCTCAACTTCGAGCTGACTGACAACGACTGGAACGACTTCATCAGCCTCACCGACTTGGTCTTCGACGGCTTCTCGCAGCGGCTGTTGCAACTCTACCCAAAACTCGGCAAGTGGGATGTGCGCATCTGCTGCCTCTCGAAAAACGGTTTCTCCAACCAAGTGATTTCCATCCTGTTGGACACGCAGACCGACTCTTACTACAAACGCAAAACCCGCATAAAACAGATGAAGATGGACCTCGGGGATGATAACCGCACTTTTGAGGAAATCGTGAATGCTGTATGAGAAACTACGGATTACACGGATTTGACGGAAATATTCATCAAAATGGAATTTGTATAATCCGTAAAATCCGTAGTTAAAAAAAGAAATTAAATAATTAACAATCAAATACTTACAACTATGAAAAACATTAGTATTATCGCAGTGATTGCCCTGATGATGATGGGCGGGATGACAATGAAAGCACAAGACTATCATCCTATCGTCGAGGACGGAAAGCAATGGAATGTGCTGTTTTCCTATCCGTGGAATCCGCCGGAGCCGCAGCACAAGTACACCGACATCTACAAAATTGAGGGTGATACGCTGGTGGACGGTGTGTCGTACAAAGTGATGTACACCACAAGGAACGAAAACCTTACGGGTTGGAGTGTTTGTGGCGTTATCAGAGAAACCGAAGACAAACAAGTTCTCTATCGTAGAGACGGCTCTGCTTACGATGAGATTCTTTATGATTTCTCAATGGAAGTCGGAGATACCATTATCATGAGCGGCAATGGGTTTTATCCCAACTGGATGTTTGTCATCGAAACCAATGAGATCCTCGTTAATGGCGAGCCGAGACAACAAATTGTGTTGGAATATCCATGGGGTGAACAGGAAGTATGGATTGAAGGCATAGGTAGCCTTTATGGAATCATTGATCCAGGTTCGCTTTTCTTGATGGGAGGTTCGACAGACCTCCTTTGCTATTATGAAGACGGCGATTTGATTTGGCAGAATACCACTCCAGGGTATAATGAGTGCTATATCGTGAATACAGGGCAGCAGAACGATTTGGTGGTTACACCTACCGTGCTGACTTTTAACGAGCCTGCAGTGCCGCAAGTTTTCACGATTAGCAACCAAACCAACAATGCCGTCACCATTTCATCCATCAACGTGCAACCTGACGACAATGTGGTGCTACTCTCCTTTGAAGGTCTGCCCCGCACTTTGCAGCCCAACGAAACCATGAATGTGACAGTGGAAGTGAACACTATCGGATACAAAGGCTATAACAATTACAACGTCACCATAGCCACCTCGATTGGCTACAGGCATGTCATCGTCAAGGTCAACGAGGAAGCATGGGATGAGGGATTATTGTGGATACCTATGCAAGGGATTACTTTCGATGAAAACACCCCTTTGACACAATCCTTCTACCTGCAAAACACCAATGCCCTGCAAAGCATCACAGTCTATGAGATTCGCGAATACGGCACCAACTATCTTGAAATGGTGCCTTCGCACAGCCTGCCTTATGAAATTCCGGCGGGTGGCTTTCTTGAGGTTGCGGTCACTTTGGTCAATTTCCCTGAAGAGCAAGTCGTGACACATGCCTATTGTCGCAGTTCCGAAGGCGAAGGAAGCGGTTATTTCTTCTTTATTGCCGGAGGCCTTTCAAATGGCGGCAATGTGGCGCATAGCCTTTGGAAGCCTATCGAAATACCTGGAGTATTTTTAGGTGCTGATGCACAAGGAGACCTGTTCTGTAGAAATACAGATGTCTATCCTTCCACGTTGGCTCGTTCGCAAGACGATGGTGAGACATGGGAAACCGTGTTTGACGGCAGTGTTGGAAGTTTTACCATCAGCAATGAAGGAAGGATTTTTGTTTTCAATAATAATACGGTGACGGTCATGTATTCCGATGACAACGGCGACACATGGCAGCAAACCAACCAAATATCCTCGTGTGGTTTGATAAGTGTAGCAGGTCTGTATGCTGCAACCAATGACATCGTTGTGGGGTGGACACAAAACAGGGAAATCTTTTGGACGCTTGACGGTGGTGAGACTTGGGGCTTTTCAGGCCTTGAATTCATGGAAGAACACCAAGAAATCAGCGACCTTCTCGTCAGCGAAAACGGCGATGTGTATGTCAGTGTTTGGTACTACATCGGGCCTAACATCGGTGTGTATCATTCCACCCTCTCCGATATGCAGAACTGGGAAATTGCTGCCTTTGAGAATATTGGCGTGAAAGACATGGCGTTTGACCCCGAGGGCAACATAGTTTGCGGCGTTAATTTCGGAGGCGATTTTTCGGGTTTCGAGCATGTGCCAGGGTTTTATGCCCTTTGGGCCAATCGTGTGGCCATTGCCGACAACGGCATTGTTTACAAGACCGCAATGAGCATGTATAACAACGCGGTTTTGGCCTATTCCTTGGACCACGGCGAGCATTTCTACAACACCATAGAGAACCTTCCCGTTGAGGAGCCTATTCCCGGCGGCGAAGACGGTTTCCTCTCCAAAGGCTATGACAATCATCTGTATTTCTATGGCAACAGCCAATACTGGAAAAGCATCCCCAATGCCAACGACATTCCCAATGTGATTGCTTTCCCTTCGGAATGGTACTACGAAATCGAGAACGAGAACGGCAGCATCACCTACCAATACATGTATCAGGCTGGCGACACCGTTGTCGGCGATGAGCCTTCGCATATCCTTGTGAAAATCAACACGCTTTACGACAAGGGATTGCGAGAGGATGTGACACGCGAGTATGTCTTTATGCGCGACGGCAAGGTGTATTGGTGGAACAAGACCTTGGAAGAGTTTACCGTGCTGTACGACTTTGGTGCCCAGGAAGGCGACACTTGGGTCACCAAGGTCGGGACGGAAACACTCATCATGCATGTCAATTCGGTGGAAACCGTTGAATACGAAGGCAAAACCTATAGGATGCTTCATGTGAGCGACGTGGACGACTACTTCAGCGGCGACATCGTGTGCGGCATCGGCCACCTGACGAGTTTCTTCCCCGAAAGGCTGATGGACAACGGTGACGGTCTGCGCGTGGAAGGCCTGCGCTGCTATTGGATTGAGGACGAATTGGTCTTTAAACCTGGCGACGAGGACTGCGACGCGATTTATTCGGAGGTACACGGTGTGGAGGAGGACGGCCCTTCGACAGGCTCAG
>CAJOEZ010000024.1 GCA_905233685.1 uncultured Bacteroidales bacterium | reverse complement strand
ACTCCTTATCGAGCCTTGACCGATGACAAACAGAATTATGCGCAAACCATCCAACAGCTTTCTGAAGATGAGTTCAGAAACCATCTCATCGTAAAAGATGTATGCGAAGCCTTGAATGAAGGACGTTCACCTATCATCCTGACCAACCTGACATCACATGTGTTTGTTTTGGCTGAGCTATTGAAGCCATATTGCAAGAATGTCATTACTCTTGTAGGATCGGAATCAGCCAAAGAGAAAAGGCAAAAACAAGAACGGCTGCTAAGTATATCGGCCACAGACCCAATGGTAATCGTAGCCACAGGCAAATATGTAGGAGAAGGATTCGATTGTCCGCGTTTGGACACACTCTTTTTGACTCTACCCGTTTCGTGGAAAGGCATTGTAGCCCAATATGCAGGACGGCTTCATCGTGAATACGAGGGAAAGAAGGAAGTGCTGATATACGACTATGTGGATATCCACGTTCCCGTTTGCGAGGTGATGTATCGCAGAAGGCTGAAAGGGTATGCCGCAATAGGATATAGCATCAGATCGAATGAAATGTTCTTCTCTGAACTATCGACAACTACGGATATCATCTATGATGGAAAGAACTTTATCAAACCATTCGTCAATGGTCTGTCAAAGGCAAACCAATCCATCGTGTTGGCCTGTCCTAAAATCAAACTAGGCCGTTTTTCTGCCATTGCCGATAGGCTATGTGAGCTAGCGGCCACAGGAATAGTCATCAACATTTTCACCAAAGAAGAAAATGATGACGTGACGAAGCTTCGTGTCAACGGAATCAATGTCACTTTAAGGCCTGACATCACCTTCAATTGCTGCATCATAGATAAAACCGACATTTGGTATGGCAGTGTCAACATTCTTGGCTATCAATCCACAGAAGACAATTTAATAACATTTCATGATGCGGAAACTGCAAAGAACATCATGGAATTGTTGTACAAGTAGAAGATTGTCATATTGCATTTGAAAACAACAATAAAGTATCACAATGCAATCGGCATAGATAACCATGTGGATTTTGTGAATTTGTGGAAAAGTTTCATTTTCAACACCTTACAGACTACTATTTCATCCACAATATCCACAAGTGATTTTTCGGTATTACTTAATGGCTTTACTTTCAGCGTTTTCCACGTTATCCACTTGTGGATAAAAAATGTGGATTTATAATTCATTGAATAATAGTAACATCCACAATATCCACAAATCCACGGACAAAATCAAAAATTTGAATTTTCGTGTTCCCGTTCTTCAATCTGCCTCTTCAATTCATCGTAATCCTCTTCATTGAGCCAATTCTTGGCATGGAAGATATAGATTCTTGACTTGCCCTGTTGCGTTTCCTTGCCGTCAAAATACACGAAAGTGGTATTCTCACCCTTGGCTAAAAGTCCTTTCTTTACGGCATCGTTCAAGTATCTTCTAACTTCGGATTTATCGGCTTCTTTTGTCTGCCTCTTCGTTAGTTCGAACAACACCTCTACAGACAATCTGACGACCGTCTGGTTCAGCGTGAAGAATTGGGTTAGCAGCACATCCTTGACGTTCTTAACCAAAGGTGTCTCGCTCGTCTCAATTACTGCGTTCAACGCCGGGGTACGGAAAAGGCTGTCATCAAAATAGAGACGACCGACCTTGGGGTAGTGTAGTTTGCGGTTTTTCAGGTAATGGAGAAACGCGGGGATCTCAGCCTTCATTTTCTCCTCAATCTCAGTATCTTCCGCGCCCTCAAATGGAGATACCTTTATCACCCAAAAACGCGTGTCGGCTGAGGTAAGCGGTGCGAACCCCGTCTCGTTATTCGTGCATAGGACAAACTTTGCGAAGCACTTTCCCCTTCTCGCGTCTTTCCCTTTGGGCTCATAGGGCAATTCGTCTGCGGTGGTGGCCATCTTCATAAAGTCAACGGAGTTCAGATCGATGGCAGCGGCTTCATCAACAAGCACCAACTCTTTTCCTTCCAACATGGCATTGAACTTGTTGTTTAGCCTAACCGTGTCCATGCACACTGCGTTTTCTTGGAAAACAGAACTCAGGAAATGCAGCAACGTTGATTTTCCCGTCTTTTGCTCCCAACTCACCAAACAGAGAATCGGTAGCCTCTGCTTTGGATTGGTGAACAATAACTGAAAGTAATCCAACGCCATCTCATAAAGCGTTTCCCCGTCATTATTCGGATAGTCGAAAATATGGTGCAGCACCTTGTTGACATTATCCCATCTCCCTTCTTTTGGAACATGGGTAAGTCTGGCGAACCTGTTGTAAAGCACCGAATGGAAGCCCATTTTTTCGTATCGCGGGGCAGGATTGTATTTCTCCGGATCATTTTCAGGCTCGTATGCGAAGCCGTCATATTTAGGAATTTGCCGAATGAACTCTTTCGGATTGGAGAAGTCTGCATCCAGCCTTTGTTTTGACCATTTTGTCAGTAACAGGTTTCCCAAGTCGTCGATGGTCAGTTTATACAAATCAGGTCCGACCATCATATATCTGTTCAAGTCTTCGGAAAAGGCAGGTTTGATCTTGCCCATGTCGTCACGGTAATATCGCGTATGGTTGTAAGTCCATTCTCGATCGCCTATGTCTTCCTGGTAACGATTGTAAAACGACCTGACGCTATCCAGGCCAAAGTATTTCCTTATTTGGCTTGTTCCCGTGATTTTCTCTACGGCAATGTAAGTGCCTTGTGCGCTTTTCTTTACCGCCTGCAACTCTGCAATGCATTTCTTTTGGTCGCATTGTCCATTGAAAAGCAGGTCGTCAATGCCCTTACTTCCCACATCGCGTAAAATGTGTTCGTAAAACACATCGCCTTGAAATATCTTCGTTTCTCTGAGATAGTCATAGAACCTAATCAATGATTCCGAGAACTGTCTTGGCCGACTGGTCGCTTCCTTCGCTTCTTCAAAATCTTTCAGTTGGAGTGCATCGGCATCATGCAAAATAACGATTTCCCTTGGGCTGGTTTTTTCAATGAAATCCTCCAAGTCGGGATGCAGTCTCAGCTTGTCTTTAGCTGTGAAATTGTAGATACCGCCAATACCTATTGTGCAAAGGCCGAATTTAGACAATACGAACGCCTTTATTTCACCCTCCACGATGAATAAGGTGTTGACCTTTTCTTTAGCCTTGTATGCTTCTATCGCTTTTGGGGTGAAAAATGGAAAGGCCTCTGTTCCTTTAGGCTGTATGTATTTTTGCTTTGGGTCTTTGGGATTCTTCAGCCTGGTCCTGACAAAAGCCCGGATACTACGGCCATCGTTTTTGGACCTGTCTTCGTATTCGAGAATGCGCCCATTAGGCGAAAGGTAATTGATAACAAGATTATCGTTGTCGTCGGAAGTGAAAAAGCGGAACCCATTTATCCCATGGAATCCGTCGGAAGCAGTAACACCTATCAGGTGATTGTCATTATCCCTGATTCCGACAGCCAATAGTCTCTGTTCACAATAGCTTTTTTCGGCCATACTTACACTATTGCAATCATTTTCTTGACTATTAGAACGGGTATCACTCGTCCCATTTAATGGTACGCTGATCATTGTCTGCCCTCACGAATAGACATCACTTCACTTTCCTTTGACATGTATAGGATTCAATCTATTCAACAAACAGAACTCTTTTTTTGCTATAAAAAGCCTTATTCCAATTCTGCAAACTGGCAACAGGATAACCAAGCGCTTTTAATGCATTATACAACGGAGTTTGAGAATCATCTGCATAAATCATCTTTTGGTCAATGGCAGCTATAACCCGGTGAACAATGGCCGCGCCACTCAGACCCTGAATGTTTTTCAAAAATTTTTGCATATTGCCATAATCACCATGAAAGATTCGTAGTAATTCATCGTTGTAGTCGTATTCTTTATCTTTTCTCGGAATCATTTTTTCATTCATCAGTCTGAGCTTTTCTGCACATAAATCCAAGTAAACCAACATGTCACTATCTTTCTTGTTCCATTGACGGCTCACTTCAACATAGTCCATCTTCGCGTCGTTCAAGATAAAACCCATCCATTCCATGCCATTAATCTCAACCAAAAAAGAAAACAAGGAGTATACAGAGTTGGGATACCAATACAAACACCTCACTTCATCATATCGCTTTTGCCAATATTGATCAAGATAGTAGAAATCTTCTGTCTCTTTTATTAGTTCTTCAAATGGGAAAATGTTATTTTCCAACATTTTATGAGCTTTTTCCCTTATTTCTTTTTCATAAAACGTGCCTATAATGTATTTGTATTTCATGGTTTCATTTATGATGATTTCGTTACATAGCCTTTTCACCTTTTGAGTAAAAGTTCTACCGTCTTTCTTCTCATTGAAATGCCATGTCATTTTATATGAAGGGTTGTCTCTTATTTGTAAGAAATGTTCTCTCCAAACATTTGCTCCTTCAATCGAGTCCTGTAATAATCTATAGTCTTTCATTCCAAGAAAGCCTTTTTCCTCTATTATTTGCGCGACTTTTTCATAATACTCTTCAAATCCATCAAAAACATACTGACCGAGATCGTTGTCAGAATAAACAGGGAACAAATTGTTTTTTGTGTTGTTATCCATTTTAATTTGTGTTTTATAGTTGTTTTATTCTTCAATCATTTATAGCACAGTGGTTTCCTCGTTTACCTCATCATCAATGTCACGATATTGGGCAATTGATTCGGATATTGCCTTTGCTTTTGTAGTCATGCCATCTCCTCCAATACCTTATTAACATCGCTTTCTTTATAGCGGACTTTGTTGCCCACTTTCACCCTTTTAAGAATCCCCTCTTTGTTCCATCTCCAAAGGGTCGGTTCTGTCACTCCTAACAGTTTCGCCACTTGTTTAATGGTCAAAAGCTTTTCTTCTTTGGGTTTGGTGCGCTCCGCAATTAAATCAAACATTTTCTCTATTCTCTCGAATTGTTCAGGGGTCATCTGAATTGAAATAACCGCCTGTTGGGTTGTGGGTTGTTTAAACATGTCTTTATTGTTTTAATGAAATTTGATGCAAAAGTAATATAATGAAATATAGCATATTAAATAATCAACCTCTTCAACCCATTTTCAACCTATTTTCAACTTATTGTTTAACTTTTCAGCAAAGAGAAACGCGGCCTTTTATACCGCGTTTCCCATTTCCCATAATATATGCAAACTTAGATGTGCCCGAATAATCCTTTTTTCTCATAAGGCGTCAATCAATCACATTCAATAATTTATCCACTTTGTACTCAGGTTGTCCAAATGCAAAACACATCAGTTTGAATTTGTCGGACAATTCAAGTTTGGTGTACCTGTTCACGGCATCAGACCCAATTCGATGAAGTCCAGCCGCATAAAGATTGACTTGCGCCTTATTCATAATATCAACATGGGTTTTCCTGCAAAGTTTACTACTGGCCAACTCATACAAAGGTTTATACTCGTTATCCTCTATTTCCTCGTTGTAAACATTGCATTCCCTATCGATCCCACACTTCTGCAACAATTGTTTGATTTTGGCATTGTACCCCCATTCCCCGCTCACATAGTGGAGAATGTGGAAATTGAACTTGTATTTCTTCACAATATCCAAAGCGTAACGAATTATCGGGGTTTCGATTTCGGAATTGTCACGCTGCTCTTTTTTCGTCTTATTCGGCAAATAGTGTATATATGGAATGCCGTGTTTATCCACACCAATATTGGCCATTGAAAGTTTCTGAAAATCGGCCAAACGGCAACCAAAGGCACATTGGAGCAAAAAAGCGTCCTTTGTTTCCCTGTGGCTTTCGGGTACATCGGTATTCATCACGGCCATAAATTCCTCAAAATGGAGAAAAACAGGTTCGTCATAGCGTTCTTTTGTGGCCATCTTTACACGGTCTTTGCCCAACTTGCGGAATGGCGACTTTGCGATTTCGTCAGCATCTTCCAAAGCACTGAAAAACGCCTTTAATTGTTTCACGCGGGTTGCAGCCGTGTTTTGGTTTCTTGGTTCGTTCGGAATGTGCCTTGCGGGTTCGTTTGCGTATAACTTTGGCCATTTCTTCACATACTTGTATTCATCAACGATGAATTGGCGGTATTCCATTACATCATTTGGGGTGAAGTCCGAGGGCGTTATGGCAGTTCTACCTTTCACGGTCAAGAATCGTTCTACCTCTTTGGCGACAAGTTTATAAAGTGAGTATCGGCTTTCACCCCAAACGCCTTGTCTATATGAATCCTCAATGAAAGCGTTGAAGCGTTCCAACAAAGTGACGGTTTTGCTTGGCTCGGATTGTTCGGGGTGAAGTTCCCTAAACACCATTTCGTTAAACACTTTGCTTGTCATGTCGTAACCACCTTGTTTCATTGCTGAATAGGCTCTTTTCATCGCGTCAATTTCATTGGCAATCTGTTTAACCAAAACGGGGTCGTAAATCTTCGTTCCCACTTTTAGTGTACCATCATTGTTGAACTTTGCCAAATCCTTCAAGTCGGCTACAATTTCACTCCTATAAGAGAAATCGGCTTTCTTACTGTCATAGAATCTGAATCTTAATCTTACATTGCCACTCGTTTTCTTTGTGTGTTTGGTGGACTTTTTTGTTTTGCCATCGTTTTCATCGTCTTTGAAAGTCCCGATGGTGAGAATTGTAATGCGTTCCATAATGAAAATGTGTGTGTGTTAGTTTCGGGCAAAAATAGTAAAAATGCCCGAAAGAAATGCAATATAGCGTAATAAATCTATTATCCGATTTAACAATTTATCGGATATATAATTGAATATCAATGATATTAAATAATAAAATTATTTCACCGAAATAAGGTTTATGATTCCGCTATGGGCTACAGATTAGACCCCTAACTTGCTGAAAATCAAGTTAGGGGTTTTTCATTTGCCCCTAACTTGCCCCTAAGATTGTATTTTTTCTCTTCCAATCTGGAAATTTTTGTAATTTTGCTTTCCTAATTCGACACAAATGCTCCAACAACTTAAACAATTCAAGGAACGACATCCATTCACGTCACTGATGCTCATTGCCATTGTGGTTCGTATCATTGTGGTTATTTTCGTTCCGGGCTTCGGCTCCAAAGGCGAGCTGCAACACCCTACCCTTTTCATCGGTTTTCTTGAAAAGATTAAAGAAGTGTTTGGCATAAGCCAGACACAAGGCACAATGTTCCTCAGCCGTGCTCTTTATGCTACTGTCTCATTGTTCACGGTATCCATGGTTTACCGCATCTGCGACCTTGCCTCGAACAAACATACGGCTTGGCTTTTGGCCCTCATTCCCACCTTCAGTTGCATCATGCCCTCTTTCGGTGTCATCGAGAATGCCAGCGCGTTTTTGGGATTGCCTTTCGTGCTTTATGGCGCCAATGTGGTGCTTCGACAAGAAATCCTTCGCAAAAACAAACGCACCGAGAATGTCCACCGTACATCGTTCCTCATCGCGGGACTCATGCTCGGCTTGGGCGTTTGCTTCTGGTACGAGAGCATCTTCCTCGTGTTCAGCATCCTGCTGATTCTCTGCATAGAACAAAACTACAAGGGTGCCTTGATGACCCTTTTGGGAACTGCCATTTCCATTATCGCCATAGGCCTGCTTTTATGGGCACTTCATGTCAATCCATTGAAATACATCGTGTTATAATATATCGTGCAATCAAAAAACGCCAACCCTAATGCAAAGACTCATTGCCCCTTCCCTACTTTCCGCCGACTTCCTGCATTTGGAAGACGACATCGAGATGGTCAACCACAGCGAGGCCGACTGGTTCCACTGCGATGTGATGGACGGCCGCTTCGTGCCTAACATCTCTTTTGGCATCCCCGTGGTGCAAGCCATCGAAAAGAAAGCCCAGAAGCCCTTGGATGTCCACCTGATGATTGTGGAGCCTGAAAAATATTTCGAGGCTTTCGCCAAAGCCGGTGCCGACATCATCACCTTCCATTATGAGGCCTGCAACCATATCCATCGTGCTGTGCAGCAAATCAAGGCTTTAGGCATCCATGCCGGCGTGGTACTCAATCCGCATACGCCCGTCAGCGTGCTCGAGGACATCCTTTGCGATTTGGACTTGGTACTGCTTATGTCGGTCAATCCGGGCTTCGGCGGACAACAATTCATCGAGCGCACATACGAAAAAATCAGGAAATTGCGTTTGATGATTGCCGAACAGAACGCCACCGCCCTTATCGAGGTCGATGGCGGCGTGAACATCACTAACGCCAAGGCTTTGTTTGAGGCTGGGGCGAATGTATTGGTGGCGGGGAATGCGGTATTCAAATCAGACAATCCAATAGAAACGATAAAACAACTTAAACATTAGAAGTATGAACGAAAACATCCTAAAACTCAAGCCTGCTGGCATTTGGAAGGAGTTCCAAGGCATCATGAACGTGCCTCGTCCTTCGAAGAAAGAAGAAAAGATGGTCGCCTATCTCGAAAAATGGGCCAAAGACCATAAAGTGAAGTACGTCAAGGAGCCGTGCGGCAACATCATCCTGAGCGTGCCCGCCACCAAGGGCATGGAAGACCGCCAGACCGTCATCCTGCAAGCCCACATGGACATGGTTTGCGAGAAGAACAACGACAAGAAGCACGACTTTGAGAAAGACCCCATCGAGGCCGTTATCAAGGGCGAGTGGCTTCATGCCAACGGCACGACTCTCGGCACCGACGACGGCATCGGCGTGGCTGCTGCCTTGGCCGTCATCGCCGACCCGAAGGTGGAACACGGTCCATTAGAGTGCATCTTCACCGTGGACGAAGAGACCGGCCTGACGGGCGCCATGAAACTCGACCCGAAGGACATCACCGGCCGTATCCTGCTCAACCTCGACAATGAGGAAGAAGGCGAGATTTGCATCGGCTGCGCTGGCGGAATGGACACCATTATTAAGGTGTGGTACGAACTGGAGCCTGCTCCGGAAGACAGTACTGCCTACCGCATCACCGTGAGCGGCCTGAAAGGCGGCCATAGCGGCGACGACATCAACAAGAACCTCGCCAACGCCAACAAACTGTTGACCCGCATCCTGTGGCAAGCTACTACTTGGTTTGACCTCCAGCTCTACGACTTCCAAGGTGGCAACCTGCGCAACGCCATCGCACGCGAAGCCATGGCTGTAGCCTTCATCCCGAACGACTGCGTGAAGGATTTCGAGCACTATGTGAAGGACATGGAGAAGCACTTCAAACAAGAGTACCAAGTGACCGAACCTGGACTAAAAGTCACGGTTGAAGTGGCTGAAGTTCAACCCGATGTGGTCATCGACGAAATGACGCAATTCAACCTGCTGAACGGCCTCTACGCCTGCCCGCACGGCGTTATCGCCATGTCGCAGACCATCCCGAACTTTGTGGAGACCTCGACTAACCTCGCCTCGTGCAAAAAGAAGGAAGGCTATTTCTTCATCCAGACCTCGCAGCGCAGTTCCATCGAGTCGTCGAAACAAGACATCGCCAACATGGTGGAAGCCGTGTGGAGCCTCGCCGACGCCGACGTAGAGCACACCGACGGCTATCCGGGCTGGGCACCCAACCCCAACAGCGCCATCTTGGACATCGCCGTGAGCTGCTACAAGAAACGCTACAAGAAAGAGCCGAGGGTCAGGGCCATCCACGCCGGACTGGAATGCGGCCTCATCGGCGACAAGATTCCGGGCATGGACATGATCAGCTTCGGCCCCACCCTGCGCGGTGTGCACTCGCCCGACGAGCGTTGCGAAATCAAGACTGTGCAGATGTTCTGGGACTTCATGTGCGACATCCTGAAGAATGTGCCGAAGGCGGAAGCCAAGAAAGCAGCTGCAAATAAGGCCCCTGCTAAAAAAGCAACAGCCGAAAAGAAAGCTCCGGTCGCTAAGAAAGCTCCAGCAAAAAAGGCACCAGCCAAAAAAGCTCCCGCTAAGAAAGCGCCTGCTAAGAAGACCGCCAAGAAATAAGGTTTTCGATTGACATGAAAAAGCCCGCCAGATGCTTCTGACGGGCTTTTCTGTTAGGTCTATACCTATCACTTCGTCTTATCTGGCCAAGCAGGAATCTCAGGGATGTCGGGATAGTCCTTCATCTGTTTGAGGATAACCTCAATGGCCTTATTGAGTTGGTCATCGATGCCCTCAAACTCGCGGGCGGGGTCGTTGTCGATGACGATGTCAGGGTCAACGCCGTAACCTTCGATGACCCAGTTGCCGTTCTCGTCGAAGGGGGCAAACTCAGGACGGGTCAGTGAGCCGCCGTCGATGAAGGGTAGGCTGCCACGGATGCCAACCACGCCGCCCCATGAGCGCATTCCGATGGTCGTGCCAATCTTGTGCTTCTTGAACTGATAGGGGAACAGGTCGCCGTCGGAAGCGGAATACTTGTTGAACAACAGCACTTTAGGTCCAAGCATCATGCGGGTGGGCTTGGTTTCCGGCTCACAATTGCGCATCATGTCGTACATCGACAACTCGCGGCGCAAGCGTTCTACAATCATCGGGCTGACGTTGCCGCCGCCGTTGCCACGGTCGTCAATGATGAGGGCTTTCTTGTCCAACTGCGGATAGAAATACTTAGCAAACTCGTTCAGGCCATCGACTCCCATGTCGGGGATGTGGATGTAACCTACCTGCCCGTTGGTGGCCTTGCTCACTTTTTCCACGTTGCCCTGCACCCAATTGTAGTAGTACAAGCCCGTCTCGTCAGCGATGGGCTTCACCACCACATCACGGGCGCCGCTCTCCGAAGCCTTATTATTTAAGGTGAGCAGCACCGCCTTGTCCGCCTTGCCGATGAGGGCACTGTACATGTCCTTCAAGTCCTTGGTGCTCTGTCCGTCGATGGCGATGATGTAGTCGCCTTCCTTGGCGTTCACTCCGACCTCGGTCAGCGGCGAGCGGGTCTTTTCGTTCCAGTTCTCGCCCTTCAAAATCTTGTCAATCTGGTAGTAACCCGACTTGTCGCGGTGGATGCGGCAACCCAGCATACCCATCGGGATACGCTCGGGCTTCACACGGTCGCCGTCGCCCACGTAGGCGTGGCCGATGTTGATTTCGCCAATCAGTTCACCAATGAGATAGTTCACATCGTTGCGGTCGGCGCAATAGGGCAGCAGTTTGCCGTACTTCTCCTTCATCGCAGGCCAGTCCACGCCGTGCATGTTGGGCGCATAGAAGAAGTCGCGCATCTGACGCCACGCCTCGTCGTAAATTTGCGTCCACTCGGTGCGCAAATCGACCCATTTCTTCATATTACTGAGGTCGATTTCACCGTCGCCACCACCCTTGCCAGGCTCACCGGGTTTTCCGCCTCCTCCTGGGCCGCCACCGCCAGGCATGGGGCCTTTCGGGGCGTTAATCACCTTATAGCCACGGCCTTCACGCATGAGCATCTTTGTGCCGTCGGCGGAGAGTTCGTAACCCATGCCACCGCCTATGTTCGTGACCTTCTTTGACTTGGCATCAAAATAGTTGAGGCCTCCGCCGTTGCGACCGACGGCCACAAAATACAAACCATCCTCAACGCCCGTCAGGTTCCAATAGCGACCTGCATTAACAGGCAGCACCACTACCCTATTCATAATGCCGTCGAAGTCAATCTTCACTTCCTTGACTTCCTTCTTGCCTTCGGGTTTACCATCAGGTTTGCCGCCCTTAGGACCGCCTTTTGGTCCGCCCTTGGGGGCGTCTTTCGGACCTTCAGGCTTGAATTCTTCCTTGTCTTCTTTCTCGCCGTCCGTCTTCACCTCATCGTTCTCGGTCATGAACGGAGAAGGCGTATCTTTCTGTAAAGTAAGCAGATAGACTTTAGACATATCCGTATAGACATGGTTCCACTCCAACCAGCCGTAAGTTGGGCGGAAATCGCGCTCGGAGGTGAAATACAGGTACTTGCCGTTCTTGTCAAAAGCCGGTGACGAGGAGTTGTACCAACTATCAGTGACGGTTTCGTCCTTGCCAGTTTCGACATTATAAATATGTATCTGGCTGACTGAGAAGGTGCTCGGCATTTCGTAAGCAATCCAGCGGCTGTCGGGCGACCAGCAATAGTCGCGCATCTCGCCGGCCTTGCTTTGGGCTACCACCGTAACCTTTTTCGAGGCCACTTCAACCATGCTGATACGGTTCATTTTGTCAGACCAAAGAATGCTCTTGCTGTCGGGAGACCAAGTGGGTCCGTATTTGTACGTGTCTGAATTTGAAGTCAGTTGAATGGCTTCCTCCTTGCCGTCTTGGGCTTGGATGTAAAGTTCATCCTCACCCGTGCGGTCACTGATGTAGGCAATGTATTTGCCATCGGGCGACCAAGCCACATTGCGGTCGTGGGCGTTGTCCGATTGAGTCAAATTGCGTGTGATTCCCGAATTGACCGGCACCGTCCACACATCGCCACGGGCACCGAAAGCCACGCGCTTGCCATCGGGGGAAATACTGCTTGTGTTGATGAACTTGCTGGCATCCACATATTTATCGCGAACAGACTTGTTGTCGTTGGCCATCTGTACGGGAATGGGATAAATCTTACCGTCGGCGAGGTTGTAACGGAACAGTTGCCCGCCGTTTTCATAAACGATATCCTTGTCGCCGAGCGAAGGCCACTTAATATCATAATAGGTATAGTCCGTCACTTTCGTGGTCTGTTTCGTGCTGCGGTCATAGCAGAAAAGGTTCATCGTGCGGTCGCGGTCGGAGCAGAAATACACCTTGTTACCGACCCACATCGGGAAAATGTCTTGCGCCACGTTGTTCGTAATGTTCTCGATTTTCTTCGTCTTGAAGTCGTAAATCCACACGTCGTCAGCCATGCCGCCGCGATAGTATTTCCAAGTGCGGAACTCGCGCATCACGCGGTTGTACGCAATCTGTTTACCGTCAGGCGAATACGAAATCCAGCCGCCTTCGGGCAGGGGCAGTTGCTCGGCCAAGCCGCCGTTGATGTTGGCGATGAAAAGTTGGCCCACAAAGTCGTCCCAACTCTCCTTGCGCGAGCGGAACACGATGTTCTCGTTGTCCTTCCACGCCATGACGATGTTGTTCGGACCCATGCGGTCGCTGATGTCGTCGCGGCCCAAAGTGGGCGTGTAGGTCAGGCGCGTGGGCGTGCCACATTCGGGGTAAGGCATGACGTAAACCTCTGTGTTTCCATCATATTGGCCTGTGAAGGCTAAATGTTTTCCATCGGGTGAGAAACGCGCGAACATTTCATAGCCGTTGGCATCGTTCGTAAGTTTGTGGGCCACGCCGCCTTTAATGTCGACGGAGTAAAGGTCGCCACCGTAAGTGAACACCACGTCGTTGCCGTGGATGGTCGGGAAGCGCAACATTTTGGCTTCCTCCTGTGCCGTCAGGCTGACTGCGCCCAACAGCAGAATTGAAAGGAATAATTGTTTGATTTTCATATTGTTATAATTTTATGATTATATTTGTAACAATTTTTCAGTTTTCATGATTCGTCTCTGATTAAAACACCTCAGGTCGTGGCAAGACAGACTACTCAGCATTGCGGACCAAGCGCACACTACGGCCAAAGTAACGGTAGAAGCTATCGTCCGAATATATCCAATTATCGGAGAAATCCATGCTATAGGCATAGCGGCTGTCGTCATACGTCGATGACCAGTAATAGCCGTATGAATTCTGATAATTATAAGTGGACGCTCCGTAACGATAGCCTGCGGCAGGCAAAAAGACGACACCACAAGCCTCCAAAACCTCCCACATATTAACCATAATTACATTGGTTTCGTATGGAGCTCCTACCACATTCGAATCATTCAATGAATAAGCCGATTCACTCCAATTGTCGGGTAACAATACGATGCCGTGAACATCGTGAAAAACAGTATCAATGACAATAGTATCCATAAGGAACACAGTATCAATGACTTGTTCCCTTATTGTAGCTTTGGCAAATCGAATACCCGAAATGGTATTACGGGCAAAAAGAACATAATCCCACTCCGATTGTGACAAAGTCCGCCAAAGATTTTCTTGATTGCCACCATTCGAGATGGCATTGTAACCCCAATCGGCCATGCCGCTTTGATCGCTAAGATTGCTGTTCCAATTGCCATAGGCATAATAGTCGCCATAAGTTGTACTTGTGCCCCATGGTTGGTAGCAATTGGCACCATGGTCGTATCCGCTTGTGCCCCAGCCAAACAGGTCTCTCCAACCATTGTTGGCATTTCCAATATAGTCATACTGGTTTTCTGCAAACCGCCAAATCTCGGTGACTGAATCTTGGTATTGGTATTGCAAATTGCCTTGGGAGAAATACACTTGCTGTATTGTACTAACAGAGAACAACCCATCGATGGCACCTTCGGGAACGGTGTCGTTGCCACTGTGTTCAAGTGTGGTAAAGCTCTGCTCCTCACCGTATGCAAGACCGTAATCCGTTACGGCATAGGCACGTACATAATAAGTAGTGCTTGAGGCCAGTCCTATCAGTATGGTAGTGAAAGTGCCCGCGTCAGTACCATTAGATGTATGGTCACCATCCACGTTGGACATCTGCTCCGTGCCCCAACATACGCCACGAGCATAGACATGGTTGCCTTCGTCAATGGTCACAGTGCCACCCACTACCGCGCTCGTGGCGGTGACATCGGAAGGTTCCGAAGTCGTCACAACCGTCTGCAAAACGGGTTGTTGCATTTGAAACGTCAAAGTGACAGGCTCAGTTCGATTTGACTTGTAATGGTAACCCGATCCAGGGAAAAACTTCTGGATATTTCCAACCCATACACCTTCATAATACTCGGCAAAATGGTATCGCGACTTGATAATATCGCCCGCCATCGGAGTGAAAGAACCCATCGCCTCTTCAAAATCCAATGTATCCATCATCGGGCAGGCAATCCAATTCCATCCTGGGGTTATAGTTATCGTTACTTCTTGAGCAAGACCTTGTCGGATAGCCATTACAAACACAAACAAAATCAATAATAACACGCTGATTTTCTTCATTTTAAATCGAATTTAACATTCAACGTCTTTCCATTATGTCGCCAAACGCTTTTCGGCATTTGGCATAGCAAAAGTAGGAATTATTTGAAAAGAAATGTCAAGATGAGTGAAAAAACATTCGGGCGGCTCAAAACAAAGTGTCCATCGCCACCGCTTCCACCTCAATCGAATCGGAAAGATAGACCAAAAAGGCACGAATCTCCTTCGCCACCATGCCTTGCAGGGCGAAAATATAGTTTTTCAACTGCATGTGGTGCGCTTCGTCTTTTTTACCCGTCTTATAATCAATTAAATAGATGGCATCCGAAAGCTCTGCATAGCGGTCGGGACGGAGGATTTCGCCATTGCAGAGGATTTCGCACTCGTTCTTTACCTTGGCTTCTTTGCCGAAAGCAGCGGCAATCATGGGATGATGTGCCATCTGTAAAAATCTGTCTTTCAGCATTTCAGCCGTTTCTTGGTTAAGCGTTCCTTCAAGCAGATAGGGTTGCAAAGCCGAGTCAATGTCGTCCACCGTCTGGATTTTGGAGAGAATCTCATGGACCAAATCGCCCCATTCACGCGGCTTCATGTCGTCCTCAGGCGACATCCAAAACATACTCGGCTCAGGATCGACTTCAATTTTGCTGAACCAATCTCCCGCTTGCGAATCCATCCATACATCCGACTCATTTTCAACAAATTGATTCGAATTTGGGTTCTTGAAATCTGCATCACCGAAACGATACACTACGCTTCCCTCGTCGTCCGACACTTTATTAATCTCAATGTCAAGCTTATCATCGGTAAGAAAATCACGCATCAGGTTCGGCTTGTCGTCCTTGCCTTGTTTTGCCATGACATACAATCGCTGCTTGGCTCGTGTAAAAGCCACATAAAGCAGGTTCAGGTTGTCCAAACGGTTGCTATCACGCTCTTTCTCAATGCGTTGCAAAGCCTTCTCACCCATCATTTCCGCTGACTTGTTCAACTTGAACAGCACTTTCTCCAAATTCGGAATCGGCTCAAAATCAAGTGCTTCCGGAGTCAACCATTCCTCAGCTGGCGTATTTTTCTGCTTTTCGTCCAAGTCAGTGATGGCATCGGGATAGATGACCACATTGAATTCCAAGCCTTTAGACTTATGTATAGTCATGATATTCAGCGCATTGCCTCTCACCGACTTCACCGACAAAACCTCTTTTTTCTTCTCCCAATACGCAAGAAAATCTTGAATGCCCTCCTTGGTTCCCGATTGAGACTGGAACACCTCCTCCGAAAAGTAATTCAGGAAAGCGTCAAGAATCGAATCAAGCTGATAAATCCTTGTCAATGAAGCACATAAATCATAAAGGCAAGTCGATTGGGAAAGGAGTTTACTGAACAATCCAGCCTCGCCTACGCCCATAATCGGTTCGATGGCTTGTTCTCCATGAGCAATCGCCTTCACCTGCCCAAACAGCCCGTCAATTTGGCCATCAAAGTCGGGATGTTGTGTTAAATTTCTATAATACAACATATTGGCGATATATACCTCATTATCGGGATGCAGGAAATAACGCAAAGTGTTCACCAATAACTGCACCTTATTGGACGATTTTAGCAAAATGGAATCATTGGAAATGACAGGTATTCCTTTGTCGTTCAGATAATTGGCAATCTCTGAGCCCAACTTGGAATTGCGCACCAAAACCGTAATGTCAGCCAAACCATACCCTCTTTCCTGGGTCAGTTCTTGCACAATGGATTCAATCCGTTGTAAACAATAATCTGGCTGATTTTCAGCGTTATACAGCTCAACTTGTACCAAGCCTTTCTCGTTTTTCTTGGGCTTTTGGACAATGGACACTTCCTTTCCAAAACGCTCGTTCTTGTCCTGATAGACATTTTGAAAAGGCTCCGAAAGCTGTTTGAAAGCCTTTCCAAAAAAGGCGTTATTGAACTGAACCACAGCCTCATACGATCGAAAATTAAAACCAAGGTTATGAAAACTGAAGTGTTTCACCAGATTCCGTTGGTATTGTCGGAAGGCAGTCTCGCTCTTGTCCGTTGGAAGGGCGTAAATCTCAGGCAGTTGCACAATCTGTTCCACCTCGCCGCTGCGAAAACGGTAAATCGACTGCTTGCCGTCGCCGACCACCATGCTCATCGCGCCGGCAGAAAGGCCGTTGTCGATGAGCGGTAACAAATTCTGCCATTGCAGCACTGACGTGTCCTGAAACTCGTCGACGAAAACATGTTTGAAATACTCGCCAATGCGCTCATACACAAAGGGAACCGTAAAATCGTCCATCACCGAATTGAGCAATTTGTTGAACTCCGAAATGTGGACAATCTCGTCCTCTTTTGCCAAATGCTCAAACTCCGCCCGGATAATCATCCGAAGCGCATAAAGATAGAGCAAATCGCGCTGCGACATATAGAACAGAAACTGTCCCATACGCTTCTCACAACATTCCAACAAAGGCAGCAGCACTTTCTGAATTTCATTGCCAATCTGTTCCAAATCAGCATCTTGAAATCTGTTTTGTGCCGTTATCGAATACCATCTCCCCGTTTCCGCCACCGTCTTGAAACGCGCACTTGGAGTCTCATAGACCTTGTTGGCCAGTTTATTCACATAAGCCACGAAGCCGTTCCTCCCATAGGCAAAATCCTCAGTTTCAAGGTTGTATCGTTTCTCAATGGACTTGAACTGCTCCACAAAGGTCTTAATCTCCCGCTCGAAGTAACGTATCTTATCATTCAGAAAATCAAGTGTTTGCTTGTATTGAGCCACATTCTTGATATTGTTGTTCTCTTCCTTCTGATAGGCTTTCTCGCTCATCAGCTTCTCGACAAAAACCTCAAGCTGATACGCAAGGTTGTTGGTCTGATTGTTGGCGAAACGGTTCTCGCTGAAATCCATGAGCAGTTGCACGAGGAAGGTGTTCTCATCGCTGATTTCAAGGCCGATGTTCTCCGTGATGGTTTCCGCAACTTCTTCAGTATCAATACTTACCGCATACTGGCTCGGCAAGCCCAAATCGCGGGCAAAGGCGCGCGACAGTTTCTGCACAAAAGCATCAATCGTGCTGACGCAGAAACTGCTGTAATCGTGGATGATACGGGTCATAAGGAGCTGTGCGTTGTGTTTTAGCTCGGCCTCGCTGATACCCAGTTCTTGGATAAGGTCAGAGGCCATAGAGCCAGGCTCTTTGTCATTGATGATTTCTTGCAAATGGCTAATAATCTTTGCCTTCATGTCGTTGGCCGAGGCGTTAGTGAAGGTGATGGCCAAAATATGCCTGAAATTATCCACCTGCCGCTCGTTCTTGAGGCAAAGCTTCAAGTACTCCTTGACGATGGTATAGGTTTTCCCCGACCCTGCCGAGGCTTGAAACACTTGAAAATTAGCACCTTGACTCATGGCTTTACTGTCCCACTATTGATTCTGTTGATTAACGGTGCGCCCGGAACGGTCGTCTTTTTTCGACGGAAAAGGTCGCGGAAGCTATCGAAGCTATGCCCGTATGAAAGACCCAAACCTTGCGTATAAAGGGAGAGCTTGTCGAATGACAAAGCGGAAAAATAATTGTCATAATTGGAATGGTTGTAGAAATAGGCCATCAGTCGCCCGTCTTGGGTCAATTTGTACCTGATATCGAACTCACCCACAATGTTGGAAGCGTTTCCCGCATTGGTGTTGACGCTTGTAATGACACCCACATTGGTCTCCACAATCAGTCGATTATCAAACAGTTCTGTCTTCAGGGCAATTTGCATCTCGTCGTAATAAGAGGAATTGGAATAATACTTTAGGCCCACATCCACATCAGCTCCCAAATCCAAAGTCACATTGGGCAGAAAATTATTGATAAGAGAGGCTAAGGTGGCACCACTACCACTCTCCACACTTCCCACATTGGCAAACGAGCCAAAAACCAACAACGAAATAGCCTGCGAGCTCATAACTGCCTGATTTGTAGTGTCAATCATTGAAAACACAGTTCGGGTCACTTCTTCAGAAGCATTAGGCAATCGCATTCCAAAGGTAATGGTCGGGTTCAGCAAGGCATCCTTCAAATGGATGAGACAGTTCACGTTGACATTATCAGATGAAGAAAAAGAAGTGGAGTCATACTGGATGCCCAAGGAAGACAGTGGTGCTTTGAGGGAATACACACCCGTCGCATTGATTCGGCCATCCGTTGGCGAGCCTGTCCAAGCAATGGTACCTCCTTGCTGCAACGTGAAGGTTTTAAATAGCATGTCCTTGAAATTCAGCATGAAACGGCCAGTATTGATTATATAGGTTCCACTAAGCATAAAGGGTTCGTCTTTCGCAATGCCTATTTTCAGGTTGCCGTGTCCGGTGGCGTCAATAGTGCCAATATCGGCGGGAAGATAAATTTTCATGGTAGCATCATCCGTCACACTCACGTCAAGATTCATGGCAAAATTGCTCCTTTTCACTTCTTCCTGCATTTCAAGCTCCTCTTCTTCTTCAACGTTATTGATGAAGACGATAAAATCATTGTCCGACACGGTCGAAACCCTGTTCAGCGGAAGGGTCAACTTGGTGCCTTTTCGGGTCATTGCCTTGACATCCAACAAAATGTCGTTCAGAGGACCGCTCACCTCTGCCACTCCGTTGGCAATCACAGAGCCATAGAATGTATCGTTTTCCTTAATCGTAGTGGACATGACCAAGAAGTCGCGCGGATAGACTTTAAGGCCGAATCGAAAGTCTTTCAGGTAGTTATGATAAATCTTGCCCTCCACGGTAGCCTTGTTGCCCAAAGTATCGCAAAGCACCATATTTTCGAACTCTATCTCCTTAGAATTCAACAAAATAGTTGGACTAAAGGTATAGAAAGTGTTCAAATACTTCACTTTGCAGCCGCCATCCTTGATGGTCAAATTGCCGTCAATGCGCGGCACTTTGGGCGAGCCTTTCACTGTAATATCACCGTGGCCAAAGCCTTGCACTCGGGTAATAAAGCTGGATACAAATGGGTTGATTATGGCCAGATTCAACGAATCCATCTGAACAGTGAAGTCCAAATTCTCGTCATCACGTTTGGTATAATAAGAGCCTAAAACATTCAGCGTCTGCTTATTGGAAGTCAAAATACCCATATTCGCACGGATGGCCTGCTCTGCATTGTCCCAGCTGCTGAGAATGCTGGCATCGCCGATACTGTCGCCGTTCATCCCCAAGTCCTTAACGACAAGGTCGGCCAACACCATTGGGTTTTGCTTCAAATTGCTGAGCATCGCATTGCCTGTGATGAAGCCGTCCACATCGAAGCTCATACGATCGGTCAGAATATCTATGACTGAGATATTAAAGCGATTCAAGCTTACCGACAATGTATCTTGTTCAGTCATAGGAACATATCCATCCACTTGAATGGATTGATTCTTATGACCAAAGTTGATGTTCGAGATTTCAACCCTGTCTTGATCCACATTGATGAAATTATTCGAGTCAATCTGCCACAGCGTGTCGTTGATGACAATATCAGCCTTTTTGACGGTAACGATTCCACCACCTTCATGCGGATGGAATGCGCCCTCTATCAACGCTTTATTGTGGTCTTCTTCAGAAACATCGTCCCAAACGATTCGGGCAGAAATGGTGTCGTTACCCATCTTGGCAAGCATGTTGATATTGTCAAGTCCGTAGGAAACCGTGTCGGTCTCGGTTATGTTGATCCAGGCAACCTTGCCCAACGAGAGCGACCCAAAGGAGTAGTTTTTTGTGTTGAAGTTCCTCAGCTCCAAGTCGTTGACATTCAACTTTCCAATTTGCACACTTTGAGAACGAACCGTCAAGTTCAGCTGATTCGAGCGCGAGGTGAAAGTACCGTTCACCGTAGTGTTTTTCGCAATTTGCAACGTCGGCATGAACAATCGGCTCAACGTTCGCGTATCTTTCAGGGTCAGTTGCAGGAAGAAATCCTGCTCCACATCGTTCTCGAGCTTATAATTCTGGAATTTTTCCAAATTCTCTTCAAAAACCGGGAAATGCACGAAAGAATCGCCGTACTCGTTGAGCGTCATCATCAAATGGGCGAAATTCATCTTGCCGCCCATCTCGAAATCGAAGAAGTCGTTGCGCAGGTTGATGCGACGTTGCATCAGGTTGTCATTGACGATACGGGCGTCAAAACTGCGCATGAAATACTCGCCTCGGCTGTCACGATACAGCGTGCTGTCCAAGTGCAGCACACCCTCCAATTTGTCGATGTCGAAACCATTCATATTGGCGTAAACCGTTGTACTGAGAACAGAAACCGAATCCCCTTTCATGATATTTAGAGAATGGAGGTCGGCGTGGCGGATGACAGCCTCAAAGTCGGATTTGGGCTGCTTGACATCACTGAAGTCAATCAATCCGTTGAAGGCAAGATACAGCTCGTCGTCGTCAATATCGACCTTACCCTTAAATCTGTTTTCTTTCATCTCGCCATTCAGCACCACCTCATTAATTTGATTTCCAAGTAGTTCGGCATGAAGTAATTTACCATTCAAGTCCAACTCGGGGTTACCGCTTTGTGGAAACTTCAGCCTAAACACCGTGTTGAGGTCAAGCTTGCCAATTAAATTGGTATTGGCAAACATACCAACATCAATTCGTTGGCCATCAAGGTTCCCCGAAAACACATTGGCCGCCATGCCTTGCTTGTCGCGTCTCACCGAAGCGTCGAGGCTGCCAATGTTGGAAACGAGGACAACGTGTGAATCGAAATTTTTATAAGAGCCTTTGAAATTAAGTTTGATGTTTCCCGAATTGAGCGTACTCAGCGACTCGGGTATCGGAATCGTACCCGACTTGCCCGGGATGTAGAAGTTCGTCAAATCCTCGTACGAAAAACGCATATCCTTGATATTCAGCACATGTTTTCCATCGTTGAAATTCAACGGGTGCATACTCACGTCGCCTTTGATACAGGTCATTTTGCCGAAATTCACCTCCATGTCCTTGACGCTGAAATGCTCTATTGGTCCCGACATGTTTCCCTTAAAGCGCAGTCTGTTAGGCATTTGATACATGACAGGCGCGAAATAGCCGATATCAGAAAGCAACACATCAGTCGGATGAATCTTTGCGTCAAACTCCACAGAATCAACGAATCTCTTGAAGGCCTTGTAGCTGTTGAACTTCATGTCGAGATCCATGTGGAAAAGGCTGTTGTTGGTCTCCATCTGCATGTCTTTCAAGAAGATACCTTTCTGGCATACCACTACATCCGACTGGAAATGCTTCAAATCCAAGCCGCATTGCTCCTTGGCCCGCAGCATCTCGACGACCGCATAAACCGAATCGCCGACAAAGGCGAAATGCTTTGCCTCCAAATTGATGTTGTCGAGGTCAAGATGGGCATAGTCCATGCGGTTCTGGGCTGTTTTCGTCGAGTCGGCACGATTTTGGTTCCATAGCTGAAAGTCAATGTTCTTCAGCGAAATACGGTCGATAAAAAGTGCCAAGGGAGGCTTGTTGGGGTCTTTTTCCTTTCCCTTGTCAGAGCTGAAAAAGTCGACGAGGAACTTGAAATTGAAGTCCTTTGAGCCTTCGTATTGAATGAGATTGGCCTCCGTGTCGCTCAATTCCACAAATGCAAGGTGGATTTTGCCTTCCAACAGGTCAGTGATGTGGAATTTGGCTCTCAATCCACCGATTTTAGCCAAAGTATTGTCGTTCAAGTCCTTAACAGAAACATCGCGGAGATAGATGCGCAAATCGGGTGTGACGGCAAGTCGACCCACACGAATATCGGCACCAGTTTTTTCGGAAAGAAAACCGCCTGCAAAACGCACCGCAAAACGCTGAATAATAGGGTCTTGTATAGCCACAAACAAGGTCACGACGGCAGAAATCACCACCGTAATCAAAATCAGGATGCTATGGATAATCTTTTTTTTGATAATTTTGACCCTTCAAATTGAGACTATGAACGAATACATTTTAGGCATCGAATCTTCGTGCGACGACACCTCTGCCGCAGTGCTCCAAGGCACGCGTGTGCTGTCAAATGTCATTGCCGGACAAAAGGTTCACGAGCAGTACGGCGGCGTTGTCCCCGAACTCGCGTCGCGCGCCCACCAACAGAATATCATCCCCGTCATCGACACGGCCTTGAAGACTGCAAAGATAGATAAAAATCAGTTATCCGCCATCGCTTTTACTCGTGGACCTGGACTTTTAGGTTCGTTACTCGTAGGAACCTCATTTTCAAAGGCTTTCGCTCAGACCTTAAATATCCCCATGGTGGAAATCGACCACATGAACGCGCATATCTTGGTGCATTTTGCCACCGATGACACCCATACCGAAGTGCCTGACTTCCCGTTTTTGTGCCTCACCGTGTCGGGCGGCCACACCCAAATCGTGGTCGTGAAGGATTATTTCGACATGGAAGTCATCGGCAAGACCATTGACGACGCGGCAGGCGAGGCCTTCGACAAGACGGCCAAAATTCTCAGCCTGCCTTACCCTGGCGGTCCCGTCATTGACAAATTGGCCAAAATCGGCAACCCGAATGCTTTCGTCTTTGCCAAGCCCCAAATCCCCGACCTCGACTACAGCTTCAGCGGACTGAAAACCAGCATTTTATACACCGTCCGCGACAATCTGAAGCTCAACCCGAATTTCATCGAAGAAAACAAGGCCGACCTTTGCGCCTCGGTTCAGAAGACCATCATTGACATCTTGATGAACAAGTTGGTGAAGGCCAGCAAACAGACGGGAATCAAGACGGTGGCCATCGCCGGCGGCGTGAGTGCCAACAGCGGCCTGCATGACGCCATGCTCGCCTTGGGCGAAAAATACCACTGGAAGGTGTTCATCCCGCGCCTCTCCTATTCCACCGACAACGCCGCAATGGTGGCCGTGGCGGGCTATTTCAAGTATTTGAAGGGCGAGTTCGCCTCGCAAGATCTGGTGCCTTACGCTCGTCAAAGTTTGAACGCATGATGTATTGGAAGCAAATTGAAAACGGTCGCCTCCCCTAGGAAGCGACCGTTTTGGCATATTAATGTTAAAAATGTGAGATTACTCTATAACAAGACCACTATTGCCCTCCCCCTTCTTCCATCGGGAAGGTGAAAGTGATCGGCTGGCTGTTGTTCGACTTGTACATCAAACCCATGCCAGGCTCCAAAGTGTTCAAGGAGCCATACCAGCCAAAGCCTTCAAGATACGAGGCATAGCCGTTGTTTTGTGACTTCAGCATATCGCCGGTATGCGGCGTGATGCCGGATAAAGCCTCTTCAATGGTCATGCTGGTCGTCACAGGATAGCCAATCCAATTCCAGCCGGTGACAAGCGTGATGGGATGGTCAGCGGGATGGACGGCGAGCCCCGTCAGTTCCAACGTGCAGCTAATGCCGACCCGCATTTGGTACATGGATTCGTTGTTGACACGGCATAGCCGTTGTTTTGCGACTTGATCATCAGGCCGTTTGTGCCGAGGGCTTCTTCAAGGTCTTGCAAACTGTTCGCGCCGTCAAGCTCGATGTAGCCGCTCCACCAGTTCCAGCCTGCGCTGAGGGCCACTGTCTGGGTAATGGCGGTCAGCTCGAAGTTCGCCACATAGTCGGCAACTCCCGTCACCTCAAAGCTGAAAATAGTATCAGTTGATACAACCAAACTATCCAATGTCCAGCCCAAGAAATGATAACCCTCGTTAGCCATAGCGGTCAAAGTGCAGGTATCAAAATGGTTGTAAACACCTGCGCCTGCAACCGTGCCGCCCTCAATCGGGTTGGCTGCGGCTGTGATTTCGTAGCTGTTCAGCTCGAAGTTCGCCACGTAGTCGGCGGGACCGTCAACCTCAAAACTGTAGGTGGCCTCGGCCGAGACCTCCTCGCCGTCCTTCGTCCAGTTCACGAAATGGTAACCCGTATTTGCAGTCGCCGTCAAAGTGCAAGTCGAAAAATGGTCGTAGGTGCCTGCACCAGATACCGTACCGCCCTCCTCGGGATTGGCCGTGGCCGTGATTTCGTAACTGTTCAGTTCAAAGTTCGCCACATAACTCGCAGCTCCTATTACCTCAAAGCTGAATATAGTATCAGTCGATACAACCAAACTATCCAGAGTCCAATTCAAGAAATGATAGCCTTCATTAGCCATAGCGGTCAGAGTGCAGGTATCGAAGTGGTTGTAAACACCCGCACCTGCGACTGTGCCGCCCTCAATCGGGTTAGCTTCGGCTGTGATTTCGTAGCTGTTCAGCTCGAAATTCGCCACGAAAGTCAGTGCTTCCGTCACGGTGAAGCTGTATGAGGCTTCTGTCGAGACTGCTTCATTGTCTTTGGTCCAATTGACGAAGTGATAGCCCTCGTTAGCAGTCGCCCCCAAAGTTGCCGTCGTGCCGTAAACATAGATACCTGCGCCACTCACCGTGCCGCCCACTTCGGGGTTAGCCTCAACGGTAATGGCATAGCTCTCCCTGAAACTCAGCACGTATGGGCTTTGCAGCGAGCCGTAACTGTCATTCGTGAAAACGATGGCCTCAGGCGGAACCAAGTCAAGCTCCTCGCCCAAAGTATGGTCGTAAAGCTTGAAGGTCAGCTCGTCACCGCTTTCGCCATAGACAACCAACTGAACCACATAGTGTTGTGTCAAGGGGAAGAAGGTCATCCGTCCTGTGCCACGGCACTCCTCACCACAAAACACACCCACTTCAAGCGCGGTAGTCTGCTGCTCAACAAAGTTAATCAGCACAATGCCCGTCAAAGTCATATTGTCTTCGTAAGGTGCACTGTTTGGTGTCCAATGGTTGCCCTCAACGGGTACAAAATTCGCCACAAAGGTACGGTCAGTGGTCACTTCAAATCCGTATGAGCTTGAAGCAGAAACCATTGCGCCGTTTTCCGTCCAGTTGACGAAAGCGTAGCCTTCATTGGGTGTCGCCGTCAGAACGCAGGTCGCGCCATGAAGGTAAGTACCTGTACCTTCGATGGTTCCGCTCTCCGCAAGGTTAATTGTCGCCGTAACAGTATGGCTCTCAGTGACCGTTTCTGTGAAATCAAGCACATATGGATTCGCCAACGAACCATAGCCATTGGCCGTGAAGCTGAGGGCATCAGTGGAATAAAGGTCAAGTTCCTGGTTCAGCTCGTGGTCATACAGCTTGAAAGTCATGACATCACCACTTTGGCCAAAGATAGCCATCTGAACCACATAGCGTTGCGCCGGCGCAAAAAACGACAATGTTCCCGAACCTCGGCATTCCTCGCCACAAAACGCAGCCACTTCAAGCATCGGAGTTTGCTGCTCCTGACCGTTGATTTTCACCACGCCTGTCAATGTCATGTTGTCCTCAAAGGACGAGCTGCTTGGTGTCCAATGGTGGATAATGCTCAATTCGAAATGGGCCACGTAATCGCCAGGTTCGGTCGCTTCGAAACTGTAAGTCTCATTGGTCGAAACCACTTCCCCGTCCTTGGTCCAGTTGACAAAAGCGTAGTCCTCGTTGGCCGTGGCGGTCAGGGTGACCATCGTGCCATGGTCGTAGGAGCCGCCACCTGTCACACTACCGCACCCAATAGGGTCTGCCGATACCGTAATCAGATGTGGCCCAGGATATTCGCTGTAGAAATTGAACAGATAAGGTTCGGCCAACGAGCCGTAACTCTCGCTCGTAAAACTGAGCGTATCGAATGAAATCAGCTCAAGCTCCTCGCCCAGATTATGGTCATAGAGCCTGAAAACAATCTCTTCGCCGCTCTCGCCGAAGACTTCCATCTGCACCACAAAGTGCTGCGTCGGCGGGAAGAAGGCAAGTCGGGCCGAACCACGGCATTCCTCGCCGCAAAATGCACCCATTTCGATGGCCGTGGACTGCTGCTCCACGCCGTCGATGCGGACGATGCCCGTCAGCGTCATGTTGTCCTCGTAAGGCGTGCTGTTGGGCGTCCAATGGTTAGCCATCAGCCAACCATTGGATGCCAAAGCAGCCCAAAGGATGAAAATAATCCGTTTCATGGCTCTCATTGCTTAATGATCCTTTGGTTCTTCACTCCGCCTTCAGTGATGACGCGAAGCACGTACACACCGTTGGCACGGTTACTCAAGTTGAGGCTCATGCAATCGCTGCCACCTTCCTCAGTATGGACGAGCTGGCCGAGACCGTCGTACACCTCTACCCTACTGATGCCCTGTCCTTCAATGCAATACACTCCATGGGAAGGATTGGGATAGACCTTCACGAAGGCGGTTTCGTCCTCGTCGATGCCGGTCAATTCGCCAAAACGAACCACGTAAGGCTCAGTCAAACTGCCTGCCACGCCGTCGACAACGAAGGTCAATTCGTCCTTGGCAAACGCCGTTTCCATGCCGTCGGTGAGGCGGAAACGCAAAGTTTCCTCGCCTTCTCCGAATACGGTCAGGAAAGCCAAATAGCGCTGGAGAGGCTCAACATACATCAACTTGATGCTGCCACGGCACTCGTCGCCTGCGAAAGCGGCCAGTTCGTAAGCCTCAGAACGAAGCTCTATGCCGTCGAGTTCAACAAAGGCGGTGATGGTCATGTTGTCAGCAAAGTTCTCCCCTCTCGGACTGAACACATTGCCTTCAGCCGTGATGTTGGCCAAAGCCAACTCGCCGCGTCCCGTCTGGATGGTCAAAACCTTCGGCTCCGCGCTGTTCGACTTGTACATATAGCCCTGACCAGGCTCGAAGCTGTTCAAGGAACCGAACCACATGCTGCTTCCTTCGTAGGAGTAATAGGTCGTGTATCCGTCTCTTCCCTTGATGATGTCGTTCGTTTCAGGAACGAAGCCTTCCAAGGCCACCTCCACGTTCACGGCTTGAGCATAGGGAAATCCAATCCAGTTGTAGCCGTTATAGAGGGTGATGGGGTGGTCGGCAGGCTGCGCAACATAGCCGGTGATGCTGGCGTTGCAAGGCGCGCCGACTTTAATCTTGTACATCTGCTCGTTGCCGATGTTCTCCAAGTTGCCATACCAGCCCGTCATGCCGTTGATGTTGTAATATTCCACAAAGCCTTCGTTTCTCGACTTAATCAACAAGCCGTTGTTATAGAGGCTGTTCTCCAACTGACCCAAGCCGTCGATGTCCGACTGCTCAATGTAAGTGGAATACCAGTTCCATCCTGTTCCGAGGTTCGTGGTTTGGGTGATGTCGGTCAGCTCGAAGTTAACGACCAAGTTCCGGCTGGAGGTCACGATGAAGGTGTATGTGGCATCATACGAGACCACCTCACCATTCTCCATCCAATTGACGAAGGAATAGCCCGTATTGGGAACTGCGGTCATGACGACTTCGCCGCCATAATGGAACGCGCCGCCACCTTCCACCATGCCGCCTTCCATAGGATTGGCAGCCACAGCGATGAGGTAGATGTTCAGGCTGAAGTTGGCTGTCAGGCTTCTGTCGGCGGAAGCGATGAAGGAATATTCGGCATCGGTGGAGACCACAATGCTGTCGTTCTCCACCCAACTGACGAAGCTGTAGCCCTCGTTCGGGATGGCCGTCACCGTGACGGTCTCGCCATAGCTGTAAGTGCCGCCTCCAGTGACGGTGCCGCCTTCCTCAACATTGACCGCCAATGAAATCTCGTAAGTGTAAGCCTCGAAGTGAGCCACATAGTCGGCGGACTCGGTAACGGTGAAGCTGATGATGGTGTCGGTGCTGACTGCCGCTCCATCCTTTGTCCAATAGAGGAAGTCGTAATAAGGATTGGGCGTTGCGGTCAGCGTGGCAATGGCGCCGTGGCCGTATGTACCTGCGCCCGTCACCGTGCCGCCTTCTTCAGGATTGGCCTCGGCGGTGATTTCATAATAGATGGCCTCCTCGTTGAAGTTAGCCACATAATTGTTAGCCTCCGTCACGACGAAGCTGTAAGTCGTGTTGGTGGAGACCACCATGCCATTCTTGGTCCAGTTGACGAAAGGATAGCCCTCGTTAGGCATGGCAACCAGCGTGGCGGTGCTGCCATAATAATAGGTGCCAGCGCCTTCCACCGTACCGCCCTCGGCCGGATTGGCCTCGGCAGTGATTTCGAAGCTGTTCAGCTCGAAATGAGCCACATAGTTGGCCGACTCCGTAGCGATGAAGCTATAGGTAGTTTCGGTCGAGACCTCGGTGCCGTCCTTCGTCCAATTAATAAAGGTATAGCCCGTATTGGCCGTGGCGGTCAAGGTGACCGTCGTGTTGTGGCCGTAAGTGCCGCTTCCCGTGACGCTGCCGCCTGCGGTCGGGTTGGCCTCGGCGAGGATGTCGTAGTTGTTCGGGGCGAAGTTGGCCACATAGTCGCCCGCCTCCGTCACGGTGAAGGCATAAATGGCCGAAGTGGAAACCGCCACGCCGTCCTTCGTCCAGTTGACGAAATGATAGCCCTCGTTCGCCGTGGCACTCACTATGGCCTGTGCGCCATAAAGGAAGGTACCTGCGCCGCTTGCCGTGCCGGCTTCTTGCATGTTGGAAGCCACAGTAATGTCGTAGGAAACAGGTTCTTGCGAGAAGTTGGCTACGTAGGTGCACGACTCGGTGACACCGAAGCTATAGACCGGCTCTGTCGAGACTATCACACCGTTTCTCGTCCAATAGAGGAAAGGATAGCCCAAATTGCTCGTGGCGGTGAGGGTGCAAATCTGGCTGTAGTTGAAGGTGCCTCCGCCTGTTGCGCTTCCTGCAATGGTGGGATCGACTAACACCGTGATTATGTTGTCGTCACACATCTCCACCAAGGCATCTGCCCACTCTTCCCAATAGCCTTCTGAATAGTTTTCCGTCATGCCGCAAGGAATGGTGATGATTCTGCCCTGGGCATTGTCGGAGAACACATCCCAGCCGATAGACGGCGCTTCGGGTGCCTGCATGTTCACCTCGGCCAATTGGCTGCAATACCTGAAGGCCTCGATGCCGATGACGGTGACCACATCCGGAAGGATGACTTTCTGCAAGCCCGTGCAGTTGCTAAACGAGCGGTTGCCCACAATCATCAAATTGATACCCATGATGACCTCCGTGAAGCCCGTGCAGTATTGGAAAGCATTGACTCCAATGGTGTTCATCGAGTTGGGAAATACCAAAGTGCCAGTCAATTGGTCACAACGGTAGAAAGCATAATCCCTGATGGTGATGATGGAATTGGGAATGGTCAGAGTGCCAGTGAAATCAGCCTCTCTAAACATATTACATGGTATCATAATTACATTGTCGCCTATATTCAGATGGCCTCCACAGTAATAAAAAGGCGGCATATAAGAATAATTATAATAATAATCGCCAATTGAAATATCTGGATGACTTGTCACATTATAATTCACTTCCGAAATTGCAGTGCAATAATAAAATGCGCCTTTTCCAATCCAGGTCACGGAACTGGGTATCGTCAGACTGCCCGTAAATCCGTTGCAATTGGCAAAAGCACCTTGTTCAATCGTAGTCACGGAATGAGGAATATCAATATCGCCAACAAGTCCGTTGCAATAGTAAAAAGCGGCCTCTCCAATTGTGGCCACGGAATTTCCAATGGTCAATGTGCCTGTAAAACCAGAGCAATTGCGGAACGCTTCGTATCCTATCGTTGTCACGGAGTTAGGAATCACAAGGTCACCCGTAAGGTTGTAGCACTCTCTGAAAGCATTGTTTCCAATCGAAGTCACGGAGTTGCCAAGCGTCAATGTGCCTCCAAAACTGTGGCAGTCATAGAAAGCATAGGCTCCAATCGTGGTCACGGAATTAGGAATCACAATGTCGCCCACAAGGCCGTTGCAGCCGTAGAAAGCGTAGTTACCAATGGTTCGCACGTTCTCGCCAAGGGTCAGCGTGCCCCAATAGGCCGTGCTGCCATAAAAAGCATAATTGCCGATGTAGGTAACAGAGTTGGGAATGACAATGCTGCCCGTGAAATTGCGGCAATTGTAGAAAGCGTAGTTTCCAATCCTCTGAACAGATTCACCAATGGTCAGCAAGCCCATGAAACCGCTGCAATTGTAAAAGGCATAGTCCTCAATCTTGATGACGGAGTCAGGAATGGTGAGGCCACCAATCAAACCGCTACAATTGTAAAATGCGGAATTTCCAATCGAAGTCAAATTATTGGGCAACACGATGAAATTCAGCAGGCTGCAATCCTTGAAAGCGTTGGGGCCAATGGTTGACAATCCCGTGAAATACTGCAACTCATTGAACAACATGATTTCGGTGTTGCCTTGGAACCAGTTGCCCAAATCCGTCACGGCGGCGGCTTCGGAATAGCTCAACTCGCCATCGCCGTCGATGTCCCAGTGTTCCACGCAAATGGCTTTCACCCTCGCGTCAAGGAAGGCGATGATTTCGGAAGGCAGGGCCGTGAACACCGCCCCGAAACTCCTCGAACCCGTCACAAAGAACGAGAAGCTCGTCTCCGTGGAGTAAACTTGTCCGTTTTCCATCCAACAAACGAAGTCGCGGCCTTCGGCTGGCGTGGCGGTCAAAGTACACATTTCGCCCCGCTGATAGGTGCCCGCACCAGTCACCGTTCCCGCTATCTCGGGGCTGAACGAAACAGTGACATCATAGAAGCATTCGTTGGATTCCTGGAAGTTGGTGAACACATCCCAGCCGCTTGCACTCTGATAGTCAGCGGTGGTGTTGCAAGGCACGTTGACCACCACATTGTAAAGGTTGAAGCCGTTGAAAACATTGGAGCCTAAAGTAGGCGGCACCACCGCCAGCGCATCGATGGACGACAAGGCATTGCAGTATTCAAAAGCATTGTTTCCAATTGAGGTAAGGCTTTCGGGAAGTGTGATAGACGATAATGAAGTGCAATTTCTAAATGCTTCAAATTGAATCGAAGTAAGGCTTGAGGGTAAAGTGACCGATGACAAAGCATCGCAAGAAGAGAAAGCTCTATAGCTAATAGAAGTGATACTTTCTGGAATGATGATGGAAGTCAAGGCATTGCAATCATAGAAAGCATAGTACCCTATTGAAGAGAGGCCTTCAGGAAGGTTGATAGATGCCAAAGCATAACAATATTGGAAAGCATACTCACCAATTGAGGTGAGGCTTTCGGGAAGAGTGATGGACGATAAAGTACTGCAATGCTCAAAAGCACTGCCTCCAATTGAGGTAAGGCCTTCGGGAAGAACAACAGTAGTCAATCTATAACAATCATTGAAAGAATAGTATCCAATCGTAGTAAGTCCTACAGGAAGGGTAATGGAAACAAGGTATTCACAATTGTAAAACTCCTCGCTATTAAGTGAGGCAAGTCCCGTAAAATACTGCAATTCATTGAAAGAGGTGATGTTGTCATTGTTGCGGAAAGCCTGTCCCAAATTAGTCACTGCGGCAGCTTCATCGTAGGAAAGGTTACCATCGCCATCGGTGTCCCAAAGCTCCAAGCAGCGGGCTTCTACGTTGGGGTCAACGAAGTAGATGTAGTTGGGGCGGATGAACTGGGCCACAAGGGTGCGGTTCCCTTCCACTGTAAAGGTGAAGACAGGGTTAGTCGAGACTTCTATGCCATCTTCCGTCCAACGACTGAACACAAAATCGCCTAAGGGCATGGCTGTCAGGGTGCAGGTCTGCCCCTGATAGTAAAGACCGCCGCCACTTACTGTGCCACCCACGTTAGGAGTAGCCGAGGCTGAAATTGCCCACAAGCAAGGGTCGGTTTCCTGAAGGTCAGTGAACACGCTCCAGCCCGTAGCGCTCTGATAGGCCTCCAACGAGCCGCAAGGCACCGAAACGGTCATGCCGTAATCCATGCTGACAAAGACATTGTTGCCAAGCGTGGGCGGCACCACAGGCAGCACGATAAACGAAGTGAAGCCTTGGCAAGCCCCGAAGAAGGCCGTGTTGCCAATTTGCGTCAATGAGTTTCCGAGCGTTAATGTGCCAGAAAAGCCTGTACAGCCCGAGAAAGCATTGGCACCGATGCTGTTCACCGAGTTAGGAATGGTGAGCGAACCCGTAAAGCCTGTGCAACCATCGAAAGCGTTATCACCAATGGTAGTCACAGCATTTCCAAGATTCAAACCCGTTAAGCCGTTGCACCCACGAAAAGCATTGTTTTGGATGGTCGTAACCGATTCAGGAATATTGAGCGAACCCGTGAAGCCTGTACAGCCATAAAAAGCGTCACTGCCAATTGAAGTAACTGATTCGGGAATAACCAATTCGCCAGTGAAAGAAGTGCGGTTTGTCA
Source organism: uncultured Bacteroidales bacterium (assembly GCA_905233685.1). Taxonomy (GTDB): domain Bacteria; phylum Bacteroidota; class Bacteroidia; order Bacteroidales; family F082; genus Limimorpha. The sequence goes on along the minus strand of CAJOEZ010000024.1, from coordinate 49,169 downwards.
AGAAAGAGGCAGGTATTACTTGCACATTGTCACCGATGTTTAAGGTTGTAATGGAATTAGACAACCAGCTTGAATTATAAAGGCCACAGTTAGTAGCATTGTAATTTAGGCAAGTGAAACCATTGCAATACTGAAATGCGCGGTAATAGACATAAGTCACACTTTCAGGAATAGTTAAATCACCTACAAAACCATAACAATTGTAAAAAGCCTCATATCCAATGCTTTGAACCGAACTGCCAATGGTCAGAGTGCCTGTAAAGCCAGAACAGCCACGAAAAGCCTCATTGCCAATGGTAATCACCGAATTGGGAATCACAAGAGAGCCAGTTAAGCCATTACAGCCACTAAAAGCATTGTTGCCAATCGCAGTCACAGGATAAGTAGTGCCATAAAGCTCCACGCTTTCGGGAATCACCAGCTCGCCGGTGGCGTTTTGGCCGTCCACGTGGCCAATCACGGTCACGGAAGCTCCATCGTTGTTGAGGGAGTAGTTGAGGTTGCCCAAGGTGAAGGTTTGGGCCATAGCGTTCGTCATTCCCGCCGCACTCAGCAGTAGGATGAGCAGGGCGAGTCGGGTCGCCCCTTTTCGGAGTATAATTCTTACGTTCATAGAGTTATAAATTTAGATTATTTGTCCTATTTTTTAGGCTTTGAGGAGATTAGGTGGGAGCAAAATTACAATAATTCTGTTACAATGCAAAGAAAAGGCAGGAAAAAGTTGGCGGGGCTGGGAAATTAGTCTTTCACCCGCTCCTGCAACGCCACCATCTCGTCGCGATACTTCGCCGCCGCGAGGAAGTCCATCTCCTTGACGGCTTTCTCCATGTTCTTCTTGGCCTGCGCGATGGCCTTCTGAATCTGCTCTTTCGACATATAAACCGCCTGACTTTCAGCGGCCATGCTCGTCGGAAGGTCGGATTGGGAATAAGGCACAGGCTGGGTTCCCTTCAGAGTGCCAAGTGAATTGTCAATGGCCTTGACAATGGTCTTGGGCACAATGCCATGTACCTCATTGTAAGCCATTTGCTTGGCGCGACGGCGAGCGGTTTCGTCGATGGTCTTGCGCATCGAGTCGGTGATGGTATCGGCGTACATGATGACCTTGCTCTCGGCGTTGCGGGCAGCGCGGCCTGCAGTCTGCGTCAGGGAACGCTCAGAACGCAGGAAGCCTTCCTTGTCGGCATCGAGGATGGCCACAAGGCTGACTTCGGGTAAGTCCAAACCCTCACGAAGCAAATTCACGCCCACCAACACGTCAAAATCGCCCATACGGAGGCCTTGCAAAATCTCCACACGCTCCATAGTATCCACATCGGAATGGATATACCGCGTCTTGATTTTCAATCCGTTAAGGTAGGTATTCAGTTCTTCGGCCATGCGTTTGGTCAAGGTGGTGACCAAAACGCGCTGGTTCTTCTCCGTCACCTTATGAATTTCATCGATGAGGTCATCGACTTGATTCAGACTGGGGCGCACTTCAATGATCGGGTCGAGCAAACCCGTGGGTCGAATCACCTGCTCCACATACACGCCCTCGCTCTGCTGCAACTCAAAGTCGGCAGGCGTGGCGCTGACATAGATAGTTTGTCCCGTAAGCGACTCAAACTCATCGAATTGCAAAGGCCGGTTATCCAAAGCCGAAGGCAGCCGGAAACCGTATTCCACCAAGGTTTGCTTGCGCGAGCGGTCGCCGCCGTGCATCCCGCGAATCTGCGGCACGGTGACATGGCTCTCGTCAATCACGGTGATGAAGTCGTCGGGGAAATAGTCGAGGAGGCAGAAAGGCCGCGTCCCCGGACTGCGCCCGTCGAAATAGCGCGAATAGTTCTCAATGCCAGAGCAATAGCCCAACTCCTTCATCATCTCAATATCGAAATTCACGCGGTCTTCCAAACGCTTGGCTTCCAACGGCTTGCCGATTTCTCGGAAATACTCGGCCTGCTTGAACATGTCGTCCTGAATCTCCGTCACGGCGGCGTTGAGTTTGGCTTGCGAGGTCACGAAAATGTTGGCGGGGAAAATGGTCAGTTCGGAAAGTTCCTCCATCCGTCTGCCCGTCACGGGGTTGAACATCTCAAGGCTGTCGATTTCGTCGTCCCAAAACACGATGCGGTAGGCGTAATCGGCGTAGGCCGGAAACACATCCATCGTCTCCCCTTTCACCCTGAACTTGCCCTGCGTGAACTCAATCTCATTGCGCACATACAACGCCCCGACCAAAGCCTTCGCCACATCGTCGCGAGTGGTTTTCATCCCGCGTTCCAAATAAATCACGTTTTTGCCGAAGTCCTCGGGGTTGCCGATACCGTAAAGACATGACACTGAAGAAACTACGATAATGTCGCGCCGTCCCGAAAGTAAAGCCGAAGTCGTGGCCAAGCGCATCTTGTCGATTTCCATGTTGATGGCCAAGTCCTTTTCGATATAGGTGTTCGTGGCCGGAATGAATGCCTCAGGCTGGTAGTAGTCGTAATAGGAAACGAAATACTCCACCGCGTTTTCGGGGAAAAACTGCTTGAACTCGCCGTAAAGTTGCGCCGCGAGGGTCTTGTTGTGGCTCAGCACCAAGGCCGGACGGTTCAGTTGGGCCAAGACATTCGCGATGGTGAACGTCTTGCCCGAACCCGTCACGCCAAGCAGCGTCTGGGCACGGTCGCCGCGCCGGATGCCATCGACCAATTCCTTGATGGCTTCAGGCTGGTCGCCAGTGGGCTGGAAATCGGAAGTCAGTTTGAAGTTCATACCTCAGCAAATAAAGTTAAAACCCAACTCATTGAACTTCAACGAATTGGGTTGTGATTTTGTGCCCCGAACAGGAGTCGAACCTGCACACCTCTCGATATACGCACCTGAAACGCACGCGTCTACCAATTCCGCCATCGGGGCTTGGAGACTGTGCCCAGGACAAGAGTCGAACTTGCATGCCGTAATCGGCACCACCCCCTCAAAGTGGCGTGTCTACCAATTTCACCACCTGGGCTTAACGGCTGCAAAAGTACAACTTTTTTCGTTCACGCAAACGTTTTTCAGAAAAATTTTGCAGATTTTTTTCATCGTATCTCTTAATTTCTTATTTTTGAAGCGTTTAAAACCTAATGATATGCTTACAGAAAAAGACCTCAACCAACTTTCGGGTAGAAATATCACCGAAAATCAAGTGTTACAACAAGTTGCCCAACTGAAAAGAGGCACAAAATATGTCGAATTGATGCGTCCTGCCACCCTCGGCGACGGCATTCTGCGCTTAGACGAGGAGCAAGTCAAGGCCATGACTCAGACCTTCGACGCCGACAAGGAGTACTACCAGTTCACGAAATTCGTGCCTGCCTCAGGCGCGGCCTCGCGCATGTTCAAGGACTTGTTCAACTTCATCGAGACCGCTGAGGAAAGCAAGTTCACGGACATCTTCTTCGCTCATATCCATAGTTTTGCCTTCTTCAGCGACCTCAACGAAGCCGTGAAAAAGCTTTACGGCCTCGACATCGACACCCTGCTGCAACAAGGCCGAAAAGTGGACGTCGTGAAGGCTTTGCTGTTGGAGGACGGCCTGAACTATGGCAAGCTGCCCAAAGCTCTGCTGAAATTCCACCATTATGCTGATTTCGACCGTCTTGCGTTGGAAGAACACCTGTTTGAGGCAGCCAAATACGCCACCGACAACGAGGGTATCGCCAAGCTGCATTTCACGGTCTCACCCGAACATGAGGAACCCTTCAAAAAGACAGTCAATGCGCTGAAAGACAGTTACGAAAGGAAATATGGCGTCCGTTACGACATCACCTTCTCCTGCCAAAAGCCATCCACGGACACCGTAGCCATCGATGCCGACGGAAACCTTTTCCGCGAGGCTGACGGCAAGCTGCTGTTCCGTCCGGGTGGTCATGGCGCACTCATCGAGAACCTCAACGACCTTGCCGAGGAGATCGTCTTCATCAAGAACATCGACAACATCGTGCCCGAAACCAAGGCCGCGACGACCATCCTATATAAAAAGGTGCTGGCTGGATTGCTGCTCCAGTTGCAGCAAAAGGCTTTTGACTTCCTGAATTTGCTCGACGAAGGCAATGTCTCCGACAACGACCTAAACGACATCATCCGTTTCGCCAAAGAGAAGCTGATGATTGAGATTCCCGACTTCGTTTTGGAATACAACGACATCGAAAAGATTGATTATCTGTACAATAAACTCAACCGCCCGATGCGCATTTGCGGCATGGTGAAAAACGAAGGCGAACCCGGCGGCGGTCCTTTCTGGGTGAAAAATGACGACGATGAAGTTTCTCTGCAAATTATTGAGTCATCGCAAATTGACCACAAAAACGCACAACAGGAAGCCATCTTCCAAGGCTCAACGCATTTCAATCCCGTCGACCTTGTGTGCGGCTGCTGGAACTACAAGGGCGAGGCTTTCATCCTGACCGATTATGTTGATGCCAACACGGGCTTCATTTCCAACAAATCGAAAGACGGACGCGAGCTGCGTGCCCTTGAACTGCCTGGACTTTGGAACGGTGCCATGGCCGACTGGATCACCATTTTCGTGGAAGTGCCCATTGAAACCTTCAACCCCGTGAAGACGGTGAACGACTTGCTGAAGCCGATGCACAACTGATTATTGGGGAATGCTGTCGTTCTCTATCCTTACCTTCTCAATCTTTAATTGATTGAGTATCATCCTATTATTGTATTCCTGAACAAACCGATAAAGCTTCTCGAAGATGTCGGGACATTGCAGACGGTCGATAAGGTTGTCGGTCAGAAGCGGGTCGGTTTGGGGCTTGTAAATGCCGAATGACATCTCACCATCGGACTGCACAAGATAGCGACCGTCGCAATATTGATAAGTGAGGTTGTAATAGCTGATGAAGGCCGGCTCGCTGAGCGTGTCGAACAGGTTGCGCCCGAAAGCAAACAGCGTGTCGTTAACGTTCATCGCGGAAAGGATGGACGGCCCAAGGTCAATCTGTTGGGCAGTTTCGGGACAACGGCGCGCCTCGATTTTTTCAGGCCAGAAAAACGCCACGGGAATGGCATACATACCCCACACGTTGCTGTATTCGGGCTGGAAATGCTCGTTGTTGGAGAAGTCGGAAGTGATGACAAACAGCGTGTTACGATACCATGGCATCCGCTCGGCAGTGGCGAAAAAGTCACGAAGGGCGCAGTCGGAGTAATACACGGTTTTCTCAAAGCCAGTCCAATAGTAGCTTTCCTCGGGGAAAACAAAGTCATTCGGCACCTTGTAGGGATAGCGTGACGAGAGCATGTAAATGGCGCTGGCAAAAGGCCCGTGCAAACGGTTGAGAGCCTTGGCGGCATATTGCAGGAACGGACCGTCGTAGATGCCCCATCGACCGTCGTAGTCGCTGTCGTCGCCGTATTCGGTACGGCCGAAATAGTTCTTGAAGCCTGCGCGGTGGGAGAAGTCATCATAGCCCATGATACCGTTGTCGCCGCCGTGCATGAAGATGGTGTTATAGCCTTGTTTCTGAAGGTGTTGCGCGAAGGCATCAAAGTCGTTTTCAGCGTAGGGCGAAGCGATGAAAGAGGTGTTCATCAGCGAGGGCAGACTGGCCAAAAGTGCCGGCAAAGCCTCAAGGCTGCGGCGGCTGTTGGAACGCCCGTCGAAGGTGAGGCTCTGCGCCAAAAGCGAATCCAAAAACGGCGTCAGTGGGTAGCGGTGCACGGGATTGTAATAACCAATCATCTCCTGCCCGACGCTTTTCATGATGATAAGCACCAGATTAGCAGGAAGGCTGTCGTTTTGCAGGGTGTCGTTGATAAAACGATTTGCTTTCAGATTGTTGTGGACAAAAGCAGTGGTGTCTTCGGGAAACTGGTGGCGTTCAGTGAGTTGCGTGTCACTACTTTTAGCAATGCAAAACGGCGTGTTAAGCAAAATAGGCGCGTTTTGCGGGTCGGTGTAGCGTCGCGCAGTGTCCATGCCGATAGGTTCGGCCTGCAAACCGCCTCGCCAAGCCACAAAAGCCAGCAACAGCATGACCACGAGGCTGACGCACTGCCTTGGAATCCAAATCGGCTCGGCCTCCTTGATAGGCTGGCGCAGTCGGGTGAAGCGCGTCACCACATCAATAGTCAGGATAAAAAGCACGAAAATCACAATGAGATACCAGAAGTCAAACACCACCTGCCCGATGATGCCCAATGACAGTTCCTCCGAGCGTCCGAGTTGCCCGAAGAACTCCAAGGTGATATGCTTGCCGAAGAAATGGAAACACACTGTGTCCATGAAATTCAGGAAGATAGCAACACCGTTGGTGGCGATATAGATCAGATCGATGATGCTCTGCGGCACCTTGTTGATGATTTTCCGTGAGGGGAAACAATAATAGATGATAAGCGGCAAATTGAGCGCCATGATGACGGAAAGGTCGAAGCGCATCCCGAGGAAATAGAGCCTAAACGACTCGCCGAGCGACAACTGGTGGAAAAACTGCAGGTTGAAAAGATAGACAAGCCATCGGCTGATGCTGAGGGCCACAAGGATAGCCAACAGCCTGTAAATCAGCAGCACGACAGGCGCAGAAAGCCATTCCTTCCGGATCTTTTTTCGGGTTTGGTAACGCATTCAAAATTCCGTTTAGGTTGCAAAAGTAGGGAAAAAAGATGTATCTTTGCCCCAAATTCACTAATTATGAAAATACGTCCGTTTTTTCTCCTCATTTTGGCCATGACCGCGACGACGCTCATGGCGCAGGAATCTTTTCCGCAGTACGGCAAGCCCGTCGACATTCCGATTTACCTCTCGGCCACTTTCGGTGAAATAAGGCCTAATCACATCCATGCCGGCTTAGACATCAAGACACAGGCTGTGGAAGGCAAGAAAGTCTTTGCCGTCGCCGACGGCTATGTCAGCCGCATTGGGGTTTCGCCCTACGGTTATGGTAACGTGCTGTATATCACGCATTACGATGGCTATACAAGCGTCTATGCGCACTTGCAACGTTTCTCGGGCGAGATTGCCAAATACGTGAAGCAATACCAATACAGGAACAAAAAATTCGCCTCGCAAATCTATCCCGACAAGGACAAGTTCCCCGTCAAGAAGGGCGATTTGATTGGCTATTCGGGCAATTCGGGCGGCTCAGGCGGACCGCATTTGCACTTTGAAATCCGCCACACGGCGAGCGAGAAACCTGTCAATCCGCTATATTTCGGCTACAAGATCGAGGACAACGTGAAACCTTTAATACAAGGTGTGGCAGTGTATCCTTTGGGCGACGAATCGACGCTCGAAGGCGGCATCAAGCCGATGTATTTCTCCGTTGAGGAAAGTGGAAACGGTCGTTACAAACTGAAAGACAGAACGATAGTAAAAGGAAACGGTGAGATGGCTTTCGGCATTTGCACCTACGACCAAGTGGGCACCTCGCCGCATAAGAACGGGCCATATCTCTATGAGCTTTTCTTGGACGATGAGCTGGCCTTCCAGGTGGAGGCCGACAGCTTCTCTTACAGCGAGCCGCGCTATGTGAACAGCCTCTTGGACTACCGTCACTACAAGCAAAAAAAGTCAAGCTACGTGCGCACCGAGACCGACCCGTTCAACAAGCTCCACATGATTGAGGTCAAGAACGGAACGATCGTGGTGGACGAGGGCGACACAGTGAATGTGCGCTTCAAAATCTCTGATTTTGTGGGCAATAGCTCACAAATCAGCTTCAAGTTGGTGGGCACGGCACCCGTTGAGGTGCAACGTCCCGAGCACCGCCGCAGCGAGTATTTCGTCAAGGCAGACGGCTCGCTCAACAGCAACATCATCATCGACGATTTCAGCGTCTCGATGGAGAAAGGCACCCTCTTCCGTGACGAATGGATTCAGACTGGCCAGCGCGACGAAAAAGGTTGTTGCTCAAAGGTTTACCGCTTTGGCGACGAGGAATTGACCACCTTCAAACCGTTCACCGTCCGCATCCGCCCCGAGGAAAAATGGGCCGACCATCCACGAAAATACATCGCCTATATTGACAACAGCGGCAAGGTGTCATCGCTTGGCGGCAAGATGAAGAACGGCTGCATGGAGACCGAAACGCGCTCGTTGGGCGAGTACACCATCAAAATCGACTCGGTGGCCCCGAAAGTGAGTGCCTCCAACTTCAAGGACGGCCAGTCGGTGAAGGAGCTCAAGTCGCTGAGATTCAAGATTACCGACGACATGGCCGGCATCGAGACCTACGACATCTATTTGGACGACGTATGGGTTTTGGGGCAATACGACGCCAAGAACGCCCTACTCTATTACGAGTTCGATGACAAAATCAAGGCCGGAACCAACAATGTGAAGGTCGTGGTTACGGATGGTGTGGGAAACAGCAAGACATTGAAAATGAAGGTAGTTTATTAAACAGGCTTCAACTCTTTCTTATTAAACAAATAGTTTAAATTAGTATTATCAAATCCTTGATAATAAAAAAGATACATACGCAAGCATAGATAATTTTCAGCCCGGTTCCAGCCAAAAAGCCGACAAACGATCCGAAAGCCGCCTTCCAAGCCCTATGGTCGTCCGTTCCTGCTGATTTCTCGCCAATATAGGCACCGATGAACGGTCCCAACAGCACGGCGATAAAGCCAATCGGAAAAACAAAGGTGACCAACAAGCCCAAAACCAGGCCAATCGTGCTGCCGCGAACACCCGCCTTCGTGCCGCCCAATTGCTTCGTTCCCCAAGCTGGAACCACGTAATCCAAAGCATAGACGACAGCGGCTATCACGCCCATAACCACCAGGAACTCAGTGGAATGGTTCACGCCTTCGACAAAAGAAACAGCCAACAAGCCCAAAAAACTGAATGGCGGTCCGGCAATGCCCGGTACAATGGCCCCGACCAGCCCGACAAGCATCAAAACTACCGCCAAAATGATGAGAACTACATTCATTACAATGGATTTGAGTTTGCGAAAATAGGAAAATTTTGGCTTTTCTGGTTAATTATTTTGTTTTTTGGGAAAATTCCACTAAATTTGCGCCATTAAATCATAATCTATGAAGAAACCTTTACTCCTGATAACACTTATTGTACTAAGTTTCAACCTGTTTGCCCATGATTTCATCAATCCCATTGGTGGACGTGCGGCGGCCATGGGCGGCTGTTCGGTGGCCTCGCGCGGACTATGGGCCATGCAAAACAATCCTGCCGGCATGGCCTATTTGGACAAATTCAGCCTTGGACTCTATTACGAAAACCGCTGGTTTTTGCCTGAAACGGCCTATAAAAGCGCGGCCTTGGCCGTTCCCGTCAAATTCGGGTGCTTAGGACTGAGTTTCAACCAGTTCGGTTCGTCGAAATACAGCGAAAACAAGTTCGGTTTGGCCTATGCCAAGGACTTTGGACCTTATTTGCAAATCGGCCTGCAATTGGACTACCTTCTGATCAACAACGGCGAGAACTATGGCAAACAAAGCGCCGTGACTTTTGAATTGGGTTTACAATCGCAAGTTACTGAAAAACTGCGACTTGGCACCTATATCTTCAATCCCGTCAGTTTCAAGTTGAAGCAAACCCTCAACCAGGAAAAGCTGCCTATCGTGTTCCGTTTCGGCTTGGCCTACCAATTCACCAAAGACTTTGTCGGGCAATGCGAGATTGAGAAAAACACTGAGCGCGAAGGCGTTAGCTTGCGTGGCGGATTGGAATACGAAGCCTTTAAGAACTTCTATCTCCGTGCAGGCTTGCAGACCAATCCCGGCCTACTCACTTTCGGCCTCGGCTACGAAATCCGTTTCGTCCGCATTGACGTGGCGGCACAACTGCATCAGGTACTCGGCGCTTCCATCCAAATCGGCATGATCTTCAGCATTGGGAAATAAGCATGAAACGACTGATTCTCACCATAGTAGTACTAAGTTGCTGTCTTTTCGCGAAGGCACAAATCGTCATCGACACGATTAGCACCGAAGCCTTGAACGAAGTGCTCATTGAGCAAGTGGAACGATTGGCCGACGATAGCGACGAAGACGCTAATTATAATTATGAGGAGCTTTTAGAGCAGTACATCTTTTTCATCGACAACCCCATCAACCTGAACAGCGACGACATCATTGAGCTGCTTGAGTTGCGCCTCATCAGTGTTTTCCAATGCGAGGCATTGAAGAAATACCGCCGCTATTACGGTGATTTTCTGTTTCTTGAGGAATTGGAGATGGTGGAAGGCTTTGACGAACAGACCCTGAGCATCATCGCACCCATCGTCTATGTCGGGAAAGACAACAGCAAGGACAAGATTACGCTCAGCAAAATGGCTCGTTACGGCAAGCATCAAGTGCTGGGTCGCTACGAGCAAATCCTTGAGCATCAACAGGGTTACGACCCTATCAGTGACTCGGCTTTGTTGGCTAAGCCCAACTCACGCTATTTGGGCAGTCCCCAACGCTACCAACTGAAATACACCTATAATTATAGGAACAAGATTCGCGCTGGTTTTGTGTTGGAAAAGGATCCTGGCGAGATGTTTTTCACTGACAATGTGAGCGATACGATTAAGGCGCTGTTGGGTGACAAGTACCGTCGCGGTTTCGACCATATCGGGTTCCATCTCTATGCCAAGGACTTGGGCATCGTGAAAGCTGCCGCTTTAGGTGATTACCAACTCTCTTTCGGTCAAGGACTTACGATGTGGACAGGCATGAACTACGGCAAAGTCGTGACCGGTAGCAGCGTGATGAAGCAAGGTCGTGGTGTCGCGCCAAAGACCTCTGCGTCAGAGTATTCCTATATGCGCGGCGCTGCAGTCACCCTTGGCGGCGGACCATTCCGAGGAACTGTGTTCTACTCCAACCGCATGGTTGACGCCAACATCACCGTGACTGACACCCTCGATGAAGCGGAATACATCAGCAGCCTGCAAGAGACTGGTTATCACCGCACTATAGGTGAAATACTTGACAGTCGCGCCATACGGCAGCAGGTCGTGGGCGGACATTTGAGCTTTGCCGTTTCGCATTTTGAGGTCGGCTATACGTTGCACCACACATGGCTCAGTGCTGCATTACTGCTCAATCCCTCCAACTACAACCAATACTATTTCCAAGGGCGTCAACTCACCAACCAAGGCATTGATTTCAAGTATGTTAAAGGCAAGTTCGCCTTCTTCGGCGAAGGTGCGATGTGTTTTAATACGGATAGCACAGCCCTTATTCAAGCCGAGGGGCTGTCAAGGTTTGCCGGATTGATTGGAATGAGCGTAAAACCCGCTGGTTATCTGAACTTTACCCTCGCCTATCGCGATTATGGCAAAGCCTACCAAAACCTGTTCAGCAACGCTTTTGGTGAAGGCAGCCGCAACCAAGGGCAGCGCGGCATGTATCTTGGCGTGGAAGTCGCTCCGGCGCCGTATTGGAACATTCAAGCCTACGCCGACCTCTTTAAATTCACTTGGTTGACTTCGCAAGTGTATGCGCCGAGTTGGGGCCACGACTATTACCTGCGCCTCAGCCACAGCTTCAACCGCCGCACCACCGCCTACCTGCAAATCCGCTCAAAAACCAAGATGAAGAACAGCACGGACGGCTTTGTTTTCAGCCGCTACCCCATTTTCTACACGAAAAATTCCGTGCGGTTCAACATCAACTACAGCGTCCGTGATTTCCATTTCTGCAACAAAGCCGAATATGCCCATTACCGCAACGAAGACGGCAGCAACAGCCATGGTTTTTTCATCTGCCAAGACGTGGCCTACAAACCTGAAAACAAGCCATTTAGCCTCAGTTTCCGCTATGCCCTGTTCGACACCGATGACTATGATTCCCGCGTGTATGCCTATGAGAACGATGTGCTATATTCCTTCTCTGTGCCCGCACTTTACGGTAAGGGAATGCGAATGTATCTCTTAGGCAAATGGCAGATAATCAACAACTTGACACTTTATGCTCGCATCGGTAGCACGATTTACCGCGACCGCGATGAAATCGGTAGCGGCCTCACCCTCATCGAAGGAAATCACAAGACCGACTTGAAGGTGGAGCTGGTTTGGAAATTGTGAAGATAAAAGCTTTATCTTTGCAGCGAAATTCGACACCAACACAGCAAGGACATGTCCAACACTTTCGAAAAACGCCGCCAAGCCCCGTCCATCGCGCTGATTTCCATCGCGATAGTAGCCGTTGGCGTGGTATTGTTTGTCCTTAATCTGATGCTGGGTTCGGTGTCAATACCGTTTGAAGAGTTTCGCAAAGCGGTCTTCGGCGGTGAAGCATCCACCTACCGCGCCATCATATTAGACTACCGCCTGCCACAAGCCATCACAGCACTGTTGGCGGGCATAGGTCTCTCTGTTTCAGGCCTTTTGATGCAGACTTTGTTCCGCAATCCTTTGGCCGACCCGTCGTTATTGGGCATCAGCAGCGGTTCAAGCCTTGGGGTGGCTTTGGTCATCCTTTTGGCTGGCGGTTTTGGTGGAATTTCGGTCAGCACTTTGGCCTTGTGGTCCACCTTTGGGGTGACTTTGGCGGCCTTTGTCGGGGCATTTTTGGTGCTGCTGCTCATCCTCGCACTCAGCACAAGGCTCAGGAGCATGGTCAGCCTTGTTTTGGTGGGCATTATGATTGCCTACATCGCAGGGTCAGTCACCGATATTCTGAAATTTTTCAGCCAAAAGGAAGGGCTTCATTCTTTCGTCATCTGGGGCATGGGCAGTTTTTCCAATGTGAGCAAAGCCCAACTGCCCTTCTTCGCGGTGACCATATTAATAGGTGTCGTTGGAGCGTTCCTGCTGTTCAAGACCCTGAACCTCTTGCTTTTGGGCGAGCGTTATGCCGAAAACCTTGGCGTGAACATTAAGCAGAGCAGCATGCTCATCATCTTGGTTTCAGGCTTCCTGACGGCCATTATTACAGCGTTTTGCGGTCCCATCGCCTTCTTGGGCTTGGCCGTGCCGCACATCGCCCGATTCCTCTTCCGCAGCAGCGACCACAAATTGCTCATCCCAGCCACGGCCTTCCTCGGCATGGACTTGGCTCTGTTCTGCAACCTCATTGCGCGGCTGCCCTCGTTTGAAGGCAACCTGCCCATCAATTCCGTCACGGCGCTCATTGGCGCGCCTATTGTGCTGTGGGTCATCTTTCACCGTCAAAAAGTGTTGAAATGAAGGAAGTCCTGAAAACCAACAACTTGCTCATTGGATACAAAGGCCAAGCCCTGATGCCCGAAATCAACGTGAGCCTCAGCGAAGGCGACATTGTGGCTTTGGCGGGACCCAACGGTTCAGGCAAGACGACGCTGTTTAAGACGCTTTCGGCGAGCATCAAACCCGTTGGAGGTGAAGTCAAACTGTTCGGGAAAGACTTGCGCGACTACTCCCCCACCGACCGCAGTTCCCTTTTCAGCCTCGTCTTAACCGAGAAGCCTGACGACCTTTTTTTGAAGGTTTTTGACATCGTGGCCGCCGGTCGATATCCCCATCTTGGCCTTCTCGCCCGATTGAAACCGGACGACGAGCAAATCATCTACGACAGCCTTGAAACTGTAGGCATCGGCCATTTGATCAACCGCAACTTCGTTTCCCTCAGCGACGGCGAGCAACAAAAAGTAATGATTGCCAAGGCTTTGGTACAAGACACGCCCCTCATCTTCATGGACGAACCCGCCGCCTTTTTGGACTATCCCAGCAAAATCGAGTTGGTGAACATCATGCACAAACTCTCATGCGAGAAGCACAAAACCATCCTCTTCAGCAGCCACGACCTCGACCTTTTGCTCCGCCATGCCGACGTGATGTGGGTCGTCGCGCCTCAGCAACCCTTGCGCCAAGGCACACCGAAAGATCTTGTTGGTCAAGGGATTATTGATGAATATTTTAGGCCGATTATAGCCAAAAACGAATTTTATTGGATGAAATGATGAAACCGTAGGGGCGAACCTGCGTGTTCACCCTAAAAAACAAAATGATATCACATTTCAATAGGGCGCACACATAGGTGCGCCCCTACGTTACCGATTCCCCTTCGCCCGATTGTGCGTTTTGCACAACATTTGGCAATTTTCAATGTCCGTTGCGCCGCCTTTGCTCCATGCCGTCACATGGTCGGCATCCATTTCCTCCAATTTCCAAATGCGGCGGGCGTTTTGGTCGTGGCCGATGGCGCAATATGGGCAATTGCTCACGCCTTCGGATTTGGCTTTTTCGGTTTGTTCTTGATACACCTTGCGCATGGTGGGTTTGTCGAACAAACGGACATTCAACAGTTTGGTGTCATTGCAGCCGCCAAACACATATTCGAAGATACCTCTGCGATTAGTCACAAAATCATCATGCATCAACTGATGAACCTTGACTGACAATTCCGAATGGTTGTAGGCGTTGGCGTGGAAACGCTCGTACAGTTCGCCCCAGTTCAAGCCTTGCATTTCGTCGTAAACATCGTCAAATTTGGAGTCCACCCAATCGATGACGGTGTTGAAGTAGGTCTTGATTTCGCCGATGTTGGTGTCGCGGCGATGGGCACTCATGTAACTATCCACATTACCCTTGCTCACCCATTCAAGTGCCGTGGCCAAAAACTGCTGACGGTTGGCCGGTCCTTTCACATAACTCTCCCAACGCTGGATGTTGGCGTTTTGCGAGTTGCTGAACTCCGCCTTGCACAATGTGACGAAAGGCCCGCTATAAACAGCATTCAATTCCTCTTGATGGTTAAGCGGAATACCCGCAATGTTGATGGTCTTAAACCATTCCTTGATTTCCTCCTCGGCATTCTCGCCCTCGCCTTCGCAGATATAGACCAATAGTTTCGTTTGCAATATTTTCTGCTGCATTCCTTCGTTCAAACCATCGAAAATTTGCTCCAAACCGTTGATTTTCACGGCGAACTTGTTCTTCAGGAAACGCCCAAGCGAGGTGATACGCTGCTGACCGTCAAGCACTTCGAGCCGACCGTCATCGACTTTGTTGAAGTAGATAAGGCCTAATGGATAGCCTTTCAAAACGGATTCAATTACGGCCACATCGCGCTTGCCATCGGCATAGATGTAATTTCGCTGGTATTCAGGTTGGATGGTCAATTTGCCCGACAAGCCGTAAAGACCTTTTCCCTCCAATTCGTTATATTCAAAACCGTCGCAAATCTGCTCGACGGTGTAGGTTTCAAATGTCGTTTTCATTATGATTGCTTTTTTCTGATTAGAATTCTTTGATAGACCACGATAGCATTCCCATTTTCATCTAAGACATACGGATTTTGAATTCGCCAAGTTTTATCTTGTTTTTTGTAATAATCTGCTCTTTCCTTAGTTGGTGGCGTATAGAAATCACATTCTTTTTCACACCAATCAATATCTCCGCCACGCCAAACAATCTCAAATTGTTCGGGGCAATATTTTTCCATAAAAGAAATCGGCACGCCCATTACCTTATCGTAATCAATTGGAATCGCATCTGTGTAGGGAACATCTATTGCATCGAAATTGTCATAGCGTTCATACTTCTTCTTTTCTCTTATCTCCTTATGCTTGCTATGCTTAAAGTTTTCAGCCATAGTCATTAAACGTAAAGGTTGATGACGACGACCATGGTCTATATTAGTAAACCAACAACAATTTCGAAACTTTACGAGTTGGGTGCTTTCATCATAAACGCCCTCTGAATAATCGTTTCTGGGAGTTTCAATCCGAAAGTAAGCATTCCCGTTTTGAAATCCATTGCCAAGCCATATCTTATTGTCTTTCAATAGTGGAAAGATGTCACGGTAAGTTATAGCATTCATGTTACCAACAATAACAAATTGCTTTCCTGATTCCATCAACCAGGCCATGAACTCACGAAATAATGAAAACGGTGGATTAGTTACAATAATGTCGGCCTCGTCGCGCAATTTGCGAATCTCTTTGCTGCGGAAATCGCCATCTCCTTCCAAATACTGCCACTCCAAATCATCAATATTGATGCGGCGGTCGCCCGTTATGTCGCGCTCCAAAACAAAGATTTTGCCGTTGGTCTTGCTTTTGTCCACGTCATAATAAGGTTGTTCTGTCTCGAAAAGCGTGGGCTGCCAAGGGACTTTGTATTTCTTGCTTTCGGGTGATAACTGGTGGAAATCAGTTTCTTCAGGCCCAACAACTCAAAGTTTTGCGCGAAAAACTTCGTGAAATTGCTCCATTCTGGGTCGTCGCAGGGCAAAAGCACCGTTTTGCCCCGAAACACATCGGGGTTGTAGTCCAAATAGGCATTGATTTCCTTTTGGATGTCGGGATACTGCGTATAGAACTCGTCGTTTTTTGCAGTTTTGGCGTTTGCCAAATTCGTGTTTGCCATAATGATTGATAGTTAATGGTTTAGCATCGACTACCAATCACGCCAAGACGCAACAAAAAGGCGTGATGCCTCTTATAGCGTTCAGCAAGAGGTGAAGCCTAGGAATATGGTACCTCTGTATGTGAACAAGAATGCAACACGCCATGCGTGTGCATTGCTATAACCACATAACAGAAGAACCTGAACGGTTCACCTGTCACCTATTATTTCCGTGCTTGTTATACCAATCAAAGTTTCCTAGGCTCTCTTGGCTGAACGCGAAATAATAGCAAATGCTTCGTTTGCGGAATCGGGATTTCTCCCCCGAAACCGAGCGCAAATATAGAAAAAAGATAGATACGCAAACAAATTCCCGACATTATTTGCCACGAAAGATTGTCATACCCAACCATTTCCGTTGCATTTGGGAAAACATGGGTCCGTGCGCCGCCGTAGGGGCGAACCTATGTGTTCGCCCACCCCAAATAAATGTTCGCCCCACCATAAACAATGACACACCATCGTAGGGGCGAACCCATGTGTTCGCCCTACCAAACAAAACGATATCGCATTTCAAAAGGGCGCACACATAATTAATGAGGGCGCACACATAGGTGCGCCCCTACGGGGTCACCAAAACAAAACGATGATGTTTTTAAAATGGGCGCACACGGTTAATACAGGCACACAAATTTTTGAAACGGGCGCACACATAGGTGCGCCCCTACGGGAAAATCATTATTTTTGCGCAATCAAATTCTAACGCCCATGTCCCCCTATGATCCCAACATTCATCACCGCCGTTCCATCCGCCTAAAAGGCTACGATTACGCCTCGGCGGGATTGTATTTTGTCACCATTTGCACACAAAACCGCGAATGTCTGTTCGGTGAAATCGAAAACGACGAAATGGTTTTGAACGACGCGGGACGCATGGTCGAACGGTGGTATCACAAAACCCAAGAGAATTTCCCCGACATCGTTTGTCACGAAATGATTGTCATGCCCAACCATTTCCATTGCATTTGGGAAAACGTGGGGTTGGAAAATGCGTTGGATGTAGGGGCGAACCCATGTGTTCGCCCTGTAAAAAACAACCACGTAATTAATGAGGGCGCACACGCAGGTGCGCCCCTACGGGATGTCGTGAACGATTCGGATTGGGTTGAAAATGTATCGGGTTCACCATTGTCGGCGGTGGTGGGTTGGTTCAAAACCATGTCCACCAACGAATACATTCGTGGGGTGAAACAATTGGATTGGCCGCCTTTCGACCGCAAATTGTGGCAACGCAATTATTATGAACACATTATACGCAACGACCAATCCCTTTGCGAAATATCCAATTACATCATCAACAACCCCGCCCATTGGCCTGATGACAAATTCTTCCCAAACAAATAATATGTATCATTCCTTTTTTGTAATTTTGCCGCTTGAATTTTCAAAGCAATTTTTACTAAAATGCAGAATATCAGAAATATAGCAATCATTGCCCACGTTGACCACGGCAAGACCACCCTCGTGGACCGCATTCTTTACCAGTCACAACTCTTCAAGGAATCGGACGAGGCTCCGGGGCAACTCATTCTCGACAACAACGACCTAGAACGCGAACGCGGCATCACCATCCTTTCGAAGAATGTGTCCGTGCGGTACAAGGATGTGAAAATCAATATCATCGACACCCCTGGCCACGCTGACTTTGGCGGCGAGGTGGAGCGCGTCTTGAACATGGCAGACGGCGTTTTGCTGCTCGTCGATGCCTTTGAAGGCCCCATGCCGCAGACCCGTTTCGTGCTGCAAAAGGCCATCGAACTGGGTCTGAAACCCATCGTGGTTATTAATAAGGTGGATAAGCCCAACTGCCGACCCGACGAGGTGCAAGAGGCCGTCTTCGACCTGATGTTCAACCTCGGCGCTTCCGAAGACCAATTGGACTTCCCCACCGTCTACGGTTCCTCGAAACAAGGCTGGATGTCGGACGACTGGAACAACGTCACCGACAATGTTTCCTACCTTTTGGACGTCATCATCGACACGATTCCGCCTGCGAAATTCGAGGAAGGCACGCCGCAGATGCTCATTACCTCGTTGGATTACAGCTCGTATGTAGGCCGTATCGCCGTGGGCCGTCTGAAACGCGGCACCTTGCAGGCCGGGCAGAACGTCTCGTTGGTGAAGCGCGACGGCTCCGTCACCCGCTCCACCATCAAGGAGCTCTATACTTTTGAGGGTTTGGGCAAGGAACGCACCAAGAAACCCGTCGAGGCAGGCGACATCATCGCGCTGATGGGCATCGACGACTTCGAGATTGGCGACACCGTGGCCGACTACGAGAACCCCGAGCCGCTGCCGCCCATCCATGTCGACGAGCCGACGATGAGCATGTTGTTCACCATCAACAACTCACCTTTCTTCGGCAAGGAAGGCAAATACGTCACCTCGCGCCACTTGCGTGAACGCCTCTACAAGGAAACCGAAAAGAACCTCGCGCTGAAGGTCGAGGACACAGATTCGCCTGACGCTCTGATGGTTTACGGTCGCGGCATCCTGCATTTGAGCATCCTCGTTGAGACCATGCGCCGCGAAGGGTATGAGTTCCAGCTTGGTCAGCCGAAAGTCATTGTGAAGTACATCGACGATGTGAAGTGCGAGCCTATCGAAGCCTTGACCGTGCTTGTTCCAGAAGACTTTGCGGGTCGCGTCATCGAGCAGGTCAGCGCACGCAAGGGCGAAATGACCCAGATGCAGCCCAAAGGCGACCGCATGTGCTTGGACTTCGACATCCCGTCGCGCGGACTTATCGGCCTGAGAAACACGCTGTTGACCGTCACGGAGGGTGAAGCCGTCGTTTCGCACCGCTTCAAGGACTATGAGCCGTGGAAGGGCGAAATGCCGACCCGCAACACCGGTGCCTTGATTTCGATGGAAACCGGTCAAGCCATCCCATACGCCATCTGGAAATTGCAGGACCGTGGCACGTTTTTCGTCAACCCCAACGAGGATGTGTATGCCGGAGAGGTCATCGGTGAGAACACCCGCAGCAACGACATCGTCATCAACGTGTGCAAAACCAAGCACTTGACCAACGTACGTGCCTCCGGAAGCGACGAGGCCATCCGCCTCATCCCGCCCGTGCGTTTCTCGTTGGAGGAATACATGGAGTACATCCGCGACGACGAGTATCTTGAGGTGACGCCCAAGAGCCTGCGCCTGCGCAAGATCATCCTCGACGAGTTAGAGCGCAAACGTGCCTCACGCCGTGGGGAGGAGTAAAAAAACAAAAAAATATTTCCCAAAAGTCGGGCCGCGTGTCCGACTTTTTTGTATTATTGCACTTTTGTAAGCATAGCCCATTTGGGGCTTTAGATTCGATTTAAATCATTGAAAATTAAAATATTAGAAATATGTCAAAGTTAAAGAAAACCCTGATTATCCTGTTTGTCACACTTGGACTCGCCTCTTGCGACGTGTTGAACCAAGTGGCCCAGATGGCCAATTTCGCCAACTGCACCTTCAATTTCAACAACATCAACCAAATCCAGATGCTCGGCATCAACTTGAGCAAGGGCATGACGGCAGAAAGCCTCAATATCACGCAAGGTCTAGCCCTCGTCAACGCCATCACCAACAGGACTTTACCCGTCTCCTTTAACGTGAACCTCAACGTGAGCAATCCCAACTCCATTGCTGCCTCGATGGCCAAGATGGACTATATTTTGACCCTCAACGGAAAACAAGTCGTAAGCACGACGATGAACCAAGCTATCAACGTGCCCGCCAACTCGAGCAACGTAGTCACCATTCCCATCACCACCGATTTGTTCCAACTGTTTAGCGGGGAGTCGGCGGACGCCATTGTCAATCTGGCCTTCAAACTGGCCGGAGCCAGTAGCAATCCTGTGAATGTGGGTCTGAAGGTGAAGCCATACATCAGCATCAACGGCCAACAACTCTCCTACCCCAACTACATCTCAATGAACAAAACCCTGAATTAATTCTTTTTTCGGCAATGACTGATTTTGTTGAAAAGCATTACAGTGTTGATGCGGGCATTGGTAAAAAAATGGATGGATGCCCCTATTCAATCTTTGAGGATGGTCATGATGTTCAAGACTATATCCTTGCTCCTAAAGGATATGTTTTCACAAAATTCATCTTCGAGCCCAATGCTGGCAATCAGGTTTACGACGGAAAACTGATCGCCCAATATGAGAAGGAGCCTTTGAAAGAACGGATGAACACGATTCTCCAGGTGGTGATTTGGGTGCTTATTGCCGCCGTCATCATCGGAATTATCATCTTTTTGACTGTCGGCATCTTCAAGCCGAAAAAGTCACAGCCTCTCGAAAATAAGCCAGAGACCGAAACGCCAATCGTTGTCAGCGATTCGCTTTCCACTATTGAAACGGAAACCGAAACGCCCAAAGACACGACTATTTTCGTTGAACAAACAACTGAAAATCAAGATATTATAATAGAAGAGCAAACGCCCGTCGTCGAAACTCCAGAACCGATTACACCACAACCCGCAGTCATAGACGACAACGTGAAGTTCAAAGAGGAGTTTTGGACCTTGATTCATCAGCGCGCCATTCAAATGGATGACTATGATGGGCTTTACAAGCAATACAAAGGCAAAGTCACGGGTGATGAGTATGATTATCTGCGTTTTACCATCCTGAAAGACTCACCGTCATATTTGGAATGGAGTAGAAAACTCCGCAAAATCCCTTCAAGCGAAATCACCTCCATCGAAACGGTTGACGCACTGAAAAGCAAACTGAAAGAAATCAATTAATAATTTATAAATCAAACGTTTATGATTAGAAACAACTTCATCAAACGCCACAACGGACCCACTGCATCCGACGCTGAAAAGATGCTCAAGGTCATCGGCGTGAAATCGCAAGAACAACTTGTGGACGAAATCATCGCTCCCGAAATCCGTCTGCCGAAAGACCTCAACATTGGCGAAGGCATGAACGAATACGAAGTCATCAGCCACCTCAAGGCCTTGGGTGCCAAGAACAAGCAGTTCCGCACCTACATCGGCTTGGGCTACTACAACACCATCACTCCGGGCGTCATCATGCGCAACATCCTTGAAAATCCGGGCTGGTACACCTCTTACACGCCTTATCAAGCCGAGATTTCGCAAGGCCGCCTCGAAGCCCTCTTGAACTTCCAGACCGTCATCAGCGAGCTGACCGCCATGCCTTTGGCCAACGCTAGTTTGCTTGACGAAGGCACCGCCGCCGCTGAAGCCATGCTGATGTTCTGGCACAGCCGTAGCCGCGCCCAAGTGAAGGCCGGTGTGAAGAAGTTCTTCGTGGCCGACGATGTGTTCCCGCAGAGCATCGAGGTCATCAAGACCCGCGCCCACTTCCAGGGCATCGAGGTTGAAGTGGCTCCAGTCGAGAAGTTCGATTGCAGCGAGCAATATTTCGGTATCCTGCTCCAGTGCCCTAACCAGTTCGGTGAAATCGTGGACAACCGCGCCAAAGTTGCCGAATGGAAGGCCAAGGGAATGCAGGTGGCCGTTGCCGCCGACTTGCTGAGCCTCACCCTCATCACGCCTCCCGGCGAATGGGGTGCCGACGTGGTGCTCGGTTCCAACCAGCGTTTTGGCCTGCCGATGGGATTCGGCGGCCCGCACGCCGGTTACTTCGCCACCACCGAAGCCTACAAGCGCGACATGCCTGGCCGTATTATCGGCATCAGCATTGACGCACTCGGCAATCCCGCCTACCGTCTGGCTTTGCAGACCCGCGAGCAGCACATCAAGCGCGAAAAGGCCACGTCCAACATCTGCACCGCGCAGGCATTGTTGGCCATCATGTCAGGCTTTTACGCCCTCTATCATGGCCCGGACGGCTTGACCGAAATCGCACATCATATCAACTGCCTCGCTGGTAAGCTGACCTCCGAATTGGCCAAACTCGGCGTGAAGCAACTCAACAAGCACTTCTTCGACACACTGTTGCTCGAACTGCCCGAAGGCGTTTGCACCTGCAAGGTGAAGGAAGCCGCCGAGAAACACGGCATGAACTTCCGCATCATCGACAAACAGCACTTCGGCATCAGCATCGACGAGACCACGGCCCGCGAGGACATCAACGAAATCGGTATCGTCGTCGCCGAAGCCCTTGGGAAGCAGCACGAAGAGCTGGTCTGCGACCCGAATTGCCAGAAGTTCAGCGGCATCCAACCTGAAATGCAGCGCACCTCCAAGTTCATGCAGGCCCCGATGTTCTTCAAGTACCGCAGCGAGACCGACATGATGCGCTACATGAAGAAACTCGAGAACCGCGACCTCAGCCTCAACCGCTGCATGATTCCGTTGGGGTCTTGCACGATGAAACTGAACCCCGCCACTTCGATGTATGCTCTCAGTTGGCCTGAATTCGGCAACATCCACCCCTTCGTCCCCGCTGACCAAGTGGAAGGCTATCTCGAACTCATCAGCGAGATGGAGAAAGACCTCTGCGAAATCACGGGCTTCAAGGGCATGAGTTTCATGCCTAACTCGGGTGCCAGCGGCGAATATGCCGGTCTGCTCACCATCCGTCGTTATCAGGAGGCCAACGGTCAGGGTCACAGAAACATCTGCCTGATTCCCGCTTCGGCTCACGGCACCAACCCCGCTTCGGCTGCTATGGCCGGTATGCAGGTGGTGGTGGTGGCTTGCGACGAGCACGGCAACATCAACCTTGAGGACGCTAAGGCCAAAGCCGAGCAGTACAAGGACAATCTGGCTGCCTTTATGGTCACCTATCCTTCCACCCACGGCATCTATGAGGACGGCATCCGCACCCTCGTGAAGATCGTTCACGACAACGGCGGCCAAGTCTACATGGACGGTGCCAACATGAACGGCTTCATCGGTGCCGACGTGTGCCACCTCAACCTGCACAAGACCTTTGCCATCCCGCACGGCGGTGGCGGTCCTGGCGTAGGCCCCATCGGCGTGGCCGAACACCTGAAGCCCTACCTGCCTTCACACATCCTGTTCCACTGCGGTGGCGAAAAGCAAGAAGGCGCTGTTTCAGCCGCTCCGTTCGGTAGCGCTCAGATCCTCACCATCACCTACTGCTACATCAAGATGTTAGGCGGTGAAGGTCTGAAGAAAGCCACCTTGGGTGCCATCATGAACGCCAACTACCTGAAGGACAGACTGAAGGACTACTACCCGATTCTGTACACCGGCAACCACGGACATGTGGCCCACGAAATGATTCTCGACATCAACGGCATCAATAAGGCCACTGGCGTCGCCGCCATCGACATCGCCAAGCGCTTGATGGACTTCGGCTTCCACGCTCCTACCGTGGCCTTCCCGGTCCACGAGACCCTGATGGTGGAACCCACCGAGAGCGAGCCTATCGCCGAGCTTGACCGCTTCGTCGAAGCCATGATCCAGATACGCAAGGAAATCAAGGACATCGAAGACGGCAAGGCTGAGAAGGGCAACAACATTATCAGCCACGCGCCTTACACCGCCGAGATGCTGATGGCCAACGAGTGGAACTTCCCCTTCACCCGCGAAGAGGCCGGCTTCCCGATGAAGAGCGACGTCCAGGACAAGTACTTCCCGCACGTCACCCGCATCGACGACGCCTACGGCGACAGGAATTTGGTTTGCAAATTCTAACCTTTGTAGAGACGTGCCATGACTCGTCTCTACGTATTTTTACAAAAAAGGCGACCTCTGTTGGGGTCGCCTTTTTGAATTTAGTCTTGTTGATTCTCATCTCAAAACGATGCGGAAGCCCACAGTGGCGTTGCGGCCATTGTGTTCAATCTCGCGGCCATGGTAAAAACATGTGCAGGCGTAGGGTTCACTGTCGTAGCAGCCGCCGCAACCAACAATAACTTCGCCTGACTCTGGACCGGCATAGTCAGTGCCCTGGTCGGCAGGGAGGTCGGCCAATTCGGCATACCAGTCGTTACAGTATTCCCAGACGTTACCGCTCAAGTCGTAGAGGCCAAGCTCGTTAGGCTGCTTGGAGGCCACGAAATGGGAGGCTCGTCCGCCGTTGTCGACATACCAGGCCACATCGCTTATTGTGTTTGAACCTGCGCAGACATAGCCCTGCGACTTGCGTCCGCCGATGGCGGCGTAGTGCCATTCGGCCTCAGTAGCGAGGGCAAACTGCATCCCGGCGGGCAATTGGTCGGCGCACATCGTGTTCAACTTGTCGAGGAAACCACCGGGGCCAGTGATGTCCTCGTAGTTGACCATCGTAACTGGATAGAGACCTTCGCTCTCTGTTTGGCCTTGGGGTACCGAGCCCATGACGGTTTCCCAGATGTAGTTCATCGTTTCGGTTTGGCAGATATAGAAATCGGAAAGCGTTCCTCTGACGGTTTTCAGTTCGCCGCCGCGCTCGTAAACCAGTTCGTAGTCGCCGCCCTTCACTTCAACCATCGGGAGGTAGTAGCCGACTGTACCGTTGTTCACGGCGATGGAGAGGAGGTTGTCGGGCTGGGTAGGTTCCACAAGTTTTTCTTCGACGAAGTCATCCACGAGGGCGAGGCGCAGGCCGCGGTTTTTATAGGACTGGTGCATTCCCAGCCATGTGTGGTAGGCGATTTCGAGACCCATCTGTCTGGTGCCGTAGCTGCCGCCGCGGGTTACGCGGTAGTTGTTTTCGGCAGTGCAGACGTAGTCGAGCCCTTGGTTGGTGGTGAGTTTGTCAAAGTAGACGAAATTGTCGCGGGTCCATTCCCAGACGTTGCCGGTCATGTCGTAAAGGCCGAGCTCATTAGGTTGCTTCAGGCCAACGGGGTGAGTTGTTCCGTCCGAGTTGCCGGCGTACCAGGCCACTTCGTCTAACGTGTTGGATCCGGAATATTTGTAACCATTCGACTTTTGTCCTCCACGGGCTGCATATTCCCATTGGGCTTCGGTGGGCAGCGCGAAGCGCTTGCCTGAGGGCAGCTGGTTGGCGCATAACGTGTTCAGCTTGTCAATGAAGCCGCCTTCCTTGACGATGTCGTAGTAGTTCAGGTTGCTGACGGGGTATGAGTCGCCATTGTTTAACTGTCCTTCGGGTCTCCAGCCCATAACATCGTACCAAAGCTTGTTGGTCACCTCGACGGGACAGATGTAAAAGTCGGAGAGCGTTCCTGTGACGGTCTTCACATGGCTTTCGTACATATACTCCATCGAGTAATCGCCTCCTTCCACCTTTTTCAAAATAAACTCGTCAGAGGAATTGTTCACCTTGAATGTGAGCGTCTCTGCGCCCCACTGGTTGTTGTTTGGATTGTCCTTCTTGCAGCCGGTGAGGGTCGCGGCGCTGAAGACGATGATGGCGGCAAGCGCCCATGATTTGAGAGTTTTCATTGTGATAAATTTTAAATTTGTGCAAAGATACAATCTTTTAATTAATCAATCCAAATTGTCAATGTGGTTTTTCAAAAGTGCATTGAAGTCATCAAATTAATCCCAGCCTTCAACCAAGATCTCGTAATTCTCAAAAACAATCACTTCGCCAGCGGTAATCTTTGCCCGCTTGCGGGTCTCCACCTCGCCGTTGCGGAGCACCATGCCCGCCGTGACCACCTCTTGGGCCTCGGCACCAGAGTAGACCACGTCACAGGCTTTCAGCAAGGAAATCAGTGGAATAAAGCCCTCGCCCTCTCGGAGGGCAAAACGGATTCGGTTCAGTTTCTGCGCCATAATCGTTGTGTTTTGTTGTCGCAAAGATACGCTTTTTTCTCAGACGCACAAAAAAGGCGGCCATTCCCCTCATGGCCGCCTCGCAATTATGATTACGATTGGGTTAACGCGTTGCATAGTTACTCCTACTCTCAATAGATTGCACCAGTTGGCGCAAATATGCATCTGAAACATTGTCAATTTCCGATTTGTCGTAAATGGACATCAATGTTATCAGAACTTCATCAGTCGTTTGCTTCTGGACATTATAGGTTATTACACGTGCGCCGCCACTTTTCCCTTTGCCTTTCGATGCAATGGTCATACGACATTTGTAGGTGTTGTGACCCAACGGGTCGCCCCCAAAAGGATTCTTCTCTAACTCATCTAAAAAAGCATCATAATCAGATGGAAAAGACTTGTATTTTTTGGCCAATACCTTTGCCCGTCTTTCAAATTCGGGCAGGAAGTCAATAATAACAGTCATGGAATAATGTATTATTGCGCAAACAAGCCGCGTGCGTTTTTCTTGGCCTGACCCGAATGTAGTTCGTTGAAAGCTGTTGTCAGGCTCTCTTCTACCATGGCATGTTGATGAACCGACTCTGATTCAATACGGCTACTCACGTAACGTTCCAAAATGGCCGAAACTTGCTCTTGCAACCACTTTTGCAGAGCCTTGTCGTTGGCGAAAGCAGGACGCGCTTTCTCAACCAAAGCATCATTCAATGTGATGTTATAAGTACACATGTTGGTTTTGTTTTCTTGCCGCAAAATTACACATTTTCCCGAAAAACAACCTAAATTGCTGAAAAAAACCAAAAAAGGCGGCCACCTCAAACGATGGCCGCCTCCCTTGTTCCCTTCATAGAAGAGTTTTAGTTGTATTCGTATGCGAGTCGTACTGCACCCCTATAATAATCGTTTCGATAATCTTTATAGACACTATATTGATCAAACAGGAGAAAATACACAGAGTGATTCCCTGAACGAGAGCATGAATGATAAACGCCTTCGTCGTCATGATCAAACGTAACACTCCCCTGATTATAATGAACCGCACCCGTCACAGGTAAAAAGACCGCTCCGTTGGAGGCTAACTTTTGCCACTCCGCGCTGGTGTAACTGCCCCCATTGTAGCCATTATTTTGAGTATTAATAGCGGAGGGCAGGCTCAGGTCATCAGGCCAAACAAACAGGTCGGGAAACAGGATGACGCCATGAACTTCGTTGACGCTGGCTTTGAGGAACCTCGCGTTCGCCACGCCATTGATGGTGCTGCCATTACGACTCCCAATCACCATATTCCAGTCATTTACTGACAAGGTCTTCCAACCGACCGTATTGTTCGCATTGTCGAGCGTCCCATTGAATTCAGAAAAGTTATATGGAGGCTCCATGTAAGTGTCGCTTCCCCTATTTGCATGTTCATGGCTGTCATAATAAGCCCAGTAGAACAAGTCGGTCCAGGCCGTTTGCGTGCTGCTCGTTGCGGTATTGCCGGCCGTGTTGCCCATGCTGACCCATGGGTTTTCGGCAAGGCGCCAGGTGGAGCTGCTGCCTTGGTGCTGCAGGTTGCCGTTGGCGAAGCGCACTTTCTTGTTGTTGGCAACAGTGAAGACACCTGAAGCGGCGCCACCGGGAACGATACAGGTAGTAAAGGTCAAATCACTGCCGTAATTAGTGACAGGGTCACCGGTGAGCAAGGACGTTGAAATGGCGTAAGCCCTAACGTGATATGTGCCTTCGGACAATCCCGTCAGATTAGCGACAAATTTCCCAGTTCCCGAGCCAACTGCAATCCTGCTGTCATCGGTTGTAGGATTCTCGGCCGCGCCCCAGCAGAAGCCCCTTTCGGTGATGGTGGCCTGGGTGGCCACGTTTCCGCCGGCGACGGCTTTGGAGGTACCCAATTCATAAACAGTCTGGGTGGTCACGGTCACCACCGCTTCCATGTTGATGCCAATGCCCGAATTGCTGTACATGTTGTTGGTGATGGCCGGGACGTCGGTCGTCGAAACGTAGTCCTGGATATTGACAGCAGTGCCGGGAGCGGCATCCTGAGGCAGCAGGATCGCCCATTTTTCGGTATTGCTCATGGATTTCAGCTTAATGTTGCCCGTAGTTCCGGTCGGCTGCAGCGTGTTGTTGGCGAAATCCAAGGAGACCTCGTTTTTCATGCCGGTCAAGGTAACTTCGTTTGAGGTGGCCGTGGAAGGCACAAACTTCACCAAGGCGCACTGGTTTTTCAAGATGGTGGAATAAACGCCGCTGGCATCGGTGTATTTCTGCGTGGATGGGCCGTAGGAGAGGATGGGCAGCTTGCTGCTTTGGTTGGCGATGCTCACGGTGTAGGAAGTCGTCCCCGCTGTAAGCTCGGCAGGCGTCGTCGCCAGTCCGCCCACGAAGTAGAAGTGCAGGTAGTCTTCGGTGCTCGGCCCGGTGATGGTGCCGCTGAAGGCGCCGTTTTGGTATTCCAAGGTGCCGATAAAGTGGCCACCGTTGCCCACATACAATTTGTCCCCGTTAGTGAAGACGTAGGCTCCCGTGTTGGGATAAATGTCATGTTTTGCCCCGTTGTCACCCACGTTCACGGTGATATAGACCTTCCCGCCTTCGGTGTCGTCAGTGGTGGGTGTTTCCTGTTTCTTGCACTGGCCCATTCCGAGCATGAGAGCCATTGCGATGATGATTGTGCTAAGTTTTTTCATTTGTAATCGTGTTTTTACTTGTTCATTTTCCGTTTTTTAAGTGCGTAAGCAGCACCGGCGGCTGCCATGATGAATAATCCGCTGCCCAAGGGCGCGTCTTGTCCGAATTGCTCGGTGCCGATTTGGTAGCCTCCGTTGGCATCGGAGCCGAACTGCTCGGTTGAAATGATGTAGCCGCCTGTTGCACCACGGCTCATCGCGCCATTGCCGCTGGTGCTTTCAACAGCGCCGCCACGGCCAAACAAGCCTCGGTCCTGGGCGTTCAGGTTGCTGGCTGCCAGCGTCATCACTGCCAGCTCGAGGGAAAGCGTTATTGCTTTCAGGTTTCTTTTGTTTTTCATTTTATTATTCAAAGTTTTAAAGATTCAAAGACTTGCACAAAAAAAATCCAAGACAAAACCATTTCGCCTTGCCTTGGATGAAGCATACGGAGAGATAATGAGCAGGTTTACCCCCCCAATCTCTGTAACATATTGATAATCAATGATTTATACAAGCTTAACACTGCTTTTTACGCTTTTATGCGCACAAAAATACTAAAAAAAAATTTACCCGTCCCACCCTTCAACAAAAATCTCGAAGTTTTCAAAAACAATCACTTCGCCGGCGGTGATTTTCGCCCGCTTGCGGGTCTCCACTTCGCCGTTGCGTAGCACCATGCCCGCCGTGACGACCTCTTGGGCCTCGGCGCCGGAATACACCACGTCACAGGCTTTCAGCAAGGAAATCAGTGGAATATAGTCCTCGCCTTCGCGGAGGGCAAAATGGATTCGGTTCAGTTTCTGTGCCATAATCGTTGTGTTTTGTTGTCGCAAAGATACGATTTTTCTCGGACGCACAAAAAAAGCCGCCCTTTTGGAGCGGCTTTTCGCGTTAGTCGGCAAGAATTATTCAGCCTTGGGTTCTTCCTGGGCTTTCTCTTGCTTTTCAAGGTTTTCCTTCAAGCCGGCAAGAACCTCAAGGTCGCCGAGCGTGCTGTGCTCAATGGTGTCATTGATTTGCTTCACAGCGCGTTTGGTTTGCTTGACGGCTTTTTCAGCGGCTTTGTCTTCCGTCGTCTTGGCGGCATCCTTCTCCTCCGTCATCTTGGGCAGGGCAAGGATGATCTTCTTGCTTTCCTTGTTGAATTCCAGCACCTTGAAATCGAGGGTGTCGTCCACTTTCGCGTTGGTGCCGTCTTCCTTCTTCATGTAACGGCTGGGGCAGAAGCCTTCCACGCCATAAGGCAACGAGACGACCACGCCCTTGTCAGAAGCGTTGATGACGGTGCCTTGGTGCATGGAGCCAACAGTGAACACGGTCTCGAACACATCCCAAGGATTCTCCTCAAGCTGCTTGTGGCCAAGGCTGAGGCGGCGATTCTCCTCGTCGACGTCAAGGACGACGACATCGATGGTCTCGCCAATCTTGGTGAACTCGGCCGGGTGCTTGATCTTCTTCGACCAGCTCAGGTCGCTGATGTGAATCAAGCCGTCGACGCCTTCCTCAAGCTCGACGAAGATGCCGAAGTTGGTGAAGTTGCGCACGGTGGCAGTGTGCTTCGAGCCGATGGGATAACGGGCAGTGATGTTCTCCCACGGGTCGGGCATAAGTTGCTTCATGCCGAGGCTCATCTTGCGCTCTTCGCGGTCGAGGGTCAAAATCTTGGCCTCCACCTCGTCGCCCACCTTCAGGAAGTCCTGAGCGGTGCGGAGGTGCTGCGACCACGACATTTCCGAAACGTGGATGAGGCCTTCAACGCCAGGAGCGATCTCGACGAACGCACCGTAGTCGGCGATGACGACCACCTTACCCTTAACGGTGTCGCCCACCTTGAGGTTGGCATCCAGCGCATCCCACGGATGGGGTGACAACTGCTTGAGACCGAGGGCAATACGTTTCTTGTTATCATCGAAGTCGAGGATGACAACCTTGATCTTCTCGTCCAACTTGACCACCTCTTCGGGATGGCTGATGCGACCCCAGCTGAGGTCGGTGATGTGGATGAGACCGTCAACGCCGCCGAGGTCGATGAACACACCGTAAGAGGTGATGTTCTTGACCACGCCTTCGAGGACCTGACCCTTTTCGAGCTTGCTGATGATTTCAGCCTTCTGGGCTTCAAGCTCGTCTTCGATAAGGGCCTTGTGCGAAACCACCACGTTCTTGAACTCCTGGTTGATTTTCACCACCTTGAATTCCATCACGCTGTCAACGAACACGTCGTAGTCGCGAATCGGCTTGACATCGATTTGCGAGCCGGGCAGGAATGCCTCAAGGCCGAACACGTCGACGATGAGACCGCCCTTGGTGCGGCTCTTAACGTAGCCGTTGATAATCTCGCCGCTTTCGTAAGCCTCGTTGATGCGATCCCACGACTTGAGCAGCAGGGCCTTCTTGTGTGAAAGGACGAGCTGTCCATTGGGACCTTCCTGGTTCTCGACATAGACTTCAGCCTTGTCGCCCACCTTCAGGTTGGGGTTGGTGCGGAACTCTGCAATCGGGATGACGCCGTCTGACTTGAAGCCGATGTTGACAACCACTTCGCGGTCGGTGATGGCCACAACCGTGCCTTCAATGACCTCGTGGTCAGCCACTTGGTTCATGGTGCCAGCGTACTTCTCTTCGAGATTCTTGCGTTCGTCAGCTGAATAGTTGTCGAACTTTTTGTGTGATGAAGTCCAATCGAAATCTTCGGCGGGAACCGGTTTCGGTCTTGGAGTTCTTGCTTTCTTTTCAACCGGCTTTTCCTCGACGGGGGCCTCGTTGATGATGTTTTCGTTTTCTTCCATTATAAAAACGATGTTGTTGAATTGTACTCGCCTGCGTTCCGGACGCCGCATTTGAGGAGGTTAAACTTTTTGTTACCCGCTGAGCCACTGACTTTTCGGCCATTCCGGAACGTGGCTCAAAATGGGCTGCAAAGGTACGACTTTTTTGGTTCGCTTTGCAAAAATGAAATGATTTTTTGTTCCGTCGTGGCCGCATTTCTTTTTTTTGCCTACTTTTGCAAAACTAAATTACATGCCATGATTGAAAAATACATTCATTGGTTGAAATCCATCGGCGATGCCATTCACCTTGGAGGAGGCACATCCCTTGCTTTTGCCGAAACCCTCGCCACGCTGAGCTTGGCTGTAGCCAGTGTGCTGCTTTACTTTTTGGTCCGCTTTGTCGTAAAAAAAACCGTTTACAAAATCATCCAGCTTTCGACCAACAAATACGACGACCTGCTCATCAAGAACAAGGTCATCTCGCGGCTATGCCTGCTCTTCCCTTCCTTGCTTTTGGGTGCCTTGCTGTCGAAATCCCTCCCTGATTTCCCTGAAACCACCGCGCTGCTCATGAAAACGAACAACATTTTCCAAATTTTCATTGTCACACTGGTTGCCAGCGCGATAGTCACCACCATCGAGGATACTTACAACACCTTCGACATGTCGAAACAGAAACCCATCACCGGCTTGATTCAAGTCATCAAAATCGTGCTTTACCTTGTTTGCGGCATCGTCGTCATCGCCTACCTGATGGGCACCAAAATCAGTAGCATCCTACTTAGTTTGGGCACAATTTCGGCAGTCATCATGCTCATTTTCCAAGACACCATCAAAGGCTTCGTGGGCGGCATCCAGCTCTCGTCCAACGACATGCTCCGCATCGGCGACTGGATTGTGATGGGGCCTGCCGACGGCACCGTGCTTGAAATCAAGCTAACCACCGTAAAAGTACAAAACTGGGACAACACCATCACCACCATCCCGACCTACAGCCTCGTTTCGAACCCCTTCACCAACTGGCGTGGAATGTCGGAATCGGGCGGACGGCGCATCGCCCGAACCATCAACATCGACGTGAACACCATCCGTTATTGCACGCCCGAGATGATTGAGAGATACAAACATTATAGCCTCATCAAGGACTATCTCGCCCAAAAAGAGGAAGATATCCTCGAATACAACAAGGCCAACCGCATCGACACGAGCGAAATCTTGAACGGGCGACAGCAGACCAATCTCGGCGTTTTCCGCGCCTATATCAAGGCCTACATCAACAACAACCCCAAGCTGAACCACAACCTGACTATGATGGTGCGCCAGATGCAGCCCTCAGAATTTGGTGTGCCGTTGCAGATTTATGCCTTTAGTAACGACAAACAATGGGTCAACTACGAGGAAATCCAAAGCGACATCTTCGACCACATCATCTCCGCTGCGCCCATGTTTGACTTGAAGATTTATCAAAAGCACTAAAACCCGTTTCGCGTCATTGCGAACGAAGTGAAGCAAATCGAAGATTCAACGGAGTTAATCCCGATGAGCACGTATTTCATAGATTGCCGCGCTTCGCTCGCAATGACAATAGCCAAAACGCCATGAATCCAGGAACTGCATTCACCGAGAAATACCTGAAATTGATGTTCAAGCAGTTGCGTGACGCCACGCCCGAGCAGGTGCAGGAAGAGTTGGAACATTGTCGCCGCGAGAACCGCCGCCCCGTGCGCGTGCCACGCTATTTCAGGGGCTATTTTACCCCCGAAACCTACACGGCCTCAACGGGTTACGAGATGCAGTACTTCAAGCATGAGCATCCTTCACGCAAGCTCATCTTCTACAACCACGGCGGCGCCTTCATCTATCCGCCCGTGTTCTTCCACTGGCGCTTCACGCACGACCTCAGCCTGCGCGCCCACTGCGACATCCTCATGCCGGTGTATCCCAAATCGCCCGAGTACAACTGTGAGTTTTGCGTGACGACGCTGTTAGATTTTTACCACAACTGCGTTGAAAACCAAGACTATGACGAAATCTATTTCATGGGCGACTCGGCGGGTGCCTGCCTGAGTCTCATCATCGCGCAGGAAGCCGCGAAAAACGGCTGGCGGAAACCCGACTGCATAACCCTCTTATCCCCTTGCCTCGACCTTAGCCACTCCAACATCGGCCTGATGCGCGAGTTGCAAGACAAAGACACGATGATCCAATTGGACCGCCTGATTATCCTCAACAAGGTATGGCAGGACAATTTGGAGGCCACGCACCCCTGGGTCAGTCCCTATTTCGGCGACTTCAGCGGCATCGACAACCTCAGCGTCTACTACGGCACCGACGAAATCCTGAAAGCCGACGTATTGCTGCTTAAGGAAAAACTAGACACCATAGGCAAACCCGCCATGTTCCGCGAATACGAAGGCATGTTCCACACCTTTGCGATGTTTCCGATTCCACAAGGCTTTGCGGCGGTGCGGGAGATGGTGAAGGAGATAAGCTCTTAACGCCACACTCCTCACTCCACACTCCTCACTCCATACTAACTTCGTCCACCATAATCCAAGCCTTCTCGCCGGCGTAAGGATGCCAATCGGGCAGAACACCTTGATTCTCAACCTTTACGCGGATGAATCTCACCTTCTTTTCATTGACACGGGCACGGGCCTCGATGCGGCCTTGACCTTTCATCGGATCGGGGCGCTCGAAGACGGGCAGCTCGGCGAATTTCCATTCCGTGAAGTTGGTGCCATCCTCAGAAAAGCTCACCCTTACGGACTTCGGCCACATCACCCAGTCGTTCGGCTGGTGGCAAACGCCCACTTTCACCACGTTGATATCCAAAGGTTTAGAGAGTTCAATGGTCGCTTCCATATCGTTTCCGTTGAAGCCGAGCCAGTCGTTGTAATAATCACCGGCAACACCTTTTTGGCCGTCCATCAGAGCGATGTCGGCGTTCTTGGCGTAACGTTCAACAGGCGGATTGATGAAGGTCGTAGTCTTAATCGGGTGAAAGTCGAAGCAGCGAACCGCCGTAAACGAGCGCTTCTCCCCTTTCTTGAACGCCTTGACTTTCAGCACACACGACGACTCCAAAGTGAACGGTTTCTTGTACAATGCGGATTTCTTGTCAGGTTCGCTGCCATCCAAAGTGTAGCGGATTTCTGCGTCCTTGTCGGCGCAAGAAAGCGTCACCGTCAAAGGTTGGTTGAAAATCGTAAAATTCTCATTTCCATTTATTTCCGCTTTGATTTTAGGAGTCGGTAGCATGATTTCCGACACATCAGGCAGTTGGTAACGGTACAATTCAATTGGGTCTTGTGTCTTAGTGTCGAAGGCACGAAGCAACACCGTGTATTCATACACCTGATTGCCAAGGACATACTTCTCATCCACACCAGGACCGCAAGTCGCCGTGCCGATGGGTGCCTGCTTGTAATCCACATTGACGGTCAAGAAATCAGAAGGATTCAGTTGGTTGATGCGGCGCGCAGCGGTGAGGTTGTCGTCGTCAAAATTGTAAATGCTGAAATTGAACGGTTCTTGCATCGTGACAAACAGCCCGACCTTGCTCTTGTCACTCTTTAAAGCCAGCCATCTCGTGTCGGAATGGTTGCCATTGTCCTGAGGCACAACATGTTGCTCAAAGAGACTTAAAGCATCAGTTTTATACAATCCCATCTTGCCCGAGGCATTGCGGTCGGGATAGTTCTCGGTGTCCTTTCCGAAATAGGTTAAGTTCCTAAAATCCAAAGGCATAATGAACTGCATCCCAACTTTGGGAAGAGAAGTTACCGTTTCCATCGGCTCAACGCGATTGGTGATACTGATATTACCTTCTCCATCAATGAGATACAACTTATTGACCACGATTTGCAGTTGATCTTTGTCATCATAATACCCAAAGGTTGCAGTAACCGCCACCGTATAGTCATCCAATTGCTTGAAATGCATACCCGAATCCATTCTATCAAAATAGTACTTTTCGCCTTCATTCTTGACTTTAAGATGCTGCAAACCAGCCTTTTTCCAACGGGGTAAAGCCCAACCGTCCACCTCGTCGTTCAAGGTAGGCGCACGCCAGAAATTGTCCTTGAGTTGAGCTATTGGCAATTCCTCGCCCTTGAAAGTAAACCAGGCAATATTGCCAGAAACAAAGCTAAAGTAAAGTTCGAAGTCATCATTGAAAACTTTATGCATACCCGCATGATACTTTACCTGTTTTCCTTTTGCCAAAGGCTCCTTCTCCGCCGAAGGCCAATCCAACTTGAACTCGTCGTAGGCGACCTCTGTACCAGCAGGCATAAAGGGCTGGTCCTCTTTGGTCTTCACCGAAAAACGGATGAAAAACTCCTCGCCAGGATTGCCGTAAATTCGCAAACGCTCAATGTTAATTTCTTGTGTACCAAAGGGTTTGATATTCAGGTCAATTTTGTCCTTCATTAGCAATTTTTCTGCCGAGAAAATCTCATATTCGCAATTAAAGGCTGAAGCATTGGTAAACGAAAGCCAGTTTTTGGCCTCGAACTTGCCCCAAGTCAAGTCCTTGGCGGTGAACTTGATGGGCTGGTACACCTTCTTCACCTCGGCGGCATGATGGTGTGGCGTTCTGTCGCTGCTGACCACACCGTTGGCGCAGAAAGCGTCGTCATCGCCCACGCCGTAGGCATGGCCGAAGTCGCCGCCCACAGCTAACCAATCCACGTTTTTCACGCTGTCGTGGACGATGAAGCTCTGGTCCACCCAGTCCCAAATGCAGCCACCTTGCAGTTGCTCGTTGGCCTCAAACACGTCCCAATAGTCCTTCAGGCCGCCCATGCTGTTGCCCATCGCGTGGCAATACTCCACCATAATGAAGGGACGGTGCAGACTGTCAAGCCCTTCATCCACAAAGCGTTGCAGGTACTTCGGGCTAGCATACATCAGACCGATGACATCGGTGTTGCGGTCGTAAACGGCTCTCTCGTAGGTCACGGGGCGCGAGGGGTCGCGCTGCTTCATCCACTCGTAAGTGTACTCGAAGTTCACGCCATTGCCGCACTCGTTGCCCATCGACCACATAATCACAGAAGGATGGTTCTTGTCGCGTTCGAGCATATTGCGATTGCGCGACCACACCATTTCCTTGTATTGCGGGTCTTTGGCAAGGCTCTTTTCGCCGTAGCCTTGGGCATGAGATTCGCAGTTGGCCTCGTCCCAAACGTAAAGGCCATATTTATCGCAGAGTTCGTACCAATACGGGTCGTCGGGATAGTGGCAGGTGCGTACCGTGTTGATATTCATTTGTTTCATCAATGCAATATCCCGCTCCATCGACTCGCGGCTGATGACATGGCCCGTGTAAGGGTCGTGCTCGTGACGGTTCACACCTTTTATTAATACATACTGCCCGTTGATGAGCAACTTGCCGTCCTTAATCTCAGAAGTGCGGAAACCGATGTGGTTTTCAATCTGTTCCACCACCTTATTTTTCTTATCCAAAATCTTGATTTCCAATCGATAGAGATTAGGGTATTCCGCCGACCAAGGCTTGATGTTGGGCAAAACTTGGTCCGCTTTAAGGTTAAATTTCCCATCCACGCCAATCAAGTCTTTTTCCAATCTAAGCACCTCATTTTCACCGTCATAAACAGACACTTCCACCTTTTCTTTCTTCAAGGCCTTGCCCGTTTTGTTTTCAAGGGTCAAGTCAATGTCGAATGTGCCGTTTTTGTAGGTTTCATCCAAGCCCGCATGGACCTCATAATCAGAAATATTCAATGCAGATTTGGAATACAGCATCACATCGCGCTCGATGCCGCTGATGCGCCAGAAATCTTGGCACTCAAAGTAAGAACCATTGGAGAAGCGATAGACCTTGACGGCCAACGTGTTCTTCCCCACCTTGACAAAGGACGTGAGATCAAACTCGGCATTGGTCTTGGCGTCCTCCGTGTAGCCCACAAACTGACCGTTCACCCAAACGTAATACGCTGACTTCACCGCGCCGAAATTAATGAAAGTCAGGCGGTCTTTCCAAGTTTCGGAAAGATCGAACTCCGTCAAATAGCAACCCACAGGATTGTCCACAGTAGGTGCCATTGGCGGATTGTTCGGGCGAAACTCGTTATCAACATTGACGTAAACCGGTGTGCCACAGCCATTCAGTTCCCAATTGGCAGGCACCTTAATAGTTTTCCAACCGGAAGCATCATAGTCCACATTGTAGAAATCGGCTGGCGCCTTCGAGGGCGAGTCCACCCAATGGAACTTCCAGTCGCCATTAAGGCATTGTGACCATTGCTCACCTGTGGGAATGACATTCGTCCGGGGATACAGACGGTTGATTTCGTAGATGTTGACATCGTTCCAAGCGTTCAGTTCGGCTTCGGTCTGGGCTTGGAGGCCTACCACAGCGAGTAAGCAAAGCAGAGTAAGAATAGTTTTTTTCATCAGTAGTACTTTTTTATGGATTATCCGTCACTGCGAGCGAAGCGTGGCAGTCCAGTTGTTCAGTTCTCTGGATTGCCACGGCCTATGACCTCGCAAATCGAAGATTCGACGATGCGTAGCAAGTCAATGACGCAAAGCGTGTCATCATCTTCCAGTTTCCAATAGTCTTCGATGCTCATCAGAAATCCGCTCCGACTTGTTCGCCTCGCGGTCGAAATAGACCACCACACAGTGGCACAAGGTCTTGATTTCACCCGTCTTGCTGTCGCGAAGGCATTGTTCCATCTTGAAACTGGAGTTGCCGATTTCTGTGACGCGACTCTCACAGACGATCGGGTCGTGGAACAACACGGGATGGCGAAAGTCCAAGTCCACGTGGACGAGGACGTATTTGAATGAAAGCCAGTCGATTTCAGTCTGGAAGACATGCTCGAAGTAGCGGCTTCGACCCATGTCGAAATAATTGCACTGCGACCCGTTGTTGACATGATTGTAAGGATCAAGGTCGCTCATTCGGATTTGGATGGGACAGGAGAACATGGTTTAGTATTTTGAAACCACAAAAATAGGAAAATTTTGTTTTGGAAACTGTTTTATTCCATTTGTCTCCAACAACTCACGCCGTCTATTTGAATTTTGAGAATAACCAGACACTACGACGAAAAACAACTAAAAAGTGTAAATATTTATAAAAATTCCACTTTATAACAAAATAATTCTGTATCTTTGCGCCATGATATACTGATCATCCAATGATTAAGACAAAACAAGAAGTCGAAGATTTTCTCAGTCAGTTTGGCATTAAGTTCGATGTTTGGGGCATTTTTTACTTGGACAGGGACAAAAACGAAGAAGCCCTGAAAGCATTGGGCATTACCCCTAAGGCAAGGGACGAGATTGTGCGCCAATTGCAACCTGACGATTATGTTGAAACCTTGCCCACCGATTTCTTCGATGAAATGTGGGTGTTCGGGAGGGACATGGACGGAACCGAGCTTTACATCAAGATTGCTATGGGACAGCCAAACAGCCAAACTATCTGCATCTCGTTCCACATTGCGGAACATCCAATCAACTTTGCATTCAAAAAGGAGGTATAATATGGAAAAGTATGTTGAAATAAAGAGTCCTTTCACCGGAGGAAAAGTAAAGGAAATCAGCACAGTGGAAGAGCATGAGTTTCGGAAAGAGCACTTTTCGGTTCACGTGCGCTACTATGTCTGTGAAGATACCGGCGAGCGGTTTACGACAACGGAACAAGACGAACTTCTGTTCAATGAGCTCTATTCACAGTATCGCGTGAACCATGGCATTCCGTTCCCTGAGGAAATCAAGAGCATT
This sequence comes from uncultured Bacteroidales bacterium, assembly GCA_905233685.1. Lineage (GTDB taxonomy): Bacteria > Bacteroidota > Bacteroidia > Bacteroidales > F082 > Limimorpha. The sequence goes on along the minus strand of CAJOEZ010000024.1, from coordinate 10,021 downwards.
CGGCTGCATTACGGGCTTAATTACCAGCAGATTACCAAGATTCTTGGCTTCGGTATCAATCAGTATGCGCAATATGAGAAGGGGCAAATGCCTTCAGAATCCAATGGCAAACTACTATCGGCGGCCATGAATCGCCAGTTCATGCTTCATTTGTTGGGAGACAGCCGCGCCGAGTTTGACAAAGCCGAATTTAACAAGGTGTATCAATCCATTTTGGTCTCGGAAGCGAAACCCGAAAACGAGGCACAAAAAAGGCTCATCTATCGCGACATCCGCCGTTCCGTTTACAATGGCTTTGGCCAATTAAATGTTGGAAAGATATCGGAAATGGTCAAGTTTTTCATCTGCAAAGAGGGCGGCTTGTTTCCCACGAAACTCAACAAGGAAATGTTTTACGCAGATTTCCTGCACTACAAGCTGCACGGCCAGTCCATCAGCGGAATGCAATATCAGGCCATACAATACGGTCCCGTTCCCTTCCATTACGACACCGTGTATGACAACATTGAAGGTATCTGCAAGGAGATTGTAGTGGCTCACGACATGGAAAGCACCCGCTTGAGTTGCAATTCATGCGACACTAATGTATTTAGTGAGCAGGAACTAAAAACACTTGGTGTTGTTTTGGCCAAAATTCAGCCGATGAGCACTCAAGAGGTGATAGACAGAAGCCATGACGAAGACGCCTGGAAGCATTATCGCGACGGGAATCAGCTTATTCCTTATTCCGAGGCGTTTTCGCTGCGGTTAGTGTAAAGCTCATCTTACCGTTTCACGAATTTCGCATCGCACTTCGGATTAGGGCATTTCCCCTCGGCTTCAAGTTTTTTCCAGTGCAAGTCCAGACTATACTGTTTCCCGCACTTTGGGCACTTGTATTCTTTCTGATACTTGAGTTGCAAATCCAAGATATCCTCAGCCATCTGTTCTTGTTTTTGAACTACTTCTTCCCATCGTCAAAGTGCCAATCAAACCGCTTAGCACCGAACCTGCTGACATTGCGACTATCCTGATTGTCATGTCTTTTGAGACAATCAAAATAACAAGGCCCAACACCGCCGGAATCATTGACAACAACACTCTTGGCAATTGCATACCCAGATTCGACCTCCTTTTTAATTCCGACAATTCCTTATGGTAATTGATGTACACCTTCTTGATACGGGCGAACTCCTCGGAGTAGTCAGTACGTTGAACATCGGGCTTAACTTCTGGGATTGGGCTCGTGTTTGGGTTTTGGATGGGTTTAACTTTGTTTTACTTCATCTCGAAATGCGGAATCGGCTGCAACTTGAACAAATTCGTCACATGCTTGTGGTCAATGAGGGCCTTCGTTTCAGGGTCGTCACAGATGCCCGTGCGGATGTATTTGTCCAAAACGGCGTATGTGAAGCCGAGGTTGTCCTCGTCGCTCTTGTTGGTGAGGCCGTCTGACGGGGTCTTCTCCACCAACTCAATGGGCAAGCCCAACTCCTTCCCTATCGCCTTGACTTCCTGCACGGTAAGTCCGCCCAAAGGCGAAAAGTCGCCGGCGGCGTCGCCGTAGCGGGTCGAATAGCCCACCCAATCTTCGGAAAGGTTGCAGGTGTTGGCCACGCGACCGTTCATCGACTGTGAGACGGCATATAAAGTGCTCATTCTCAGGCGCGGTGGTAGGTTGATAACCGTTTGCCGGCTGACTTCGGCATCCAAAGTGCCAAGTTGTTCCTTGACTGCTGCCATTAATGTATTAAAGGTGTCTCCAATGTTGACACAGCAATGGCGGATGCCAAGGTGGTTGATGAGTTTCATGCTGTCGTCGATGTCGGGCTGAACGCCGTTGGGCATGGTCACACCAATGACTCGCTCCTTGCCGAGGGCTTCGGCGCAAAGGCCAGCCACAACGCTGCTGTCCTTCCCGCCCGAAATGCCGATGACGGCATTGCAACCCTTGCCGTTCTGTTCAAACCAATCCCTAATCCATTGGACCACTTGGCCCTTCACTTGTTTTGCGTTGAAAGTTTCCATATAGTTAAAGTTGTTTCGTTGTTGTTTTCCGTGCAAATATAGAGAAATTTTTCCTATTTTTGCAAGCAGTAGAAAAACACTTATGGAAATCGAAGAAAACTTGGAAAACGAACCCTTGGACGAGCCGTCGGTGGACGAGACTTTTGAAGGTGTAGAAGACGCTCAGGCTCAAGAGGATGAATATCATGTCATACCGCTAAAAGGCATGTTCGAGAACTGGTTTCTCGACTATGCCTCGTATGTCATTCTGGAACGCGCCGTGCCCGCTATCGAGGACGGCTTGAAGCCCGTGCAGCGCCGCATTTTGCACTCGATGGACGAACTCGACGACGGTCGCTTCAACAAGGTGGCCAACATCGTGGGCAACACGATGAAATACCACCCACACGGCGATGCTTCCATCGGTGATGCACTTGTGCAACTCGCTCAAAAAGACCTGCTTATGGACACGCAGGGCAACTTCGGCAACATCCTCACGGGCGACGATGCCGCTGCCCCACGTTACATCGAGGCGCGACTCTCGAAGTTCGCCAAAGAGGTCGTTTTCAACCACAAGACCACCGACTGGACGCGCTCTTACGATAACCGCAACGCAGAGCCTGTTTCGCTGCCGGTGAAGTTCCCACTGCTGCTGGCGCAAGGCACCGAAGGCATTGCCGTAGGCTTGGCCTCCAAGTTTTTGCCGCACAACTTCAACGAACTGATTGACGCTTCCATCGCCTACCTGCGCGACATGCCTTTCACGCTCTATCCCGACTTCCCGACGGGCGGCCTGATGGACGTGACCAACTACAACGACGGCCTGCGCGGCGGCAAGGTGCGCATTCGTGCTAGAATCAGCCAACAGGACAAGAAAACGTTGGTCATCAGCGAAATACCATACGGAACTACAACAGGCGGAGTCATCGAAAGCATTGTGAAATGTAACGACAAGGGCAAAATCAAGATCAAGAAAATCGACGACAACACCGCCGAGCAGTGCGAAATCGTGATTTACCTGAACCCTGGCGTTTCGCCCGACCAGACCATTGACGCACTATATGCCTTCACCGACTGCGAAGTGTCGATTTCGCCCAACGCTTGTGTCATCGTCAACCAGCATCCAGCCTTCATGGGCGTGAGCGAAATCCTGAAACTTAGCACCGACCGCACAATGGAACTCCTCAGCCTCGAGCTTCGTATTTTGCTTGACGAGTTGGAAAACAGTTGGCATTGGGTTTCGTTGGAGAAAATTTTCTTCGAGAAGGGCATTTACAAAGAACTGGAAAACAAGGACTACGCCACTTGGGACGACCAATTGACGGGCATAGAGCGGCGTTTTGACCCCTACCGTAAACTGCTGAAACGTGATGTGACCCGCGAAGACGTGGAGAAACTGTGCGAAAAGCCGGTGCGCAAGATTTCCAAGTTCGACCTCAAGAAAGCCGATGAGCAATTGGCTGATATTGAGATGCGTATGGAAGAGGCCCATTACAACCTCGACCACATCGTTGACTACACCATCGACTATTTCCTACACATCAAGGAGAAATACGGCGAAGGTCGCGATCGCAAGACCGAAATCCGCAACTTCGACAACATCTCCGCCGTGGCGGTGGCCGCCAACAACGAGAAACTGTATGTCAACAAGGAGGAAGGCTTCGTCTGCACGGGCGAGGGTCTGAAACGCGAGAAAAACAAGGAGGCATACGAGTACGTCTGCGACTGCTCCGACATGGACGACATCATCGTGTTCCACGAGGACGGCAAGTACATCGTGACCAAATTGCAGCCGAAACTCTTTGTGGGCCAGAAGGTTATCCATGTTGATGTGTTCCATAAGAACGACGACCGCACGACCTATAACGCCGTGTATCGCGACGGCAAGAACGGCGCGCCGCACTACGTGAAGCGTTTCGCCGTGATGGGCGTCACCCGCGACAAGGAATACGACCTCACGCAAGGCAAACCTGGCTCGAAGGTGCGCTATTTCTCCTCAAACCCCAACGGAGAGGCGGAAGTCATCAAGGTGACACTGATGCTGTTCAACAAGAAGCAGAAGACCGTCGATTACAACTTTGCCGACCTGGCCGTGAAGGGTCGTGGTGTGCGCGGCAATCTGCTCACCAAGTATGAGGTCAAGGAAATCAAGAAGAGCGGGGAAGGCGTTTCCACGCTCAACGCGCGTGAGATTTGGTACGACGACACCGTGCGCCGCCTCAATGCCGACAAGCGCGGACAATACCTTGGCGCGTTCAAGGGTGAGGACAAGATTTTGCAGATTTTCAGCAACGGCGAGTTCAAGATTTCGGGCTTCGACCTCAACACCCACTTCGACGACGACATGATTGAAATCCGCAAGTTCGACCCCGACGAAATTTTCTCCGTCGTCTATATCGAAGGCGAGACGCAGAAGCACTACCTGAAGCGTTTCTGCATCGAGGCGGAGACCAAGTTGAACGCGCGCATTTCCTTCATTGGCGAACATCCCGAGGCCAAGTATTTGGATCGCAGTGTGGATGACTTGCCGCGCCTGTTGCTGAGTTACAAGGTCAGCGACGCGGGCAATTGCTTCCCCGACGATGAAATCAACGTGGAGGAGTTTATTGGCATCAAGAGCTACAAAGCCAAGGGTAAACGCCTCTCCACGAGAGAAATAGAAAGTTTCCAATTCTTGGAGCCTTTCCAACCCGAACCGACCGAAGAAAAGCCAGAAGACCCTGAGGCCCCAGAATCTGACGAAGAGCCTGAAAATGAGAAGAAAATCGAAGTCAATCCCGCCGATGTGCCACTTGAAATCGTGGAAACCAAAGGCGATGGCGTACAGATGGATTTGTTTGATAATGTATAAACCTTCAAAACTTGCAAAATGATGAATAAGTCTTATAAAATGCTGATGGCAGTTCTATTCTTATTGGCTTTTACAGCTTGTCAGACAGAACTGAAATTGGCCAAAAACTTCGTGGCAGAACAGTCCAACACTCGCGTGGCGGTCTATTTTCCCGAAAAGGCTGATGTAAAGGTAGAATACAACACCCAATACCAAATGCAAACCAATGTGCTTCAAGATTTTAGCTACGACTTGTTCTTGGATGTCCTATACAATGCCTACGCTGATGGTTTGCAAGCTTACGGCCTTGATGTTTATATTCCAGAAGATGCTGATAACGTGATGGTTGATTCGGTGAATTGGCTCGTCATGCTTTCGCGGATGGAGATTTCGGGACGCATCACCGAGTATGAGGATTATCTATTCAGCGACACGGACGAATACAGCTACAAGCACCCCTTGAACACGGTCAACGTGGCCTCGTGGTTCGAGATTTGCGACGGCGAATGGAAACCCGTGCTGTTTTGCGAGCACAACCTCATCGATGGCTTCGACTCCCATACGGATTACTCTTTCTGGGCGGGCAAGATTGACTACAGTTATACTATTGACACTCTGCAACTTAATGATGTCTACAATTATGCTGTGTATCTTGGCAAGCTCTATGCGGAATACACCTACGACTACATGATGAACGACTATGTGAAAGCCAAACTGCGAAAAAAGGATGCCATGTATCAGCTTCTACTTCGGTATGACCCCTACAAGAAAAAGTTGCGCTATGCCCAAGAAGACGAGTATTTTATCGAGGTGAAATGATCGAGGCAAGATTATTTCCAAAATCGCAGCACCGCCACCTCACCTAACAAGGCTAACAAGGCAATAAGTACGAAAAGTTTCCATTGCGACGACTGCCGTGCCATGGCATCGACCCAGTCATCGGTGGCAAAATCGGTGATGTCCAAGACGGCAGCCACATTGAAACCGGCTTTCTTCATGGCAGGCTCGATGTCATCACGGTCGATGAAGTCCATGCGCGACTCCACACGGCTTTCGTTCCAGGCCGTCACCCGATTCAGGGTGTCATTGACTAAAAGGTCGTAAAAGCCCGCCGAAGGCAGGTTGTCGTTGAGATAGAGATAGACCTTATTGTTCCTCGCATCCGAGGCAGGCATCATCTCAAAACTACGGTCAGCGTTGGCAAAAAGGAATTGACGGTCGCCTATAAGACTTACATCATTTAAAATCAACACTTTATCAATTCCGATAGTATAAAAAATCCTTCCTGCCTGTCCTCCCAGCAAAGCCGTCTTGACCATCGTTGGGACAAACAAAGCGTTGTCGGCCAAGTCGCTACAATCGGGATGCAACGTCGTGGTAAAAACGAAGACTTGCCCCTTCCCCACTTGCTCTGAAAGCAACAAAGGGTCGGCGTTCTGTAAAGTCAGCAAAGCCGTGGCGAGACCGTTGGTTTTCAGTCGGACATGGCATTTCACTTTGGGCAAATCAGGGTGTTGCGGCAGGTCGAGAATCATGTCGCTGAAAAATGCGTGTTGCAAGGCCAAGTCTTCCGTCGCCGTGGCGTTAGTGTCGGCTTCCATCAACGTAAGTCCCAATCGATTATAAAGATAAGTGTTGCTTTTCAGATTGTCTAAAGAAGGGAACACCACGAGGCTCGCTCCTTCGGAAACGGCATCCATCAGGGTCTGTTGCAAGGTCTCATTGAGGTCGGCAGTCTCGTTCACGATAAGCAATTGAGCTTGTGAGAGCGTAGTCAAATCGAAGTGCGAAGGCTCCATCAGCGTGTATTGGAATTGCTCATCGTCCTCAAATATCAGAAAACAATATGGGCTCTCACTACCCAACTCAACCACGGAAAGGCTTGGTTTTACGCTGATTACAAAATGGAAGGAATCATCAAAAGTGATAGGATGATCCATCAAACCAACACTGCAACGCTGTTCGCCCGTCTCGTCGACCACAAACTGCATCGCGATTTCGGCCTCACCGTTTTTCTCCAAGTCAACCGTGGTAGAAGCCGCTGTCGCGCCGTTCATCGTGAAGTTGACGGGCAAACCTTTCACTTCCTTGTCGCCTTGGTTGACGATGTGCACATTGATGTCGTTGGTCAATCCAGGTTGCACAATGGGCGAACTGAGCCATACCGTATCGATATAGATATTGCTCGTAAACTCCGGTATCATCGGCACCACCACAACTTGCATGGCCGTGTCGGCCTTGGCCGCCGACAAATCGAAGGTATTATGCTGAAAATCAGAGTAAACAAACAGTGTCGAGGTGGTAAAACCATGCTGTTGAGCCAACATCTTGAAACGGTCGATGACCTCCCCCATTGGCACAGGGCCACCATCGGGATTCATGCGGTCGAGCTGGTCGAGCATCTCTTCCTGGTTCATCGGATATTCGTTCTGCACCTCGAAGTTGTTGGTCATCAGCAGGTAACGGTTCGAGGGATTGAGCTTGTGCACCAAGTCTCTTGCCGATTGCCGAGCATCCTCCAACAAAGTGGTGCGCCGCGACTGTCCCTTCATGCTCATAGAGTTGTCGATATAAATGCCGACGATGTTGTCTGCCGTATTCACATTCAACTGTTTGTCAGGCCGATACGGGAAAGCAAAAGCGAGTACCAAAGCCACGATAAACAGGCATCGCAACAGCAGCGTCACCAAGTATTTCAACTTGCGCGTCTTGGCATTCTCTTGTTGGATGCTGCGCAACACGGCGGTATTGCTGAAATACACGAGCTTGTGCCGCCTGAAGTTGAATAGGTGGATGGCTATCGGGATGAGCAGGGCAAGCAGGCCCCAGAGCATATTGGGATAGAGGAAACGCATGAGTTCTGTCTGTTTCGGGCGGCAAATTTACGAAAATCTTCAGAAACCGAACAAATGTCCGTGGCCTCGGCGTCGATTTCGGTCATGGGCAAATGTGGCACAAGCATCTTTGTCGTGCGCCTTCAGCGACAGACCGATGCCCAAAGTCAGCTCAAGACCTTGCGGAAGCCGACTTCCCGTGATTTGGTATGCGTTCACGTTGACAGCAGTCGAAGAGCCTTGTTTCTCCATGGCAGAATAAGTGTCGGTCAAGCCCTGATGATAGCTCGCGGCGAGTTTCAGCAGCACATCGCGACGACCCACTTCCACCTTGCTACGGATGCCCACACCGACAAAAGCTCCCGCATGAAACAGGCTCATGTTGGCCTTGCCCACGGCAATGGTCGTATTGAGGGCAATGCCACCATAAGCGGAAGGAGCGGTACGCACCATGCGGATGGAATCACCAAGACATATCCCACCCTCTGCGCCTACAGTCAAATAAGGCTGAAACCAAGGAACTATTGGCCAACGTAACTCTATTGGAACACGTAAATCGATGTTTTTCAGGCTCATCGTATAGTCCACATGCGCACCCGTATAATGCTGATAGCTCATGCCCACGCCCTGCTTCACATACATCACTTCAGGCGCGACGGATAGCAGCGAGCTTAATGGAATATCAGCAAAAAGGCCAAACACGGGAGAAAGAATCGTATCCTGAGGCAGACGGGCCAAGGCATCGTTGTGCCAATACAACATCCGTGAAACGCCCACGCCGCCTTTCACACCAACACTAATCCATTGATTCTCAAACTGCTTTTGAGAGTTACGGTTCATCTGCGCCAGTGTTTCCACAGGAATTACAGCCAATACCAAAAAAACAATCCAAATCCTTTTCATACGCTCAATTTGTCATACGTTCGGCCAAGTTGTCGCCGTCCTTGTAGAAGAAATAAGAGCCTGCTTCCTGCATGGGTGCACCTGCCGGATGGCTCTCCGCCGACATGACAATCGTGGCATAACGGAAGTCGGAAATCCCTGCCGCCGTGACCTTTCCTGATATGACGATGCCACGACGACAATTCACATGATAGCTTGTACTGCCCAAGATCAAGTCATAGCTTTTGTCCTCGATGCAATAGGCCGTAAAATTAGAGCCGCTACCCATCACAAAGACCGTATCCGTCACGGTTTCAGAAGTTTCGTTCAAATCCATGACAATGAGGCCGTTATGCTGTTTAGTAAAACTCAGATTGGCGTTAGGCTCCACCAATTCCGAGGGCATCCCCGGCACATTAGTCCCGATGCGCAACCGAGGAGCAATCAGATATGCGCCTTCGATATTGGGCGGGATGGGACCACGATGGATGCTTCCGTAATCCGCCCAAAACGCCGAGTCAGGAACCACAGCGAGGATGTCTTCGATGTAATCTTCCGTCCCGATGGGAACAATGGTAGTGTCGTCGTTTTTGGTGCAGGAAACAAGTGCCAAGCCACCTGCCAAGAGAAACGCGAGACTCAATATGACCTTGTTTGTATTCATTCAACGTAGTTTTATCATTCGACGACGACCTTTTTGGCCACCGTACCCTCCTTGCCTGTCGCGACGAAGAAATACACCCCGCCAGCATGATGGCGCATACTATAAGGTAAGGTGGAGCTGTCGGATTCATTATGGATTTCAAACTGGTCCACCAGATTGCCGGTCATGTCATACACCTTGACATTAACCCTCCCCGCCATATTCTCGAAACGCAGTTCCATAGAACCATTGTTGGGGTTAGGAATGACGGTGAAATCAAACCTTGCCAAATCCTGTTCATTGACGCCGAAGAATGACGACTTTAGATAGAACTTTTTCGTGATGCTGAAAGGTTCGCAGTGGCTGTTGTAAACGGTACAACTCAGCTCTACTGGAGTGTCGTCGTGCTCAGCGACAAAGACCCTGCAATAGCGTCTGTTAGGCACATTCTGATATTCAGCGGGATCAGGCTCAATCAGCCACGACTCCTTGCTGATGTGCCACTCACACGAGTCCCAGTAGTCGAAGTGGTTGAGCGAGTCCTCCACGAAGAAGTCGTATTGGAACGAGAAAAACTCCGTGTTGGTAATGACGGGAATGATGTCGCCGTCGTGGTAGTTGCTGTCCTCGGTGTAGGCAATAACCGGCGTTGGCGTGTATTGCATGTTACGGATATGAAGGTTGACCTCATAAAGACAACTATCAGGAGTCAGGCCCGAAAGCAAGGTGTCGCAGTCCTTGGTGAAGCGGAGCATCTCGCCAAACCACGGGAAAACAACCTCATCACATTCGCCGTTAAAATTATGGGTTTCTTGGGTACTGGATTCATTGATGGTCAGGTTGAGG
>CAJOEZ010000023.1 GCA_905233685.1 uncultured Bacteroidales bacterium | reverse complement strand
AAAGCAGTATCCATATACTGAAGCAAAAACATAAATTTGATCGATGGCTCTGTTCAAAAGATTCAATGACAGAAGCAAACTGCTTGCTTGTTCTCTGCAACAGGCTGATCATGATGCTTGGCAAACAAATTGAGAACCAACTTGATGCATTCAAGGAAGAGGGCGGTTTTTCAGAGGCTTTATCTGCCGAGAGGCTTGCTCGTAGAGCAGAACAAAATGCTCAAAATGATGCACCGTTTTGCCCAAAATGTGGGAAACCAATGATAAAGCGTATGGCCCAAAAAGGCAAAAATGCAGGTAATGCCTTCTGGAGTTGTTCAGCCTATCCAGAATGTAATGGAACGAGGAATGCTTGAGTTGGTTTTTCGTTATATCGTCATGAAAAATGCCATAATAACGTTATTACGAAATACCATTATTCCGATCTTCTTAAAAACGCCCATCTATTTAGTAATCCTTTCCGCCATGCGCTTGCCAGCATTGAAGGCCATGCACGACATGCAGCCTTTGTAGTCGAAGGCATAGAGGCGAAGGGTCTTCACCTCGATTTCGTTGCTGACGGAACTGGCTCCTTCAGCGAATTTCTTAAGCATTGAGGCCGTGTTAAAGGTAGCTCGCGGGCCTCCGTCGATGATTATGATTTTTTTCATTGTCATTTTATTTTCGTTCACAAAAAGTTACATGTACCATGTCGCCAAAGCTCTTGCCAATCTGTTTTCTGATGTCCTTACGCACACCGATGATGAAGCAAGGCGTTCCCATCTTGACGATTTGGCCGTCGTAAGGCACACCGTCAAAAGTGGCATGAACCGCCAAGCGTCCTTTCCCGAAGAGTGCCTTGATGTCGAAAGGCACCTCGACGTATGCGGCATCCATGTCCTCGTTTGCTGTGCTCATGTCATTTCTTTAGGTTTTTCTGATGCGTCTTCAATAATTTCACTGCTTGCCCATAAGGGCTTGAAGTGACGCTCACGAAGTAGGCCGCCATGTCGGTGGTGTAGGTGTTTTTGTAGTAGCCTTTGGTGAAGAGTTCCTCCTCCGTGAAACTCTCGGCGAGGCGGAGCATCTCCTCGTGGGTCTCTTGCAGCATGCGTTTGGCCTCCTCCAAAGGCGTGTTTTGATGCTTCTCTACCAGCATCTTGTCCATCTCGTGGTAGTTCTTGCGGTACTCATCGGGCAGGTAGTCACGAGGGTGACCTTCTCGGATGTTGTTCACAAACTCGCGCATCAACACTTGCCACTCGTAGAGATGAATCAGCAGGTCGCGGAGACAGCGGTCGTATTGCCAGCGCACACCGCATTTCTTCGGGTCGGCGGCGAAGTCGAAGGGGGCCGATATGGCATCTTCGCTCATCTTGGCTATCTGTTCGTTGAGTTTGGCATAGCCGTCGGCCATGGCGGCTACAAGCTCTTGTTTGTTGGTGGGATTGGGCATATTATTCAGTTTTGAGATTGAACGGAATCGGGATTGCTTGCCATGTTGGGTTATCCTTGATGAATGCGCAAAATTATGAAAAAAAACAATCAAAGCCTTTACTCGAATTGAAGAGTTTATCCATTAAAGCGGTCGTTGATAAATATTCCTATCAACATCCTTGAATACATTGAAAACCAAATGCTCTGCATTAACTCACTTCGTGTCGTTGAATCTTTGATTTCGATGAAATCAATTTTCGATTTGCGTCTCTACAACATGGAATTTATTCTTCTCCAAGCCCCGATGACCTCGCCGACATACACCGTGTGGATGCCGGCATCGAAACCGTCGTACCATTTCTTGGGCGTGTCGTTTCGGAAGTCTTGTTCCGTTTGGTGCCAAACCGACATGGTTTCGCATTCGATGACTAGGTTGGCTTCTTCGTAATAGGGCGTGCCGTGTTCAGTATAGGCCACATGAAGGCCGAGGGCTGCGGCCTTGTCACCATCGCGACCGCTGTTGCTACCCATATACTGCCACACCTCCAGGTCGTCGAACTGCATGATGGTGAAGCGTGGGTGCTTCTCCATAAACTCCCATGTGTAGCGTGCTGGTGCCACATACACGGTCACTGTCGGTCGGTCGTGGCCGAGGTAGTTGCCGATGCCGCCCCAACCAATGGTCATGGCGTTGCTCTCGGTGGTGTCGCCCGAGCATAGGATGAGGTTCTCGGTGAACCAGGTGAAGCCGTTCTTCTGAAACTCATGCTGCACATCGAAGGCAGTCAGCTCGTTGTTTTCCTTATTCATAGTTTCGTCTTTTTGTTCCTGTTGTTGAGGACTGGCGCAGCCGACGAGGGCGATGCAGAAGAGGGTAATTAAGTGCTGTTTCATTGAAAATGATGTGTTTATTGAAGCGCAAAGATAAACAATTTCTATCTTTGCGCCCGAAATGTTTATCGGAGAACTAATATCATTAGGCGTAGCCGTTTCGTGGACTGCCACTGCCTTGTTTGCGGAGGTGGGCTCGAAGCGTATGGGCTCGCTGCCATTCAACACCATCCGCATGACGATGTCGCTGGTGTTCCTTGCCGTCACGCTGTGGCTGGTGATGGGCGTGCCTTATCCTCGCTATGCCGATGGCAGCACTTGGACTTGGCTGCTGCTATCGGGCTTGGTGGGTTATGTCATCGGCGACTACTGCCTGATGCAAGGCTACATTAAGATAGGTTCTCGTTTCGGTCAACTCTTTATGACTTTGTCGGCACCTACGGCAGCAGTCACGGGACGGTTGCTCCTTGGTGAGCAGATGCGCCCCAGCGCCATCGTTGGCATGGTCGTCACCCTGAGCGGCATTGCGCTTTCGATATTGTCGAAGAGCGACAAATCCGAACATCCCGCCATCCATTTCAAGCTACCAGCGAAAGGCATCTTTTTCGCAGCGATGGCTGGCATTTGTCAAGGCTTCGGCTTGGTGCTCAGCAAGGTAGGCTTGACGCATTACGACGCCGCCCTCACTGCCGCTGGCATCTCAGGCGATTCTGTCTTTGCCAACGCCGTGTTACCTCTGCCTGTCAGCGTCAGCATGTCCTTTGCTGCTACCACTATCCGCGCTTACATCGGATTGGTGGGCTTTTTCCTGGCGCTGGTTTTGTTCAACAAAGACGGACTTGCCCAGTTGCGTCACGCCGTGAGCGACCGCAAGGCGATGTGGTGTGTGCTGGCATCTACCATATTCGGACCATTCATTGGGGTCAGCGCATCGTTGTTGGCCACGCAATACACCTCGGCGGGCATTGCCCAGACGCTCTTTGCGCTCACACCCATACTCATCATTGCCCCGGCAGCCCTCCTGTTCCATCAGAAAGTGACGTTTCGAGAGGTGCTGGGAGCCATCATCAGTGTCGCAGGAGTGTGCTTGTTCTTTGTTTAGCAACGAATTGCTGAAATCAGTTCAGCACTTTACCAATCGATTTCTTTCTCTATTCCATCGGGGGAACGAAACACCAAGTGTTTCAACTTGCCTTGACGTCTCAGGGCTTTATAGGTGCAGATGTCAGGAATAAGAACACCATCGGCGCTGATCAAGTAATCGCCTGTGCGGAGCCCTTTCTGGTATTCTTTCGATCCCTTGCGGACGACTGCCTTAATTGCGCCATGAGTGTCGCTCTCTTCCGCAGCGGTCAAGGCGAAACACTCTTTGTCCTTGTTTCCAACGACCACCTTTGGATTCCCGTCGTGGGGGAGAAAGACCAGACGTTTCTTGTGCGCATCGATAATCAGTGACACATGTTTCAGCAAAGCCGCACCGAGTTTTGCACCATTGACTCCTGTCGAAACCCATAGGTCTTTGAGCATCAGGCCTCCCAGATTCGTCTCAGGGATGTGGAGCAGCCTGTCTTCAACCGTTTCATGGGTGGTGCCGAAAAGACCGGCAGCGGTAATGATGGTCGTGTCCACCTGCACGGTCACTTCCTCGAGTCCGCGCCGCATCTTTTTGTCATCCTTCGACCACCGGTTCAGCCAATACTGCGGCAAATCGATCCAACCGCCTACATAACCCGAATCGAAGAGCATCTTGATGCGGTCGAAAGGGAACTCCACAAACACATGGGGATGGTTTTCTTCCTTGTATTTCAGCATGGGTTGTCCTTTCTCTTCTTTGGCGAAGAACCCCTTGCGGTCGGTTACAATCATCAGGCTGTCTTTCGTGTCGAACTTGAACGAAAGGCCTTTCGCGACGAGGTCGCAACCCAATCCACCGTCTATTTCTCCACAGGTCCAGCCGCCCATCCCTTCGTCTACGATCATCGGATAGTTCTCAATGGAGGTGTTTCCCATCTTGATAGACGGGAACTTGATAATGGCCTTTTTCTGCGATTGGTTTTGGGAATCATACACTTTGATGCTGTCGCCCGATGGCATCATCCAATCCTCTTCAGCACCGATCCAGAAGGCCGTCTGCGCTCCCGTGTCGAACATCATATTCCGTGTTTTCCCAGCAATCTCAACAGGAACCACTATCGCTCCATCCCAGATCTTTATCTTGATGGTATCAACGAAGTTTTCACGGTCCAACGTGAAGCGTTTGGATTCCAACGTTTGGGCCGTTGAAGGAGATGAAAACCATGCCGTCAATAAGACAATGAAAACGGTTTTTATTAGGGAAGTAGAGCTAGTATACTTTTTCATTGGATGTTATATTATTAAAGCAAAGTACTGAGGACAGCCTCCAAATCACAGTCACGGGCAATGATGGCACCGGTCTCGCCATCGATTAACAGGGTTGTCGGGATGCCAGGAAGGGCATAATCATTCCAAGCTTTGCTGTTTTTTCGTGTCGGCTTGTCGTCACACACATTCACCCACACCATATCGTTTTCTTTGATATATTTCTTCCAATAATCCACATCTGGATTTTCGGCTACAGCATAAATCTCCAATCCCTTCTCGTGATACTTTGCGTAAATCTCCTTAAGCTTTGGGATGGCCTCCACGCATCCTCCGCACCATGTCGCCCAGAAATCCAGGATGACGTAACGGTTGGCAGGATTGTTCACCACCGAACTCAAGCTGACGGGGTTCCCATCAGCATCACAATAGGTCATGTCAATGAAAAAATTGGGGACGTTACCTTCAAGCGCCGGCTCTGTCTTCGCACGACGCGTGAGCTCTTCGCGCAGCTCGTCAACGTAGGGTATCTCCTTCAACTCTGGTGTCAGGCGATCGAGTATGCCAAGCGCTTCGACCGATGAATTCCAATGAGCAGCATAATACAATGCTAAAGGTCCGGCCTGTTCGGCTCTAATCACTTCTTGCTTAAGTGAATCGGCCGCCTTTTGATTGCCGCTTTCCTCTAGTTCATCAATCTTTTTGAAGATTTCGTTAGAGGGAGTGCCCGTCGAGTTGCTAATAGCCCAATCGTCCTTGTCAGAGGCATTCACATCGACGATGATTGTACCAGGCTCCAGGAAAAAGTCCTTCAGTTGTTCACCGCGTACCACATAAAGATATACATGGGTCGGCGTGGTGAGGTGAGGATGGAACTCGAAGGTCCCGTCCTTGACCCGAGTTGTTTCAATGGCTTTACAATGGTTGAAGCTATCCTGTAATTCCAGTTTTGTTCCGTCTTTCACACCTTTGATGGTGCCTTTTACAGTGCAATACTCAGGAAGGTTGTTGTGGCATCCGTTGAGACTAAGCATCAACAATACGGTAACGGCATACAATAGTTTTGTCTTCATGTTTTTAGTTTATAGTTTAATTTCAATTACTTATTTTAGTGTTCGTAATTAGCCGCAAAAGTACAAATTTTCCCGCTATGCAGAAAACAAAAACCGCCGCAAAGGTCAAGAAAACCCTTGCGGAGGTCGATGCGGATATCAAAACCTATAAATGATTGGCTGCCGCATAATCAAAACCCTCGAAGGCAAACTCGGCCTCGGCTACGCCTTCTAAATCCCGAGACCAATGATTGTTAAAGGGCGATGGAATCAAAAAGCCAAGTTTGGAAATGGTCACAAAGATTTGATAAGTTTGTGACAGAAACATCTGTTCGAAGATGCTTTCATGTTGTTTTTGTACAAACAAGTGCGTCATAATCGTCCACGAAAAGAAAAAAATGCGTTTCGTGGATAAATAAGCGTGGAAAATGGCGGCAATTTGCAACAATAATCTCCGTCATTTTCCGTCAGAAATGTTGTCTTCTATTGACGGAATCCGCTTTTCAAGAACTCGACAAACGGAATGTGAATGATGCCTTCCCACTTGGAAGAATCCATGTAGGGGGTCATGGAAATCACGTACTTGGGATAGTTGTCCTTAATGGGTATCAAGTTGCCGAACTCTCGGTTGAATGTCTTTTCCTCAGTAATCAGGTAGGCTGCCTGGACATAGACCACATCATCGCCCTTGGTGCCTACAAAATCAATCTCAGCGCTATACAGTTGCCCAATCTTAACCTCCGTTCACTACAGTGAACAAAATTCAAAAATTTTAAAATTTGTTCATTTAATAATCATAATGAGCACGTCTGCTGCCAGTTTTGCCCGCTTTGCCATCCGCCAGCAACGCACACATAGTATTTTTTTTGCCATGATTTGCCCTCAAATTGAGAATTTTTTGTTTCTTTTTCCCCGATTATCCTTTGAAAAGGTGTAGAATTAACCTATGTTTATCTCTTGAAAAGGTGTAAAAATTAGGTCTTATTATCTCTTGAAAAGGTGCAAAACGCTGATTATCATGAAAAGAAAATCTATTAGGAACTACTGCGATGGAAAAACGAAAAACAAGGAAAGACTGCATTGTCGGTGAATAACCAAACTGCATTGCAATAAAACAAAACAAGAACCGTTATTCTTAAAAAAGAACCAATTACATGAAAAAAACACTCTTTTTAAGCCTGTTAGCGCTGCTTTTGTTCCTTTGGACGGGCTGCCAAAAGGACAACATCGTCCTCATCGATCCCGTTGAGGCTGACGATGCCGAAGACGACATTGAGAACACGGTTTTCACCCAAACTGTTTTTGTGACGTTTTCCGAGAGCGGCGACGCTTCCGTGACGGGTGCCGACGACAACTTCACCGTGACCATCAACGGCAACGACGTGACCCTAGTCTATTCCGGCGATGAATACGTGATGTACGAGCTTTCGGGCGGCACCACCGACGGTTTCTTCAAACTCTACAGCCCACGGAAACAAGCCATTACTTTGAACAGCGTTTACCTTGTCAACCCTAACGGAGCCGCTCTCAATGTGCAGGGAACGCTTTCGGAGCCTAACAAGGGCAAACGAACCTTCATCGTGCTGAACGGCACCAACGACCTCGCCGACGGCACTTCCTACACCGACACGCCCTCCAGCGAGGACGAAAAAGGCGCGATGTTCGGCGAAGGCCAGTTCATCTTCAGCGGCTCGGGGCGGCTCTATGTCACCGCGACGGGCAAAAACGGAATTGTCAGCGACGACTATCTGAGCTTCAAGTCGGGAGAAGTGCAGGTCACCTCCTCGGCGGGACACGGCATCCGGGGCAAGGACTGCATTCGCGTTTCGGGCGGCGACATCCAAGTGAACGTCTCCGCCGATATGAAGAAGGGCTTCAGCACTGACGGCTATGTCGTCATCGACGGAGGTTTGACTTCCATCAACGTGACGGGCGGCACGGCCTACGACAGCGAGGACGGTGAATATACTGGCTCGGCAGGCATCAAGGCTGACGGCTATTTCAGGATGAACGGCGGCGGCCTGACCATCGTCAATACTGGCACGGGCGGCAAGGGTATCTCTTGCGACGGCAACGGCTACTTCAACGGCGGTCAGGTGGAGGTTTACGCCAAAGGCAGCAATTACGGCAACAGCGGTGGCGGCGGATTCCCTCCGGGTGGTGGCGGCAGCAGCAGCTCCGACGGCGTCGCGGCCAAAGGCATCAAGTGTGACGGCAATCTCATTTTCGCAGGCGGCACGGTGTATGCCAACAGCATCAACCACGAGGCCATCGAAGCCAAAGGCAGCATCACCATCACCGATGGCGTGGTGTATGGCAACTCCCAGTCAGACGATGCCATCAACTCGGGCGGCGATTTGACCATTTCGGGCGGTCGGGTGTTCGGCGCTTCCTCCGGCAACGACGGCATCGACTCCAACGGCGACTGCTACATCAAGGGAGGCTTGGTGTTTGCCATCGGCAGCAGCTCGCCTGAGGTGGCCATTGATGCCAACACCGAGGGCGGCTACAAGCTCTACCTGACGGGCGGCACCCTCATCGCCATTGGCGGACTGGAGCAAGGGTCGTCGCTCACGCAAAGCTGCTATCAAGCTTCGTCGTGGACGGCGGAAACATGGTATGTTATGACCGTCGGCACCAAGACCTACGCCTTCTTCACCCCGACAAGCACCAACTCGCGGGCTCTCGTGGTTTCGGGCGAATCTACCCCGACTTTGAAGTCGGGCGTGAGCGTTACGGGCGGCACGAGTTGGTTCGCCAACCTGTTTTTCGAGAATGCCGACATCACCGGCGGTACCGCGGTCAGCCTGTCATCCTACACGGGCGGCGGTGGCGGAGGCCCAGGTGGCGGCGGAGGACATGGACCGTTTTAGTATAGAGTTTAGAGTTATGAAAATCAAGATAATCATATTATTGGGAATGATTTTCCCCGTTTTGGCATCGGCGCAGACCGATGTTGCCCTTGACCCCGAATTTGGCGGCAGAATCTCCGTGTCCGTGGACAAGAGAATCACGCGTGGCCTGCATGTTTCCCTTGAAGAAGAGGTGCGCTTCGACCAGAATTTCGGCAGCCTCGACCGCCTGCAAACCACGCTTGGACTGAACTATAAAGTCAACGAATTCATCAAGTTAGGGGCTGGCTATGCCCTTATCAATGGCTACAGCAGCACCAACCAAGCCTTTAAGAACATGAGACACCGCTTCATGGTCGATGTGAAAGGCACGCTCAAGGTGGCCGACTGGAATTTTTCGCTCAAGGAACGCCTGCAACTGACGCACCGCACGGGTGACTACAACATCTATCAAAATCCAGCCAACGCCCTGATGCTCAAGAGCCGCCTGAAGGCCAAATACCGTGGTTTTGGCGCAGTACAACCCTACGCTTATATCGAGCTGCGCAATTATCTCAACGCGCCCGTCATCGAAGCGGCGTTCGACGGCAGCACCTATTACACCCTCGACGACTATTTCGAAACGGGTGAGGCGGGCTGGTTCCTTAAAGGCTTCAACGGTGGCTACATCAACCGCTTGCGTGGCTCCATCGGCGTGGACTACAAGATTGACAGGCACAGCACGCTCAACTTTTATTTCCTCGGCGATTACATCATGGACAAGGTCGTGGATGCCAACGCTGAAGGCACAAAACTGAAATCCTACACCAAAGAAACCGGCTTCCGGGGCTGGATTGGCGCGGGGTATGAGTTTGCGTTTTGACGGATTGAATCAAGCTTGATTTTACAACGATTTTTCCTTCAACCTGTCCGCCGTCTTCTTCCTGATGTTGTCGTGAAGCTGCTTGCGCTCGCTGCGGCTGAGGGGTTTGTAGTGGGTGGGGTATTTGCTGGTCTCCAAATCAAATTTCAATTTGTCGAACGGCCCCGATATTTTCAGCCCGTGATGCAGCGGGAAGGGCGTTTCAGTCAGCGAAATATGATACTCGGCGTACTTGTCCGGGGTCATGTAGCCATCGGCAACGGCTTTGTACTTCCCAATGGCGATTTGTGAAGGCCATAGGTTGAGCTTTTTATCGAAAAACGCGAGTTGCACGTCAAGTGTGTCGACGCAATACGCGCCATCTGTGCTCACAAGCAGCATGTCGGTGATTTTTGTGAAGGTGAATTTGTCGTTCACAGTCAGGTTCTTGCCTTTGACATTGGCTGCGGCGCGCAAAGTGGAAATATTGGGTTGATAGTTCGGCTTGAGGTTGGTCTCGACATCAATGTTGAACTCCGCCTGTCCGTCGAAGGTCTTCAGCATGGGCACCAAAGTGTCGAAATAGGGAACCAGGTGGAGCAGGTCTTTAATTTGCATATCCTTTAGGTGGAGGTCCATGGCGAAGAAAAGGCTGTCCTCGTGCGGCGACTGGTACAGTGCCGACAGCTGTACCCCGGCAGCCTTGTTGGTGAAGCTTATTTCCTGCAAAACCAAAGCGTTATCCTTCATGGTAACGGTGCCTCTCAAATCGTCGAAATCGATACTGCCGTAAACCGTCTTCTTTGTGTTGAGGTCGATGGCAAGGTCAATGCCCTCCGGCACCATGAAGGGGCCGCTCTCCTTGTTTACGGTATCTTTGGGCTTTGCGTCCTTGGAGAGGTCCAAGCCATTGATCAGCTCCACGATTTCTTTGACATTCAACAAGTCAGTGTTTAGCTTGAGCTCTCCTTTTACCGTGCTCCCATGGCTTTCCATCTGGTCCTTGATGCCGGTGACACGGCCTTGCAGGCTCAAATCGGACTGACCCAAGCGGAAGGTGCAGTTCTTGAAGTCAATCAGGTTAGGGTCGAAAAGGAAGTCGATGTTGCTGATGAATTGGAATGGCAGTGTGATGTTGACCGTATCGTTCTTCAAAGGTTCATCGATATGAAAGTGAAAGTCGGGCTTGAACGCGGTCAATACGCCTTCGATTTGGTCAAATTGCTTCATGCTGCCATTAAAACCGAGGCTCACGTTTTTCAATGCGAATGGAGCGGCATAGTTCATCATCTCAAAATCATTCACCTTCATGCTCAACTCCGCATTGAGGTCATTGTCCTGGAAATTGCCTTTCAAGTCCAAGTCGAACCCTATGACTTGCATCGCAAACTGAGTGCGAACGTCGGTCAAGAACGCGGTCGAGTTTTTCAGTTTTATCTCTTCGAGATTAACAAGATAATCAAAAGTTGAACTTGTGGTGTCTGTGTTGTCTTGGGTGTTGAAGATGTTGAGATTGCTGTTGCCCACGGAATCGGTGTAGATATTGACAAAAGCATTCTCGAGGATACATTGTCTGACCACAATTTCTTTCTCTTTCAGCAGTTTCTTGATGTCCAACACCAACGTCAGGTCATCAATGTTGGCCAAGGTGTCGGAAGGCGAGCCTCCCATCGGGTTGATGAGCGCCACGTGCTCGATGCCCACACCGACATTAGGAAAAGTCTTGAACAAAGTCAGACTGGCTTTGCCTAACTCCGTCTCGCAGTTGACAAGTTGGGGAGCATAATGCTTTATTATTTTGGTCAGCCGCCCCGACGAGGTGAGCATGGCCAAGGCGATGCCCACAACGATGAGCACGAGTCCAACGAAAGCGGCCAAGGTGATGCCGGTTATTTTTAGGGCTTTTTTCATTTTAAATTAACGCTGCGAAATTCGTTCACGATTCACCGTTGATGGTTTTAAAAATGATGGTGTAGTTGTTGCTCATGTGTTTCACCAGATGCCTGCGGTGGCGCAGATGCGGGTTTTCCACTATCCACACGTTGGCAGCCTCCCATAGGGCAAAAGCACCGATGGTGGAGAGGACGGTAAACGAAATCTCGCCAACCACCACCTCTACCACGATACTGAGAGCCACAAAAACCACGCCGATGATCAGCATCCACAACTGGCGAAGTCTGTTGGTGTGTTCCTCGCGTTGAATGTCATGCTTTTCGTCTTGGATTCACGTGCTGATAGAATCACGCACGCGCTGCTCGTCGACCGCCTCTTGCGACACGAAGATGAATTGCACAGGCTCAAGTAGGTCGGTGTCTTTCAGCTTGTCGATCACAAAGTCTTTGAACTCCTCGCTAAGATCGCCTACGCCACCGAAAGTGCTATAGAGGTCGCTCTCGCTATCGACATTGATGATGATTTCTTTCATGTTACTTCATTGAGAATCCGCTGTAAAAATAATCATTTTAATCCCCGTTCGGGAATTCGGCTAGAATATTTCGGAAATTTGGGCCGTTCTACGCTACTTTGCAAAATTTGCAACATCTGGGTGCTGCACAGATAGAGGCACGTCTTTCTGCGAGAGGTA
This sequence comes from uncultured Bacteroidales bacterium, assembly GCA_905233685.1. Lineage (GTDB taxonomy): Bacteria > Bacteroidota > Bacteroidia > Bacteroidales > F082 > Limimorpha. Next base: position 93,067 of record CAJOEZ010000023.1, on the reverse strand, counting down.
GAACATATAGAGGATGGCGGGCTTGGTGCCTCGGTTTTCGCCATGGTGGACGGTCCCGACCATCTCGACGACGGCTTCACCCTCATGGACGACCTTCTCCGTCCCATCTTGGGTGATAATGGTCAGTTCTCCCTGCACTAATACGCCGTAGTTCATCACATCGTGGTGATGCCATCCGAGTTTCTTGCCAGTGGGGAACACGTATTTCATGGCCACCAGTTCGGGGCGACCCTGCGGGTAGTCAGGCAGTTCCGCGCCATCCCAACTTTGCGAGGTGCGGATGAGTTCTGTGGTTTCTACTTGCTCCATTTCAATTGACTTTTGTTAGCAACTTGTTTTCACGAGTTTGACCGTTCGCTTGTCATAATCTGGCTGCAAAAGTAGTCTTTTTCTCGTGAAAATAGTCAATACTGGAGACGAAATTGCGGAACCTTATTCGATAGATTAGCACTCCTTGTCACAGCAGTCGCCATCGTTCTCAATCTCGATGGTGGCGTGCGTGATGCCTTGCTCGTGAAGCGTTTCTTTAAGGGCTTTGCGTACGGCCGATGCTTCGTGCTCATCATCGATAACCACATGGGCGGTCAGGGCGTTTTCGGTGGTGCTCATCGCCCAAATGTGCAGGTGATGAACATCGGTGACATGGTCAGCACCGCGCATGGCCTCGGCCACTTCTTCTACTTCGATGCCTTCGGGCACGCCGTCCAAAGCCAAACGCATACTGTCGCGCAGTAGCTCCCAAGTGCTGACAAGGATAACGATGGCAATCACAATACTAACAATCGGGTCGATAATGTACCAGCCTGTGTAAGTGATGATTATGCCACTGATGACCACGCCAACGCTCACCAAGGTATCGGCGGCCATGTGGAGAAACGCGCCTCGGATGTTGAGGTCGTCTTTCTGTCCGCGCATCAGCAGAAAGGTTGTCAGGCCATTAATAAGGATGCCGATTCCGGCGGTCCATGAAATGACGGTGCCGTCGATGGCGGCTGGCTCACGTAGCTTGTGGACGCTCTCCGCAATGATTACGCCTACGGCAACGAGTAGCAAGATTGCATTGGCCAACGAGATGAGGATGGTGCTTTTCTTGTAACCGTAGGTGAAACGCTCGTTGCTGTGTACTTGCACCAAATGCAGCCCGATGACGACTAATACCAGCGAGAACACATCGCTGAGATTATGCCCCGCGTCGCTCAGCAGCGAGAGGCTGTTTTGCCAAAGGCCCACACCGGCTTCCACGCCGACGAAAAGAAGGTTCAATATGATGGCTGCCCAAAGGATCTTGCGCATCTGACCATTATCCGCAGCCACGTGATGGTGGTGATGATGCTCGTGATGATGATGTTCGTGACTCATACGTTTCTTTTTTTGCTGCAAAGGTACGGCTACTGCATAAATCGGACAATCCCTATTTGTTGGGATTTCCACTTGCCGATTCCACCATAATTAAGGGGACAGGTGCATAAATCTACTGCCGCAGAAGTATGCTTGTTGGCAATGCGATGCAAAAATAACCAAAAAACCGCGTTTGTTTCAGGAAAATCCTTTATTTTGCACCTCTAAATGTACCAAAAATGAAAGAACGCAGCTTGTTGTTTGTCCTACTGATGCTTTGCTTCAGCTTGGTTGGCCATGCCGAAAATGAGAAAAACAAAATCGTTATCTTTTTGACTGAGCAATCCGACCCGACCACTTTGTTGCGCGAGGCGGAGCTATTCGCCAACCAACAGGAACGCCGCCAATTTGTTGTTGAAACCCTGAAACGGCAGGCCGAAACTGCTCAATATGAGTTGCTTGGCCTGTTAAACGAGATGGAACACAACGGCATGGTGGCCGACATTCGCCCGCTGTGGATTGTGAACGCCGTGAGTTGCCTCGCCGACCCGACCGCCATCCGCGATTTGGAGCAACGCCGCGATGTCCTTTCCGTCAGTTACTGCGAGCAGGCGCAATGGATTTTTGAGAACGAGGCCACTTATGCCCCGAGAGGCGACGGTCGCGAGATCACGCAAAACCTGCTGCAAGTGAACGCGCCGCAGGTGTGGGAGCAAGGCTATACGGGACAAGGCGTTTTGGTGGCCATCATCGACACGGGCATCAACTACGACCACGCAGATTTGGCCGGTCGCCTTTGGGACGGCGGCACGGAATTTCCCCATCACGGCTACGACTTCAGCGACAACGACAACGACCCGATGGACAGCCACGGACACGGTACACATGTGGCCGGAACGGTTTGTGGCACAGGTATTTATGGTACGCAAACGGGCATCGCGCCATCTGCTACTGTCATGGCCTTGAAAGCCTTCAACGACCAAGGCGAGGGCGACGAAACCCAATGGATTGCCGCCATGCAGTTCGCTTTGGAGCACGGCGCCGATGTCATTAACATGTCGTTGGGTCGACCCCAGCCCAATGCTGCGCAAAAGCGGATGATGCGCCAATCCTGCGACAACACTTTGGCTGCTGGTGTGGTGGCCTCCGTTTGTGCGGGCAATATCCGACAAATGCAGTTCATGGTGCCTCCGCCGTACAATATTTACACCCCTGGCGACTGTCCGCCGCCCTATCTGCATGAAGACCAGATGGTTAATGCGGGCGGAACGAGTTGCGTCATCTGCGTTGGTGCAGTCAATTACGATGATAACATCGCTCCCTTTTCTTCCGAAGGGCCTTCGCAATGGGTTGATGTGCCGGAATACGGCGATTATCCCTACACGGCAGGCAGTGCGACGGAAATCGGCCTCATCCGTCCCGACATTTGCGCTCCAGGGGTGCAAATCAAGTCGTTGGACTGCAACAACATCAACGGCTACACGCTGATGGACGGCACTTCGATGGCCACGCCCTTGGTGACCGGCACCATCGCGCTGATGCTCTCCAAAAACAGGGAACTCACGCCCGCGCAAATCGACCAGATTTTGGAAAATACCGCCGTGAAACTCAGCGAGCATAAAAGCAACGATTTCGGTTCAGGCCGTCTCGATGCCCTTGCGGCCGTCAATGCCGTGGATTATGATGCCCTTACTGAAACGGCGCACCTGCAGGCTTTGGTTTATCCTAATCCCAGCGCGGACAACTTCACCGTCGTTTGCGAAGGCATGACGCGGATTGAGGTGTTTACTATCGATGGAAAACTTCTGAAAACCATAGAAGTAAACGGTTCTCAATGCCGAATTGACGGCTTGGGGAGCGGGGTTTATTTTGTGAGGATTGTTTCAGAAAAGGGGGTGACAACAAATCGGATTGTGAAATACTGATTTCGCTGTTATTGGCCTTCTGCGACTAAATTTGCTCATTTTGGAGATTTTGTGTAATTTTGCGGTTTGATATGCGACTATAAATAGCAGATATGAGTAAATACGAGATACCTTTCCTTACTGCTGCCGTGCGGGCTTTCGGGCAACGTTTTGCGATGACTCGCCAAGCGGCTTTCAACTACTTGCATGAGCATAAAGGCCTTGCTTTCTTGGTTGAGTTTTACGATGTAGAACACCTGCAGTCGATGGATGAGACTATCGATGATTTGCTCATCATTTGCCAACAAAATGGAGGGGCACTCGCATGAAATTATACCACGGATCAAATTCTGATATTGAAGTAATAGACCTTAACAAAGGCTTGCATCACAAGGACTTTGGCAAGGGATTCTATGTAACGCCCGACAAATCTACAGCCATTCGCATGGCACAGAAAAAAGCGCGGCTTTTCGGCGGAACGGCAACGCTCATCACTTACGAACTCGACGAGGCGGCCTTGCCGTCTGACTTGAAAATAAAACGGTTTCCAGAGAAAGCCTCTGTGGAATGGCTGATGTTTGTGTATGACAATCGTGACCGAAAAAACACGACTCCGATACACGATTACGACATCGTGATAGGCCCGATAGCCAACGATGGCGTGGTGCTTCAACTGACCAACTATCGTGAAGGCATATACACGCCCGAACAGGTAGCGAAGTTGCTGCAAGACAGATATCTCGACCAGCAGTATTACTTCGGAACAGAGCGAGCTTTGCGATTCCTTCACAAAATAAATGTTGAAACCCTATGAACCAGCCCAACCACCACCAAATAGCGACCTATCTCACTGACTACGCTTTGAGCGAATTGGTGAAATATGTGATGGAAGACACGGGGTGCAGCATTGAGCAGGCCATGGAAAAGGTTTACCAATCCCCGTTGATGGATGCCTTGCAGGACGAGGAAGGCGAGTTGTATGTGCAAAGCCCTGCCTATCTGTATGAATTGATGAATCGGATGATGGAGTCGGTGTAAAAATTGGAAACAGCAGAAGGAATTGTATAGGTTACAACAGAATAAGTTAAACATTTAACAAAACCAACATGGCTGAAAAATACAACGTTGAAAACAAACCGTTAGAACAGGTTCTCGGGTTTATTAAATCTGGACAAATTGCCATACCAGAAATACAACGTCCGTTTGTATGGAAGCCCATTCAGGTCAGAGATTTGATAGATTCTCTCTATATGGGATATCCGACAGGCTATCTGATTGTGTCTCAAAGTCCAAGTATGAAACTCAAAGATGGGACTACCACTGTTGGGAAAAAAATTATGATAGATGGTCAGCAACGCATAACCGCTCTGATGACCTCCATTATAGGTGAAGAGATTACTAACGCCGACTTCAAAAAGCATAAAATCAAAATCTCTTTCAATCCACTCGCACCTGATGAAGACGAAGAAAAGTTCAAAGTGCAAACATCGGCGATTCTAAAAGACAAAAGATGGATTGCTGATATTTCAGAAGTTTTCAAACCCGATTTTGATAGTTTTGAGTTCGTTCAGAATTATTGTGCCGTCAATCAAGACATTAAGCCTAATGAACTGAACAAAGTAATAATGCGCTTGATTGACATAAAAAACAGGCAGATTGGCATTATTGTATTGAATAACGAACTCACTTTAGATGAGGTAACGGAAATTTTCATCCGAATCAACAGCCAAGGCACAAAACTCAATCAGGCAGACTTCGCAATGTCCCGTATGGCAGCCAATGAGAAGTTTGGTGGAAACGCCCTTCGAAAGGCCATCGAATACTTCTCACATCTTGCTGCCGCTCCTGAATGGTATTCAGAGATGATTAAAGATACAGATTTTGTAAATACTGTTTATGCTAATAAGCTATCATGGTTAAAAAATGACCGCGAAAGCATCTACGATCCGGATTTCAACGACATTATCAGAGTTTCTTTTATGTACAAATTTGGACGAGCGAAGATGAAAGATTTGGTCGCCTTGCTGGAAGGAAGAAACTTTGAAACCAAAGAAAACGAAGAGGTTATATCAGAAAATACATATTTGAGAATGTCAGAAGGTGTGCTGGATTATATGAACCAATATTCCTTCTCGAATTTCATTCTTGCTATCAAGTCGGCTGGGTTTATTAGCACAAAGCTAATCAATTCACGAATGACTTTAGATTTTGCCTATACACTTTATTTATTACTCAATGCGGATTCGTCTTTTGAAAAAACCAAAATCAAACAATATGTACTTAAGTGGTATGTTTTCAGCACATTAACAAGCAGATACATAACCTCTCCCGAATCGTATATGGATTATGATATAAAACGAATCCTTGAGAGAGGTTTCCAACAGTATTTCGATGAAATTGAAACAGCGGAACTTTCTGATAATTTTTGGAACAATCAGCTTCCTCAAAGATTAGAATCGGCCTCGATAAATAGTCCTTATCTTAATGTTTTTCTGGCCGCCCAAGTGTTTTTTGCTGACAATTCTTTGTTCTGTAATGGTACAAAGGTTGGTGACTTAATAGAAGTAGTGGGAGATGTTCACCATATTTTTCCACGTAAGTACCTTATAAAACAAGGTATTTCCGAAAGAAACAAGTATAATCAAATTGCCAATTTTACATACCTTGACCCACAGATTAACAAGGCTATCGGTGATGAGAGTCCTAACATCTACTTCTCCAATGCTTTTGAAGCATGCGAAACAGGGAGAGTAAAATTTGGGAATATTATTTCAAAACATGATTTGGAACGGAATCTTGAAATCAATGCTATCCCTTTATCTATAGTGGATATGGACCATACCCAATACGATGAATTCCTTTATTTCAGAAGAATGCAAATGGCCAAGAAAATTAGACAATACTACAACTCTTTGTGAGCAGTTTAAAAAATGATTCTTGCAAAAAAACCACAAAGGTCACAAAGTCCCTTGCGGTAGCCTCATTAAACAAAACAACAATAAATACTTGCGACGAGTTATTATTTAGGGGTATTTTGCACCTAAAAGACTAAAACATCATCCATGAAAAAAGCATTGTTCACCGTTTTGGCGTTTTGCCTTTGCCTCGCTGGTTTCGCCCAAACTACCATCGACCCTTCGCTGATGGAAACGATGAACCGCCGTTCAGACAACGACCCCATCGAAGTAGTCGTGCTGATGAAAGCACAATACAACCGCTCGAAATTGAGCCGTCAGGCGGAGTTTTTGCCTACGAAGGCCATGCGTAGGGAGTTTGTAGTCAAGGAGTTGAAAACTTTTGCCGAGGCTTCGCAATCTGACCTCAAGCATAGCCTCGCCGAGATGGAACAACGGGGCATGGTTTCATCTGTGCGCAGCCTTTGGTCGGTCAATGCGCTTTACTTTACGGCTACCAAGCAAACCATTCTTGACCTTTCGGAGCGCGCTGATATTGAGCGCATCAGCCTCAACAAGCAGTACCAATGGATTCCTGAAGCGGAAACGGCTTCCGAGGCTTCCGTTTTACGCGAAATCACGCCAAACATCACGCAGGTGAATGCCGAGCAGGTGTGGGCGCAGGGCAACACGGGCCAAGGCGTGGTGATTGCCGTGATTGACTCGGGCGTGAACTACAATCACATCGATTTGGAAGACCACCTTTGGGACGGCGGCGAGGAATTTCCGCACCACGGCTACGACATCGTGAATGATGACGACGATCCGATGGACGACAAAGGTCACGGGACACACTGCGCCGTTCGTGTGAAGCCATTTTGGACGCGGGCGTCATCGGTTTGGTGTGCGCTGGCAATGAGGGCCACATCCAGTTTTACAGCCCCATCCCGAACAACGTGCGTGTGCCGGCCAGTTGTCCGCCGCCTTATCTCGACCCCGACCAAACGGCGAATCCAGGCGGGCTGAGTTGCGTAATGGCCATTGGTGCCGTGGATTATAACGACGCGGCGGCCAATTTCACCTCGCAAGGCCCTGTCACATGGCAAGACACCGAGTTTGACGACTATCCCTACAATCCTGGCATCGGTCTCATCCGTCCCGATGTGTGCGCTCCGGGCGTGAATATCAAGTCGTTGGATTACAACAATATCAGTGGCGAGAACCATGGAACTAAGCGGCTCGCAATGCCAAATTGAAGGTTTGGAGAACGGCGTGTATTTTGTAAGGATTGTTTCAGAAAACAGCGTGATAACCCATCGGATTGTAAAATACTGAATATAACTATCAATTGTAGGCGTGAACCCCGCCCAAAATCAAATTCACACCGAAATAGGTGATGACAACACTCAGGATGGCGAGGATACAGTAGATATGGAAAAACAAAGGCTTCTGGAAGGTTTTCCAGCCTTTTTCGTGCAGGGGGGCGGCATAAATCAACAAGGTGATAAGTGCCCAAACCTCCTTTGGATCCCATGACCAGTAATTGCCCCACGAGACATTGGCCCAAATGGCGCCGATGAAAATGCCGGCGGCCAACAAAGCCACGGCAGGATAGAGCATCGCCGTGCTGAGGCTTTTCAACCGCTCCAAACGAGGCCGGTTTTTCGGCTTGACTAAGGCAATGATGCCGACTATTGCAATGCCAATCAGCAAAGCGTAGGCTGTGATGATGGTCGAGATGTGGATGCTGAAGAAGGGCGAGCGCAGCACGGGCATCAGTTGCCTTGTCATCATGCGGATGTGTAATAATGCCGTCAAAACGACAAGTACCGACACCCACGAAATGGTGACGGCAAGGAAGGCTTTGCGCCGTTCAACAAGCATGGCCGCCAAAGCGAAAAAAAGCAGCGCATAGCCCGCGTAGGTCACGCCGATGCCCCATGGGTCGCGGGCTATGTCAAGGACGGAGTTGCCCTGCTCGTCGTAGTCGCTTTGGTAGAATCGGTAATGCCTGTGTTTCAGGATGTTGTTCATGGAGATGACGATATCCTTTTGGGTTTCGCCGTCGCTGAGTTGGAGGTAACTCACATAATCTTTCGGCTTGTTGCTGCCCTCGTAGGTCTCGATTTCGAAACGGTCCAAAGTGAGGCTGAAAGGCAGGGCTTCTTTGGTGATCTCGCCCTTGTCTTTGATGAAAAAGTGGCTGTTGGGGCGGTTGGGTTCGAGTTTCATGCGGCCGTGCTGTCCTGTGAGCATGGTGAGCAGTGCCCCGACCAAAATCAGCAGAATGGACGTGTGAAGGGTGCAGACCGCTACCCGTTTCCACATGCGGCATTTCACTGCCATATAGACCATGAGGCCGGCCACCAATGCCCACAGCCCCACGAACCACCAAGTGCCATAGACATGGGCCAGCGCGAACTCCGAGCCATGCAGTTTCTCAACGATGGTGCCCGCAGCAAGCACAGCGATAAGGACGATAATTAGAACTGAGGTAATGTGACGAATGTATTTCATAAAATCTGTATTAATTATGCCGCAAAGTTCCAAAAAAAACCGCTTGCCCAACCTCCCCATGTTTGGCGATTTTTGGGCGGGGATGTCCTTATTAATGGTGGGTTTGTTGGGAAAAAATGGTGGTATATACCCCAGTTAAATGGGTGGTATGCACAAAATTTCTAATATTTCCCCAACATCTCTTCCAGCAATCCTTTCATCTTCTCCCTCAACGAAATCGGCTCCAGCACCTCAATGTGCGCATTCATCGTAAGCAGTTGCTGGATGAAGTCGTAGGAAGGTTTCAGCCGCCATGAGAAGATGGTATAATCATCGGTTTCTTCGATGATGCATTGGCTGTGGTGCAAAGGCAAACCTTTCAGGAAATTGCTTTGGTCTTTGTCGGCCTTGACGAGGATTTCTTCTGCTTTTAGCTCTGGTTCCACATAGATGCCGAAAGCGTCTTGGAAATGCTTCTGCAAGTCAAAATCCTCTGGAGCTTTGAAAGTGGCCTCTGTGAGGCTGAGCGTGTCAATGCGGTCTAAGGCATAACAACGAATCTCTTCCTTTTCGTTGAGGGCTATCAGATACCACCGTTGCTTAAACAGTTTAAGCGCGAGCGGCTTGCAGCGGTAATGTTTGATGTCGTCTGTGCCATAGTACCGCCTGTATTGCATTTCTATTTCAAGACTTTTCTCCAAGGCTTCCATGAGCGGTTCTAAATGCTCGATGCCGCCTGGTATGCGCTCAAATTGCACTCGCTTGCGCAGAATGAGGTCTGACGAAAGCCTGTTGTTGATGGCGAAACTATGCAGAAGCCACATCTTCAAATCGTTGCCCAGCATTTCTTCACGCTCGCCTTGGGGGATGTAGTAGGCATTGCGGCTTTTGTCGCACTCAATGTCGATGCCGAACACGTCGGCAATGTGTTGGCGGTAGTTGTGGAATGACCTTTCGGGAATGGGGTCGTTGTCTTCGTCTCGCGTCCAGCGGTCGTTGAGTTCCTTCAGCGTGATGCCTGCATCCCGCCTGTCGGCGATGGTGTTGGCAATCCAGATGCATTTGATGAGTTTGTCCATAAGGTGCTTCATATTTGCTCGCAAAGATAATGGTTTTATGCAATCGCCCAAAGATTATTCTTCCATCAGCAGCTCCCACGTCTGTTTGAGTGGAAACAGTGTTTCAAACTTTTTCCTCGTCCCCTTGGGAATGAGTATCCTTTTCAAGGCTCGGCAACCCTCAAATGCTGTAGGGTCAATCTTTGAGATATTTTTGGAAAGCCTTACCGTGTCCAACTTACTGCACCAGGCAAAAGCACATCTGCCAATCTTCATCTTCGTGCCAGGATAGGCAGTGAAGTAGACCGCTTCCAAATATTGGCTCTCCATGAAGGCGTTTTCGCCTATTTCCGTGACTTCCACGCCGCCATCAGACACGCCATCATCCACCACTACAGGTATCGTGTATTCCTTGTTGGCTCTACCACATGGGTATTGGAACAAGGTGTAGCCGTGACTTTTGCCAAAGCGGTCGTAGTTCCTTTCAAACAGCACACCGTTTTGGGTCAGATAGTTGAGGCAATACGGCGGCCCCGACCTGAAAGCCATCGAGTCTAATTGCTTGCACCGCGCAAAGGCGTTTATGCCAATCCGCTTGATACTGCCCGAAAGGACGATATACTTTACATTGTTCGCGTTTTCAAACGCACTTTCGCCAATATATTCAACGCTGTGGGGCAGCACGATTGACTTGATACCGTCAAAGATTTCATGCCTGAACGCAAAGTCGCCAATGTCTGTGATGCCTGACGGTATTTGTAGGGTGTGTTTTTGTTTTCCTTCTTTCATGTTGTTGCTGTTTTTGTGAACTAAAACCCAATCCTCGGTCTGTTTTCAACGATGTTTTCTTCTTCGCAAAGGCTGATGAGCGTTTCAAGGCTCGGCGTTTGGCCTGTCAGGATATGCTCGACGGTTGCTTTTCTTGTGATGTTTTCCATTTGACCGCCGCTGAAGTCGTAACGTTCAGCAAGGATGGCCACATCGCTTTCAGGAAGGTTGGGCATCATGCTTTGCCAGATTTGGAGGCGTGTGGCATGGTCCGGTTTGTGGAAATTGATTTTGTAGAGGAAACGCCGCTCGAAGGCCGAGTCCATGTTTTCCGTGAGGTTGGTGGTGGCCATCATAATGCCGTCCAGAGTTTCCATCTCTTGCAGGATGATGTTTTGCAGGGTGTTTTCCATTTGGTCAACGGCTTGGACGGCGTTGGTGGAACGTTTCGCAATGATGCCGTCAGCCTCATTGAAAAGCAGGATGGGTTCCTTGTCGCAATACTCCACGAAATTGCGGTAACGGTCGAAGACGGCCTTCACCCTTTTCTCGCTTTCGCCCACCCACTTGCTGCGCATCTCCGAAAGGTTGACTTGCATGATGTTTCGACCCGTGGCGCGGGCAATTTGCAGCACGGTTTCAGTCTTTCCCGTGCCAGGTGCGCCATACAGGAGGCAAGCAAAGCCGCTGCGCATTCCTTGTTGTTTCATTCGGAGCCTGATGTCGCTGAATAATGTCGGTTGCAGCAGGCATTTCAGCCGTTCAATTTTGTCTTTTTCATTCGCATTATAGTACAGCCGTTTTTCAGTAATACTTGCAGCCAGTGTGAGTTCATCAAGGTCAACAGGTGCCTGTTTGAGGCAATTCTTGGGCAGCAAAGTTCCCTTGGCGTGTTCGGTCAGGCGGAAAGTGTCACCGCAAAAAAGCTCATGGCCTGCTGGCTCCACCAACTTGTCCTTAATGAGCCGATGCTGGCCGTTGCGTAGTTGGTTGAACTCCGCCTTTGCTTGTCGCTCGTTGTCGAAAAGGTCGTCAAAATCACGGAACTCAAGTTTTTCTTCCCTGTCGATGAGTGTGCTGAGGCAGAATTTCAGTAGAAAGACAAGTTCTTTGTCGTTATAGTTCAGTCTGTCAAGTTTTGTGGCAAAATCCAATTGTTGGTTGGCCGTTATGAGTTCACGGACATCATAGACGAAACACTCAAAAGAGGTTTCCTTCTCGTTCTTTTCCTTGAATATCGAGTCTAATTGCTGAATGAATGTTTCAAAGTTGAGGTTGCCGATTTCTTGTTTCTCAATCTCCGTATCGTTCAACAAGCAATTTAGGATGTATTCTGGCACGTAGTAACTTTCTTCGCTATACAATCCTCTTTTTCCATTGCTCCGTATGAGCCTTGCTTGAAGAAGTGCTTTGAGGTCGGGGGCAAGCCTGAGCATGTCGAGGTCTTTGCAGTCAAGGTGGCGTTTGATGTCAGAAAGGGAACAGGTGGAGCAATATGACGAGTAGGCGATGATGGCAAACAAAGTGGCCTGTTCCTTGCTGATTCCCAATTTGTTGGCAAGCCTTTCAAGCGGTTTGGTGTTTTTTGCCATGAATTGGCCTTTCATTTGGGAGTCTTCTGATGCTTTGACAATCTTTTCGATGTCGAGCAATGCGGTTGATTTTTCTTTCATGATGCTTTTGTTTTGTCGTTTCCGTCGGCAAAACAAAAACAAAACTCTGCCAAATTTAGGCAGAGTTGGCGGGCTTTATTGTAAATGGTTGGGTAATGTGATGAAAAACAATATCAACTTTTGGTGGGTTATATCACTATATTTAAACTTTATGTAAAAGAGATTGTTAAAGAGAAGAATTTGAGCATAATGTTTAAATCTTTTCTTGCCCCTTCCAAAGCGTCTTTGATGGTTTGTGTTTTATCTTTATTATTGCTATTAGGTATTAAAATAATCCCTCTAATTTCATCATTGGAATTGTTATCTATTACTCTGTCAAAGTTTGAAAGTTCTGTTTTGCCAATATCAAGGATTTTCCATGCTTTTGTTTCGTCATCATGGATAATAAGCCCCGAACGTTTCAAGGATTGTATTTGTCCTGCGATTTTGTGATAGAAAATTCCCATATTGGAGTAAATTTCTTTTTCCTCACGCTCTTCTTGTGTCAATTCAAGTTGAACCGATATTTTTTCTACAATGTCTGCCTGCTTAAGAGGAGATTCCTTTAAAGCAGCTAATATAAGCTGATTGATTTGGGATGAATCAAATAGTCTCATAGTTTGATGTTTTTTTAATAGGTCCTGGACGGATTAAATTGTAATTCTTACACATCCCTTAGCCTTGTCAACCGAAAAGGGAATTTCATCGTGTTTTTGCAGTCTAGGATGTTTATTAAAAAACTCACTTGCAAAAATAAAGTACCTTTGGACTTTACCTGATTTGGTGACATTAAGGTTGCTGTAGTGTGTACCATCAGAGCATCTCAATGTAAATGCCCCAAGGTTGTCAAACATAGGCTGAAGTTCTTTCCTGATGAAAAAGAAACGGTAGCCGCTTTTCTTTTCGTAGATTTTAAGTGTGTTTTGCATGCTCATTTTTCTATGTTTTAGTTTTATAAGTCTATTCTTATTCAATCAGTTCGAAATAAGAAGGTACCGCCTTTTCAAATCTTTCTTTTGTCCCTTTAGGAATAATGATTTGTAAACGCTTTTTACAATTGTGGAAAGCAGAGTCTGCAATTTTGACTACGCTATCAGGAAGCACATAGGAGACATCTTGTCTGCCAAGAGGATATTGCAATAGTTCAGTACCATCTTTGTTGAACAACACACCGTCTATTGAACTGTAATGTTCATTGTCCGGGTCAACTTCGATGCTATCAGTGCCCTTATTGGCAAAAGCCTTTATTCCAATATGTTTGACACTTTTGGGAATGATGAAATACTTAATGCTGCCATAATCGTCTGGGCCATCTTTTGCAAAAGCATAATCGCCAATGTAGGTGATGCCGTCGGGTATGAGATTTTGAGAGTTTGCGTGAGCAATGGGTTTCAGCATTGATACGATGCCGTAAATTGCGCCATAGAGGTCAATGTTGTCAATAGCTAATGTTAGATCATCTAATTTTTCGCAGATGTCTGCCAACCCTTTGGGTTCAAGTTTTTCTTCAGTGTTCATATTCAATTTTATATAGATTTGATGCAAAGATAAAGGTTTTTAGAAATGATTTTTGCTGCAACGCGATTTTTCATCCGTTGCTATTGCGTATTTCCTCCAGTTTGTCATGCAGATGCTTCGGCAATAGTTCCTCAAACTTCTCTCTTGTGCCAGAAGGGATAATGATTTCTTTTAAACTATTGCAATATGTAAAGGCGTTACCCTCAACAACAGTAAGGCTCTCTGGTAGAGATATGCTAATGAGGTTGCTGCATCCTCCAAATGCCCCATACTTTATAATCGAAACACCTTCAGGAATGACAATCTTGGTTAGTGCAATGCATTTAGCAAAAGCTTTTTCGTGAATGACTTCAACGTTCTTTGGTATAGACACGGATTTAAGGTATTTACAATCAGAAAAGGCCTCACGACCAATCTCTTTCACTCCATCTGGAATATTTTTACGACGGGCATCCCTTGAACAATGTAAGAAAAACTCTCCATTGTCCGAGCAATAGCTTTCGTCAGGTTCTTTGTAATCATATATTGCCAATGGGTCAGAATAGGTTGTTTCGATGAAAAGCTCTTTGTAGCTTGGTAGTTTCTTTTCAAATTCTATAGTGCTACCTTCAGGAATGAAGATTTCCAATAAATCTGTACAAGAGCCAAAAACATTTTCCCCTATGGAAATATCATCGCTTGTAAATTCGATTTCAGTTAATCCACAGCAACCAAGAAATGCGTCATTTCCAATGCTTTTTACACTTGTGGGAACTTGAAGGGAGTGGAGGCGATGGCAATTCATAAAAGCGGCATTTCCAATTGATACAGTGCCTTTGGGAATAACTATTTCTTCAAGTTTTCTGCAATCAGCAAAAGCCTCTTCTCCAATGCTTAATAGGTTATATGGTAATTCGATGGATTCTAATTGGTCGCAACCTTTGAACGCGAAATCATCAATGTGAATGATTTCACTTGGCAAATCGAAATCTCCACTAATGCTATTTGGGCAATGAATAAAAGTCTCTTTGTCTTCAGAGATAATAACATCAGGACTATTATCTTGGTATTTTTCGTAACTCATTGTAATTCAATTTAGTTATTTTGACTGTTTTTTCGTGTTAGAGATTGTTTCTTGTATTAGTTTTTTACCTAAATCCCTGCAAATATAATGGTTTTTCAAACACAAGCTCGCCGCAAAGATTTTTTATTCAGGCAAATCAAGCCCTCCATCCAACCGAATACAAATCTCAAACTCAAACTCGCTCACATAAACGAGGTCATAGAGGCTGAAATATCGGTTGTCATAGAGGTTGTGGAAAGGATAGACAAGGTGCATGTCTTTCGACCATTCGTAATCCAAGCCCTCGTTCCAGTTGTCGTTTTCGTCGGCCATGCCGAGCCATGCTTCAAGGCTTTCGTGCGCTGACATGATTCCGTTTTGGTCCCATCTCAGGCTCCATGAGCAGCCGTCTGTGGAATACAACTGGTCGTAGCCGCCTTGGGTCATCACTTCCCACATCGTTTCCGCCCGCTCGGTCTGGACGGGATGCGCCGTAGGGTAGGTATAACCTAACTTCAATTTCCCTTCAACTTCAAGGTCACCGATGCCGTCATAAAGTTTCATCATACCTTCGTAGATACCCTTCGTCTTGTTGAAGAGGGCAGTGGCTGCTGCCTTTATCCTGTCGTTGAAATCCGACAGTAGCCTTTTGCTTTCCTCATCGTACTGCATCAGCTCACGCAGTATCATCCACCGATGGTGCAGCGCATTCTTGATGATGCTTTCCTCTTCGACTTGTTTCCCGTGCTCGTACTCATCCAAGATGATTTCTTCCAGCATCACGATGCGTGGGTCTTCAAACGCTTCTTTGGTGTTCATGTCAGTTAAACCCGTTTGCTGCTGCTTCCAGCATTTTCTTGTTAATCCTCGTGTATCTGTTCACTTGCATTGTCGTCATGCTGCCCGAAGCGTTTTCCAGCTGTTCACCCAATTCCTCTGCTTTCTCCAACAGCTTTGCATATTGCGACATTGCATCCATATCGCCACCAGCAATCCTCTTCAAACAAGCGATGTATCTGTCAACATAGTTTTCGTAAGCATCGAGCACTTTGTCCCAATCGTTTGTGGCAGTTACTTGCCCTCTGCCTTCTATGATTTCGCAAGCAGAGGTGATTTTGAAAGTAAGCTTGTCTTTAGCTTTATCTTCGTATGGGTTAGTGTCCCAACGGATGATACCAATTTCGCCTGGTTGGAGTTTCATAAGGTCGAGTATGTCATTACTGCTGTATGGCCCCAGAAGCCCCGTGGCTGTCGCTGAGCGTTTGTCTACCAAGTTGCCATCCTTGTCAAAGGTCTCCAACCCGAATCCAACTTTACAGTAGGCTCTACCGTCAGTGTAAGTGTCGTTGAATTTTGCCACTGTCATACCTTCATCCCATGGGAAAGGCATGTCAGTACGCTTCAACTCCACATTCCAAAGCGACCACCTTCCTTCTGTGGCAATGATTTCTTTCTCGACCACCTCGAAATATCCGCTCAGGTCACCTGTGATTTCTGTAGTCTGTGGTGACATGGTAGGACGTTTGTTTCCACCGCAACCGAAAAAGATGAAAGTGAGAACAAAAAGAAGACAAGCGATTGCTTTCTTTCTCCTCAACCATAATAGTGGTTTCCGTGGGCAAGTGAGGTGCAAGGCTGTGTTGTCAATATCAAGCGTGTACTTGATAGTGTCTCCCGGTCTCAGTTCATAACGGTCATAAAGCTTGCTCAATCCTAAGACCCGGTTGAATTTGGTTGCACAAAGCTGATGCGTGTGAGTGCGGTCGTCAACAATGACGACTTGCTGCGGAACATGTGGGTATTGTGTCCAAAACTCAGGAGGCATAGTAAAAGTCCCGTAGTGGATTTCCCATCTGTCCAATGTCTTTTGTTTTCTGTTTCTCTGTTCCATTTCTGTAGTTTTTAATGATTGTTAGAATTATTGAAAGCACTGATACATTGCTTGTGTCTCTTTGGCTATATTATCCTCAACAAAGCCATCCCAATCAAAAGGAGTGGGCAAGACAAATTGGAAGCCGAGGTTGAAGTCGGTCATGTCGCAGAGTGTTTCGTCCTCAATGGGAAGATGATGGCGTTCATAGTAGGCGTGTTCTTTGATGAGATTGCCACCCATCAAGGCAAGCTGCTCGTCAAGCTGATGTTGCTCTTCTTTCGGCCTGTACCAAATGCCATGAATCAGCCTTTTCTCTGTCCCGTTCACCCAATAGACGGCGATTTCGTTGAATAGGTTGTCGTCAAAGGCCATCTTTCCGATGCGGGCCGTAGATTTGCTACAGCCTGCATGAAAGTAGGTTTGAAGGTCAATTCGTGCCTGGCGGTCTGTAGTGTAACAGTCGTCGAGGGTTTCATAAAGTACATCAATCAGGCTTTGATAATAGGCAAAGGCTTCCTTTCGTGCCTTGTTGAGGTCGGCATCCTCGAAGGTTTTGTTGATGCGGCAAAGATTGACTTTCTTCGCTTCGTGATAGTTCGCGTTGTGCATTTGTTCTTTCCAGAACAGTCCATGCACGAGGTAATGTGATTTCTTTTTGTCCATAGCGGTGTTGTTTTGATTTCGGTGCAAAACAACATCCTTACTCTGCCAAAATCAAGCAAAGTGGAAAAAGTTTCACAAAAAAACGAAGTCGGCGGCTCCGAATTGAAACCGCCATAAAATGGTTATTGTTGAATAAACAATCCCGTCATCTTGTTTATGTTAAAACAAATCGGAATGAGTGCCAGTTTGCAGAAACAGGAGTGTCAGTTGGGTGTCGTTTTGCTCCCATGTCATAAGCCAGTCGGGTTGGATG
The DNA here is from genome assembly GCA_905233685.1 of uncultured Bacteroidales bacterium. Lineage (GTDB taxonomy): Bacteria > Bacteroidota > Bacteroidia > Bacteroidales > F082 > Limimorpha. The sequence continues at coordinate 75,608 of CAJOEZ010000023.1, read as the reverse complement.
TGGCACTCCCAGATTTCCCGCTTTTGGTTCACGAGTTTGTGTGGACGGTACTCTCGGGGGAGCGAGCCTCTTTCTTGAAGTATGGCAATAGCATCATGTATGAGCCGCATGTTCAGACCTCGTTTCTGACAGAGAACCAAGTCCTTTTTGAAACGCTTTGGGGTTATAACTTTGTACTTCATATACTGATGCCTAATTCTTTGAACAAATCATCCACGGAGTCGTAGGTCGTCACCCTACCATGCTCAATGTCGTCCATCGCCTCGCGGAAACCGGCGGTCTTGGTGATGTCGTACTCCTTGGGCTTGGTCTTTTTCTCTTTCACCGATACCACACCGCGTAACATGCTGATAGCCTGCTTGATTTGTTCAAGCATCGAAACATCCTCTATATTTACTGTCAGTTGTGTCATAGTCTTTTCGTTTTGTCGTTTATGGCTGCAAAGATACATATTATTCCCAAAACGATAAATCAATTGCCGAAGAATCCGCGCATAAGCAAAAAACAGAGGTGCACCATACGGCACGCCTCTGAAAAATCATTGGGAAATAAAGATCAAATCGCATCAATAAACTTAACAACCGCATCGCGGTCTTCTTTGGGTAGCTCGCGGAACTTCTCCACCGTGCGGCGGGCGTCGCTTTGGGCGTTGCCATGCCACATAATGGCCTCGATGACGGTCTGGGCGCGGCAGTCGTGCAGACGCTCGCTGCGACCCGTGCATACCGCCGACAGGCCACGGCCCCAGAGCGGGGTGGTGCGGCACCAGCCTGTGCGGATGTCGTTCTCCATGTGGAGTTTGTGCTGGATGTAGTCGCTGTAAGGCCAAATCTTCTGGTTAGGATAGCGCGGCAGACGCGGGTCGCCGTCGGAGAAGAAGCCAGCCGGGTCAGTGAACATGTCGTCACCGGTCTGCCAAGAGGGACGGTGGCAATAGGCACAGCCCATGCTGTTGAAGAGTTCCTTGCCGCGTTGCACGTCGGGATCGTCCAAGTTGCGGGCGGCGGGAACGGCCAAGCCACGGTGCCACACCATGAAATCAACATAGTCCTCGTCCTTCATCTCAGGCACTTTCAGCTCGGCGGGGATTTGGTCGTTCATCATCAGGTAGTTGTAGATGTCGGTTTCCACATCGCCCGTGAGGTTGTACTGCGGGAAATAGTTGTAGAACTCGGCCTGCACATCGGGGTCTTGGGAAGCCTTTTGTGCATAGGCAGCGGTCATGTAGTGGCCCATTTTGGTGCGGTGCGTCACGTTGGTGATGTTCCAGATAGCGTTGGCACCCGGGGCATCCTGCAAGGGGCCGCGAGTCAAAGCGTAGGTGTATTTCTTGGGGTGCGTCGTGTTGCCATACAAGCCCGTCGGTGCCCAGTCGCCGCCGGCCCACATGGCGGGATTGATACCGTTTTGCATGTAGCCGTCGTTGTATTCCTTTTGGTATTGCGCCTTCAGCGAGTCGTCGGGGATGGCATCGATAAGGCCCGTGCCGTAGATGCCGATGGTCGATTCTAAGCGGCAGACGAAGTCGCCGTAGGAAATCGGGTTGCCGCCCACTTCGAGCGGGACGTAGAAGGCATCTTCAGGGATGTAAACCTCGGGATAGGTGAGGCTATAGCGTTCACCGTCAGGGAATTGGTTGCCCCATTCGTCGGTGTAACTGAGCCAGTTGATCTGGATTTTGGTTTCGTCCAAGGGTGCCTTAAAGGGTGCGACGGCCTTGGTTTGGGGCATTCCCGTGTAACTGCTCAGGTAGGTGTCGTTGCGGTCGGTGAAGACGAGCAGGTAGCCGTTGCCCCAATCGTCGGCGCGGTAACGGTTCATGCGCATTCCGTGGCCATAGCCTGGATGGCAGGCGATGCAGCTGCTACGGATGTAAAGCGGTCCGAGGCCCTTGAAAGGCTCGTTGTTTTGTGTGTAGGTGCGCTCGAAGAAAGCCTCGCCGTACCTAAACGCGGTGGTCAAGCCGGCCTGCTCGACTGCGGGCGAGGGGTCTTGGTAGGCCGACTGCGAGCGGTTGAAGGTGGTGCCTAATTCGCCGCCAGCGTAGGTGTCCTCGCTGATGACGGTCGGGATGGGGGCGTTAGGCTTGCAGGAAGCCAAAGCCAAGAGGCCTGCAAGGGCGATGATTGACAAGTGTTTGTGCGTATTCATGGTGTTTACGTTTTGGGGTTACTTTCTGTCGATTTTTGCGAACTCGGCCTTCACTTCGGCCATCACATCGGAGAGGTTTTGGCAGGCTTCCATGGCTTCGCCGGCGGAAGCATCGGCATAATACAGGACGAACGGCGCCTTCATATTGCTGATTTTCGTTAGGGCGTTCTCAATGGCATTTAGGGCCTTGGTGTCAAGGTCAGGATTGTTGTCCTTGATGTAGGTGTGCAGCGAGAGGGCCTCGTCGCGCTGGCCTTCCATGCCACCCATATAGGCGTTCTTCACACTGGTCATGTTGTCGTAAAAGTCGATGATAGACTTCTGGCTGTAGGGCGACTCCACATAGGTCACGTCCTCGCCCGTGTGGGGCTTGCCGATCTTCGAAGTACCCACCTCGTCGGCGATGTCGATGCAGCCGTCGGCGATGGCTTCAAGGGCGTTGGTGAAGGTGGCGTAAGTGCTGCCAGCCTGTCCGCTTTGAAGCATATTCTGGCCGTAGGTGTTGCCGCCGCCATTCACGGTAGTGTTGAGTTCCAGTTCCTCCATCAAGGCCTTGTGGGCTTGCGGGGCGTCGGCGTTCCAGCTCACTTCAAGTTGGAAGCAGCGGTTGCGCAGGTCGCGGCTGACGGCCACAATGTAAATCATCATGTCGTCGTTGATGTCGGCCACGTTGCGGGGCTGACCTTCGCGGAAGAGGATGTACTCGATGCCGTGGAAGCCGAGCAGGGCGTTGCCGAGCTGTTCGCCTGCCACGGAGCCGTCTTCGTCGTTGGCGAGTTGGGCAATCATGTTAGGACTGGCCATCAGGTTGTTGAAGGCGTCCTCGTCCAAGGGCCACGAGTCGATGTGCGGGTCGATGCCGAAGTCGGAGGCGGCACCAAAGAGGAAGGCCTCGCTCATCTCCCACCAGTGGCGGGCTTCGAGGAAGGTGGCGCAGGCGGCGTCTACATTGGGTTGGGTCATGCTGCCTTTCAGCGTTTCAAGGTTGGTGACGAGCAGGTCTGACTTTTCCGCCAAGCTGGCGTAAGTCGGATACACCGTGTGGTTGAGGTACTGCTTCACGATGGCCTCTTTGGTGGCCTTGTTGGCTTCTTCAGTGTTGTTTTGAGGGTCTTTTTTGCAGGAGCTGAAGTTCACTGCGAGCAGGGCTGATGCTGCGATCAGCATTGCGTTTTTGAATACTTTCTTCATTTTATTTTGATTTTGATGTTATGTTTGCTTTTATGTTTTGGTCGGCGTTTAACTACGTTGAATGCGTAGCATTTCGACAGGCTCAACGACCTTAGCTTTTGCAGGTCCCTGAGCTTGTCGAAGGGCCGTACTGTATTATTTCGTGAAAAATCCGCTATACGCTACGCCCAACGAGAACGAAGGCTCGTCGTTGTATTGCTCCTTCAGGAAGCGTTTGGCGTATTGTGCCTTGATAACTACTTGTTTGATAGGATAATAGTTCACGCCGAGGGTCATCACATGGCGGTCGGTCCATTGGTAGTCGGTGAGGGCGTTGGCGGTGGGGATGTAGCTGTCGTAATAGTCGTAGCGGCCAAAGAGGTAGAGTTTTTGGTTGCCTTTGAGTTTCATCGGGTGCATGATGTCATAGGCAATCTCGCCGCCGCAGGCGATGGCGGCCTCTCCGACCAAGGAGCGCGGATAGGGCGAGAAGCTTTGGTGATTCTGGCTCTTGTTCCAGGCCGAGATGAGGTTGGCGTCGCTGAGGTGACCATAGTCGAAATTGCCGCGCACCACGAGGCCGTGACCCTTGTAGTCGAACTCAGCTGTGCCGATGATGACGGTGCCTTTCACATCTTTGTATTGGCTCGTCTCGCTGAACTCGTTGGTGACGACGTCATTATTAAAGGTGTTGCCGATGAAGCCACTCACGCCCCAGTGGAAGTTCTTGATGCTGTAGTTGTCGATGCGCGCCGCGCCCGCCAATTTGTTGGCCACGCGGAACTCATAGCCCGAAGCCGAGCCGTTCTTCACCCAGTTGGCGTTGTTGAACATGTCGGAGTTCAAGGAGGGGATGACCATGGCCTCGTAGCGCCATTTGCCCACTTTTCCCCAAAAGCTGATGCCCGTTTCATGCCAAGTGCAGGGCAGGATGGTGAATTCGCCCTCGGGACGGTAGCAGGTGAAGAAGTCGGTGGGCAGGTGGGCGTTGTTGGTCTGCCCGACAGGCACGATGATGTGGCCTGCGCGGATGTTGAAGCCTTTCCCGAACGACTTCTGAATCCAGAATTGCTCCAAGGCCACCTCGCCGCCGCGCTCGATTTCATGCTCGAACTCGCCGGTTTCCTCGGCCTCGATTTCCACGGCCACTTCGTTGCCGCCGTGTTCAAACTCGATTTCGCTGCCCATGCTCCAGCCCTTGCCGAAGTCGTAGCCGAGGCTGATGACCACATGAGGCAGGTCGATGCGGCCGTGGCCTTTGGCGTCCTTGTAACGCTCGGCGTGCGAGTATCGGAACATGTTGTCGCTGTAGAAGTTACGGGTATAAACGGCCTCACCGTAGCCGCCCACGGTAAGCCTTGACAAGGAGAAAAACTTCGTCGAGTCATTGACCTTGTTTTGTGCCTGCATAGGCATGACGCTCAACGCCAAACCCAATGCTGCACAGGTTGCAATCGTTTTCAGTTTCATAATCGAATCCTTTCATTTCAAATACGATTGCAAAATTCCGCATTTCGAAAAAGCGGGCTTATCCCCAATTATTGGGGTTTTTGTGGAGGTGCTTAATAATAAATGAGGATGGAAGGGCTTGCGGGAATTTTTTTGCCTATTATCTACTCGATGATAACAGATAAGAACCGAAAAGTTTATATATTTGCACGCTGTTGGCAGTGTTGAACAAAAAATGATGGAGTAATGAAAAAAGAGCAAGTTGATAGGTTACTTGAAGTGATCAACGAATACCACTCATTGGGCATAGCGGAGCAGATAGACTACCAAAAGTTCTCTCTCTACTCGCTCATTACCCATTCCACGGCCATCGAGTGTTCGACGAGGGCATTACGGCCAAAGGACGTTCGCTTCAGGAGCAGATGATGAACCTCGACCTGAAAGCGGCCTACGAGCACTCCATGCAATTGGCTCGCAAGCACGCTGACTTCTCGGTAGATATGCTCAAAACGCTGTCGGCATTGGTGATGAAGAATACAGGCTCGCAATATAACACGCCCCATGGCTCGTTTGATGCTTCGAAAGGCGACCTCCGTTTGTTAGGTGTAACGGCTGGAACAGGTGGTCAGTCTTACATGAATTTCCAGAAAGTGCCAGGTAAGTTGACAGAGTTCTGCCAGTTGACGAATGAGCGTCGTCATCAGTTGATGGATACCGATAATATGATAGATAAGTATCTGTTGAGTTTCGATGCCCATTGCCAGTTGGTGACCATTCATCCTTGGGCAGATGGTAACGGACGCATGTCGCGCCTTGTGATGAATCATCTGCAATACGAGTTCGGATTGGTGCCAGTGAAGATTGTCAAGGAAGACAAGGCAGAATACATTCAGGCACTGGTTGAAGCTCGGAAACAGAACTCGTTTGAACCGTTCCGTGAATTCATGATGGATGAGCACATTCGGAACCTCTGCAAAGAGATTGGGGAATATAAGCAATCGCAACACAATGACCCGATAAGCATTGCCTCTGACCCGATAAACACATTCTCTGACCCGATAAAACAACGATTGTATCAGGCTGTTCTACGGGATGGCTCGATGAATTACGCCGGATATGCTGCATTGATAGGTGTTTCTGAAGCCACTATCAAGCGTCGGCTCAACGAACTGAAAAAGGAAGGAGTCATTGTCCGTATTGGCAGCAATAAGACTGGACATTGGGAAATAAAGAAAGGAGTGACGGGATGAACGTACGACATATCTATTTTTGTACTTTAAATAATTAAGGAATAGGATGCAAAATTCAAGTACTACACTACCATATGATATTAAGAGCCCCCAGAGCATCTTTGAGTACAGCAAAGGCTTGTTGGGTAACACCTTGCGTGACTTCGTATGGGAAAACTATGAGCCGAAAAAAGGTAAGGGGAGTCTCGGTCAAATGGTGGAGAATATCTTTTTCTTGTTAGAAACAAATAACTATGCAGGCGCTGACTTTTCGGAGGCAGGAATGGAATTGAAATGTACTCCTCTGAAGAAAAGCAAAGAGGATGACTTTCTTATTAAAGAGCGTCTTGTTTGCAATATGATTAACTACTGTGAAGTAGTGAAAGACGATTTTGAGCATTCACATTTCTATCTGAAATGTCAATTGATGCTTTTGCTTTTCTATCTGCATCAGTCGAACTGCGACAACCTAGACCTCAAATTCATCTTTTCCGTTTTGTGGAAGCTGCCAAAGAAAGACTTATTAATCATTAAGCATGATTACGAAGTCATCATTGAGAAGATAAAACAAGGAAAAGCTCACGAACTATCCGAAGGCGACACGATGTATCTTGGAGCTTGTCGAAAGGGACAAAGGGACGATAGTTTGATGAAGCAACCTTATAATCCCGAGATTGATGCTCCACGTAGAGCATTTAGCCTCAAAATGGCCTATATGCGTACGGTTCTGCAGTATGTTATCAAAAGCGGGAAAAATGCGGTCTCGAATGTTACTGGCGCAAAATCGGAGCTTGTAAGCACTAACGCACTCTTAAAACACTCTTTCGATGATGTTCTGTTAAGTCGTTTCAGACCATTCTTAAATATGCAATTTGAAAAGATTGCAAAGCGAAAGGATGTGGATATCTCGAACAATCCAAAGAACAAGTTCGCGATGGTTGCTAATGCAATTGCTGCTTCTGCGAAGTGTGCAAATATAAACCGCTCGGAAGAGTTTCTTAAAGCCGGGCTTACAATGAAAACAATTCGTGTACAGGCTAATGGTATTATCAAAGAAGCAATGTCTTTTGAGAATATTGACTACATCGAGGTAGCAGAATGTGAGGAGTGGATTGAATCGCGTTTGTACGAGCTTTATTCCAGCCGATTTATGTTTGTGATATTCAAAGAGCAAACCGTTGGCAAAGAAGACTATTTGCTGGATGATGTGTTCTTCTGGACAATGCCACAAAAAGATTTAGAGTGGGCAGAAGTGTATTGGAATCATATTAAGGATAACATTTTAGCGAACCATATTTCAGAAGAGTATTGGTGGAAAGGTTCGGACAAGATGAAATTCCATGTTCGCCCCAAAGCTCAGAAGGCTGTCGACCTTGCGCCAACTCCTGATGGCAAAGGAGCAAAAAAATTCTGTTATTGGTTCAATAATGACTATGTTCGTGAAATAGTGGATAATAGAAGAAAGGAATTAGGGAATGCCTAAACATAAAATAAAAGTAGTAGAATTATTTGCTGGTGTGGGAGGTTTCCGCATTGGTCTTGAAGGCGCATCAGATGCCTATGAAACTATTTGGAACAACCAATGGGAACCGTCAACGAAGCATCAGGATGCATCATTGGTATATATGGCAAGATTCGGTACAAAGGGACACTCTAATAAAGACATTAATTTGGTAAAGACGGAGGAAATACCTAATCATGATTTGATAGTGGGTGGTTTCCCTTGTCAGGATTATTCAGTAGCCGCAACATTAAGTCGCTCTGGAGGTATCGAGGGAAAGAAAGGAGTGCTTTGGTGGCAAATCTACCGCATTCTTCAAGAGAAAGGCGAGAAGCGCCCCAGATACATATTCTTCGAGAATGTGGATCGTCTGTTGAATTCTCCCGCAACCCAACGTGGACGTGACTTTGCAATTATTCTGGCCTCACTTGCGAATCTTGGTTATGTCGTTGAATGGCGCATCATCAATGCGGCAGATTATGGTATGCCTCAGCGTAGGCGCAGAACTTACATTGTTGGATACCAGATGGATTCAGTAGTGGCACGGAAAATAGAGAGGATGGAAGATTGGGTAGAGTTTGATGGTGTAATGGCAAAAGCATTTGAGTTTAGGCCTAAAGCAGGAACCATTTCCGAATTCGATATTGTTGGTCCCATCCAGAAGGTTTCTGCTTGTTTCAACAAAGATGGGAAAGATAGTCCTTTTGGTAATGCCGGAATGATGATGAATCGTCATGTATATTCGGTAGATGCGGAACCCGTTTACGATGGGCCACGACAAACATTGGGTGGCAATCTTGTGGATGAAAACCTTGTACCAGAAGACTTTTTTATCACTGATGAGGAATTGCCTAAATGGCAATACGAAAAGGGTGCTAAGAAAATCAACCGTGTCTCGAAAGAGGGTTACGAATACGTGTTCTCAGAGGGTGGAATGGCTTTCCCCGATAATCTTGACCAACCGTCACGCACGATAATTACTGGCGAGGGCGGCACGGCTCCTTCTCGTTTCAAGCATGTAGTTAAGACAAAGTCTGGCCGCTATCGCAGGTTACTACCTATCGAGTTAGAGCGCATGAATATGTTCCCCGATAATCACACGTTGCATCCAGAGGTGACAGATGGTCGCCGCGCTTTCTTGATGGGTAATGCTTTGGTGTGTGGCATCATTGAACAGATAGGCAAAAGCCTATATCAGTTTATCTATGATGAAGCCCCGGTGTCTACTCGCCCCATTTTTACAAACCGCGATGCCAAACCGATGCTTGACCTTGGACTGTTTGCAGATGAGCAGGAGCCATTGGTGGTAAATTGCCCGAAGAAGCAATATGCATTAGACCCCACTAAACATCTATTGATTGGTTTGGTGAAGAAGGATAATGAAGAATACTTCTTGAAGGAAGAGCCTACTAAGGTGTATTATACAGGTAAGGCAAGGTCATTCCCGTCAACTGTTTCCATTAACAAGCTCTATTACTTTATGCCTTATATAAAAGAGAAAGGCGTGCGCGACCTGTATTTAATACGCGTTGCCCGCATTGGCAAAAAGACAGAGATACAACCAGGGTCAAAAGATGAGGATTCTCGTTTAGTATTCGAGTTGGAATATTTGGAGAGTTTACCTGACTATGAAATGATAAAGCTTAATAGGTATTGGTATAAAGATACGTTGCTGGGTAGATTGTTTAAGCCAAGATAGAGGAACTGCTTGATTTTTTATAACATAACGCATATGTATCCGATATAGGCGAATTTTTAAGTGGCATTCCCGCTGCTGATGAATGACCAAGTAACGATAGAATATGAATAAAACAATAACAATAAAAAGATACAATTATGAACGTAGAAGACTTTGTAAGAGAAACTTTGAAACAAATCTCCTCTGCAGTTGTCAGTGTCGAAGATATCACTAAAGGACAATGTGTGCTGCCTAATATACCTGTGCATTTTGATCTTGCAGTGGCAACAACAGAAGAAACATATGATGATATTGGAGGCAAAATACAAGTTGCTTCTATTGTAAAGCTAGGAGCGGAAGGCAAAAATCAAAAGGGGGTGGAAGAATATAGCCGAGTCAGCTTTGACCTGGTTTTTAATGTTCCATCCGAGAGTTATCATTACTAATGGGTCGTATGTCCCTTATTCTCTATAAATATTTAGACATAACTGGCGCAAGGCGCATGATTGCAAACCAGAATCTCCAATTCACCAATGCGTCCCAACTGAATGACCCTTTCGATTGTCACTCGAAATTGATAGACTACTCGAATGTGCCGGATTTTAAAGCAAAGGATATAATACATAAAGAATGGGAACAAGAGGTGGGTGAAAACAAAGCGCTCAATCTGCGCAACAACACATGGCTTTGCAGTTTGTCGAAAGTCAACGACTTGTTGCTCATGTGGAGCCATTATTGCTATAATCACAAAGGCGTTTGTATCGGTCTTGACATGGACAAAGTGATGGAATCGGTTCCTCCAATGTTTGGTGAAATATATCTTAAGCCATTAGTTTTAGATGTGTAATACCAAGATATAATTGAGCGTCCAAGCGCATATCATCCCACAGAGGACTTGTTCAGTTATTAGTGGAAAACAAAAGCAAAGGAGTGGGCATATGAACAAGAGGTCAGGTTGGTCATGCCAAGGCCATCTACCATGTATGCCGCTTTAACCCCAGAACAAGCCAATCATCCAAAGGAAACTTGGGATTGGCGAGAGATACACCATTATATGCCGCTGAAAGGCGATTATTTTGAGTCCATCTATTTTGTCGTCAATACAGATTCAACCGAGAAGGAAAAAATGATTCAATATGTCCGCAAGAAACTGAATTCACAAATCAACCTTTACCAAATGCATGTGGATGAGAATGCATTTAGACTTAATCCTGAAATGATTTGAATATGCCAGAAAAATTCAAAGACAAATACAGGATACCGTCGAATCGTTTGCGGGGATGGGATTATGCCAGCAACGGGCATTATTACATTACCATCGTCACCGCTGACCGTAAGAGGTTGTTTGGGGAAATCGTGAACGGCGAAATGGTGTTGAACGATTGGGGACAAATCGTTTATGACGAATTTTTCAAATCGTTCGAATTACGCGTCGAATTGTTTTTGGGCGAATTCGTTTTGATGCCCGATCATTTGCATGCCATTGTCATATTGGATAAAACGAAATGCACGGATGTTGGGGCGAATGGGGATGGTTTGCATGGGGATTTGTCGCACGGGGATTTGTCGCACGACCATGTATGGACGCACGACCATGTATGGACGCACGGCCATGTAGAGACGCACGGCCGTGCGTCTCTACACCACCCCAACATCCCCAACCGACACCCACGCAATTCCAACGCCAACCCCAATCCATTTCGTCGTTTGTGGCAGGTTTCAAATCGGCAACGGTCAAACGGATTGACGATTGGATTGATGCGAACCATCTGGCAATGGCAAAATTTAACAGGAACAATCCCTTGTGGCAATCGAATTATCATGACCATATCATTCGCAATGAGGCGGAATACCAACGCATTTCGGAATACATTGTCCGTAATCCGATAGATTGGAAGGATGGGGATTCATATGAGGCTGGCATGACATGACTGCTGTTTTTCAGCATTTTATTATATTAGTGTGTCGGATAATTTTGTATCTTTGCACAATACATAAAATAGTCCAGTGTGACGACACACTGGCTGAGAAACAGCGGTTGTTAGGAATAGAAATCAACAAGGAGGCGTTATGAGCAAGAAAATATCTGTCCGTTTCTATAAAGACTTTACGGTTCGTGCCGTGTGGGATGAGGAGCAAAACCAATGGTGGTTCTCGGTGCTTGATATTGTTGGCGCCATCAACGAGCAAGACGACCACCAAAAGAATCGCAACTATTGGAAATATCTCAAAGCCAAGCTACGGAAAGAAAATGTTGAGTTGGTTAGTGCCACTACCCAACTGAAACTTACTGCTTCTGATGGAAAGAAGTACAATACCGATGTCATTAGTCAGGCAAGTGTTGAAGAACTTGCCAAATTCATACCGAACAATCAGGCTACAGCATTTCTTGACTGGTTCAGATACAGCGACAATTCCATTGATGGTAAAAGCCGGAAGAAAGCTTACACGCTTTGGGAAAGCAATCTTGTGGCCGACAAGGAAGTGGGTAAGGTAAAGGCTCTTCAACAAATTCACGCCTATCTCTTCGGCGGACTTTACGACTTTGCAGGGAAGATTCGCACCAAGACCATCTCAAAGGGCGGCACCATCTTTTGCAGGGCAGAATACCTGATGCAAAACCTTGAGGTTATCGAGCAGATGCCCGAAACGACCTTCGACGAAATTGTCGACAAGTATGTGGAGATGAACATGGCGCATCCTTTCATGGAAGGCAATGGCCGATCGACGCGCATCTGGCTTGACTTGATTTTCAAGAAGAGGTTGAAGAGGTGTGTCGATTGGAGCAAGATTGACAAGAAGACGTATTTGGATGCCATGCACAAAAGCACGACCGACGCCAGTAGCATTAAAGCCTTGCTCAAAGGGGCCTTGACCGACAAGATAGACGACCGCGAAATCTTCATGAAAGGCATTGACTATTCCTACTATTACGAACAGGAGGACTAACTGAAAAGCATCTACATGTCATCCGCCGCCCGAATAGCCCCCAAACAATGAATCCATCGGGGCTTGTTTGCCTGCAAAAGTACAAAAAAACCTGCGGAACGAGGATAAGCTGCTTTATACCGCGAGCAGCACCAATAGTTGCGCCGTGAAAATCCTCAAAAACATGGTGAGTGGATAGACCGTCGCGTAACCCATGTTGGGCAGTTTGCAGCCCTCTGGAGCCACGGTGTTGGCGAAAGCCAAAGTAGGCGGGTCGGTGTGGGAGCCGCCAATGAAGCCCATCAACGTGTAGTAGTTCATTTTCAGCACCAAACGCCCGAACAGCCCGACCAAGATGGGCGGAATCATGGTGATGATGATGCCGTAAACCACCCACATATAATGCTCTTGCACGGTGTTGACGAATTGTCCGCCGGCACCCAATCCCACACCTGCGAGGAAAAGCGCAATACCCACCTCGCGGAGCATCCAAACGCCGTGGCTATCAGTGAAATCCGTCGTGAACCAGCCCTTTTTCACGCCGAGCCAACTGCCGATGATGGCCACCACCAAAGGACCGCCCGCCAAGCCGAGCTTGATGGGTGCCTGCATCCCCACGGGAATCGGGATGGAGCCGACAATGATGCCTAAAGCGATGAAGACGAAGATGGGAATGAGGTTCACCTTGTGGCGCTGCGATGTGGGCGTGGCTTGTTTCTGAGGCTGGGCTTCGAGGGTGGTTTCGATTGAAGGCTCGTTTTTCAAGTTGATGCGGCAGAGCGGACGCAACAGGATGCAGGTCATGATCATGCCCACCACGGCTAAGGGATAGGTCACGGCATAACCTGCTGCTAAGCGGTCGGAGGCACCTTCAATGCCCATGTCGCTGACGGTCTGCTGCGCCGCCGAAAGTCCGGGTGTGTTGGTGATGGCACCCGTGTAAACGCCCGCCATGTCGGCCAAGTCTTGGTTCGCGACTTTGGCGATAATGACGGTAATCACCACGCCGAGCGCGACATTGGCCAAAGCCATCAGGTTCATGGCCAAGCCGCCCTTCTTGAACGAGCGGAAGAACCCTGGCCCGACCTGCAAACCGACGGCCACCACAAAAAGAATCAGACCGAACTCCTTGATAATGTGTAGCATATCATGGTTAAGACTGATGCCAAAGGCACTCAGGGCTATGCCCACAAAAAGCACCCAAGTGATGCCCAGAGAGATGTTCGCAATCTTGATTCTGCCCAATAGCAGGCCGACAAAAATGGAGACGGCCAAATACAAAATGGTGGGCCCGACGCCCGAACCGGTGAAGAGATTTAGCATAAGCTTACTTGTTTGTCATTGAAAACACAAAAATAGGGTTTATTTATGAACGGAGGCGATAATCACCGAAATATTGTTCACAAACATGTTTACGGCGATAGCTAACAATATGACTCCGAAGAATTTACGAAGAATGAAGATTAGGTTTTCGCCCAAGAGTTTCTGGATGCGGTCCAATTGGCTGATGACGATGTAGTCCAACAAAATGTTGAGCAGCAGCGCAATCATGATGTTGATGACGGCGTAGTCGGCGCGGAGCGAGAGCAAGGCTGTCAGCGCGCCTGGACCGGCAATCAGCGGGAAGGCGATGGGCACGATGCTCGCGCCGCCCTTGCCACCCTCGTTCTTGATGATTTCGCGACCGAGGATCATCTCCACGGCGAGGATGAACAGCACAAACGAACCCGCCACGGCAAACGAGGCCGCATCGATGCCGAAGAGCTTCAAGAGCGCATCGCCGGCGAAGAAGAAGGCCAAAAACAGCCCCAAAGCCGTCAGGCAGGCCTCTCCCGCCTTGATGGTCTTGTTTTGCTCCTTCATGCTCATGAAGATGGGAATCGAGCCGAAAATGTCGATGATGGCGGCCATGACGATGAACGCGCCGAAGATTTCTACGAAGTTGATGTTTTTGAACATTGGTATTTTTATTTCTGCTACTGGCTATTGGCTACTGGCTGTTGGCAGCTTTGACGGGAAAGAAAGCAGAAATCACGCGTAAAAGCTGCCAACAGCCAGAGGCCAGAAGCTAGAAGCCAATCACACAATACTATTCCACAAATAATGGAAATGCGGACCGAAGCGCTTGAAGGCAGCCTCGTCAAGCATCTCTTGGAACTGCGGATGGGCTACCGAAATGATGAGTTTCGCCCTTTCCTGAAGCGAGCGACCGTAAAGATTCACAGCGCCGTATTCCGTGATGAACCAGTGGATGTGGTTGCGCGTCGTGACAGCACCCGAGCCCAAGTCCAAGGCGGGCACAATTTTGTTGATGCCTTTGCGTGTGGTGGAAGGCATGGCAATGATGGCCTTGCCGCCTTTGGCGCGCGACGAGCCATAGACATAGTCGATTTGTCCGCCCACGCCGGAATAGATGCGCTCGCCTAAAGAGTCGGCGCACACCTGTCCCGAAAGGTCGATTTGAATGGCCGAGTTGATGGAAGTCATCTTGGGCTGCTGCGCGATGACAAAGGGGTCGTTGGTGTATTCCACGTCCATCAGTAGCACTTCGTGGTTGCCGTCGATGAAGTCATAAATCTTCTGCGAGCCCATCACGAAGGTAGAGACGATTTTGCCCTTGTTAAGCTTTTTGTTGTTGCCCGTGATGATGCCTTTCTTCACCAAGGGTAAGATGCCATCGGAGAACATCTCAGTATGGATGCCGATGTCCTTGTGGTTGTGGAGGCACGAGAGGATGGCATTGGGGATGCTGCCGATACCCATCTGAAGGCAGGCACCGTCTTCGATGAGCTCGGCACAATAACGCCCGATGGTCTTCTCGACTTCGTTGGGCTCGGGCATGTCGACGGTGAGTAGGGGAGTGTCGTCCTCAACGAAAACATTGATTTTGCTGATGTGGACCAGCGCGTCGCCGAAAGTGCGCGGCACGTGTTTGTTGACCACAGCGATGACGAACTCGGCACTCTCCATGGCGGCCAAGGTTGCGTCGACCGATGAGCCAAGCGACACATACCCGAATTTATCGGGCGGGCACACTTGAATCATGGCCACGTTGCATTTGATGTAACGTTCGCGATAGAGTTTCGAGGTCTCGCCGAGGAACACGGGGATGTAGTCGGCCAAACCCTTTTGCACACTTTCGCGCACATTGGCACCCACAAAGAAGGCATTGTGCTGGAAAATGCCCTCAAACTCAGGATTGACGTACGGTGCGGCGCCTTCGGTATGCAGGTGATGGATATAGACATTCTTCAACTCGCCCGCGCGTCCTCTGTCGCATAAGGCCTTGACTAAACATTGCGGCACATTCGACACCGAACTGATGTGGACATGGTCGCCCGACTTAATGACTTTGACGGCCTCAGCGGCCGTAACTGCTTGATACTGTTTTCTCATATACTAATAACTTCAATTCCCGGAAGCATCGTTACGCGACTTGAGGCAGGTCTTCTGACTGAGGCCTCGCATTGCCGCCTTCCCGAAAGACATTGTTTTCAGTGGCACAGTGGCAAGCGATTGGCCATCACAGCAGCGGGAACTGTCCGGGATTTACACCCGATTCCCTATTGAGTCCGTAAAGGACACCACAAATCGGCGGCAAAAGTAGCGAATATTTCTGTTCGCTTGCCCAAAACGCCAAAATATTGTTTTGGCTGCTTGCCGTTTATAAAAATGCCTTACCTTTGCACTTTAATCATCAATACCATGTTCACCATAAAAACCCCATTTTCGAAAGACACGAAATTTGCCGAGCTGATGACAGACGACCGTCGGCTGTTGCAACTGTTGCCTCGTTTCGGTATCGGATTAGGCTTCGGCGACCGTAGCGTGGAGCAAGTCTGCCAGATGAACCACATCAGCACCCAGCTTTTCCTCATGATTTGCGAAATATACTCCGACAGCAGCTTCAGGCCTGGACAAAAGGAACTTCGGCAAATCGACATGGAAGACTTGCTTTCTTATCTGAAAGCCTCGCACCAGTATTATTTGAACGAGCGTTTCCCGCACATCGAGGAGCATCTGCAGCACATCATCGAGGCTTGTGGGCAGAAATACGGCCCGATGCTCAGTCATTTTTACGAGGAGTATAAGCAGGAAGTGATGCGGCATATTCAATACTATGAGGAAGAGGTAGTGTTCCCTTACATCGAGACCTTGCTCGACGGGCAACGCACTGATTCCTACAAGATTGACGAGTTTGAGCATAACCACACCAACATTCAGGATGTGCTTGACGACATGATGAACATCCTGCTCAAATACCTGCCTGGCGACATTCTCCCCATGGAACGCATTGAAATCTCGTATGACATCATGGAGCTGAGCGACGACTTGAACCGCCATTCCCTCATCGAGGAGCGCATTCTCATCCCTTGTGTCGAATCCCTTGAAAACACCAAGCCATGAGAAACCGTGTCATAATATGCGAATCCTCGGAAATCATCGCCATCGGGCTGGCCGAAATCATCGATAGCATGGCACAGTTCGATGTGGTGTCGCGCTTGGACAACCCTGAACATCTTTCGGAGAAAACGACAGCCTCTGATGCCAATTTGCTGATTATCAATCCCGCGCTTTTGGGCTATCAAAACAAGGATTTCCTTTCGCAGTTGGGCAAAGAGCACCCGCATCTCACCCTTGTCGCCTTGGTCACCTCTTGCCTCGACCATTCCATGCTGACGCCTTACAGCGGGGTCATTGAAATCAACGACACGCGGTCGAAAATCATCAGCAAGATGAATGAGTTTGCGCAGAGCGAAACCACGAAAAACACCGACGATGTGGAGCTCTCGAAACGCGAGACAGATGTGCTGATAGCCGTCGCCAAAGGCATGATGAACAAGGAAATTGCAGACCAGATGAACATCTCCATTCACACGGTCATTTCGCACCGCAAGAACATCACGCGCAAGACCGGCATCAAGTCGGTTTCAGGCCTTACGGTTTATGCCATGCTGAACAATCTGATAGATGAGAAAGACTTGATATAAAAACCGCCGCGAAAGTGCAAAAATCTACCGACAACCTATAATAATATAAGGTGGATTGCGTTTTCATTGCGTCCTTCGGCATGAATTTTGCCCTTTTCTGCCGAAGAAAAAAGAGAAATATGTATTTTCGTCCCAAATTTCGACCTATGAAAATCCATCCGATAAAAGGAACAATGATGCTGGTTTTATGTTTGATAACCGCTTCATTGTCAGCGCAAAAGCATATCGAAGCCTACGATCCTGAAGCCTTGTTTAACGAGGGCGTTCTGCTGTTTCAAAACCAAGAATTCGGCGCCGCGTTGTCGGCGTTCACGCAATATCGCGCCGCCGTCGCCGACGCCAAGTCACAGCGTTGCGTAGATGCGCAGTATTACGAGGCGGTCAGCGCGATGTATCTCGGCCAATCCGATGGCCCGGCCAAGGTTATCCAGTTTGTGAACGACAACCCAGGCAGCACTTGGGCGCGCCATGCCAACTTTCTCTATGCCAATAACTTGTTCCAAAACAAGAAGTATAAGGAAGCCTTGGAGATATACGAAAACACCGATGCAAGCGCGCTTACTGCCGACGAAGCACAGCAGATGCAGTTCAACAAAGCCTACGCCTATTTCCAGCAAGGTGACTTGGACAAGGCCATGCCGCTTTTCCACGGCTTGATGATGAACGAGGGCAAGTACAAGGACTCGGCGAAGTATTATTACGCTCATATCCAGTATGTTAAAGGAAAGAATAACGAGGCTTTGACGAGTTTCCGCCAACTCCGCAATCACCCCGACTACGCTAAGGTGGTACCAGCTTACATCATGCAAATCAACTACTTGAACGGCGATTACCAGTCGGTAATTGAGGAGGGGCCGCAGGCCGTCCAAAAGGCTGACAAAAAACGCAAGGGCGAGATGGCGCAAATTGTCGCCGATGCCTATTTCCAGCAAAAAAACTACGACAAGACTTTGGAGTATTATCAGATTTATACCAAAAACCTGACACGAGGCGTGTCGCGCGAGGCCTGTTACCAGATGGGTGTGAGCAAGATGATGAAGGGCGACTACAAGGGCGCTATCGCCGACTTACAGAAGGTGGCTGACAATAGCGACATTTTGGGCCAATATGCTTCGTATTATTTGGCTTCGTGCTATGCCAAGACCGACGAGCCGAAATACGCCCGAAGTGCCTTTTACACAGCCTATTCCGCTAAGTTCGACGAGGAAATCAGCGAAGACGCGCTGTTTAACTACGCCAAGCTGAGCCTTATTCCAGGTGCTGACCCCTTCAACGAGGCCGTCGGTTTGTTGGACAATTTCATTGCTGAGCATCCGCAATCGCCGCGCAAGGCCGAGGCTGAGGAAATGTCGATTTACATGTTGCTCAACGCGAAAGAGAATGACGAGGCTCTGAGCCGCCTTGAAGGCATGAAAAAGAAAAGCCCCGAGCTGCAAACCGTTTATAATGAGCTACTTTACGCCTCGGGCATTGACAGCTACCAAAAGGGCAGCTACGACAAGGCGCAGGTGTACTTCTCCAAAATCCTGAACGGCAAACAATCGGCGGGCGACAAGGCCGAGGCTTGCTTCTGGCTCGGCGAATCGGCTTATCAGTCAGGGGATTACACTGCCGCTGGACGCTATTTGACCCAGTTCAAAAACATGAACGGTGCTTCGGGTTTGCCCGAATACGCCCTCGCCGACTATGATTTGGGCTACATCTACTACCAAAAGCCCGACTATGATGCCGCCGAAGATTGTTTCCGCCGCTTCATTCAAGCCGCTGACGACAGGCAAAAGGACTTGAAATCAGACGCTTACATCCGTTTGGGTGACTGCTTCTACATGGAGCGCAGCTACGACAACGCCATCAACTATTACGACTTGGCCACCCGCGTCGGGAAGCGCAACGCCGACTACGCGCTCTATCAGCAAGGGCTTTGCTATGGTGCGAAAGGCAATGTGAACCAGAAGATTAACATGCTCAACGATTTGGTGCAAAACTATCCGAGTACGCCTTATTATGAGCAGGCTTTGTTTGAAATCGGCAACACCCACCTTGTGCATGGCGACAAACGTTCGGCCATCGCCAGCTTTAACCGCCTCATCAAGGACAGGCCGCGTTCCACTTACACGCGCCAAGCTATGATGAAGGTCGGCATGATTTACTACAACAACAACCAGTACGACCAAGCCCTCACCAACTTGAAGAATTTGGTTGCCACTTATCCCAACACCGACGAGTCGCGCGAGGCGATGAGCATCATCCGCAGCATCTACATGGAACAGAACAAGTTGGACGAGTATTTCGGCTATGCCAACGCCAACGGCGGTCAGGTGAAGGTGACGCAACAAGACTCCTTGGCCTTCGCCAACGCGGAGAATTTCTACCTTGACGGCCGCTATCAACAGGCTCAAACCGCGCTGCAATATTATTTCGACAACTTCCGCAACGGCGCGTATTCGCTGAAAGCACATTATTACGCCCTCGAATGCGCCGAAAAGATTGGCACGCAAGACCAGGTCGTCACATACCTTAATTATATATTGTCCCAGCCCGACAACGACTATACCGACAATGCCCTGCTGAAAATGGCCCGCATCGAGTACGAAAAGGGCAATTACCAGAAGGCGGGCGAATACTATGAGCGGCTGTCACGCATCACCGAGGAGCCGCTGAAACGCATAGAAGCTCTCGAAGGCAGCATGAAGAGCAACTTCTTCATGGGCAACTACGACAAGGCCATAGAGATGGGGGAGAGCCTGCGCCTGTCGCGTGACCTGACTGACGAGCAGGTGAACCAAATCAACCACATCATGGGCAAGTCGTACTTTGAGAAAGGTAACTATAGCGCGGCCATCGAGAAGCTCGACAAGAGCGCGCGCAACGACAAGTCGGTATATGGTGCCGAGAGCGCGTATTACTCCGCTGTGGCCTCCATCAAGCTGAAGAAATATGACGAAGCCGAGAACAAAGTCTTCGACATTTCGGACAATTTCTCGGCGTATAGCTATTGGGTCGCCAAGTCGTTCATTGCGCTTGCCGACGTGTATGTGGCCAAGGAGAACTATTTCCAGGCCAAGGAAACCCTTCGCAGCGTCATCGACAATTACAAAGGCGACGACCTGAGACAAGAAGCCCGTGCCAAACTCGCCGAGGTGGAACTCAAGGAACCCAAGGTGGGCGGCAGCAACGGCATAGAACCTATTGAACCCGAATAACGTAGGGACAGACCCGCGTGTCTGCCCAAACGCAACCCCCAACCGACAAAACAACGACAATGAAGAAGATATTAGCAATCCTAACCCTAACCCTGATGGCCGTTTCGGCCTTTGCCCAGCACGACGAACAAGTCACCGTGGAAGGCAAATACCGTCCCAAGGTAAACAAAGTCAATAAGTTGGCACTGCAGCCTGAAACGCCGCAGCCATCCTATACTATCCCCAGCACGGAGGTAAACCCTATTGAGGCCAAGCAGAAACTCTCCTTGGACTTGGAGAAAATTGCCCCGACAGGCTTCGCAGCGAAGAAGGACCAGCTCGTCATCCCGACCAAGAACTTCCTCATGGCCGGTATTGGCACGCGCATCTCGCCGATTTTCCTTTACAAGCACAACTCCATGCTGACCAAGACCTTGGGCCTTGGTGTAGGCGTGAAGCACAACTCGTCGTGGCTCAACATCAAGGACTACGCGCCTTCGAGTTTTATGAACAATCTTTTTGACATCAGCCTCTCCACGAGCAAATTCGACGGCATACAGTTGGACGGTGGCGTGTATTACAAGAACGACATGTACCATTATTATGGCGTGAATCTGACCGAACTGCCCGTCACTTTGACGGATGCCCAGATCGAGCAGGCTTGTCCCCGCCAAACTTACAACACCATTGGCGGCCGTATAGGTTTGGCCTCCACTTCGACCCGCACGGGTGAGTTGAGTCATAGCGGCGGCGTGGATTACCAATACACTTTCGACCGTTTTGACGCGCACGAGCATTTCGTGGATGTGGCCTACGGTCTCGGCTACACGCAAAGTTGGTGGGGCGACAAGAGCCATCCCCAGAAAGTGGGCGTGGATGTGGGCTTCCAGTATGATTATTTTGATGCCACGCAGCCTGACAACACGAACATGGCGGTCATTTGCCGCAGCGACTTGTATCTAATCAAGGTGAATCCCTACTTTGAGATGAGCGACGAGTTTTACAAATTGCATCTTGGCGTCCGTTTGGACGGCGTGAACCGCGTCAAGGAAGAGGACAAGTTTTTGGCCGTGCGTCCCGATATCAGTGGAAGCCTGTATGTCTTGAACAAAAAGCTGGAGTTCTATGCCGACTTGAACGGAGGCCGCAACCTGAACACATATAGCAGTATTATTGCCGAAAATCCTTTTGTCTGGAATCAGCTTGAGTTGCTGGCCACCAATGTCAAGCTAGGCTTCGAGGGTGGCGTACGCACCAACATCGTGGATATTGTCGATTTGCATTTGGGCGTGCGCTATCGCCACACCGACAACGACGCGTTCTATGTTTTGAAGTATGAATTTGTTGATAATGAAGTGATTTGTAATAAGTTTGATTTGCTTTACGATGAAACAAAATTAGTGACTGTTTTGGCCAACGCCCGTGTAAGGCTGCGCAACAGCCTCACTGCCGAGCTGGGTTTCGCTTATAACAGTTGCAAGCCCGCTGTGGAAGAATATGCTTGGTACCGCCCCACGACGGAAGGCAAATTGAAACTGACCTACGATCTCAACGACAAGCTGTCTTTCAATTCGGCTTTCCTCTACCAAGGTGGACGCTATGCGAAGGTGTTCACGGATGGAGGCTACCAATCGGAAAAAATGAAGGATGTCTTCGACCTCAGTCTTGGCGCGGACTACAAAATCAACGACCAAGTCACGGCCTTTGCACTTTTGGACAACGTGGCTTGTCAGAAGTACCAGTTGTATTACAATTATCCTGTCACGGGCATTCAGTTGTTTGTCGGCGCGAAGCTGAGATTCTGAAAATGTCTTAAACATCACGAAAAGCCCTTTCCTGCGGATGGGGCTTTTTCTTTTCACGCGAGAGCGGAAATCTATGCGTTTTCAAAAATTGCCCGTTTTTAGCCCGATAGAGCCATTTTTGCGAAAAAACAAATTTTTCAACTTTTTTGTGCATCGTGCCGAAAAAATGCGTACCTTTGCACCTTTATTTGAAAAACCAATAATTTCTGAAAATGACTGAAGAAGAAAAAAGAGAATTGGCAAGCGAAGAATACGGTGCTAATAAAATCCAGGTTCTTGAAGGCTTGGAGGCCGTGCGCAAGCGTCCGGCCATGTATATCGGCGACGTGCATTTCCGTGGCTTGCATCATTTGGTATATGAGGTGGTCGACAATTCCATCGACGAAGCCATGGCGGGCTATTGCGACAAGATTGACGTGCGCATCCTGCCGGGCAATGCCATCAGCGTCCTCGACAATGGCCGCGGTATCCCGACGGGTATGCACCCGAAGGAGCATCGCTCGGCCCTTGAAGTAGTTCTGACCGTGTTGCACGCTGGCGGCAAGTTCGACAAGGGTTCCTATAAGGTGTCCGGCGGTCTGCACGGCGTGGGTGTCAGCTGCGTGAACGCGCTTTCCACCCACCTCACCGCCGAAGTCTATCGCGAAGG
Source organism: uncultured Bacteroidales bacterium (assembly GCA_905233685.1). Lineage (GTDB taxonomy): Bacteria > Bacteroidota > Bacteroidia > Bacteroidales > F082 > Limimorpha. The sequence continues at coordinate 52,875 of CAJOEZ010000023.1, read as the reverse complement.
CCAGATTTTCAAGCAGGAATACGAGTGTGGTAAGCCGCTATACGACGTGAAAGTGGTGGGCACGACCAACCTGAACGGTACCCGCATCACCTTCCAGCCCGACGGCTCGATTTTCCAAACGACTGAATACGATTATAGTACGTTGGCAAACCGTATGCGCGAGTTGGCATTCCTCAACCACGGCATCACCATCGTGCTCACCGACGAGCGTGAGAAAATGGAAAACGGCGAGTACCGCAGCGAGACGTTCTACTCCGAGAACGGCCTCATCGACTTCATCGCCTATCTCGACGCCAACCGCGAGAAACTCATTCCCGAACCCATCTATATCTCCGGCGAAAGGAATAACGTGCCTGTCGAAATCGCGCTGGAATACAACAACGAATATAAGGAAAACCTGCACTCGTATGTCAATAACATCAACACGATTGAGGGCGGTACGCACCTGCAAGGTTTCCGTTCTGGCTTGACGCGCTCGTTCAACGCCTACGCCGAAAAGAGCGGCCTTCTTGAAAAGTTGGAGAAACTGAAAGTGAAAATCTCGCCCGATGACTTCCGCGAAGGCCTCACGGCCGTCATCTCAGTGAAGGTGCCAGAACCTCAATTTGAGGGCCAGACCAAGACCAAACTCGGCAACGATGAGGTGATGGGTATCGTCAATTCCATTGTGGGCCAGCAACTTTCCGACTATCTGGAGGAGCATCCCAAGGAAGCCAAGACCATCTTCGACAAGGTGACCTTGGCTGCCCAAGCTCGCCAAGCGGCACGCAACGCCCGCGAAAAGGTGCAGCGCAAAGGTGCCCTTTCGGGATTCAGTCTGCCGGGCAAGCTGGCCGACTGCTCCGAACGCGACCCCGCCAAGACCGAGCTTTATCTCGTCGAGGGTGACTCCGCCGGCGGTTCTGCCAAGCAAGGCCGTGACCGTAACTTCCAGGCCATTCTGCCCTTGCGCGGTAAGATTCTGAATGTCGAGAAGGCGATGGAGCACCGCGTGTTCGACAGCGAGGAAATCAAAAACATCTACACCGCCTTGGGCGTGACCATCGGCACAGAGGAGGACAGCAAAGCCTTGAACCTCGAGAAGTTGCGTTACCACAAGGTCATCATCATGACCGATGCTGATGTCGACGGTAGCCACATCACCACGCTGATTCTGACCTTCTTCTTCCGCTATATGCGCGAGTTGATTGAGAACGGCTACGTCTATTGCGCCACTCCGCCTTTGTACCTCATCAAGCGTGGCACCAAGCCGATTCGCTATTGCTGGACCGACGAGGAACGCTTTGCAGGTATGGCCGAACTGACCAAGAACGGCACGGTGAGCGGCTACGATGTGCAGCGTTACAAAGGTCTTGGTGAGATGAACCCCGAACAGCTTTGGGAAACCACGATGGACCCCGCCAACCGTACCTTGCGCCAAGTGACCATCGAGAACGCGATGGAAGCCGACCACATCTTCTCCATGCTGATGGGCGATGAGGTTGCCCCGCGCCGCGAGTTCATTGAACAGAATGCCACTTACGCCAACATCGACGCTTAATCGTTGAAAGTTAAGTGAATAATGGAAAGGAGAGCCGTATGGCTCTCTTTTTTTGTATCATGTTTTATGCAAATCTAAAAATGGATTTTTTTGGTACAAAACTACCCTCATTTGAAAATAATGCCTATTTTTGCAAAAGAAATCATTGGAACATGGAAGAAAAAGTTTTGAACAACATTAAAGAATCGCTCTTGTTGCACTTGCCTTCAGGAGGGTATGCTTTGTTGTATGGCTCAAGAGCGAGAGGCGATGCCCATTCAGGTTCTGATTGGGATATCCTCATTGTGCTTGACAAAGAGAAACTTTTGCCCGAAGACTATGACTCCATTTCCTATCCTTTGAGAGAACTCGGTTGGGAACTTGGCGAATATATCAATCCCGTGATGTACACCGCCAAGGAATGGGAAGCAAACAAGTTTACCCCATTTTACCACAATGTCATTGATGATGCAATACGATTGGCATGAAACTCACTGATGAAGAAAGACAGATTGTAGTAGGCCTGCAAATGGAAAAGGCGCATCGTTTCCTCGAACAAGCGGATGAAATGTGCCGACAAAAGTATTGGGACATTGCTTCCAACCGTTATTATTATGCCTGTTATCATGCCGTTCAAGCCATACTCATTAAAAATGAACTGGTTGCACATACACATGATGGCCTTTTGACCCAATTCGGACTGCATTTCGTAAAGGCGGGAAAAGTGGAATCAAGGTTGGGTGCTTTTTTGTCAAGAATGGAACAATTGCGCGAAAAAGGGGATTACAATTGCTTTTACGCCATTACTGAAGAGGAAATTGAAACGATTACAGAGCCGACAAAAGAGTTGATTCAGCGGATAGAAGAACTATTGGCTGAATGAAATCTGAAAATTGGGTTTTATGATTTGCATAAAATCAAGAAAAATTTCTTCATTCCTTGCACAATTCAAATATTATCATGACCTTTGCCCCAAATAATCCAAACTTATGCAAACATTCAAGAAAGGGGAGAAGGTTGGCAAGTACGTCATCCACTCGTTTATAAAGAAAGGTGCTGTGGCTGAGTCATATACGGTGCTTGGCCCCGACGACATGATGTATTTCATGAAGATTTATGACTTCGGCTCGATTCCGCACGAGCAGCTGTTTCAGGGCAAGGAAGTCTATGAAATTCAACTTTGCAAGGAACTGAGTTCGGACGAGAGCGAGAACGTCGTCCGATACGTCGACAACGGCGAAATCCGCAAGGGCGAGAAGCGTTACCATTATTTGGTGACGGTGTTTTATAGAGGAATAACGCTCTATGAAACTGTCAGGAACGAAGGCCCCTTCGACTTGGAGGACGCGGCCCAGATCACGTTATGCGTCTTGAGCGGATTGTCTTTCATCCATTCCAGAGCGTTGATACACAACGATATCCGTCCAACAAACATCATGCTTCAGGAGTTAGACGACGGCATGTTGCTCCCGACCATCATTGATATGGGGCATATCTCCTATATGGTTAAAGGCCGCCCGACTTTCTTCGATGATGATTTGATGCCCTACTTCCGCGCCCCCGAGACTTTCCGGTCGGTTTACACTGTGAAGAGTGACATCTTTTCCACAGGTGCACTCCTGTATTTCCTGATTTTCGGCAAGGCGCCGTGGGAGGATTTGGACCTGAGGCCTTTTGAAGGCAACAAGCAGAAAATTGCCAACGAGGTGAAGAAAGCGAGAAAAAAAGACCTTGTTTTGGAAACCGATGAGGTGAAGCTCCCCGACTACATGAAGGCGATCCTGCAAAAGGCCCTCGCCAAGAAGTCTGACGACCGCTTTAATTCCGCTGTTGAGTTTGCCCAGGCCATCGCCGAGCAACTTATGCCCGAACTGGCCAAACGCATGGAAGAAACCGACGCGCCAAAAAGCGAATCCGCTGATTTACAGCCTTCCATGCAAATCACCTTCAAGAAAGGCTCGGGCAATGGTTTCGACAAGGTGACAGGCCGTGACGAGTTGAAGGAACAACTTCGCAAGGAGGTGCTGTTTGCCTTGCAAAACCCCGAAAAGGCCAAAATTTACCAGTTGCCCGCCATCAATGGTGTGCTGCTCTACGGCCCTCCTGGATGTGGCAAAAGTCTTGTGCTTGAGAGCTTTGCAGAGGAATTGGGCTTCAACTATTCGATGATCAAGGCTGCCGAGTTTGGCAACATCTATCAGGAAGGCGTGTTGGACAATCTGCAACGCCTCTTCGATGCGGCGGAAATCAAGGCGCCGTTTGTGCTTTGCTTCGACGAGTTGGAGTTTTTGGCGCCCAATCCCAATGCGGAAGGTGATGAAGTGGGCGTTACGGCACAGATTTCGACCTTATTCGGAATGTTGAATGAGTGTTCGAAGAAAGGCATTCTCGTGGTGGCCACCACCAACCGTCCCGACATGATTGACCAAAGCATCATGCGAGTGGGCTGCTTCGACCGTGTGTTCTTCGTGCCGCAGCCTGATTTTGAGGCTCGTAAGGACATCTTCATGGACCATCTGAAAGATCGTCCTTGCGAGGAACTCGACTTCGACGAGTTGGCCAAGATGTCGGACGACTTCAACGCGGGCGACATCACTGAGGCTGTCAATGAGGCCGCCATGACTGCCGCTTACAACGACGTGCCGATTTCGCAAAAAATCCTCGTAGATGTGCTGAAATACAAGAACCCGACCTATTCCACCAAAACGAAAATCGGCTTCAACAAGAATTGAAGATGAAAGTTAAACAATTGGTTGCCAAATATCTGAAGTCTGAAGGCGTTGCGACGCAAAAGAACGAGTTAGGGCTGAATTTCACCTTTGAAGGCTGGAATTTCCTTCTCTGGGACGATGCTGACGACCCGCTCTTTTTCCGCCTGATTCTCCCTGGTGTTTTCGACGTGACCGACGACAATTTTGCAGAGGCCATCATGGCTTGCAACAATGTCAACTGGAACTTCAAGGTGGTGAAGGCGGTGCTCTATGACTTTGAGGATGAGCACGATAAGGGGGCTTCGGTGTGGATTTGCTTTGAACAAGTGTTGGACAAGACTCCACAAATTGAGGACTTGATTCCCCACGCCATCCACAACCTCATCGCCGCCGCAGAAATGTTTAACAAGGAAATGAATGAAGAATAATTAAATCACAAAACCTACAAAACAATGCAAAACTTCAAAAATAGTGAAAGGCGGCTTCGCAACCGCGTCGCCGCCGGGAAGCAGCCGGTTGGCGTGCTTCCCACATTCAAACAAATGGTTTTGTCGGTTTTGAAGGTTTTGTGATAAAAAAACTAAATCTATGAAAATCAAATTCTTATTAGTTGCAATGTTGCTCTCAACAATGGCAGTCGCCCAATATGCCCCTGCCGGCGACAAAATCAAGACAAGATGGGCGGAGCAGGTCACGCCTGAAAATGTCCTTTCGGAATACCCGCGCCCTATGATGGTGCGCCCCGAATGGAAAAACCTCAATGGATTGTGGCAGTATGCTATCACGCCAAAAGCAGAAAAGGCACCGCAACAATACGAGGGCGACATCCTCGTGCCGTTCTGCATCGAGTCGTCGCTGTCGGGCGTGCAAAAGGAGGTTGGCCCCGACAATGCTTTGTGGTACCAAAAGACCTTCGCGGTGCCCGCCAACTGGAAAAGTGGTCGCATCCTGCTCCATTTTGGTGCTGTGGATTGGATGACGGATGTTTGGGTGAACGGCATCAAAGTCGGCTCACACACAGGTGGTTACACGCCTTTCACCTTCGACATTACGCAGGCTTTAAAGGGCAAGCAAAACGACATCGTCATCCGCGTTTGGGACCCGACCAACAGCAGCTACATCCCTCACGGAAAACAAGTTATCAAACCGCGCGGCATTTTCTATACCTCTGTGACGGGCATCTGGCAGACGGTTTGGCTCGAGAATGTGCCTGAAGATTACATTCAAAACCTCGTCACTACGCCTGATTTTGGCAAAGCGACGGTCAGTGTGGATGTGGATTTCTCCAATCTGACCAAGGACGATTTGTACCAGGTGGAGGTGTCGTTTGAAGGTCAGCCAGTGGCTTCTGGCAAGTCCATCAACGGGCAAGCCGTGGAGGTGAACATGCCCGAGGACTTCTTGCGTTGGACTCCTGACCATCCTTTCCTCTATGACATGAATGTCAAGGTTTTGCGTAAAGGCAAGGTCGTTGACGAAGTGGACAGTTATTTCGCCATGCGCAGCTTCGGCACACAGCGCGATGACAACGGCATTGTGCGCCTCACCTTGAACGGCCTCCCGATTTTCCATTTCGGCCCGCTCGACCAAGGCTGGTGGCCTGATGGCCTCTACACTGCGCCCACCGACGAGGCTTTGGCCTATGATGTGCAGAAAACCAAGGACTTGGGATTCAATATGATACGCAAGCATGTAAAGGTGGAGCCTGCACGTTGGTACTACCATTGCGACCGCATCGGCCTCATTGTTTGGCAGGATATGCCGAGCGGTGGTTGTGGCCCAGAGTGGCAAACGACGCAATACTACCAAGGCCCTGAGAGCTTGCGAACGCTTGAATCTGAGGAATGCTACAAAAAGGAATGGACGGATATTATAACCAGTTTGAAATCAGTGCCTTGCATTGGCGTTTGGGTGCCATTCAATGAGTCGTGGGGACAGTTCAAGACGCCTGAAATCGTTGAGATGACCAAGAAACTCGATCCGACGCGCTTGGTGAATCCCGCTTCGGGCGGCAATTTCTACCAATGCGGCGACATTCTTGACCTGCACCACTATCCCGAGCCGAAGATGGAGCTTTTTGATCCCTCCCGCGCCACCGTTCTTGGCGAATATGGCGGTATCGGGCGCAAGGTGGAAGGCCACACTTGGGTGAAAGACCAAGGCTGGGGTTATGTGGAATTTGACTCGGAGGAAAAGGTGACCGACACCTATGTGGAATACGCCAACATGCTGTATAAGATGGCTTTCCAAGGTTTCTCTGCGGCGGTTTACACCCAGATCACCGATTGCGAAACTGAACTTAACGGCCTGATGACTTACGACCGCGCTGTCATCAAGTTGGACGAGAAACGATTATTGCAAATCAACCGGAAAATCAGTCACGCTTTTGCGGAATAAAACAACAAAGGTGCGCCACATTGACGCACCTTTGTTGTTTTTGAAGCCTTGGATTCTTTACTTAGTTTTGCCAGAGATGGTGGTTTGGACTCCGTAAGAACCAGTTTGGACATTGGCTTTTTCGAACAGTACAAGGTGTTTATTGCCTTGAGCGTCGATGACAGCAAGAACATCATTGTAAGTCTTGTCGCCAGTAACGGCAACGCTGATGTTACGATACTCGTCAACAGGACGGCCTGATTCCATCAAATTGGCGAAATATGCAGCCTTTTCAACGTCGGTAGTGACAGCTTGATAAGCTGTTGCAGCATCCTCGACGACATACAGCGTGCAACCGGCAGCAGGCTTGATGTTGGCATGGAAAGCGTCTCTTGCCACCCATTGCAAACCGTTGGCAGCCATTTCGGTTTCTGTGTCGCCCTGAAGGTTGGCGCCTTTGCGAGTCCAAGTGATGTTTTTCACTTCCAGCGGCTGAGCAGGTTCGTTGATGTCTAAGTTGATGGTGGCGGTGGCAATTTGGCCAGCAGCATCGGTCACGACGGCGGTGATCATGGAAGAGCCGATAATTTGGCCTCTTTCAGGTTCGTAGGTCACCACATCTTCATAGGTGTAGGCATACAGGCCAGTCAGGTCCTTGGAGGCCCATTCGACACCGTCAATCTTGACGACCAAAGAGGCAAGAGCCTTGTTGCTGGTCGGGCTGGAAGCCATCTTGAAGCCAAAATGGACATCGGTGTTGAGATCGACGACATCGCCGTCTTGTACGAATCCTTGTTCATTGAGGACTTGGATGGAAGGTTGGCCTTCCGGAGTGCAGCTTGCAAAGAAAGCAACGCTGACGAGGCACACGAGTGCCAAAGCTAATTTCTTCATTTTTAATTGATTTAAGTTAGTAATTAATGAAATTTGTTAATGTTTCCTTCTTTTAAAGAACGGTGCAAAAATAGCAAATACTTTGCCAAACTACCGAAAACTGACAAAAAAAAACAAAAAAAAACAAAAAAAGCCTGCCTCGTTCCCTTTCCTGAGGTTGTCAGGAGGTGCTGAGGCAGGCATTTTTCTTTTAATGCAGTTTCATTTGTTTCGATTAGTCTTCAACGATTGCTTCGTTCGGGCAAGCGCCGGCGCAGGTACCGCAACCAACGCAGGTGTCAGGGTCGATGACATAGATGTCGCCTTCCGAAATAGCGCCCACCGGGCATTCGTCAATGCATGTGCCGCAAGCAACGCAGCTGTCTGTGATTTTGTAAGCCATAGTGTTAGTTTTTAGATTTTTTGAGTTTTAGTTTTGAGTTTTCAGTGCGGCAAAAATACTACAACTTTCATTCCAATCACGCGAAAAACGTAATTTTTAACGAGTCTAAATTAGAAAAAAGAAGTAAATGGCTGATACCTAAATATATGGACTACGATTGTTTCGTCCCTTGCAATGACAGAAAAATAAATAATGGTTTTCCTTTGTTTTGCATGGTTTTAATGTGTACCTTTGCCGCAAGTTTGACTACGTCGAATCTTCGATTAGACTTTGTCGAAAAGCATTTGAATCTTTGACAATCTTTAAATATCAAATCTTTAATCAATATGACAGCAAAAAGTAAAGTTGTACCGCTTGAGCATGTCGTCATCCGTTTTTCGGGCGACTCAGGCGATGGAATGCAACTTACCGGAAATCTTTTTTCGGATTCCACAGCGTTTGCTGGAAACGACTTCGCCACCTTCCCGGACTATCCGGCTGAAATCCGTCCGCCGCAAGGCACGGTGGCTGGCGTATCAGGTTTCCAAGTGCATTTCGGACACAAACCGGTTCACACCACAGGCGACCTCTGCGACGTGCTGGTTGCCATGAACCCCGCCTCCATCAAGGCGAACATGCGCTGGCTCCGTCCCGGCACCATCATCATCTTCGACTCCGACTCGGTGACCGAAAAGGCCTTAGAGAAGGCTGGCTATGCTGATGATCCGACCGTTGACGGCACCCTCGCCGACTACCAAGTCGTGAAGGCCCCGATTTCGGAACTCACCAAAGAGGCCCTGAAGGACTTCGGTATGGACAACAAGTCAATGCTCAAATCGAAGAACATGTTTGCCCTCGGCATCGTGATGTATCTGTTCAACCGCGAACTCGACACCGTGTATGCCTATTTCGAGACCAAGTTCAAAGGCAAGGACCAAGTGATTAAGGCCAACCGCACCGTTTTGGATGCTGGTTACCACTATGCTGACACTTGGGAACTGTTCACCAACACTTACCGTGTGGAAGCCGCCGACCTTGAAAAGGGCAAGTACCGTAACATCACTGGCAACACTGCCGCTGCTTGGGGCTTGATGGCCGCCGCCGAGAAGTCGGGGCGCCCGCTCTTCCTCGGTTCGTATCCTATCACGCCTGCCACCGACATTTTGGCTGAGCTGACGAAATACAAGAACCTCAACGTCAAGGCTTACCAAGCTGAAGACGAAATCGCCGGCATCATGTCGTCGATTGGCGCCGCCTACACGGGCTGCATGGCCGTGACGACGACCTCGGGTCCTGGCCTCTCGCTGAAGAGCGAAGCCATGGGTCTGGCCGTGATGACCGAGCTTCCGCTCGTCATCATCGACGTGCAACGTGGCGGTCCTTCGACGGGTCTGCCGACCAAGATGGAACAGAGCGACCTTCTGCAAGCCCTCTACGGCCGTAACGGCGACGCTCCGCTCGTGGTCATCGCTGCCCGCAGCTCTGCCGGTTGCTTCTACACCGCTTTCGAAGCCGCCCGTATCGCCATGGAGCACATGACGCCTGTCATCATGCTCAGCGACGGTTCGTTGGGCAACGGCTCCGAGGTGTTCCGCATCCCGCGCATGGCCGACCTGCCGACCATCACGCCTCCGATTGCCAAGGCCGACGACCCGAACTACATGCCTTACCGCCGCGACGAGAAATGGTTGCGCCGCGAATGGGCTATCCCGGGCACTCCCGGACTGCGTCACCGCGTAGGCGGTCTGGAAAAGGAAAACGGCAAGGGCAACCTGTCGACCAATCCTGAGAACCACCAGATCATGACCGAACTTCGTGAGGAGAAGATCAACCGCGTGGCCAATGACATCCCGCTGCAGGAAATCTACGGCGACAAAAATGCCGACCTCCTCGTGGTGAGCTGGGGCGGCACTTTCGGTACCGTCCGCACCGCCGTCGAGGGCCTGATGGAACAAGGTAAGAGCATCGCTCACGCCCACTTCGACTACATCATGCCGCTGCCGCGCAACACCGAGGAAGTGCTGCAAGGTCACAAGAAGATTGTGGTCTGCGAAATCAACCGCGGCCAGTTTGCCAAGTACCTGCGCCTAAACTTCCCCGAGTACAAGTGCGAGCAATTCAATAAGGTGATGGGCCTGCCGTTCACCATCGGCGAGCTTGAGGCTAAGTTTAACGACCTTTTAAAATAAGACGACTATGGAAAATCAGAATATCGAAAATCAAGTCATGTTGACTAAAGAGGATTTTGCAAGCGATCAGGTGGTGAAATGGTGCCCCGGTTGTGGTGACCACGCCATTCTGAAGGCCGTTCAGGACATTTTCCCGAAGTTGGGTAAGAAGAAGGAAGACATCGTCGTGGTCAGCGGCATCGGCTGCTCCTCGCGTTTCCCTTACTACATGAACACCTATTGGCGTGAAGTTAGCCAACCCGAACCTCAGCGTGTGGATGATCACCGGCGACGGCGACTGCACCGCCATCGGTGGCAACCACTTCATCCACGCCTGCCGTCGTAACATCGACATCAACCTAATCCTGTTCAACAACCGTATCTACGGCATGACCAAGGGTCAGTTCTCGCCCTGCACGTTCCGCGGCACGAAGACCAAGACCTCGCCGCAAGGTACCTACGAAGACCCGTTTAATCCTGGCGAACTCGCCATCGGCGCCAAGGCTACCTTTTTTGCCCGTGGCGTGGACATCAACCCGAAGGAACTGAGCGAGATTTTCATGGAGTCGTACAAGCACGACGGCATCGCCGTGACAAACATCACCGGCAAGGACGTCCGCGACGACATGCAAGTGAAGTGCGTACACGGCCAGCCGCTCATCTTCGGTAAGAACCGCGACAAGGGTATCCGCCTCAATGGCAACCAACTTGAAGTGGTGAAGATTGGAGAGAATGGCATCACCGAGAAGGACCTGCTCGTCCACGACAAGACCACCGAAGACACGGGTATCCACATGATGCTGGCACACATGATGCCGCCTCATTTCCCCGTCGCCATCGGCGTCATCCGCGACGTGAAAGCCCCGACCTTCAACGACAGCCTTGACCAAGTCATCGCGAACGAGAAGGCCAACTCGAAGATCAAGAACATGGACGACCTGCTGAACAGCGGATCGACTTGGACCATCGAATAAGCCAAGGTCGCTGAGCCTGTCGAAGCGCCGACCAACAAGTGCCTCGACTGACCGACCTTAAAAATGAAAAAATCCCGCTCGTTTGGGCGGGATTTTTTGTTGTGAGGTTACAAGCACAAAGCCATGTATAAAGGCAGATAGGTTATGCCGTCTTTCTCCATCAAGTCAGAGGAATGTAGAACGTATGGCGTGGAAAGATACTCTCCGTACTTGCTGATGCATTTTTCAAGTGATGAAAGGGTGTAGCGAGTCGAGGATTTCACCTCAATTGGCGAAATGTTGTGCCTTGATGTGACGGAAGGTTTCCTGATGAGGAAGTCGATTTCCATTCGGTCTTCGGCAGTGCGCGATGGGTTGGAATAGAAGTATAATTCGTTGCCCGTTGAACGCAGCATTTGTGCCACAATGTTCTCCACCAACATGCCCTTGTTGACTTCCAGTTTGTCAAACATCAGTTTTTTGTAAAGTTGCCCTTGATGAATGTCTTTCTCGCTGAAAGCCATAGCGATAAGCAGTCCTGTGTCGGCCATGTAGAGTTTCATGCGGGCGTCGTCGCGGTTGAGGTAAAGCCCTATGTTGGGTTCTGTGGCGGCATAGCACACATTCACCACTCTCGACTCTTCAAGCCAGAAAAAGCCGTTGGCATAGTCGCGTGTGCGCGCACCTTTTTCAATGGCTCCGATGCGGAAGCGTTTCTCATGCTTCTGTAATTGCGACGGGATGGTGTCAAAGATGCGGGTTACTTTCTGCTCGTAACCTGTTGCATATTTGCTGATGTCGGCACGGTAAATCTTGAGAATGTTGCGTTTAATATGGTCCACTCGGTCAAAGTCCATTTCCTTGGCATAGATTTCCACGGCTTGCGGCATTCCTCCCACAATCATGTATTGCCTGAAAAGTTCCATCGTTTTGCGGTGCAATGCCGCTCCTAAAGGTCTTTTCGCTTCAAAACATTCCCGCACATAATCCATCAGGTCGTCTTTCCCAATCGCCCAAAGGAACTCTTCGAAATCCATTGGAAACATGTCGATGCGTTCTTCTTCGGAAGGGATTACAATGTTTTTCACGTTGCGGTTGATGCTGACCAATGAACCGGTTTCAATATAGTCGAAACGACCGTCTTTCACCAAATGCTTGATGGCGGCACGGGCAGGCGGGAACTGTTGCACCTCATCGAACACGATTGCCGATTGGCGCGGATAGAGTTTTATGTCAGTCAACAGGCTCAATTGGCGGAAAAGAGTGTCCAAATCGGAGAGATAGTCGGTAAACAACGCGTTGATTTGGCGATTTTCTTTGCTGAAGTCAATGAGAATGAATGATTTATATTCTTTTTTGGCGAACTCTTCCACGATATAGCTTTTGCCGACACGTCGTGCGCCATCAATCAGAATGGCGGTTCTTCCGTTCCATTCATTTTTCCATTTTAGTAATTCGTTGTAAATCTTTCGTTTCATAGTTTTAATTGCACATAAACAAGATTTGCAAAGATAGGAATTTTACACCAAAACAAGGTGAAAAAGTTGTGAAATTTTACACCAAAACAAGGTTTGTTTCATGGTGTTTTGTGTAAATGAGTGTGATCAAGGGGCTATTGTGCTCGTTTGGGCAGGATTTTTTTGTTGGGATAAGACCTACTTGCCTATGAATTAGGCAAATTTTGACATAATCTTGCCTATGAATTAGAAAAAAATTTGCTTATTCTTGCCTATGAATTGGGAAAATATATATCTTTGCAAGCTGAAAAACAAATAGATATGCAATGTTTAATCGGATAGCCATAAAACAGCTGCGTCAATGGAGCGAAAGAAGTCCCCACAAGCCCCTCGTCATTCGAGGCGCAAGGCAAGTGGGGAAGAGTACCCTTGTGAGGGAATTCGGCAAGGAATTCGACGCTTTCATTGAGGTCAATCTCGAATTGTCGGAGGATGCCGAAATCTTCACTCGTACCGACGATGTGCTTGAAATCTGGCAGTTTTTGTGTTTGCGCAACCGTTTCGTTTCCGACAAGAACAAGCGTATGTTGCTTTTTATCGACGAGATTCAGGAAGTGCCACAAGCCGTGGCCTTGTTGCGCTATTTCTATGAGAAGATGCCTTGGCTGTATGTCATTACGGCGGGTAGCCGCTTGCAGAGTCTACTTAAAAGTCGAGTTTCGTTTCCCGTTGCGCGAGTGGAATACCTGAACCTACGCCCGTTCTCGTTTTTGGAATACCTCGATGCGGCAGAAGGAGAGGCTTGGTGCGAGATGGTTCGGGAACTTGGTGTCACTTCGGTCATGCACGAGAAACTCATCAAGCATTTCAACCAATATGCCCTTATTGGCGGAATGCCCGAAGTGGTTTCCAATTATGTGCAATACCATGACATTGAGCGGCTTTCGCCGATTTTCAATTCTTTGCTGAAAGGCTACAATGAGGATGTGGAACGCTATGCCAAAAACGAAGAGCAGGTTCGCGTTATCCGCCATTTGTTGGAAACGGCTTGGTTTTCGGCTGCCGAAGCCATTGCCATGAACAATTTCGGCAATAGCAGTTACACCAGCAAGCAAATCCATGAAGCGATGGATTGTCTTGAACGGGCTTATATCCTGTCGTTGGACTATCCAATTACCATGACTTCCGCGCCAGCCATTCCTGCCTTGCGTCGCGCTCCGAAACTTATCATGGTGGATAGCGGCATTACCAATTTTGTGGCTGACATACAGATTGAATACCTTCAAAACAAGGATTTGCTTGACACTTGGCGTGGTCGTGCAGCCGAACAGATTGTGGCACAGGAACTCCGAATGTTATTGGATAATAAATTTCAAGAGAAGCAATTCTATTGGGTGCGCGACAAGAAAGGCACCACTGCAGAAATAGACTTTATTTGGCAGCAGAACGCACAGATTATTCCCATTGAAGTGAAAACGGGATTACATTCTCATCTTCGGTCGTTGCATAGTTTTGTCAACACTGCCGACCGACATGTTACGGCGGTGCGTTTTTGGAGCGGTGAGTTCAGCGTTCAGGACACTTTCACTCCCGAACCAGAAAGGCGGCCTTATCGGCTGATCAATGTGCCGTTTTATTATATCGGGCAGTTGGAGGCGATATTGAAGCGGTATTGGGTGTAACTGGAACGAAAAATCCCGCCCAAACGAGCGGGATTTTTGTGCCTTATACCTCCACAATCTCGCTAATCTTGCAATCCACAAACGGGACGATGGCCGTGGCCCATGCCATGCCTACGCCGAAGGCACTCAGCATCAGTTTTTTGTGGCCTTCCATCTTGTCTTTCAACTCGCTGACGATGGTTAGCGGCACAGAGGCCGAAGAGGTGTTGCCATATTGGTGGATTGACCACGGAATCTTGTCCTTGTCCAACTTCATCAGTTTGGAAATGAAGCCGTTGATGAAGGTGTTGGCTTGATGGAATACATAGTAATCCATTGATTGCAGGTCGTTTCCCGTGGCAGTCATCAGCCGACGGATGTCTTTTGGAATCTCCACGATGACGAAGTTGAACACGTCGTCGCCGTTCATGTAGCCGTTTTCGTCGCAGCGGATGTTGCCGTATTCATCGACGACCTTTTCCTTGAGCGTTTCCGTGCTGCTCATGTTGCGGTAGCCGCCGCCGGGAATCATGATGAGGTTGCCGCGCGAGCCGTCGGTGTTGAGCGAGAAGTGGCTTTCGCCAAATTTCTCGTTGCGTTCTATCAGGGCGGCCACGCCGGCATCGCCGAAGATGAACGCCGAGCGGCGGTCGCGGCGGTTGTAGACCTTCGAGCGCGTCTCGCCATCGAGGAGCAGCGCTTTGCGCAAGCCGTGCTTTTCCATGAACGAGTAGGCGATGCTCAGTCCGAACAAAAAGCCCGAACACCCCAAGTTGACATCGAAGGCGATGCATGAGGTTGGCAATCCCAAACGGTGTTGCAGCAGTATGGATGTGGCCGGCATTCGGTAGTCGGGCGTTTGGGAGACGAGCACAAGCAGGTCGATTTCGCTGCGGTCGATGCCGTTGTCGGAAATGAGCTTTTCGGCAGCGGCAAAGCAAAGGTCGGAGGCGCAGGTCGTATCGTCGGCGAAGCGCCTTTCGTAAACTCCTATCTTGTCTACTACTTTGCGGACATCCTCTTTGGGGAAGACATCGAGGTCGTATTCGTAGTTGTCGATCACTGTTTTCGGCACGCAGGCGGCTAAAGCCGAGATGCCGACGTTGCTGTAGGTTATGATGGCCATTATCTCGCTGTTAAACCTCCGTCAATTACGATTGATTGGCCCGTCAGCCAAGACGATGCTTCCGACAATAAGAATATTGTTCCGTTGGCGATGTCGACGGGTTTACCGTATCGTTTTAGTGGATATTTCTCTCGGTCTTCGTCCAATTGCTCTTGTGTCAGCGTTCCATGGTGGATTAAAGGGGTTTCTACCATGCCTGGACAAATCCCATTGACTCTGACTTGCTTTGGCGCAAGTTCCACGGCAAAATACTGTACCATTGATTTCAGAGCAGCTTTTGAACTGCCGTAAATGGCGTTACCGGGTGTCCATCGGCCAGTGCCTCCAATAGAAACAATGATAACCGCAGAAGACCCTTTTGCCATTTTCTTTTTCTTTGCCAAAAGGCGCAAAAGCTCCACGGGCGAAAAGAAATTGATGTTGAAAATGTCGTCGAAACGTTCTCTTGTCGAATACAATACAGGCAGCGAAAGCCCTTTTCCAGCGCACAAGACAATCCCGTTGATTGTGCCAACGCTGTCAACCAATGAAGTAATATCTTCTT
Organism: uncultured Bacteroidales bacterium; assembly: GCA_905233685.1. GTDB lineage: Bacteria > Bacteroidota > Bacteroidia > Bacteroidales > F082 > Limimorpha. The sequence goes on along the minus strand of CAJOEZ010000023.1, from coordinate 37,105 downwards.
CCTTGGTCAAGTCTGCCACCAACCATGAATGATCTTCGCCAGCCAACTGTGCAAATGTTTCTTTTAGCCTATCCTCATTTCGGGCGGTCAAGATTACCTTTGCCCCCATCTTGGAGCATTCAATGGCCGTTGCTTGCCCTATGCCCGATGATGCTCCCGTTACGAGTATGGTTTTCCCTTCAAGTGTGAAAGGATTATAAGTCATATCCATTTTCTGTCCTCCATTTGATCGACCTCTACAAGGTCTGAAATGACAATGTTATTGGTCTCGAATGCAACCGTACCCCAGCTCAGCCCAACGCCAAAGCCGCAGCAAATGAACTTGGTGGGCTTGTTCTCGAACTTGCCCTTTAGTTGCGTGACAATGGTCAGTGGGATGCTTGCCGAAGAGGTGTTGCCAAAGTTGTACATGCAGGAAGGCACTCTCTCTGTGTCGAGCTTCAGCAGCTTCACAATCATGTTGTTCATCTTCATGTTGGCTTGGTGGAACACGAAGTAGTCACAGTCGTGATAGTCGAAACCGTAGTGCTCGGCGAGTTTCTTCACCGACATTGGGGCCGTTGAGATGCCGAAGGCGAATACGTCCATCCCTTTCATGCGGGTTTGCATCCTGTGCATCTTTTTCCCTTCGATTTCCTCAAGTTTGAAAGAATCGGCGGAAACCTGGTTGCGGCTACCGCCATCGGGCGTGATGATGGCATCGTAGCGGCTGCCGTCGGTTCCAAAATGGAACCTGAATCCCTCCGCGCCTTCTGCAAACTCGACTGCCGTTGCCGTTCCGGCATGGCCAAACAGAGGATCGCGAGGGCCAACGGCTCTTTTCTTGGCATCGCCGCATAGCAGCAATGCCTTCTTGATGGTGCCCGACATGAGTAACGAGGCCACGTTGCTCAAGCCATATACCCAACCCGAACAACCCAAGGCCACGTCTTCGGCATAACATTCTTTGCTCAGTCCGAGACGGTCCTGCAAAATGCAAGCGGTGGCGGGAAGTATGTAGTCGGCAGTTTGCGAAACAAACACCAATGCTTCAATCTCGTCTTTTTTCCAACCAAGGTCGTCAACCAGTTTTTCGGCAGCGGCATAACACAAATCCGATGTCGTCAGTTTGTCGGAAATCCGACGCTCAAGCACTCCCGTTGTTTCGACGAAAGCTTCTGGCGCGTATTCGCTCGACACGCCATCGTCGTCGAGCGGATGCAAGTTGCTTGCCACGTTTTTAGGAACGCCGGCGCTAACACCGGCGATCCTAACGTTCTTGAATTCGAGGAATGCCATTATGCCTTGGAGATTATGCGGTTGTACAAATCCTCGACGGTGACGGAGTTCTTCACGTCGTCGCCCATGAGCACCACGCCGAATTCCTCGACCGCCATGGCGATGATGGAGAGACCAATCAGGCTTGACCATTCGTCCAAGTCGTGGAATACGGTCGTTGCGGTGATTTCACTTGGGTCGGTGTCGTCGAACAACTCTGCAAAGAGAGCTACAAATTCTTCTAAAGTTTTCATAATAAGTTGTTTTTAAGATGATTGTTGTTTATTGTTTATTGTCTGCTTTTAATTGTTTGATGGCTTTTCCCAATCTTAGCATTCTCTTACGAGGTTCAAAATCTCCATTGTTTAGATGCTCCAAATACTCGTCTTTCAAGATGGCGTAATGGCAGACATCGTGATAGCGACCTTCCTTGAAGATGGATTGGCGCTCAATGCCCTCGAGCGACCAATAAGAGGCTTCCATCATGGCCCTCGACATGATGTGTTGTCTAAGACATGACCCCGTGATTCGATTCATGTTTAATTCATTGATGATGTAGCGAAACGCCAAATTGCCAGCTTCCTCGTAGGCAAGGCCGTCACGGTATTTCCTGTTGCCTATGACTATTCCTCCACAATGGCATTTACGGTTGCGATAGTCAATGTCGTTGATGGAATACCAGCCAATCATTTCGTCGTTTTCGATTAGGCAGATGGCCAAGTAAATGTCGCGCGAATTGTCTAAGGCTTTGGCTTGCGCCCAATTCTTTTCCATGGCTTTTGAACTGAATCGGATGGGACCACAAGTCATTTTTTGCATCTCATAATCCCGAAACAAGTACGTTTTTTCGTAGTCTTCAGGCTCCAATGCTCTCAGATAAACAATTTCTCCTTTGTAAATCATGTTGTCTTTTTTGCTGTATGTCCGCCGAACACCCAATCTCGGACATGTTCATCTATCTATTGACGACCACACAAAAAGAAAGCGGGGTATCTGTGCTTCTGCTCGTCCGTACTATTAGGCCCTGAGAAAACCTCACAAAAAAACGAAGAGAAACGATACCCACGCTGTCGGTATAAACATTAAACCCGAAAAGTGTGCATGAGGCTATGAGACCTCTGCACACTAACGGGAAGCATTATACCTACCCGTAGCATCCGCTTCTGCAATGTCCTTGATTGTGGTTGTATTGAGTTTCTCAGGTTCAATAGTACCAAAAACAAAGCGTCGGCAAACGCTGTCTTGTTATGTAGTGCAATCCTGCCCCAAAGGGAGGAAGAATTGCGGTGCAAATGTAGGAGATTTTTTTTATTACGGCAAAAAAATCTTCGAAAAAAATGGCAGATACACGTTTGGGCGGGATTTTTGTTGTATTCCCCGGAAGCTGATAGAGAAAATCGTTATTTTTGCACCAAAATCAAAAGCATCTCGGAGTTGAACTCCTAACTGCCAACTGGACAACTGCAAACTGCCAACTGAAAATGAAAATCCCCTTCAAACCCGGAACATTGATTTACCCTTTGCCCGCTGTGATGGTCACCTGCGGCGACTGCGAGGAAAACTACAACATCATCACCGTAGGCTGGACCGGCACCATCTGCTCCGACCCACCTATGTGCTACATTTCAGTGAGAAAAGAACGCCACTCGCACGACATCATTTTGAAAAACAAGGAGTTCGTCATCAACCTGACGACGGAGGAATTAGCTGCCGCCACCGACTGGTGCGGTGTGCGCTCGGGTCGCGACTACAACAAGTTCAAGCAGATGCACCTTCACCCTGAGCCAGCCCAAATCGTGAAGGCTCCCTTGATTGCCGAATCGCCATTGAGCATCGAGTGCAAGGTGGTGGAGGTGAAGGAATTAGGTTCACATGACATGTTCATTGCCGAGGTGGTGGCCGTCAATGCAGAAGAAAAGCTCATCGACAAGGGCACGGGCGCGTTCCAACTCAACCACGCCAAGCCTTTGGCTTATTCCCATGGCAAGTATTACGGCCTTGGAGAGAAGATTGGGGGCTTCGGGTTTTCGGTGAAGAAAAAGAAATGATTTATTTTTCGGATTGTGAGAGTTTTGTATTTTTGCAGTCAGAGTAACCATAAGAATGTATGAACATGAAAAAGGCGTTGTTTGTTTTGGCGTTTCTTGTGTTGACAGGTGGTCTGAAGTCCCAATGCCCGCCCGAAGTGAATGACGTGACTTTGACCGACTGCCACGACATCGAATACGACTTGAATGGCATTCTTGACCAAGGTCAATATGTGTTGGTGCACTTTGTGACGAATATGAATTCGACTTCACAGACGACGGCCTTCATTAAATTATATCACCAATTCGGATGCAACGGACGTGAGCTTTTCTTCATGGAGGTTTTGCCTACACAGAACGATTCCGTCTGTCGGTTATGGGAAGAAACCCAAAACGCCGAATTTCCTGTGTTTGGTGTGGATGGCGGAGGTAACCAATTCTATTCTGATTTCTATGATTGTTTTTATTATTCGGGCAATTACAGGTATCTACTGATAACTCCGAGCCATGAAATCTATCAGGAACCGTTAGGCTATCATCTTGAGGAAGAATTGGAAGGCTATGGCTTCGTTCCATCAAATTGCGAGTGGGGTGGTTATTCTGCTCCGGCAAATCTTTCCGCTTCTTTGGTCAATGGTCAGTTTCTGCTGACTTGGGATAGTGCTGAAGGAGCTTCATCTTATCATGTTTACTATAAACGAAGGTCTTGGTTGGAATACACTATGATGGTTACAACGACAGATACTTGTTTTAATGGTATTTATGTCCCTTATGAGGATAATCACTATTATGTGGTTTCGTGTTTTGAGGATGGGTCAGAATACATATCTGATACTGTTTCAATAGGCTTTGAAGCTCCTGATTTCTTCGCGGTCGATTGCAATGGAAACGATATTCATTTGTACGATATTCTGGATAGCGGTCAATACGTGTTTATCGATTTCTTCCATTATACTTGTGGGCCATGCCGCGAGCTGATGCCTTTTGTGGAGGAGTCCTATTATTACTATGGTTGCAACGACAAAGATGTGTTTTACATGGAAATCTCATCAGATAATGCAAGCTTTTGTTTGCAATGGATCGAAGAATTTGGCGTGGAGTATCCTACAATCAGCAAGGAAGATGGAGGAGGTGAGATACGTTCCGTCTATCGCATTCCCGGCGATCCGTTTTTTATGCTTATTGCCCCCGACCGCTCTATTGTATTGTCATCATGGTATAACTTTAACTTTGATGATTTTCAATCTATTGTAGATGCTTTTGCTCCGTTTGACATACAGGTTTACCAATGCTATCATGATGTGGAGGAAAACAACGAAGCGAATTACGAATTTTTCCCCAATCCCGCAGATGCTTTTGTGAATCTCTCTGTGGAAGGCTCAAGTTTAGTACGAATCTATAATGCATTAGGACAACTGATGGATTTGTTTGTTGTTGAGAATCAGCAAGTGAAGATAGAAATAGGCCATTATCCTGAAGGATTGTATTTTGTTCAAGTTGACGGAAAAGGATTTGGGAAATTTGTGGTAAGGCATTGACGATGCTTCAAAAGTTCCAACAATATATTAATAGGTGTAATATGCTGGCCGAAGGTGACCGCCTCATTTATATCATCACCATCGGCTGGACGGGAACGATTTGCTCCGATCCGCCCATGTGCTACATCTCCGTCCGCAAGGAACACCATTCGCACGAACTCATCATGAAAAACAAGGAGTTCGTCATCAACCTGACGACGGAGGAACTGGCCGCTGCCACGGACTGGTGCGGCGTGCGATCGGGCCGCGACTATAATAAATTCAAACAGATGCACCTGCACACCGAGCCTGCACAAATCGTGAAAGCACCTTTGATTGCGGAATCGCCGTTGAGCATTGAGTGCAAGGTAATAGAAGTGAAGGAACTGGGTTCGCACGATATGTTCATTGCAGAGGTGGTGGCCATCAATGCCGAGGAAAAACTCATCGACAAAGGCACAGGCGCGTTCCAACTCAACCATGCCAAGCCTTTGGCCTATTCTCATGGGAAGTATTACGGCCTTGGAGAGAAGATTGGTGGCTTCGGTTTCTCGGTGAAGAAAAAGAAGTGATTTATTTTGCAGATTGTGAGAGTTTTGTACTTTTGTAGTCAGTTTAACTATAAAAATATCTAATGATGAAAAAACTATTGTTTGTTTTGGCGTTTCTTACGCTGGGTTGGCAGTTGAAGGCCGAGTGCCCGCCCGAAGTTGAAGATTTTACTTTCACGGATTGTTATGGCGTTGAATTCAATTTGTTTGAATTGCTTGACAATGGGCAGCATGTATTTGTGGAATTTCGTCCGGTTGCCCAACAGGATGCTACTCGAATCAAGGAAGTCTATCATCGGTATGGTTGCAATGGTCGTGAGATGTTTGTAATGTCGCTGTGGGCTTCAGAGGACGATGAATCTGGTCTTGTATGGTTGACCAATAATGGTGTGGAGTGTCCTTTGGTGACCTCTGAAGGAGGCGCCCAGCAGTTTTTTGACCTGTATGAGGATTGTATGGAAATTCCTCGTTACCTTCTAATTTATTCTAATCACGAGATATGTAGGGAATCAATAACTTACACGAACATGTTTGATGTTTTTGACAGCCTTGGTATTATGCCTGACAATTGTGATTTTGGCGTGTGTGAGGCTCCAACCAAACTGAGGGCCGATTTGCTCGAAGATGACCTCTTGCTGTCATGGGCGGGTGTTGAGAATGCACAGCATTATCATATCTATAATAGGATAGGTGCTGTTGATTTTTTTGAGCAAGATGTCTATGACACAGTCTGCTTGATAGATTTCAATCCCCGTTTGGGAGGCAACTATTTTGTCGTTTCGCATTGTGAAGATGGTTCGGAATGTGCTTCTGAAATAGTGAGTGTGCCTCCAACTGCATTTGATTTTACGGCAACTGATTGTCACGGCAACGAAATCCATCTGTTTGATATTCTTGACAGAGGACAATACGTGTTGGTTGAGGCTTTCTATTATTCTTGCCCAGGTTGTCATCTCATTGCACCGAATGTTGTGGATAGTTATTACCGCTATGGTTGCAATGAAGAAGACATCTTTTATATCGAGGTGAATGAGGTTGATGGCATTGGAACATGTTTGCAATGGTGCGAGGAATATGGCGTGGAGTTTCCAGTGATAAGCAGGTATGGAGGCGGTACGGAGATTTATGATCTGTATCATTTGGTGGGTGCGCCCGATTATTTTCTCATTGCCCCCGACCATTCCATAATTTTCGCCCATACCGATTATCCGTTCGAGTATCAATTCAGTTTTACTGATTTGCAGTCTGTCATTGATGCTTATGAAGCCATTGGAATTGAAGAGCATCTGTGCTATGTGGACGTTAATGACTCTAACGAGCAGAATGACAACATTTTCCCCAATCCAGCTGATGTCTTTGTGAATCTATCAGTAGAAGGCTCAAGCATGATTCGGGTTTATAATGCTATGGGACAATTGATGGATGCTTTTATTGCCGGAAACCAGCAAGTAAAGATTGAAACAAGTCATTATCCAGCAGGGTTGTATTTCGTTCAAGTAGATGGTCATGGATTAGGAAAGTTCTTGGTAAAACATTGAAAATGCTCGACCAGTTCCAATTATATATTAATAGGTATAACCTAATCGCCGAAGGCGAAAAAATCATTCTGGCCCTCAGCGGCGGCATAGACTCCATGGTTTTGGCGGATTTGTTGCAGAAAACCCAGGTGCAGTTTGTGGCCGCCCATTGTAATTTTCATTTGCGCGATGTGGAGTCGGATGGTGACGATTGGTTTGTGCGGAAGTTTGCTGAAAAGCGTGGAATTCAGTGCTTTGTGAAGCATTTTGAAACCGAGAAATATGCTGCTAACCATGGCATTTCCATTGAAATGGCTGCCCGCGAATTGCGTTATACTTGGTTTGAACAATTGAGACAGCAATTGGGCTATGATAAAATTGCCGTGGCCCATCATGCCGACGACCAAGGCGAGACTTTTTTTATCAACTTGTTGCGTGGCGCAGGCTTGCGCGGACTGAAGGGTATGTTGCCGCAAAACGGTGTTTTAATTCGGCCTTTACTGTGGGCCTCTCGTGAACAAATTCGCCGTTATGCAGCTGAAAACCATATCGTTTGGCGCGAAGACCATACCAATGCTGAGTCAGTTTTTCTTCGCAACAAAATTCGAAATCAACTTTTGCCTGTTTTTGACGAATTGCAACCCGATGCGCGGCAAGGTTTGTATAAGTCATTGGAGCATCTTGCCTCGGAAAACGAATTGTATCGCGAGTTGCTTAAGGAAAAAATTGACCGAATTATTGTCGAAAAAGATGGTTTGCAAAGTATTGATAAACAATATTTTGTAAATAATTTTCAGTTGCTTTTTGAATGGTTGCGACAATACAATTTTAATACTGATCAATGCCGTTTCATCCATGAAGCAATGGTTTCGGGCATTGGAAATCGATATTGCTCTCCGACACATCAATTGGTTATCGGAAGGGATGATTTACAACTTTCTGAAATTAAGGAAGATACTGATGAAGAAATCCAAATCGAGATAGGGGAGGAGAAAGTTTTTTCGCCCATCCATCTGTCATTTTCCAAATTGGAAAGGACAAACAATTTTCTCATTGACAAGTCACCCGAAGTGGCGCAATTGGATTTCGACAAGATTCGTTTTCCGTTGACTTTACGCCATTGGCAGCACGGCGACCGCTTCCATCCTCTGGGCATGAAAGGTTCCAAACTGCTGAGTGATTTCTTTGTGGATCAGAAGTTTACGGAATGGCAGAAACGCAATGTTTGGCTGTTGGTTTCCGCTGATGGCGACATCCTTTGGGTGGTCGGCTGGCGCCTTGACGACCGATTTAAGGTCACTTCTGAAACAAAATCCATCTTCCGTTGCGAAATGAAGCGATAGATTTCGTATTTTTGCCCCTTTGAATTGACAGAATCAAACATTTATCGTATATGAAAAAACTATTCCTAATCCTGCTGATGGCCTTCGCCGCCATCATGCCTATGGAGGTCAGGGCGCAAATCATTGACCCTGTGAAATGGTCTTTCGCCATTCAAGACCTCAACGAAAACGAGTTCGATTTGGTCGCGACGGCCACGATTGACCCGCAATTCCACATCTATTCCACAAAAATGCCTGACTTGGCCCCGTTACCGACAGTATTCGACATCCAAACCTCAGAGTTTTTCGAGGCGGTGGGCGAGGCCCGCGACCTTACCGATGTCGCGCTCTATTATGACGACATCTTTGAAACGGAGTACAAGCAATTTGCGGGTGAGGCGGCTTTTGCGCAGACTTTCCGCAAACTGAAAGACGGCTCGTTCCCCATCACGGGCGAAATCAACTACCAAGCCTGCAAGGACGGCCAATGCGTCTCGCTGACAGAGGATGTCAATTTGCAATACGGCGAACCCGCTGTAATTGAGGCTGCTGAGCCTGAAACTACAGCCGGAACGAAGTCCAACATCTGGGCCATGATTCTCGAAGCCATCCTTTGGGGCTTCGCCGCGCTGCTCACGCCTTGCGTCTTCCCAATGATTCCCATGACCGTGTCGTTCTTCATGCACGGCGAAGGCGAAAGCAAGGCTCAAGGGCGTTTCAAGGCCTTTATGTACTTCGTTTTCATTGTGTTACTATATACGTTGCCTATCGCCATCATCATTTTGACGACTTGGCTTGTGGGTGGCAACAGCGTTACTGCCGACATCTTCAACTGGCTCGCCACGCACTGGCTGCCGAACATCATCTTCTTCCTCGTGTTCATGATTTTTGCGGCCTCGTTCTTCGGCGCGTTCGAAATCACGCTGGGTAGCAATATGGTGAACAAGAGCGATAGTAAGCAGAATACCAAGAGTTTAGGTGGTATCTTCTTCATGGCCTTGACCCTCGTTTTGGTGTCGTTTGCCTGCACGGGTCCCATCGTGGGCACGGTACTCATCAAATCGACTTCGGGTGAGTTCTGGGCACCCATCGTGACGATGTTCGCCTTCGCCGTGGCTTTTGCACTGCCGTTTGCCCTGTTCGCTTTCTTCCCGAATTTGCTCCAGCGTTTGCCCAAGAGCGGCGGTTGGCTCACCTCCGTGAAGGTCGTGTTGGGCTTCATCGAAGTCGCGCTGGGCTTCAAGTTTCTCAGCGTGGCCGACCAAACCTACCACTGGCATCTGCTCGACCGCGAGGTCTATCTCGGCATTTGGATTGTATGCTTCACCTTGCTCGGCCTCTACCTCCTCGGTAAAATCCGTTTCAAGGGCGAGAAGGAAGTCAAGGAGTTGGGAGTGTTCCGTTTGGTGCTGATTATCATCGACTTCACCTTCGTGATTTATATGATTCCCGGAATGTGGGGCGCTCCGTTGAAGGCCCTTTCGGGTTATCTGCCGCCCAAGCAAACCCTTGATTTTGACCTCAATAGAATCATCGAGGAGAACAGCGAAAAGGTGATTGAGTATGTGGATGCCAAGATGGCCAATATGGCGGTGGCTCCGCAAGGTCAGACGCAAGCCGTTGCAAATGAAGAGTTTACCGAAGCACCCAAGTACGCTGATTTGTTCCATCTGCCGCACAACTTGAAGGGCTATTTCGACTACGACCAAGCCTTGGCCGCTGCGAAAGCCACGAACAAGCCTATCTTTATTGATTTCACAGGCCACGGCTGTGTGAACTGCCGTGAGATGGAGGCCAATGTTTGGAGCGACCCGCGTGTGAAAGACATGCTGCGCCATGACTTTGTGCTTTGCGCCTTGTATGTCGATGACAAGACCTCGCTGCCCAAGGAGGAGTGCTACACCTCGACCTACGACGGCAAGGAAAAGAAGACCATCGGGCGCAAGTACGCCGACTTCCAAATCTCAAAGTTCGGCACCAATGCCCAGCCCTATTACTGCCTGATGGATCACAACGGCAATCTCTTGATGAAGCCTCGTGCTTATGACCTCGACAAGGACGCTTTTGTGAATTTCCTGAAAGACGGTATCAAGAATTTTAAGGAAGGAACTTATTATCAGCATGTTATAGATTAAATTGACTCGCCATGAAAAAGCGTTTGTTAGCACTTTTCCTGTTGGCAGCCATGATGACCGAGGTGCAGCCCGTTTTGGCCTGTACCTCGGTCATTGTTTCCGGCAAGGCCACGAAAGACGGTCGCCCGTTGATTTTCAAGCATCGTGATTCGGGCAAGTTGCACAATATGATGATTGTCGTTCAGGGACAACGGTATCGTTATCTTGGCCTTGTGAACGCTGAGGACACGACACCGATTGATGTTTGGGGCGGTCACAATGAGGCTGGATTCGGCATCATCAATACCGCCGCTTACAATATGAACGGCGATGGTGGCGACACCGACGGCGACGGCATTTTCATCCGCAAGGCTTTGGAATTGTGTGCCACTTTGGAGGATTTTGAGCGGCTTTTGGACACCGTGAAAAAGCCTCGCGAGGTCAATTCCAATTTCGCTGTTTTGGATGCCAATGGCGGTTGTGCGTACTATGAAACAGGCAATTACGACTATGTGAAGTTCGATGTGAACGACCCGAATGTTGCCCCTGACGGCTACCTGATGCGCACCAATTTCGGTACCACGGGAAACCATAAATTGGACCAAGGCGTTGAGCGTTATTGTGCCATCACCGATTTCATGGCTGAGGCTTGCAAGAATGGTAATTTGGAACACGATTACTTGATGACTCACATTTCGCGTTACCTGAAACATGGCGTGACCCAACTCGATATGTATGATTATATGCCTGAAACCGAGAATGATACGCGCTATTTCCCGTTTCATGATTACATTTCGCGCTATTCGTCGGCTTCGGTGATTATGGTACAAGGAGTGCGGCCTGACGAATCGCCGCTGAACACGGTAAGTTGGAACATTATCGGCTGGCCTTTGACGACCGTTGCCGTTCCGTTGGTGCTCACGCCTTCTGGGAAATTGCCTGCCCTTGTCACGGATGACGGAACGGGTCATTCCCGCCTGAACGAGATGGGCCTGCAACTGAAGCAGCGCGTTTTCTCGCTCAAAAGCGGCAATGTGGAGTACTACGGCGACCTTTCCAAGTTAATAAACAAGCAGGAAACAGGCATTTTGCAGCGGATTCTCCCGGTTGAAAAAGAGGTGATGCGCCGTGGTGAGGAAGCCCTTGACGGCTTGCGTAAGTCGAAGAGTTTCAAGTCGGTAGAATCCTATTATGATTGGGTGGATGCCTACATTGTGGAGCAGTATAATAGTTTGTTTGGTGTGGAATGAATCTCTGTTTATGCAAATCATAAAATTGAATTTTCAGAATTGCATAAAAAAGGAAAAGAAAAAGGGAGTCAACTCTTTCGGATAATGTTTGGCGTTGAATAGCCAAATGCATTTCAAACATTTTAGATAACGCAATAGGGATTATTTTCTTACCTTTGCGACTCGTTTAAAAAAGCATGAAAAATGAAAAAAGACATACCCGTATTGCTGCTCACTGGTTATCTCGGAAGCGGCAAGACCACCGTGGTCAATAAGATTTTGAACAACCGCAAAGGCATCAAGTTTGCCGTGATTGTCAACGACATAGGCGAAGTGAATATCGATGCCGACCTGATTGAAAAAGGCGGCGTGGTAGGGCAGAAGGACGACAGTCTCGTGGCCTTGCAGAACGGCTGCATCTGCTGCACCTTGAAGATGGACCTGATTCAGCAACTGCACGAAATCATCGTTATGCAGAGGTTCGACTACATCGTCATTGAGGCCAGCGGCATCTGCGAGCCGGAGCCGATTGCGCAGACGATTTGTTCTTTCCCGCAAATGGCGTGGCAACTCACCAAGGACGGCTTGCCCATCTTGGACTGCATCGTGACTGTGGTGGATGCACTGCGGATGCAGAGCGAGTTCGGTTGCGGCGACGACCTAATGAAGAAAAACTTGGCCGAGGACGACTTGGAAAGCCTTGTCATACAGCAGATTGAGTTCTGCAATATCATCTTATTGAATAAGGCTTCGGAAGTCACGCCAGAGGAATTGGGCCGCGTGAAGAGCATCATCCGCGCCTTGCAGCCCACCGCCGAAATCATCGAGTGCGACTATGGCGATGTTGATTTCGACAAAATCCTCAATACCAAGATGTTCGACTTCGACAAGGTGGCCACTTCCGCCACTTGGATTAAGGAAGTGGAAGGTGCGGTGGAAGAAGAACACCATCACGATGAAGACGAGGATGAGGACGAACTCGAGCATCATCACCATCATCACGACCACGATGACGAGGAAGAGGAACACGGCCATCACCATCATCACCACGACCACGAGGGCGGCGAGGTGGAGGAATATGGTATTGGCACTTTTGTTTATTACCGTCGCCAGCCGTTCAATATGGCGCGTTTCGATGAGTTTGTGGCACGCAAGATACGAATACGATGTCTGCTACATCTTCGAGCAGGCGGGCAAGCAGGTGCAACTGCGCGATGCCGGCCAGTGGTTTGCCACTATGCCCGCTGACGAGTTGGAGGCCTTTATGGACCGCGAGCCTACCCTCCGCCGCGATTGGGACGACACCTATGGCGACCGAATGCAGAAACTCGTCTTTATCGGGCAGCATTTGGACAAAGAGGCTTTGGTCAGGGATTTGGATGCTTGCTTGACGAGGTAAGTTTTGATGGGTTTTGAGAGTTTTGTGATAAAAATTGTATCTTTGACCCTTCAAAACAGAGTTTTATATGGAACAACTCATTCAAACAATCAGCGGCTACGTCTGGAGTCCGGCACTTGTGGCCATTTGCCTCTTGGCGGGCTTGTATTTCTCTATCGGAACGCGCTTCGTGCAGGTGCGTCGTTTGCGCGAGATGGCGCGACTGCTCTTTTCGTCGGAAAAGGGCGAGAAGACGGGCATCACCTCGTTTCAGGCGTTCTCTATGGCGCTCTCGGGGCGCGTGGGAACGGGCAATATCGTCGGTGTGGCCACGGCCATTGGCTATGGGGGTCCGGGTGCCATTGTCTGGATGTGGATTATCGCTTTCTTGGGCGCGGGTTCGGCCTTTGCCGAGGCTACCTTGGCACAAATCTATAAGGAGGAGCACAAAGGCCAATTTCGTGGCGGACCGGCCTATTACATCGAGAAAGGACTGAAATGCAAGTGGTTGGCTGTGGTCTTTGCCGTGTGCGCGGTATTGGCCACGGGCTTTTTCTTGCCGCCGGTGCAGTCCAACGGCATTGCGATGTCGTTTGCCAACACTTATCATATTGATGCCGCATGGATTGGCGCCATTGTAGCTGTGCTCATCGGCTTGGTGGTGATGGGCGGCGTGAAGCGTATCGCCAACGTGGCGCAAATCGTGGCACCGTTTATGGCGGTTTTGTATGTGCTGCTCTCGCTTGTCGTGTTGGCTTTCCATATCCGCGAAGTGCCTGACGTGTTCATGGATATGATACGAAGCGCGTTTGGCATGAATGAGGCTTTGGGCGGCATCCTCGGCTCGACCATCGCATGGGGCGTGAAACGCGGCATCTACAGCAACGAGGCGGGCCAAGGCACGGGTGCCATCGTGGCGGGCGCGGCCAAGGTGTCGCATCCCGTCAAGCAGGGATTGGTGCAGGCGTTTTCGGTGTATATCGACACCTTATTGGTATGCACCGCCACCGCCGTGATGATTCTGGCCTGCAAGACCTACAACGTTTTCGACGCTTCGGGCAACATCCTTGTTGCTGCCGATGGTGTAAAATTAGGTTCGCCCGATGTCAGCTATACCACCGCTGCCTTGAGTACACTTTTGGGGAACCATTTTGGCGGTGTCGTCGTGTCCTACGCCCTGTTTTTCTTTGCCTTCACGACCATCATGGCGTATTATTACTATGCGGAAACCAACCTTGTCTATCTTTTTGGCAAGGGCAAATTGGAACATGTCTTGATTTGGGTGCTGCGTATCGGCGTGGTCGGCATGGTGTTCTTTGGCTCTTTGCATGAGGCCAAGGCGATGTGGGACCTCGGCGACATCGGCGTGGGTACTATGGCATGGGTGAACATCATCGTGATTTTACTGCTCTCGCGCCAGGCGTTCAAGGCGTTGAAATCCTACGAAAGGCAGAAAAAGGAAGGCAAGGAGCCTGTTTTCGACCCGAAGGAAATCGGAGTGAAAGGGGCGGATTTTTGGGAATCGCGTCATGCGGAATGAGTTTTTTCACGCAGAAATCGCTGAACTCGCAGAAACTGACGGACATTAGTTTCGTCGCTTTGCGCTTCATATAATAGACTTCGTCGAATCGGCGATTTCTGCGCATTCTGCGTGAGATTAATTCTGCATCTCCCGCAGCAAATCCAACGCTTGTGTCACTGTACTAACCTCTTTTACAGTCAATTGCAGTTTGTCGTTGGCCTCCTTGACGGCGGTGCGTTTCGGATGGCTCATAATATACTGCATCAGTTTTTGGAAGGTCGCGCTCTCGAAGTATCTTGACTCTTGGTTGCTGACGAAATAGGCCGTCATATTGTGGTGGCGCAACAGAATCTTCTCGAAGCCCAAATCCTTGGCAATCCAGCGGAGGCGCACGGTATTGAGTAAGTCGTTCACCTGCTTTGGAATAGGTCCGAAACGGTCGATGAGGTGGTCGGTGAACTTCATCAAGGCTTCTTCGGTCTTGGTGCGGTCGAGTTCGCTGTAGAGGCTCACGCGCTCTTGCGTCGAGTTGATGTAGTCGGCGGGGAAACGCACCTCCATATCGGTCTCGATGGTGCAGTCCGTGACGTAGGTTTTCTCCTCTTCCTTGTCGAAAATATCCTGAAATTCAGTCTCTTTCAGTTCAAGAATGGCTTCGTCTAAGATTTTGTGATAGGTTTCAAAACCGATGTCGTTGATGAAACCGCTCTGTTCCGCGCCGAGGATGTTGCCCGCGCCGCGAATGTCGAGGTCGCGCATGGCGATGTTGATGCCTTCGCCGAGGTCGGAGAACTCCTCCAAGGCACGGAGGCGTTTTTGGGCTTCTTGGGTTAAGGTGTTCAGCGGCGGCGTGAGCAGGTAGCAGAAAGCCTTCTTGTTGGAACGGCCCACGCGCCCGCGCAGTTGGTGTAGGTCGGAAAGGCCGTAGCGGTGCGCTTCATTGATAATAATGGTGTTGGCGTTGGGGATGTCGAGGCCGGATTCCACGATGGTGGTGCAAAGCAAAACGTCATAGTCGCCGTTGATGAAACCGAGCATAATGTCCTCAAGTTTAGCGCCTTCCATCTGGCCGTGGGCCACGGCGATGCGCACGCCCGGCACGTATTTCAGGATGAAGTCGTGCACATCCATGATGTTTTGGATGCGGTTGTGGATGAAGAACACCTGACCGTTTCGCGCAATCTCAAACTGGATGGCGTCGCGGATGAGTTCGCCGTCGAAGCCGCGAAGTTCGGTCTGCACAGGATAGCGGTTGGGCGGTGGCGTGGTGATGACGCTCAAATCCCTCGCGCCCATCATGGAGAATTGCAGCGTTCTCGGGATGGGCGTGGCGGTCAAAGTCAGGGTATCGACGTTGGCCTTCATCTCTTTCAGTTTCTCTTTCACGGCCACGCCGAATTTCTGTTCCTCGTCGATGACGAGCAAGCCCAAATCCTTGAATTTCACATCCTTTCCTGTGAGGCGGTGCGTCCCGATGATGATGTCGATTTCGCCTTTTTCGAGTTTTTTCAGGATTTCGGTCTGCTGCCTTGTCGTCTTGAAACGGTTGAGGTATTCGATGGTGACGGGGAAGCCGTCGAAGCGTTCAGTGAAGGTGTGGTAATGTTGCAAAGCCAGTACGGTCGTCGGCACGAGCACGGCCACTTGTTTGGAGTCGCAGCAGGCCTTGAAGGCGGCGCGCATGGCGACTTCGGTCTTGCCGAAGCCCACGTCGCCGCACACGAGGCGGTCCATCGGGTGCTCGCTCTCCATGTCGCGCTTCACGTCGTTGGTGGCTTTCAGTTGGTCGGGCGTGTCCTCGTAGATGAACGAGGCCTCCAACTCGTTTTGCAGGTAGTTGTCGGGAGAGAATTGGAACCCGGGCGTGCGCTTGCGCTCAGCATAGAGTTTAATGAGCTCACGCGCAATGTCCTTGACCTTGCTTTTGGTCTTGTTTTTCAGGCGGTTCCACGCGCCGCTGCCGAGGGTACTCAAATGCGGCTCGGTGCCGTCCTTGCTGCTGTATTTCGCGATGCGGTGCAGCGAGTGGATGCTCACATAAAGAAGGTCTCCGTTGTTGTAAATCAGGCGGATGGCCTCTTGCGGCTTGCCGTTGTTCTCGATGGTTTCGAGGCCGTCGAAGCGCCCGATGCCGTGGTCGATGTGGGTGACGTAGTCGCCGGGCTTCAGTTCGTAAAGATCTTTCAGCGTGATGGCCTGCTTGGTCGAGAAGTTGTCGCGCAGGTGGAAACGGTGGTAACGCTCGAAAATCTGGTGGTCGGTGTAGCAGCACACCTTCAAATCCTCGTCGATGAAGCCGCCGTGGATGGCGATGGTCTCGGTCTCGAAGTCGCGGTGAAGCTCGTCGTTGTGGTTGATGTCATTCAGAATTGCCTGAATGCGTGAAAGTTGCTTGCTGCTTTCGGAGAAAATGATGACGCGGTAGCCTTCCTCCTTGTGTTCGGCGATGTCATCGATGAGGAGGT
This sequence comes from uncultured Bacteroidales bacterium, assembly GCA_905233685.1. Taxonomy (GTDB): domain Bacteria; phylum Bacteroidota; class Bacteroidia; order Bacteroidales; family F082; genus Limimorpha. The sequence goes on along the minus strand of CAJOEZ010000023.1, from coordinate 20,206 downwards.
TGAAGTTTTTGCTGAAGATGGGCTGGGGCTTTGTTTTGAAGTTGATAGTGTGGAGTGAGGAGTTAGGAGTTGGGAGAGAGGAGTTGTCCTCGCCCATGTCATTCCTGCTGGGGATTGTGGGTGAGAGGGAATCTATGGGCGATGTAAATTCTAGTTTGCTTGAAGTGCCAAATTCTACTGTGCGGCGTTTTTTCAGGCAGTCCAAAAGTTCCTCGGACTTACTGAACAATTGCCCAGGTTTCAAGGCTTTAACTTCCTCTTCCTGTGTGGATTGCAGTTTCACAAAACCTTCAATGGCGCGGTCGTATTCCTTATCGACCTGCGTGGCGAAGAAGGCCATGTCGGTGAGCCAGACGGTGGTCGTGTCGGGCAGGTATTGCAGAATGGCCTCGCGCTCCTCGATGAAGGCGCGTTCCTGCATGTTGGGCAGCAGCACGATTTGTTTCAGTTGCTCGATGGAGAGTTGGTCGGCGATGTTGAAACTGCGGATGCTCTCGACTTCGTCGCCGAAAAACTCGATGCGGTAGGGGTAATCGTTGGCGAAGGAAAACACATCTACCAGACCGCCACGGATGGCAAATTGCCCAGGCTCAACCACAAAATCCACATTCTCAAACTCATAGTCGTAAAGTAAATCGGTGAGAAAATCCAAATTGACCTTCTCGCCGACTTTGAGTTTGAAAGTGTTTTTGGCCAACAATTTGCGCGTGAATACTTTCTCGCTCAACGCCTCTGGATAACTGACAATCAAGGTTTTGCGCTCGGAGGTGGAAACCCTTTGCAACACTTCGGTGCGCGAAAGGATATAGGTATTGTCGGCCTTCTCAGGTTCGTAGGGGCGTTTGTAGGAAGTGGGGTAGAAGAGCACCTGCTTCTTGCTGTAGTCCATGCCGCGCTCACCTAAAAGACTTTCCAAATCGTTGTAGAAATAGGCCGCGTCTTCCTTGTCGGTGCACACGATGAGGTGCTGACCGCCCATCTGGCGGAAGGTTTCTTCAATAACGAAGGCCTTCGATGAAGCCGCCAAATTGGAGCAAAGCAAATGCCCGCCATCGCGCAAAGCCTTGACTATTGCGTCAATACGGGCATCATTTTTATACGGTTGGTTTGAAATGTTTGCCACGGTTATTCAATCACAATCTTCTGTACCTTGACGTTTTCGCCGTCGATGAGGCGCAAGACATACACACCTGCGGGAATGCCCGTTGTTGGGATACACCGCGTTTGTCCGCATGAAGCGATGATATGTCCCATCACATCCACAATCTGTAACGTGACGTTGTCGTTTGCGCCAGTAATGATAATGTTCCCGTCGTTAATGTACGCGAACGTCGTGGAGCCAGTCAAAGCTTTGTTTTCCTCTTTGAATATCAGTTTGAAGCGCGAGACATAGTCCGTTGTCTTGGCATCGAAGGTATAGCTTGGCGTGACCAAAAGGTCAATATTGTCGCCAGTCATGTTATCTATGAGGTGGAGGTATTCCAATTCAAGGCTATTAGTCTCAATACCAATGGTATAGGTTCCATTTTGAGCGGCCTTGAAGTTGAGCGGCAGTTCGTCTTTCTCGCTGGCGTAAACCACGGCGTATTCCTGACCGTCTTGCCAAAGGGTAAGTTGCGTGCTGTTGTCACCATCGAGGGAGAATTTCTCCATAGGGGAGCCCTCGCCAAGGCGCACACGGGCGCGGTCGTGGAAAGCCTTATCTTGGGTAATGACGAGGTCAAGGCAGTTCCCGTTTCCATTGGTTTTGGCTCCTGTGGGCTTCGAGAAAGTTACGGTGAATTCGTCGGAATTGGCTTTCACGAAGATGCCTTCGCAGGGGACGATTTCCCTTTCTGTCGCAGCCAACTTAACCACCGAGTTGTTGTCAATCACATAAAAATCCTTGTCCACGTTGGCATTGCAGGCGAAGGGGTTGCCCACAAGGTTGAAGCCTTTCAGGAAATTGATATTGCTGCTGAAGCTCAGATTGTTGATGCTCACAGCTTCGTCGCTCGGCGTCAGCGTGCCGGCGAATACCAACGTGGTCTGGGTGTCGTTAGCGTAGAGGTAGCCTTGCTTGAAGGCGAGGTTGAAATTGTTCTTCCTGTAATTTCTCCAATGGTGTCCCTGCTCGTCGTAGTAATACAGGTCGTACGTGTTGGCAATTAGGCCGTTGTCTTCGCTCGGCGTGATATTCTCCGCAGTGGGCGAGGCGATGAAATTCCAGCCGTCGTTTTGGCCCTCAGTGTAAGGCGCGATGCTCTTTTTCACCATGGCTTTCACGCCCTCGCTGCTGTGGATGAGCTGCGCACCGTTTTCGATGACGAGGTTGGCTGGATTTCTGTTGCTGAGCGTCCCCGTGACAGTGAGTTTGCTGTTTTCGGTAACGGTCATCTTGTCGTTGGCGGCCATTTCCAAGGAAGCGAGCGAGGCCGTGCCTTTTGCAAAGCCTGCCACGTTAGAGGCTGCGGATTCGCCGCCGTAGTAGTTGGTCTTTACGGTGAACAGGTTGGCGGCGTTGTCGTTGAGGGTTGCGCCTGAATACGAAGTTCCGCTAAGGTTTTCGGCAATCTTGGTGCCGTCTTGATAGAGGTTGTAGGTGTAGGTGCCGTCGGTGAGGTAAGTGCGGATGAGCCATGATATGCCGCTATTGTATTTACTTAAAGGTGTTAAAAGAGGGTCGGAAGAAGAGTAATAACAACCCTCTGTGTTGTCGGTGAAATTACAAAATGTTGCAGGATAGTCTTTTGCTTCAGGGTCATAGATGAATACCCATAAGTCTTGATTGTCGTCAATTTCAAGTCTTTCATCTAATTCTATTTCAATCCATCCATTTGTGGAAACGACAAAGGAACCGTGTGCCAATTTGGAGTTTGGATACAAAGATCGTTCTTGGATATTGGTACCTTTGTAGATAAAATACTCGTAATTGCCAGGGTTGCTTGAATAAAATGAAAGTTTGCAGATAACCATGTCTGAAAAAGCGGTTAAATTTTCGGCAAGATACCTATGTCCCCAATACATATTTGCGGCTCCTTGAGTGCCTATATTGTCTTCAAAGATCCCATCGCCATAAGTCAAGATGCCAGCGGAAGTTTCTGGATAGCACCATTTTGGAGCCGTCCAACTTAGATTGGCATTGTCCCCAGATAATGTCACCTGCAAATCGTTAACTACCTCAACCAGAATAGTTACGGTATTGGAAGATAATGATAACTCTCCATTGCTATCAACGCTGCGTACAATATAAATATGGGTTCCATAAGGGGCTGTTTCGATATAGGAATTAGTAGTGGAATTGCCGATATAATTGTAGTCGCGGTAAATGTTGTAGCTTGCTGCGTCAGTTGCTGCGTCCCACTTAAAGGTGACACTGCGGCCGTTTTGGGTGTAGGTCAAGATGCTGGGGACATCTGCTGTACAATTGGAAGGATGTATGCCGAAAATGGCCCCTTGATTATTGTTATATATTCCATTGGCTCCAGACCCAATACCTCCTGGTCCTGGATTTAGGTTGTTAATGGTGTAATAATCATCACAATAACCTCCCCAGCCCCAGTTGAAATGGAAATAATTCTCACTGTTGTATCCATCGCAAACAAAAGAATGTCCACCTCCCTCACCATTGCCATGATATTGAATAGGTCGGTGTTGATCTAAATCGGATTTCAACAGGGCAATCCATTTATCATCAGAATAACCAGAGCGTGAAATGTGATGAACATCAGACGAATAATTGAAATAGATTTTCAAAGCGTCGGCAACCTTGGCGGTGACAGCTCCACTACCGCTGGTTGTATAATACATATCAACTGAAACGCCACAATGGAACATCAATGTGGCGACTGCTTGCTTTTGGGCTTGGGTGCTTGACGTGCCGTAAGTGTTGGTCATATTGCCCCAGTCGTAGGTGGAGCTTTGAAAATTGGCCGAAACAATACCATAGTTGTCGTGGTAATAAGAATGTGATCCGATTCCGGTTTCGGGATAATTCCAATATTTCATCACTTGTGCCATGGCTGTAGCTACGCAACCCGTCACAGAGCCGCCTGGACAATACATATTATATGGAGAGTCTTGCTTCCAGTTGGTCTCTATTAGTGGTCCAACCACGGCAGTGGCTTTTCCCGCCTTGGCATTGCCGCTTAACAGGTCGTTCCATTGCTGTGCTGTTTCGGCAGTGGCTTTCATCTTGCTTTCTATTGCGTATTGTATCTCGTCGCTGTAGCCTTGCAGCCATCCGCGCACGTTCTCTGGCATATCTTTTGCCACGAAAGTGTTTTCAAATGAATAGCCCAAAATGGGTTGCACACAATCATCCGCCGCCATCACTACAAAACCCGGCTCGGCGTTGAAAATGTATAAGTTAGGAAATCCTGCCACTTTGGAAAGGTCAGTCAGTTGGGCAGTTTTTACGCCGTTGTTGTTCAAGAAAGTCGCGGCCACTTTGCGGGCGGTTTCAGGGGTCACACGCTCGGCCATCATCGGCATCGCTACTGCCAGCACCAAGGCCACAATCATCGTAAGTCTTTTCATATCAGTATGTTTTCTTGTTTTCAAATTGGGCTGCAAAGGTAGTAAAAATTTGGGTACGTTTGGCAGTCAAGCATAAAAAGAACATGACCGCCTGAAATCGTGTCAAGCGGTCATGGTCAAAGTCTCACATTGATGCCGAAAAGCTACTCTTCGACTTTCGCCCGTTTCGAGTCCCAAATCATATAGCAGATGATGGCGATATACATCACCAAGGCGATGAGGCCTGCAATGGGCAACTCGGCAAACGGCGTGCCGTCGGCGGTCTTAGCCACGGCATCCACGTTAGCGAACTTCAAAATGGCGCTCACCACACCCATCAAGGCACCACCGGCGATGAAGCCCGAGGCGATGAGGGTGCCACGGTTGTAACGGGCATCGTTGAGTTTCTGGTCCTTGCTGCGCGTGCTGACAAACCACGACACGGCACCACCGATAAGCAGCGGCACGTTGAGGTCAATCGGGATGAACATGCCCAAGGCGAAGGGCAGGGCAGGCACCTTGCAGAAGTTGAGAATCAAAGCGATGGCGGCACCGATGCCGTAAAGCAGCCACGGGGCACTGCCACCTGACATCATCGGCTCGATGACGGCGCTCATGGCGTTGGCTTGCGGCGCGACCAAAGCACCGTCGCCCACGAAACCGTAAGCCTTGTTCAGAATCATAATCACGCCGGCGACGGTGGCAGCGGCCACGGCCACGCCGACGAACTTCCAGATTTCTTGTTTCTTGGGTGTCGTGCCAATCCAGTAACCTACTTTCAGGTCGGTGATGAAGGCTCCGGCCACGGCCAAAGCGGTGCAGACCACGCCACCTATAATTAATGTGGCGGTCATGCCATTGGGACCACTCAGTCCAGCGGCGACCATCACCAAGGAGGCCAAAATCAGGGTCATCAGCGTCATGCCGCTCACGGGGTTGCTGCCCACGATTGCAATGGCATTGGCGGCCACCGTCGTGAACAGGAAGGCAATGACGGCCACGACCAAAATGCCTATCAAGGCATGGCCGAAGTTGTGTACCACGCCGAACCAGAAGAACAGGAAGGTGATGATGAGTACCACCACAATACCGATGACGATAGCTTTCATCGAAATGTCTTGCTGGGTGCGGTCGACGGGTTCGTTGGTGGCTTTCTTGCCCTTGAACTCGTTGGCGGCCAAACCCACCGACGACTTAATCACGCCCCACGACTTGATGATGCTGATGACACCCGCCATGGCGATGCCGCCGATGCCGATGTGACGCGCATAGTTCTTGAAGATCTCTTCAGGTGCCATTGAGCCGATGGTGGCGGTGATGCCCGCGTTCATCAGGTCGATGATTTGGTTGCCCCAAATGAGGTTCATGCCTGGGATGATGATGAACCACACCAACATGGAGCCGCAGCAGATGATGAAGGCGTATTTCAGGCCGATGATGTAGCCCAAGCCAAGCACAGCCGCGCCCGTGTTCACCTTGAACATCAGTTTGGCTTTGTCGGCCAAGGTCGCACCCCAGCCCATCATACGGGTGGTGATGGTTTCCGACCACCAGCCGAAGGTGGAGACGATGAAGTCGTATAAACCGCCAATCAAGCCACTGATTACCAGTAATAATGAGTCCTTGCCCTTCTTTTGTCCGCTGACCAGAACCTGTGTGGTGGCCGTGGCCTCGGGGAAGGGGAACTTGCCGTGTTGCTCCTTGACGAAGTACTTGCGGAAGGGGATGAGGAACAGGATGCCCAAGATACCGCCGAGAAGCGAGGCGATGAACACCTGCCAGAAGTTGATTTCGATTTGGTAGCCTTTGCCTTGCAGGATGTAGAGTGCGGGCAGGGTGAAGATGGCACCCGCCACCACGCCGCCTGAGCAGCCGCCAATCGACTGGATGATGACGTTTTGCGCCAGTGCATCGTTCTTGCGGGCTAATCCCGTGAGGCCGATGGCGATGATGGCGATGGGGATAGCGGCCTCAAACACCTGCCCGACCTTCAGGCCGAGGTAGGCTGCGGCAGCCGAAAACAGGATGGTCATCAGCAGGCCGATGCACACCGACCATACCGTAACTTCTTGATACTTTTTGTTTTTCGAGAGTATGGGTTCATACTCTTCGCCCGGTTTCAGTTCGCGTTGCGCGTTTTCGGGCAGTTTGAATTGATCGTTTTCCATAGTGAGAATGTTTGATTTCGAAATGATTTGCAATATTAAGGAAAATAATCCGTTTGAAAATCAATATGGAAGAAAAAACGATTAACAATTTGGAAAACAGGAAGAAAAAAGCTTCAATCTATACGAAAACGATTATTGCGGCATTTGTGCCTCTATTGGCTGTTTTATTGCTCGGGGTATGTGGGTCGTCGAATAATTTTGTGATAGCTATTGCCATTGCTTTTGTCACTATTCCAACCTTTTATTATATCACAAAAGATTCGAGCGCCAAGCAAAAATGGATACAGTTGCCCATTTTTGCCTTTGTTATGGTGGCCACTCACCTTGTAGGGTATGGGCCATTCATCGCAATGCGTTTAATCGCGTTTGCATTTGCGATTTTGTCGGTGTTGCTCATTGAAGCACTAAATGTTTCGCTGAAAACCAAGTATTTGCTTATAGCTTTCTTGATGCTGTTTTCGATTCCGTTGGTGTATGTTGGAAGTGCGAATCTGTTTACGTATCTTGTTGTTAAAGAGCAATATAGCAAGGTGGAGCAACCTTTCCCGTTTTCATACGCTTTTGTCACGAAGGAGGGTGATACGCTTACCGAAGCCAACTTGCAGGGAAAGAATGTCGCAATCTTTTTTTGGTCGTCGCATTGCGCGAATTGTCACAAGGAGTTGCCGCATTTCTCGGACTTAGCGGCTCAATATGAAGGAGATACGACCAAAGTGTTCATCGCTGCTTTCGTCTCCTTCGATGAAGCCAGTGATTCAGCCTTTTATGAAAGCGAGACTAGCCGTGAATCGGCTTTCACTTGGGCCAAAGCCTTGGATAGCAAGCAAGTGATGCTGGATTTGGGCTTCAATGCCTTCCCGCACGTGACCTATATCAATAAGAAAGGCGAGGTGGTTTACAACGGCTTCCTCAGCAACCGCCCTTGGATTTTCGCTTATCATCCGAGGAAGTTTTTGGAGTTATAAAACATTCCCTGTTCCTTTTCGTCCCAAACCATGCGGACATTGACTCTTTCAAAAATCTGTATAATGGATTCGTTGTACATAAGGTTTTTAATTTTGACTGCAATAAATAATAGTAAAAATTCGATTGCAGCGATTTGGATTTTGAAAAAACTTGAAATCGGGTGTGCAGAAATGCCTATCTTTGCGCCAAAATCCAGCGAAGCATGAATCCAGTAGCCCTCCGATTGCTCAACCAGCAACTCATTTGTCCTCAGTTTGATAGCCCTGCTGAGGTGGTCGGCTTTATGGGGGCTATGCAGGCGCAGGAATACCGAATGATGCGTTGGGCGGTGGCCATGCGAATGAAAAAGCCCTCGGCCAAGGCTTTCAAAAAGGCCTTCGACAGCGGAGAAATCATCCGTTTTCATCTGATGCGCGGCACTTGGCAACTCGTTTCCGCCGAGGATTATTGGCCTTTTCTTGAACTTTGTGCGCCCAAGGCCATCGCCGTGACCAAAGGCTGGATGAGCAGCAACAAAATCAGCATCCCTGAAGAGGAAGTGCTGAAAATCAGGGAGATTCTTGCCCAAACCGCTGCCGACAAGGGAAGCGTTACCAAAGAAGATTTTGTGCAAGCTTTGGCAGAGAGAGACATTTGCATGGACGAACATCGGCTGTCGTACCACATCCGCATGGCGGAGATGTCGGGGACACTTTGTAGCGGCGACTTGTTGCCTATGAAAGCAACCTATGCGCTTGCCGCTGACAAGGTGAAAGTCCATACGAAGATGGACCGTGACGAAGCCCTGATGCTCTTCACCCGCAAATACTTCCAAAGCCGCCAACCGGCCTCGTTGGAGGATTTCGTGTGGTGGTCGGGGCTGAATATCAGCGACTGTCGGAAGGGGGTAGCGCTTTTGGGCGATTATCTCCACGTTGAGACGCGCGGCCGTACGTCTCAACATAAGGAATTTTATCTGACCGATGATTGCCGCACAAGAGGCTTTCGCAAAGGAAAATACCTTCTGATTCCGCCCTACGACGAATACCTCATCAGCTACAAGAGCCGTGACATTGTCCTCGCGCCCGACCACAGGCACAAAGCCCACAACAACAGCGGCATTTTCCAGCCCGTCATCGCGCATGACGGCATCATTTGCGGCAATTGGATGCCTTTTAAAGAAGACCTTCAGACGGAGTTCTTTATGGGTGAGCATGAGGCTGATATTCAGGAAGAATGGACGAAATACAAAAAGTTTCAGACGACATGATTTATGCCATTGTAAATTACTTATAAACCAATAATTATCATTGCCTTATGAAAAGACCATTAAAATCTTCCCTTTTTAAAAACCGTGGCGATTCTTCCATGTTGAAACAGTTTTTGCTGTCACTTGTCGCCACCACGGTCTCCATTGTCCTGACGTTCGGCACTTCGGCCGTCATCGAGCATTATCAGAAAGAGAAGGACAAAAGGGAAATGGTCATGATGATCATCTGTGACTTCGACAAAACCATCGAGCAAGTGCAACATGCGGATTCGGTGTTTTATGAGGCATTTCAAGCACAGCAGGAGGTTGCCTTTCATCCGGAGTGCTTCGAGAGTCATCGTTCCTGCTTTTTGTCAACGCTTATGATAACCTATATTGAGTTTACCGAAACGACGGAAAAAGTTTTTTCCTCCAATATCGAGACCTTCAATACCCTTGGCAATGTCAACTTTGTTCATGAAGTCTCTGCTTTCTATAATGCGCGCCGATATTATCAGGAAAACGTGTTGGATGTGTTCGAGAAAGAGGTGGTTGGATCGGGGCTTACGCAATCTTTGGAAGGCCTTTTTAGTGTTGATTTTCCAGCGCATTATATGTACAACAAGCAAAGTTTGTTGGACATGCAGAAGATTCGCAACCGTTGTATGCAGATGATGAAAGTCAGCGAGGAGGAACTGAAGGCGTTCAGTAGTCAGCGCATGGTGGTGGAGGATAATAGTGAGGAATACGATCTCGATAAACAGCTGTCAGTTCAAGAATATATTGAGGCCGAGAATAATCTCAGTCAGGCCAAAGAGAGGCTTAAGCAGGACCAATAAACCAAGACTGTGGCAGAGCTATTTCACAATAAACTTGGTCGTTTCACAGAGGTTTTCACCCTTAACCTGTAAGAAATAAAGCCCTTTTTCCAATGATGCAACGGAAATTGTTCCACAAGAGGAACCCATAGCCACCTCTTGCCCCAAAACATTGAAAATGGAATAATTCACCTGTTTGCAAGGAAGGCTTTTCAGATAGAGAACATCGGAAACAGGATTGGGGTAAACTTCAAGAGGCTGTTGGAAGGCAGCCTCGTGAACAGCCAAAGGCCCAGAGTCGGGAATGATATTCAAAATAATGCCTTCCATCTTGGTCATTCCGTAGTAGAAATTGGGGTCAGGGATGTCGTACCAGTTGTCCAAAGTACCACCGTAGCCAAAATTGATGTGGAACTTGCCGTCTTCTTCGCGATAGCCATCCACTACAACATTGTGCCCGACTGCTCCTGCGGGATTTTCAACGGCCAAGTGAGCGGGATAACCGGATTGCAAATTGGAGATTAAGGTGGCATACATCAAGGAATCGGGTTCTCGGAAGAGCACGCAGTCCGTAAATCCAAACCGCTTGTAGGCTGCAAACGCCTGATCCACAGCAAAAGTGCCTGAGCCTTCCGAAGTATACACTTGGGTGAGGGCTGTACCACAAGCAAAAACCAAGGCTGCTGCCAACTCATCTGGGAGCGTCTCGTTTCGCTGGAAAGTGGCATCAACGGAATCCAACAATTCGTTTAACTTTGGAAATGACAGAAACTTCAAGGCTCCCCAATCGTCGTCAATCATGTAATTGCGGCCAGTGTAGGAATGGTAATAGTCATCACTATCGGAAAAGCGTGTGCCTTGCGTTGTCTGCAAATAATTGATAATCTGCCCCATGGCAATCGCGGGACACCCGGCATAACTGTATGAATTGTTATTTACCGGGTCTCTTGGACAAAATTGATTGTAGGGATAGTCCTGAGTCCAGTGCGAGGAAAGCAAGCCTTCCGCGCGAAACAATGGCGTGGCAGAGTAAGGTGTTTCTACGGTTTTAATGAGAGGATTCTGTGCCCAACCGGTCAAAGCACAGAACAATAACAAAAAGGTAAGCGCTTTCTGCATGGTACTCAAAATTGGTTCATGCCGCAAATTTACGACAATTTCAACATACGATAATGCCGTTTGTCACAAAACTCCATAATCTGTCCTCTGTGGTTCGCCGTTTGCGCAAAAGTGTGTAATTTTGCAGAAGATTTCAAAAACAGCCTTTGACATGATTAAACTTGAGAAATTCCTGACCTTGTTTATTGGCATCGGTGCGGTAGCAGGTGCTGTGATGATGTGGATTGACCCTACTGGCGCGACATGGGGCGGCGAACCGCTTTTGGAGATGTTGCGGGCAAAGATGCCTTGGCCGGATGTTTTCTTCAAGAATTTCATCCCTTCGGGCTTCGCCTTGTTTGCCGTGAATGGCATCACCCAGTTGGTGGCGGCCTACCTATTGTTTAAGAAGCACCCTTTGGCCCAGCCCGCCGTCCTTGCCTGCGGCATCATACTGATGCTTTGGATTGTCCTCGAATGGTGGGTTTGGGGCTTCAACGCCTTGAGCAACATCTATTTCGTGCTCGGACTGGTGGAGGCGATTGTCGCCGTAGTTTGTTTAAAAAAGGATGCAAAACAATGAATGGAACATGAATGAAGAACCATGGAGAACGATAAAGCTGTTCCTGCTTTGGTGGTTTTTGTTTTTAGTGCCGTCAATTGTTGGCGTTGTCATAAGCCTTATCATTTCAAAACATACAGATTATGGCATTTTGAGTTGGTCGATGCTGGCGAGCAACTTTCTCATTGTTGTTGTGTTTCTAAGCAAACGCTATGTTAAGCTGTCGTTTGGCTGTATTGAGCGGCGTATGATATGGCCGGCGGTCGGTATGTCTGTCTTGATTGCTACGGCCTATTTGTTTGTTGAAGAGTCGGTTGGCCAACTCTTTTTCCCTGAAATACTACAGGAGATGGCTGAAGACAATTCTACGATTTCCGGAATTAGCGGAATCCTCTACGGTTGCATTTTCGGTCCGGCAGCCGAAGAGATCGGTTTCCGAGGCGTTCTTCTTGGTGGACTGCTTAAGACCCGATGCCGACCTTGGCTGGCCATTCTGATTTCCGCAATTGCTTTCGGGTTACTTCACAAATTTCCGCTAGCGTTTTTTGGTAGCATAATATTCGGAATCATCGTCGGTTGGCTTTATTGGCGCACGGGCAGCATCATTCCAGGAATCATCATTCACATCGTCAATAATTCGCTCACTGCCATCGATACAACGGGATGGAACAACACAACCTTTATCATCATCCTTGTCGTCAGCCTCCTTCTGCTGGCCTTTGGTCTCTGGTGGTTTGGGAAAAAGTGTATCACTCCCCAATCTGCCCTTAAGTCGTTGCCGAGCTTTGGTGACCGAAGCGGGCGAAATGCCCAATAGTAAGGCTTGCTCAGCCACGGTAAACCGCAATCGTGAGAGAATAATCAGACGGATGTCGCCTCGGGTGAAGTTGGGGTGTTCCTCCCTGAGGGATTCCGAGGTGAGGGAAAAACTGTTTCGGAGCACACGTTCCATTTCGGTCCATTCGCTGTCCTGAATATATCTTGGATTGGCGTGAAGTTCTTGTAGCAGATGGTTTTGGTTTGCTAGGGTATGCATTAGGAGATAGGAACTCACGTCGCCTTCTGGCCCGTTACCTTTGGTGGGCATGAAAGATTCACGCGCATCGGCACCAGCGTGAATGACCATCAGGAAAGCACGCACATTCTTCCCAAGGATTTCGGAAGCCTGCGTTATGCTTAAGGGGACGCCACCCTCGACACAAATATGAGCCATCCCAAGTGCTACAATAACCATCTGATAATAAAGCATTTCAGCATTCTTCTCTTGCAAGTTGAAGGATTGGCTAATGGCTGCAACAGACTCCTCCTTGAAGCCTAGATGTGCCTCGATGTAATCCTCAATAGACATCGCCGACACTTTCTCTTCCATTACTATTTTATATAGTTGAGGCTCGTCCATAGCGAACCACAGGAGAGCCAAGCCGAAGCCCTTGAAGGGCGGATTCAGCGAAAAACCTTCACTTATGCGTTCCCTGAACGACTTGCGGGCTTCGGATTTTACGGCAGACAAGATGCCCTCCATTGACCCGTATGCCGAGAAGATGGCATTGGCACCGCACCCTAATGCCGACGAGAGGCTTCGAGCCGTGAGGGCAGAGGCACCGCCTTTTCTCACCACATCCAAAGCGGCTGCGAGAATCTTGTCTTTTGTAATGCTTACTGGTCTTGCCATAATAAAACTGTTGTTCCGTTATTGTACGCTGCAAAAGTAGGTAAAACACTAATATGTCCAGTCTAAATCGCCCTAATGTCCACATCATTGTCCATATTTGTTTTTCATTTCGGAACGGATAATACGCTAATTTTGCAGCTGATTTGATATGGAAAAACAGCATATTAAAATGAAACAAGAAATCAACCCACAGGAGACGAAACGAGCTCAGGCATTCGAACTATGGATGAAGTCGCCCATGCCGATGGTGACCCTCACCAAGACCTTCGACGTGACGCGGCTTTATCATGCAAGCCGACGAAAGGGGTTGAAATTCAATGCGATTTTGAGCTGGTGCATCGGAAAGGCAGCAAGCCAGATGGAGGAATTCTACTTGCTTCCCGAGCATGGGAGATTGTTCAAGTACGATCGTTTGGCCATCAATGTGATAGTGAACAATAAGGATGGCGGCATCAACTCATGCGATATTTCGTATACGGACGATTTGGAGCAGTTTTGTTCTGATTACATGGCCCTGACACAGGCGGCTCGCACATCCTGCCAGAGTTCCTTTGTGGATGTTGCAATGGTGATTGGCACATCAGCGATGGTTGCAACGGAGCTTGACTCGATTGTCAACCAATACACCGAACAGTTTTGCAATCCCATGGTGATGTGGGGTCGCTACCGCAAAGGCTGGCTGAAAACGACCCTGCCTATATCATTTCAGTTCCACCACGTGCAGATGGACGGTGGACATGGAGCCCGATTCTTAGAAGAACTCCAAAAGACAATAAACACTATATGAATAAAATGATTGCATGCTATAGAGAAGAAGCCATCGAATGTGTAAAAGATCATGTTCTCCAGATACATAAGCAAATATATGCCAAGTATAATGGTGATTTTGACAGAATCGCCAGGGAAGGTATATGAACTGAGTTATTTGGAATGTACGTGCCCTAAAGTTAAATGTGGGCTGAGAAACCATCCGCAGCAATGTGAGTGCTCACGACAGAGCATTCTATATATCTTGTCGCAACTTGAACCGGACAGCCAATTCGAGGTTCGGATTGAGAATACGATTCTCAGGGGAAGCGACCGCTGTACTTTCAGAATAACAAGAAATAAGAGAAGCATAAAGAACATTGAGTATGACAATAGTATTGAATACAATTGAGGAAAAATCTGTCTTAGAACAAATCAGCAATCTTATTAAAGACGATGAGAAAGAGATTGTCAACGCCTCGGACAAGAAAATTGCCCACTGTATGGGCTGCAACCAGTGCTGGCTCAAAACGCCAGGCGTGTGCGCCATCAGGGACGATTACGAGAGCATCCTCAAGAAAATAGTGAAGGCCGACAACCTCTGGCTGGTCTGCGACACAAGGTTCGGCTTTCTGGATTACAAAGGCAAACGGATGATGGACCGTATCATGCCCATGTTGAACATGACCATCGGCTTCCGCGATGGCTGGATGCGCCATGAGTTGCGCTACCACGCGCTCAACATCGGACTTTTGTATCAAGGTGCCGCTGACCAAGCGATGTTGGAAGATTGGTGCAAACGTACCGCTGCCAACATTGGTGGACATTCGTTGGGTGCCATTCCCCTGACTGAAACTACCGAAACCATTCCAACCACTCTAAACTCTAAACACTCAACTCTAAACACTCAGCCCACCCATCTCGTCATACTCAACGGCAGTCCACGGGTGCAGAAGTTCAGCAACACGAACAAGATTATCCATTCCTTTGCCAAAGGCTTGGAAGAGGTTGGTGTCACTTGGGAACTTCACAACCTTTCCAACCGCAAGGAGTGGGATGCTGCGCGAGAGGCTTTCATCAACAATGAACGTACTTTAATTGCCCTCCCGCTTTATGTGGAATGTGTGCCTAGTCTGATGCTGGAGTTTTTGGAAACGCAACTTGCTGAGCCCAAACAGCCAAAAGAAATCTCCTTTTTGCTCCACGGGGGCATGGACGAAGGGAATGAGTTCCGCCTGTGCGAGCGCTTCCTGCAAGGATTGCCCGAACAACTTGGTTGCAGTTACGGCGGCACCCTCATCCACGGCGGCAGCTTCCGTATCCGCACAGCCCCAGCCGATCAAGTGGAAAAGATGGTGACTCCCTATGTTGAAATGGGTCGCCTGTTTGCGCAAAAGGGCAATTTCCTCACGCCTGAAGCCGCCAAGTTCATCGGTATGGAACAATACCCTTGGCTGGTTCGCAAAATGGTAAGCCTATTGTTTTTAAAGAAAGTCAACGGGGAGTTTGAGCAGTTCGCCAAAAATTGGGGCTGCACCCGTCCGCTGAATGATCAACCGTATAAATAAAATTTGATATGGAAAACGAAATGAAATTTTGTCAGAGCTGCGGAATGCCGCTCACCAATGAAATCCTTGGTACCAATGCCGACGGCAGCAAAAACGAAGAGTATTGTATGTATTGCTACAAGGATGGCAAGTTCTTGCAAGACTGCACGATGGATGAAATGATTGAGCATTGCGCACAGTTTGTGAACGAGGTCAACAAAGGCTTGCCTCAACCCATCACAAAAGAAGAATACATCGGTCAGATGAAGATGTATTTTCCGCACTTGAAACGCTGGCGCAAGGAGTTGACCATCAATGAAGCCGTTCCAGAAAACCCTGCCTTGGCGGGTGTCAAAGACCTCATCGCCAAGATGGCCGACACGCTGCCCATCACCTTTATTTCGTCAGTTGATGAAGAAGGCTTCCCCTGCACCAAAGCCATGCTTTCACCGCGTGTCCGCGAGGGCATCAAGGTGTTTTATTTCACCACCAATACCTTCTCCCTCCGCGTGGCACATTACAAGACCAACCCCAAGGCTTCGATCTATTTCTGCGATGCCGAGGGTTTCAAGGGTATGATGCTGCGTGGCACGATGGAGGTTTTGACGGATGCCAAGAGTAAGGAAATGATTTGGCGCGAGGGCGACACTGAATATTACCCCGGAGGCGTCACCGACCCGAACTACTGCGTGCTGAAGTTTACGGCTACGGACGGCCGCTTCTATAGCGATTTCTATCCTCGGAGTTTTGTGATTGAGTAAAGTTTTGACGAAATATCTGCCAAATGCTATAACGGCACTCCGATTTTTAGGAGCCGTTTGCCTTCTGTTTTTTGATGTTGGGAGTGTAGCCTTTTGGGCCATCTATTTTGCTTGTGGCATCAGCGATATGATGGACGGCTATCTTGCCCGAAAACTTGGATGCGAAAGTAAAACAGGAGCCATATTGGACAGTTTGGCAGACTTGGTTTTTGTGGCTTGTTGCTGCTATAAGTTGCTACCCGTATTGGAATTCCCAAAATGGCTGTGGATATGGGGTGGAGCGATTGTCACCATCAAAGCCATCAACCAGATTTCTGCTTTGGTGATGTACAAAAAGTTTCATTTTCCGCACACCGTTGCAAATAAGGTGACAGGTATTTTGCTTTTTCTTGGAGTTCCTTTGGCCTTGCTTTTGGAATCGGCTGTTCCGATGGTCTTTGTAGCCGTTGTTGCAACCTTTGCGGCCATTCAAGAAGGAAATTTCATCAAAACAGGGATGGAGAAACCATGAATTTGCCGTATTTTTGCGGCAAAATTCAAGTTATGAGAAAACTATTGATTCTTATGCTAACTGCTGGTGTCATGGTCTCATGCAGCGACCCTAACACAAGCTATGTCAAGAAAGCCGTCCGCATTATGGACAAGTACGGCATCTACGCCCAAGGCCCAGAATGGAAAAACGCCAAGCAAGAAGCACTGACCGCGAAGCCCTCAACCCTTGAGGAGGCACAGGAAATTGTTGTTCAAGCTGGCAAGGTGGCTGGTGGCAAGCATACTTTCCTGATGACAACTGATGAGGTGATGAGCAACGACACCTCGGATTGGGAAATGCCGAAAGTTAATCTGCTTGAAAACGGCCTCATTTACATCAAGTTACCTGCGTTTTCAGGCAATGTGGACGAGGGCGTTAAATATGCCAACACGGTGCTGAACGCTATTCCAGAAGCCCTTCAAGGTGTCATCATCGACCTGCGCGGCAACCGTGGCGGCAACATGTATCCGATGATTGCCGCCGTTCACCGTTTCCTGCCCGATGATGTGATATTGAAATTCTCATCGCGCCATAGACTCATGAGTGTCAATACTGATTTCGTCGTCAAATCGGTTGGTATTGCAAAACAAGCTCAAATTCATTGTCCTGTGGCACTTCTGACCGACGAGTGGACGGCCAGTTCGGGTGAGGCAGTCCTGATTTGTTACCGTGGGCTGGCCAACACGCGCACATTTGGGTCGCCTACAGCAGGTTATTGCTCCTGCAATCAGCCTTTTGCACTCCCTGGAGGCTCTCAACTTGTGCTTACCACAGGTGAGGATATTGCCCGCACGGGAGAGGCGTTTTGCGACGACCCCATTGCGCCCGATGTGTCGACCGAAACGCCCTATGAAGATGCTTTGGAGTGGCTTAACAACCAAGAAACAAGACAGTTATGATGGAAACAAATAGAATCCTGCTTCGTCCGTGGCGCGATGATGATGCCGAAACTCTTTTCAAATACGCCTCCGACCCCGACGTGGGTCCTCACGCAGGTTGGCCGCCACACAAGAGCGTTGAGGAAAGCCTTGAAATCATCCACACATTGTTCAATAACGACACCAACTGGGCTATCGAACTCAAAGCGACGGGAGAGCCCATCGGAGCAATCGGCTATCTTTCCTCGAACGGCAACAAAATTCCCGCCCGCGAAGGCGAACCGCTTGCCGGCTACTGGATTGCCAAGCCCTATTGGAACCAAGGCATCTGTACTGAAGCCTTGCGCTTGATGATCAATCACATCCGCAAGACGACCGACATCCCTTCCTTGGTTAGCGGCCACTTTATCAGTAATCCGGCCTCGGGTCGCGTGATGGAGAAATGCGGCTTCGTGGCCACAGGCGAAACCTACATTGACGAAACCCAGTACCAAGGCAAAGACAGGCCCATCAGGGTGTTAAGATGGAAGCGTTGAAAAAAAGTCTCAAAAAATGACAAATTAATTTGTCTATATGGAAAGTTTGCTTTACTTTTGCAGCGTCAAACTTAAAGTAAACGCAAAATGAAGTACCTATTTAAATTTACAATGGCATGGGCTGCTATTGCGGTCGTGCTTGCGGGCTGCAACAGCCAGCCTACTGCCGAAGAAGTCCTTCGGAAGTCCTACCAAAAATGCCAGTCTATCCAGGGCGGGCATTACGAAATGGCGCGGAAAATGAAGTACATGTCGGACAACGACACCACCTTCAACCGCTATACTTGTGATTTCAAGAAACTGCCCAACGACACGATTTACGGAAAAGCCTTCAACTCGTTTGAGAATATCGATTCGGAATGGCCGTATCATTACCTCTACACGGGAAATGAGGAAGTTTCCTATGACGACAGCACGGGCACCATCCGCTCCTGCGACCCTTGGGCAGCAGACATCATCAGGGGGAGGCACAACCGCAAGTTCTACACGCCTTTGGCCAACAAAAGCAGTTATCCTTTGCGCACCAATCCAGATTTGGATGACGAGAACATATTCGACAAAGACCATTCTTATTCGCTTTCGGAAACCCAATTGGACGGGAAGCCCTGCTACTTGGTCAATATCCTTGGCCCGACTGACGAGGAGCCAGACAGCATTTTCGGTATGCAGACCATCCGACATGAAATGAACGTGTGGATTGACAAAGCCGACTATCTGCCGCTGCAATATTCCATCGCCTATGACATCATTGAGCAGCTGGACACCATGTATCAATATGAGGAGTGCAAACTGCTCGCCTTCGACCCGAATGTGGACGAATCGAAACTGACCTTGGAATCCATTCCCGAGGAAATCGTCCTGAAGGATTATGAACCATACAAGGAACCCGACCCGCTTCCCGAAGGCTCACTTGCCCCAGAATGGACCTTGCCCACCTTGACGGGCGAGATGGTCAGCCTCGCCGACCTGAAAGGGAAGGTGGTGCTGCTTGATTTCTTCTACAAGTCGTGTGCCCCGTGCTGCGCTGCCCTGCCTGTGTTGCAAAGCCTGCATGAAAAATATAAGGATAAGGGTTTCGTCATGATTGGCATCGACCCAATCGACGACCCCGAAAAAGACGAGATGGCCGATTTCTTGGCCAAGCGCGGCATTACCTACACCATTCTTTTCTCCGAGCGTGAGTTGTCTGATACTTACCGCATTGCAGGTTACCCGACATTGTATTTCCTCGACCGAGAGGGAAGGATAGCGAAGATGCATAGGGGCTTCGGCAACGGTATGGAAGAAGAGTTGGAAGCGGATTTGATCGAATTGTTAGAGAAACGTTGAACTAGACTCGTCGCTTCGCGTCATTGCGAGCGTAGCGAAGCAATCCAGACAATGAGCATAAACTGGTTTTCTAGACTGCTTCGTTCCTCGCAGTGACGCAAAGCGCGTCAAAAACTATAGAATCATGAAGAAAAACTATTTGTTTCCCCATCAGTTCAGACTGATTGGATGGGTGCTGGCCATCGTGGCGGTGGCGGGGTATATCTGGGGTCCTGACATTCAGTTCAGAATGCCTTCGTTGTACTTTGATGTCTTGTTCGACGATGAAAACGAAAGTGGTTTCTTTCGTATGGCTCGAACGAACACGCTTTCTCTCGCCATGCCTTTACTGATCATCGGATTGTTGTTCATCGGATTTTCGAAAGAGAAGGTCGAGGACGAGTTTGTGCATTATCTTCGTGCCCAAAGCCTGATTTGGGCGACTTACGTCACATCAGCACTCTTTATCATTGCTACCTTGCTTATTTATGGCATAGCTTACCTCTATGTGCCTTATTTGGTGTTCTATGTCTTCCTCATCTTGTTCATCATCAAGTTCCGAATAGAGTTGCGACGTTTCAACAAAGGAGGCGCGCAATGAAGAACCGTTTGAAAGTGGCGCGGGCCGAAATGGACCTCACGCAAGAGGAATTGGCCAAGCGCATTGGCGTAAGCCGACAGTCGATAAACGCCATAGAATCAGGGCGGTATGTTCCGTCCGCGGTCTTGGCTTTGAAGATGGCGCAGGTGTTTGGGAAACCGGTGGAGGAGATTTTCATGCTGGAAGAAACGGATTGATGTCTCACGCAGAAATCGCAGAATACGCAGAAGCCTATCGGACGCGGATTGATCGTCGCATCGCGATTCCCATAGTTCTGCGTATTCTGC
>CAJOEZ010000022.1 GCA_905233685.1 uncultured Bacteroidales bacterium | reverse complement strand
ACTATTGGATGAAATGTGGTTGGAATGGGAGTGCATTGACGATGACGACGATTCAAAGTTTGCGAAGTTTGAAGACCTGTTGAAGCACGAACTTTTCAAGAAAGACCGCAACCCCGAGGGAAAAGTGGTGGTCTTCTCCGAAGCAGTGGACACAATAGAATATCTGTCACGGCGCATCAACCGGAAGGATGTTTTGGTGATTTCTGCCAAGAACCGAAGCCAACTATTCAAGACTATCCGTGAGAACTTCGATGCGAACTGGAAACTGCGAAAAGACGACTACAATATCATCTTAACCTCCGACGTGTTGGCTGAAGGCGTAAACCTTCACCGTTCGAACATCATCATCAATTACGACACGCCTTGGAATGCGACGCGCCTAATGCAACGCATTGGTCGTGTGAATCGTATCGGCTCTACTTCGGATACCATTTACAACTATGTGTTCTATCCCTCACGCCAGGGCAACAAGCAAATCAAGCTGAACCAAATCGCGCTGAGTAAAATACAGACTTTCCACACTACTTTTGGAGAGGACAACCAGATCTATTCCACTGAAGAAATCATCGACCGCGACCTTGACAAGCTTTTCTCGGAAGGCATCAAGCGTGAACAGGAAGACCGCAACGTGGAGCTGCCTTTCTATGAGGAACTGCGGAGCCTGTATCAGCAGAACCGTAAGGAATACAAACGCATTGAGCGTTTGTCGCTGCGCAGCCGGACGGGGCGTGAACCACGTGAGGTGGAAGGTGTTACACTCTCTGGCGACACCTTAGTATTCCTTAAAACCAACTTCCGAAAGGTGTTCTATTTGGTGAATGACGAACAAACACGAGAGTTGTCGGTGTTGGATGCGCTCCACTATTTCAAAGCGCAACCAGAAGAGCAACCTGTTGCAAGAATAGCACAACATCACGACCACGTAGAGAAGGCTGTGAAACAATTTCGTGTATCGAAGGAAGAGGAAATGCACGAGGAAGAATCAAACCAAAACCAGCGCAGCAATTTGGGTGCTCAGGTAACTACCGCTGTCAGTTTACTGAATAGCATGCTGCCTCATATAGAAGATGGCGATACGCGTTTGAAGATAATACAGTTGAAGGAATTGGCTGAACGAGGCACTATCACATACATCGCCAAGCGACTACAACGCATTCAGAAAGACCTCCAACGGCAAGGCGGCAGCAAAGCCAAAATGGGCTTTGACGAAGCCTTGAAGCTAGTGCTTGAAATGGCCAACCATTACAACGCCTATTATCGCGACACCCAACACGCTGAGGAAGAATCCGACGCTACCATCATTTTGTCAGAAAGTTTCCAATAACACACAAGCCCCATGAACTATAAGGAAATCATCGAATCGAGATACAACCGTCAGAACTGGCAACTACTATTGCGCGACATCTTTGGCAGCAAAATCAAGTTTTGGAGCACGCCTTCAATTGTCGCAACAAGCAGTGCATTTGCCAAACAAGCCCTATGGTTGGGCACCATAACACTCAGTGACGAGCAAACCATCGCCGTCTATGAAGTGGAACTGGCCGACAGCGTTGACATTGAACGCAACCGTCGTGGCATACGCGATATGTTGCTCACTACTTGGCGCAATAATGGCAATGCAGGTGCTTTCATGTTCTGCTATCGTAAGAGCGAAAGTGTGCTGCGCTTTTCATACGTTAGCGAAGCGTGGAAGTTTGCCGAGGATGGAAGTTATCAGAAGGAAACCACCGATGCTCGACGGTTCACCTATCTGTTGGGTGAAGGTCACCGCAGCCGTACCGCCATCCAGCAATTTGAGAGATTGCGTGACAGCGGTCTTTCATTAAAGGATTTGACCAAAGCATTTTCCGTTGATGCTGTAAGCGACATGTTCTTCGATGGTTACAAGAAACAGTATGAAGACATCATTTTCTACATCACTGGCAAACGCATGGTGAAGGTGGCCAACAAGTGGGAAGAACGTCTTGAAGGCAAGCCTTGTCAGCACATTATGCAACAATTCTCGCGCTTCCCGAATCCTGAAAAAGCGATTCGCGACTATGTGAAGAAACTGATGGGCCGACTTGTATTCCTGCAATTTCTGCAAAAGAAAGGCTGGTTGGGTGTCGGCATCCATGATGAATGGGGGAGCGGTGATTCAGAGTTTATTCAAAACCTCTTTACCCGTTGTAATGACAAAGATCATTTTATCGACAAAGTGCTTGAACCTCTTTTCAATGACTTAAATTCAGAAAATGAAAAGAAGTTGCCGCAGTATCGCACTCCCTATCTGAATGGCGGTTTGTTTGAACAAGATGCCACAGATGGCACAGACTTTCCATTGCCTGAAAAATACATGAAATCGTTGCTCGATTTCTTTGCCTCATACAACTTCACCATCGACGAGAATGACCCTGATGACGCAGAAGTTGGCGTTGACCCTGAAATGTTGGGACGTATCTTCGAGAACTTGCTTGAAGACAATAAGGATAAAGGTGCTTTCTATACGCCCAAGGAGATTGTCAGTTATATGTGCCGCGAAAGTCTCATTGCCTATTTGCAGACAGGTATTGAGGATGAGACGACAAAAGAGGCCATTCGCCAGTTTGTGACCACACACCAAGTTCAGGAGCATTTGCCTGAGAACACCGACCAGTTATTGAAGGATGTCAAGATATGCGACCCCGCCATTGGCTCGGGAGCCTTCCCGATGGGCTTGCTGAAAGAGTTGTTCCTCTGCCGTACTGCCTTGGAAGGCATCAGCCAGCATCAAGCGGCAGAAATCAAGAAGCATATCATCCAACAGAATGTCTATGGCGTTGACATCGAGCGAGGTGCCGTTGACATTGCCCGTTTGCGCTTTTGGCTTTCACTCATTGTTGATGAGGAGACACCGCAGGCATTGCCCAACCTTGATTTTAAGATCATGCAAGGCAACTCGCTTTTGGAACAGTATAAAGGTGTTGACTTAAGCCGAGTGACAAAATCGCAAGAAGCCACCAATAATTTTTCACAACAATCTGTTGATGGTGATTTATTTGCAAATGCTGAGCTACCTGAAATACTACGAGAAATGCTTTCCCAATACTATGATTGTACTGACCACATGGAAAAGGTTGCCCTCCGAGCCCGTATTGTCAGCAATGTAAAACAGCAGCTGTATGAACAAAGAATCAATGTTGACTTTGGAGAACTCGACCTCTCAGGCAACAATCATTTCTTCCTTTGGCACACTTGGTTCCATGATGTGTTTTCCAAAGGTGGGTTTGATATTGTTATTGGGAATCCGCCATATGTTTTAATACAAACCTTGAAAAATGAAGAGCTGGAGAATACGTATAAAAGGATATACTCTGTCGCTTCCTATAAAATAGACCTTTTTCATTTATTTATTGAACATGGTTATAATATCTTGAAAAAAGAGGGGGTGCTAACATATATCAATCCAACTACATATTTGACAAATAATTACACCCAGCCTTTGCGAGATTTAATACTAAAAAAGTCAAGTGTGCTTGGAATAATAAATATAAGTGATGATGTGTTTGATGCCAGTGTTAATACAGGCATTGAAATACTCCTAAAAAAGGAACCCGAGAGTTCTGGTTTGTTGTGCTACTATAATGCGGAATTTGTGGATTCTAGTTTTTTAATCAATCTTATTTCTTCTGCAAAACAAATTGATTATTTGGAAACCGAGAAACACATTATCCAACCCATATATTCAGATGATGCAAATAGAATTGCTCAAAAGATAGAACAACAAACAGATGTATTAAAAAACCATGCGACCGTAAATTTCGGTATGCAATTAAGAAATCGCAAATTTTTTGAGAATGATGTTGTAGTCTCTTACGATGCAAAATCTTTAACGGCATATCATAGGAAATGCTTAACGGGTAAAGACATTTTCAATTATTATTCAGTTTGGCAACATCGATACTGTTATTTTAATGAAGAAGCAAGATGTGGCGGTTGTTGGACAGAAAGTGTTCATAATGCAAAGAACAAAATAGTGATTAGGCAAGTTGGTTCCATCCCTGTATGTGGAATTGACACAGAAGGTTTAGCAGTTTTGAACAGTGCATTCATGATTGTATGTAAGGATTATGATCCATTTGGAGTATTGGGCATTATTAACTCAAAACTGATGCGTTTTTATTGGAGCCAAAGATTTGAAGACAAGAGGAAAACTTTTCCAAAGATTAAAGGTTCATATTTGGAGTTATTACCTGTTATTGCACCTTCAGATACAATAATTAAACTCGCAAAAATTATTGTTAAAGCTAAGAAGAGGAATCCAGCCATCGACTCCACCGAAACAGAATCTAAAATTGACCATCTCGTTTATCAACTTTATGGCTTGACCTACGATGAGGTCCTGATAGTTGATCCAGAAACGCCGATTACGCGGGAAGAATACGAAGCAAACTACAGGAAATAAAAATAATAATTTCCTGGTCTCTTGCGGCTATTCTATAAAAGACACTATTTTTGCATTTCTTAATCCCCATTTGACGTTTAATGATTAAATAATAGGATATTGTTTATTAAGAGTTGGTTATGTTAAATAGAAAAGAAAAATTGGATAAACTATACATGGATATGGGAGAAAATATATCTCGCATGTATCCTTCTTTGTTGAATTCTATAAATTTGTATAAATTAGTGAGTTCTTCAAAAGTTGAAAATGAAAAGAAAGAACTATGGATTGACTTGTTGCGTCTATATTATTATGTGTTGTTCTGCAATCTTGATATAGTTTCAGCTTTTAGAGCAGAGCTTAGGGCGGAAACTGTATGGGAAAAAAGAATACATTTGAAATACCTTAATGTTATTCAAACAGAAACGATTAAAGCAATGTTCGGATTTGGCGAAGACAAACATGCTTTATGGTGGAAGTTTTGTAGAGATGCAGGAACAGATCTTTCAGAATATGACAAGTCTGAAATTGAAAGAACATTATCAAGGTGCAAAAGCGAGTTTTTTAATAATTATTCTAAAGATTGTAGGGACTTCGCTATTCATTATGATGATAACCCGTTAAAGGTTTATGACTATTTGACAAAGATTTCTGAACAAGAGGAAATTGATAAAGTGTCAGGCTTTTTTGATTTATTAAAAAAGCTTCTACACCTAATCGAGAAACTTTCGAAAGAACAGGGACTGCCCATGGGAATGCCAAGCATGAATGGTAAATCTATTTGGGAATTATGGAATGTTTTCCCAGATAAAGAACATAAACTCATTACAAAAGCAAAGGAAGAATTGGCTTTGTATTGTAAAACTTTGGATAGTGTAGTTCGGTCGTATAGATTGCCTGATATTATGGAGGAAAGGGTTGGGATGAAAGGAGTTTCGTCTCAATTATTGTCTTTGAAGGAAACTTTACATCCCGGGATTCATCTCTTATACATTTACATTGATATTAGTTGTGCCCTTATTGCATACTTGGGCGCAGAGTATTATATAGAAAAGCAGTTGAACCTTCGTCATCTCAATGTGGTTGTATATGAGGGTTTTAAAAAATTGTATGGATTCCCATGTGGTAAAGAAAAGGATGCAGGTGGTGAGGGTGGAAGAAGTTGTGTAGCGTTTTGGAGAGATATTATACTTCCTCGAATAGAGAAATCGGGAAATCTTGATTGGAAGAGAAAGGCGCAAATGATTGAATGCCAGTTGCAAACACTTGCGAATGATTCTTCAATCAACAACAATGCTTTAAGACTTATGTCTATCAAGATGTGTAATAAGAAGAAAGTGGATTATATTCCTCGTTTCACCGATGAGCTTGTTCGGATGAATCCTTTTCAAGAAATGAGGAAGGCTTTGTTGTTTATGAAAGTTCTGCCTAATGTCATGGAATTAGAAAAGGAAACCATGAACATAGTTTATAGACAAGAAACCGAGTTGTATGAGAAGAACATGGACGAAATGAGAAATAAATTAGAGAATGTTAGGGTACTTATTCTTCAATCAAGTAAGGACGAAGCTTTAAAAGAAAAAATAAATGACTCAATAAATAAAGTGTTATCTTTGACGGGTTCATTACAACGCGAACAGGGCTAAAGTTTGGCTTTATTGGAACAAGGATCTATCATTATTTCCCTAAGTCGTTTCAGAAATGCCTGAACGGTAATTGTATTCAAAATGGTCGCCAAACAGGGTAAGTTGGTAGGTGGATAATAAACATCGGAAGGCATCAAAGATATGTCCAGCATCTCTGCTTCGGAAAACAGGATTTCTATTTCTCCTTTTTTCCTTTCTTTGGTGTCGTCAGAGAAGTTGTCGTTCTTTTCAATGGCAGCTTTGTACAAGGCTTTGTCATAATCGTACAATTGGTGCAAGTCGTCCCTCGTGAAAGGAATGGAGATGTTCAAGACAATGGCTGAAAACACAGAGTTCATGCATTTGGCTGCTCCTGGAAGGTTCTTTGCCATCGTGGCTTGATGCAGTGTCAGTTTGTTTGCGTCCATGTTATTTTGGTTTTGGCTCTGCAAAAATACACAAAATCTGTGGCAAAATATATAATTATCGAAATATTTTGTATTTTTGCCACGCAAAAAGAAGTTAAAAAAAAGGTCAGGCCAATGGCTATACGCAAGAGAAAATGGCTGAATATCTTGGTGTTGGGCGTTCGGCTTACGCCAACTATGAGGCAGGCGAGCGCGAAACGCCTTTGGAGGTGCTGCAAAAGTCAGCGGATTTATTCGGCTGCGAATTGGCGCTTCTCTTCGAGGAAGACGAAACGGCAGTCCGCAATATGCTGGTCTGCGCTTTCCGCGCTGATGACCTTAGCACTGATGATATGCGAGAAGTGGCCTCGTTCAAGAGCGTTGTGATGAATTATCTGAAGATGGAAAGGCTGATGGGAAAATGAAAAAGCTGAACCTTGAAACGGCCGAAATCCTTGCAGGAAAGATGCGAAGCGAGTTGCTGCGTGTTTCCGCAACGGAGCCGCTCAATATGAAGACTGCCCTCCGCCAATTGAATGTGATGACACTCTATCGTCCGTTGTCTGATAAATTATTTGGATTGTCGCTCCTGACTTCTGACAAGAAACATCGATTCATGTTGGTGAACAGCAATTCGAGGCGGGGACGGCAGCACTTTACCATTGCCGCATTTCTGCGACAACTCAATCTATACCGATGCTGCTGAGAGGTCGGCCAACCTGTTCGCTTCCGCTTTGCTGATGCCCAAGGAAGGTTTGCTGAAAAACATTCCATCCGATGAGATTGTCAGTAAAAGTGTCAGTATTGACACGTTGCTTCGGATGGAGCATCTATATGGGGTTTCGCATCATACTTTGGTGGTGAGGCTGAAGGAATTGCATGTTATCAGTCCTGTGTCTGCTGACGCGCTGTTGTCGGTTTCGATTACTCAGGAGGCAACTTTGCGGGGATATGATATCGAACTCTATTCAAAAGGAAACGAGGGATTGGTCATCGGTGATTTTGGCTCCAAGGCTCGTAAGTTATTCGACGAGGAAAGGATTTCCGAAGGCCATTATCTCGAACTGCTCAACCTAATCGGCTATGGAGAAGCTCAAAATCATACTGGATGCTGATGTGCTGATTCATTTCGCCAAGGCGGGACGACTTAACATGTTGCCGGAAATATTGCCGGAATATGAACATGTCGTTTTGAGTACGGTATATGATGAGGTTGGATCTATTCAAAACCAGTTGGACAACCAAATCTTTTTTCTGAAGAACATTTCAAAGGAGACGTTCAACCCGACAGGGGAGATGATGGTCGAGTACGCCAGGCTTTTGCAGACTTTTGGCAAAGGGGAGAGCGCTTGTATGGCCTATTGCCGTTATACCCACAACGTCATTGGTAGTAGCAACTTGAAAGACATTAAGGAGTATTGTGAAAAACAGCAAATCACTTATCTGACTACGATTGATTTCCTGTATTATGCAATGAAGCGAGGAAAAATGTCGGTTGAAGAATGTGAGCAGTTTGTCAAGGATGTGGTGGCAAAAGGAAGCAAGCTGCCAACGGTGGATTTTGGAAAGTATTTGCCTAATGCCCTGATTTAAATTGGAAAGGGCGAAGAAAAGGGCGGATAAAATTGCCTATAGCCAGATGCATCTGGTATTCGAGCTGATAGCTTCGATGAATGAAGATGAATCCGATAAAACGACAATAAAAACGGAAAAACCAAATCGAAATGAGGAAAATCGGCGACAAATCATCGATTTTATCGCCGATAACGGTATTTCAGACGCAAAATCCATTTCGAAAGCCATCGGTCTCAAACCTTCGAGAACCCGCGACTACCTCAAACAACTCGTGGATGAGCGGTTTTTGGCCAAATTGCCGAACGATTTTTGGTCAAATGGGTGAACGGATTTTGGCCAAATTGCCGAACGATTTTTGGCCAAATGGGTGAATGAATTTTGGCCAAATGGGTGAACGCAAAAAGAAAATCCATATCTTTGCAACGCAATTCAAACAAAAAATATGGATAAGACCTATAAAAAAAGGATAGCTGACAGGCTGTTAGAGCGTAAGTTGGCAGGCAAAGGGGCTGTGCTTATCGAGGGTGCCAAATGGTGTGGAAAGACTACTACGGCGGAGCAGATTGCCAAGAGTGTGAAGTATATGACGGAAACTGGTATGGTTGACCAGAACGTCAAAATGGCATCGCTGAACCCGAAGCTGCTGTTGAAAGGTGAGTTTCCCCGGCTTATCGATGAATGGCAAATTGCCCCTCAGTTGTGGGACAGCATTCGTTTTGAATCAGACCATGGCCCGCTGGGTCAGTTTATTCTGACTGGCTCAGCCGTTCCTGCCGACATGAGTAAGGTGGTTCATTCGGGAACAGGACGCATTGGGTGGCTGAGGATGCGCCCCATGAGCCTTTGGGAGTCGCAAGAATCGACTGGCGAGGTGTCGCTGGCTGAATTGTTTGAGACGCCCGGACAGATTGGAGCTGTCAACGACATGTCCATTGAACAGCTTGCATTCTTGACCTGCCGCGGAGGATGGCCATTGGCGGTGGATATGGAAAAAGAAATAGCCTTGGACCAGGCGTTTGACTATGTAGAAGCCGTGGAGAAACGTGATATTTCGAAGGTGGACGGCGTGGAGCGTGACCCCGTGAGGGTACACCGTCTGTTGCGTTCGCTGGCACGGAACCAAGGCAGCCAGGCATCGTGCGGCACCATCAGGGCAGACTTGATTGCAAATGAGTCGGACGCATTGTCGGAAGACACCATCGCATCGTATATCAAGGCATTGAAAGAGATTTTTGTGGTGGAAGACAGCGAGGCATGGAATCCGAACTTGCGGAGCAAGACGGCGATACGGACGAGCGACACACGATATTTTACCGATCCGTCGATTGCCACGGCTGCATTAGGCATAGGCCCTCGCGATTTGGTGAACGACTTGAATACCTTTGGCTTGATGTTTGAGACGCTGGCCGTGCGCGACCTTCGTGCATACGCCGAGGCCCTCAACGGCAAGGTGTACCACTTTAGGGACAAGAATGGTCTGGAATGTGACGCTGTGGTACATCTGAGGGATGGACGTTACGGCCTGGTTGAAATCAAGTTGGGCGGCGATGACCTCATAAAAGAAGGCGTGGAGTCATTGAATGAACTAGCCGGAAAGATTGATACGGAGAAGATGAAGAAGCCATCGTTCAAGATGGTGCTGATTGGCGTAGGAACGTATGCCTATCGTAGAGAGGATGGTGTATTTGTTGTTCCAGTTGGGTGTTTGAAGGATTGAGACAAATATAAAAATGAAATCGAAGTAAAAAAAAGGCGAAACCCAATAGGATTCCGCCCGATTTTGTTTTATGCGTATAGTTTTCAGAATGTCTCTGGCGCTTTTTCAGCCCCGTCAGCAGCTTCAAAATAAGGTCGTTTCTCGAAGCCAAACATCTTGGCAATCAAGTTGCTGGGGAACTTGCGGATGCTTTGGTTGTAGTCCTTGGCCGTTTCGTTGAAGCGCTCGCGCTCGGTGAGGATGCGGTTCTCGCAGCCGGCCAATTGCGCCTGCAAAGTGAGGTATTCCTCATTGGCTTTCAGGTCGGGGTAGTTCTCGATGGAAACAATGAGGCGGTTCAAGGAGTTGCCTAACTCGTCTTGTGCGGATTCAAAGTTGGCGAACTCGTTCTCGTCAAAATTCTCCGTATTGACGGTGGCTTGGGCGGCTTTGGCGCGGGCTTCTGTCACGGCGATGAGCGTGCCTTGCTCGTATTCGGCGTAGTTTTTCACCAAAGCGACAAGATTCGGCACAAGGTCGGCGCGACGTTGATAGACGTTTTCGACCTGCCCCCACGCCGTCGTCATGGCTTCTTGTTTCTTCACAAAGCTGTTGTATGTGCCAACGCCCCAAATGAGGATGACACCCACAACGATGGCGATAATAATACCAGTTTTTTTCATGATCAAATGAATTCTAATTTGTCTTGCGTGGTGTTCTTCTCGCAGTAGTGGCAATGGAGTTTGATATTGCCCTGCTCGTCTTTGATGACGGTGAACTTGGTCGGAACATCATGCTCCTTGTTGGTGACGCAGTTCGGGTTGAAGCACTTCACGATGTGCTCAATGCGGTCGGGAATGGTCACGGTTTGCTTGTTGATGACCTCAAATTCCTTGATTTCGATAATGGAAGCAGTGGGGGCGACCAAGGCAATCTTGTTCACGTCTTCAGGCGCGAAATATTTGTCGGACACCTTGATGAAGCCTTTCTTCCCATATTTTTTGCTTTCGACGTTTGTGCCGAAGTATACAGGATTACTGACTTTCTCGAGTCCAAGAATCTTGACGACTTGGAACACTTTATCGGCGGGGATATGGTCGATGACGGTACCGTTTTCTATAGCTGATACGACTAATTCTTTTCTCTTTTCCATGGTTCAGATTATTTAAGTCCTAAGATTGATGCGATTAAAGCTTGACGGGCATACACGCCGTTTTGTGCCTGCTGGAAGTAGTATGCCTTCGGGTTGGCGTCCACGTCCACATGGATTTCGTTGACGCGCGGCAGCGGGTGCAGCACGCGGCAGTTGGGCTTGGAGGCGTCCAACATGTAATTGCGCAGCACGTAGGAGTTCTTCACCTTCTCGTATTCCTCGGGGTCGGGGAAGCGCTCGCGCTGGATACGGGTCATGTAGATGATGTCGGAGTGGGGGATGGCGTCCTCCAATTCAGTGTACTGGTGGTATTCAAGGTTGCGGTCCTTGATGTGCTGTTTCACCACGCTCGGAAGTTTCAGTTCGACAGGCGAGACGAGGTTGAATTTTGCGTTGAAGTTGCACATGGCCTCCACGAGGCTGTGGACGGTGCGGCCGTATTTCAGGTCGCCGACGAGGGTAATCTCCAGATTTTCAAGCGTTCCCTGTGTCTTGCGGATGCTGTAAAGGTCGAGCATGCATTGGGTCGGGTGTTGGTTGGCACCGTCGCCCGCATTGATGACCGGCACTTTCGACACTTCGGAGGCAAAGCGGGCAGAACCCTCAATGGGGTTACGCATGACGATGAGGTCGGCGTAGCTGGCCACCATCGTGATGGTGTCGGCGAGGGATTCGCCCTTTTGGATGCTCGTTCCGGCGGTGCTGCTGAAGCCGATGACGTTGCCGCCCAAAAGTTGGATGGCCGTCTCGAAACTCAGGCGGGTGCGCGTCGATGGCTCGAAGAAGAGCGAGGCGATGATGCGCCCGTTCAGCAGGTTCTGGTGCGGGTTTTTCTCGAAGTCCTCGGCGATGTCGAGGACATGGCAGATTTCCTCAGGCGAGTAGTCGCTGATGGAAATCAGGCTGCGGTTTTTCAGTGAAATTGACATAGGCTTATCGGTTTAATATGTTGATATTCGCAAAAAAAAGACGGTCAGCACTGTGACCGTCAATATAAGAAAAAGGGAAATTCAGTTTAATGGAACCTGTTGATTCCGTGGTGATAATCTTTTCCGATGGCTTGTTTTGGTATCTCATCGGACTGCAAAAATAGGAAAGTTTTTGTTTATATGAAAGGATGATGGAATTTTTTTCTACTTTTGCCCTTTAATTCTGCAAAAAATGAACAAAATCAGAGCCGCCGTAGTGGGTTACGGCAATGTGGGCCGCTTCGCGCTGGAAGCCCTTGAAGCCGCCCCCGATTTCGAGATTGCGGGCATTCTGCGCCGCAACGGAGCCGAAAACAAGCCTTTGGAACTGTCTCAATACGAGGTGGTTAAGGATATTAAGGAACTGAAAAACGTGGATGTAGCTATTTTGGCCTGTCCCACGCGCAGTTGCCCCAACTACGCCAAACAAATCCTGCCCTTGGGCATCAACACGGTGGATTCTTTCGACATCCACACCGCGATTGTCGATTATCGCCGTGAACTGATGCCTATTAATAAGGAAACCAACACAGTGAGCGTCATTGCTGCCGGCTGGGACCCAGGTTCGGATTCCATCGTCCGCACCTTGATGCAGAGTTTGGCACCTAAAGGATTGTCTTACACTAATTTCGGTCCGGGAATGTCGATGGGGCACAGCGTTTGCGTGCGCTCCAAAAAAGGCGTGAAAAACGCCCTTTCGGTGACGATTCCATTGGGCGAGGGCATCCATCGCCGCATGGTGTATGTGGAACTTGAAAAAGGTGTCACCCTCGAACAGGTGACCGCTGACATCAAGGCCGACCCCTATTTCGCTAGCGACGAAACCCATGTGTTTGCCGTTGATAGTGTTGATGCTGTCCGCGACATGGGTCACGGTGTGAATCTCGTGCGCAAGGGCGTTTCGGGCAAGACCGCCAACCAACGCATGGAGTTCAATATGAGCATCAACAACCCCGCCTTGACGGGGCAGGTGTTGGTCAATGTGGCCCGCGCTACGATGCGGCTGCAACCAGGCTGCTACACGATGGTGGAAATTCCCGTCATTGACATGCTCTCCGGCGACCGCGAGGAACTGATTCGGCATTTGGTTTAGTTGGAACAAAACCTACAAAACTTACAAAACAATAATTATGGTGGTGAAGCCTGCCAACCGGCGGCTTCCGTCGGCGAGCTGGTTGGCGAGCCGACACAAGGAAAACAGGTTTTGAGGGTTTTGCAAGTTTTGTGATAAAAAAGAAAGATGAAAAGAAGTTTTTCTATATTACTGGTTGTCATAGTCTTGTTTTGTTCCTGCAGCCAAAAACAAGACCGCGTTGAAGCCTTGTTGTCCCCAATGACCCTCGAGGAAAAATGCGGTCAGTTGTCCTGTCCCATAGGCTTCAATTTCTACGGTAAGGACGGCGATTCACTTTGGCTTTCAGAGAGTTTCCTTGGCATGATGGACACACTGCCAATGGGCTCGTGTTGGGCTGTGCTTCGTGCCGATCCTTGGTCAAGGAAGACGGTGGAGACAGGCTTACATCCCCGCGAGTCGGCGAGGTTGCTGAATATGATGCAACGCCACGCGATAGAAAACACACGCCTTGGCATCCCGCTGTTGTTCTGCGAGGAAACGCCGCACGGTCATATGGCCGTTGGCACGACTGTTTTCCCAACAGGCATCGCCCAAGCCAGCACTTGGAATCCCGAATTGCTTGAACAAATGGGCGAAGTGATGGGGAAAGAGGTACGCCTTCAAGGCGCACACATAGGCTATGGTCCGGTTTTGGACATCGCCCGTGACCCACGCTGGTCGAGAGTAGAGGAGACTTTTGGCGAGGACCCATATCTTTCTGGCGTGTTGGGTGCGGCGGTTGTCAAGGGGATGCAGAAGCATGTTTGCGCCACCTTGAAACACTTGGCCGCTTACGGCATCCCTCAGGGTGGACATAATGCCGCCACCGCCGAAGTCGGTCAAAACCGTTTGATGACAGACTATTTGCCCTCGTTTGAAAAGGCTATTTGCGAAGGCGGTGCCAAAACTGTAATGACTTCCTACAACACCATCGATGGCGTGCCGTGTTCATCAAATCGTTGGCTTTTGCAGGAAGTATTACGCAATTCATGGAACTTCAAAGGTTTAATTTTTAGCGATTTAAATGCAGTAAACGCCATCTATGCCACTCAACATGTGGCCACCGACCCTGCCACAGCTGCTGCCTTGGCCTTGAAAGCGGGCGTGGACATCGACTTAGGCGGTTATAATTATGGCGGTTTCCTAAAGGAAGCCTTGCAGCGCGGCCTTGTCACGGAAGCCGACATTGACAGAGCCGTGCGCCATGTGTTGCAACTGAAACTTGACCTCGGTTTGTTCGAGAATCCATACGTTGATGAGGCTTTGGCGGAGGCTGAAGTCGGGACGGCGGAAAACGCGCAATTGGCCAAGCAAGTGGCTTTGGAATCGGCCGTGTTGCTGAAAAACGACGGCATTTTGCCCTTTGGCGAACTTATTAATAAGGTGGCGGTCATCGGGCCGAATGCTGACAATATGTACAACCAACTTGGCGACTACACCGCGCCGCAAGCCCCTGACCGCATCGTGACGATGCTTGAAGGCATCCGCGAAAAGGGCAGGGCAGAGGTGCTGTATGCCAAAGGCTGCGCCATTCGTGACGAGAACGATGCCGACATTGAAGAAGCTATAAAAACCGTTCAAATGGCTGATGTTGTGGTGCTTGTGGTGGGGGGTAGTTCTGCCCGCGACTTTAAAACGAATTACGAAGAAACAGGCGCAGCCATCGTTGATGAACACCTTTCCGACATGGACTGCGGCGAAGGCTATGACCGCTCCACACTAAAGCTTTTGGGCAAGCAAAAAGAACTGATGCAGCGCATTTATGCTACGGGTAAGCCTGTTGTAACGGTTTACATCCAAGGTCGCCCCTTGGACATGAACCTCGCCAACGAAAAATCCAACGCCTTGCTGACGATGTGGTACCCAGGCATGGAAGGAGGTTCCGCCTTGGCCGACATCCTTTGGGGCGACTATAACCCTTCGGGCCGCCTGCCGATTTCCATCCCGCGTTCGGTGGGGCAAATCCCCGTATATTATTCTCAACCCGCCACGGGTGATTACGTAGAAGTATCGGCCAAGCCGCTGTTCCCCTTCGGCTATGGCCTGAGTTATACCCAATTTGAATACAGCAACCTGCTAGTTGAGTCAGTTAAGGCCATGTCATTCCAGCCGAGGGATGTGCGGTTGGTAGAATCTATGGCCGATACATTGTGTAAAGTTTCTTGCTGCGTGAAAAACATCGGCCTTCGCGACGGCGACGAAGTGGTTCAACTTTATGTCCGCGACGAAGTGGCCAGCATCGCACCCGCCTCCAAGATGCTGAAAGGTTTCCAAAAAGTGCATATTAATAAAGGTGAAACCCAACAAATTGATTTCTACCTCACAGCGCGCGATTTGTCCGTTTATTCCGTTGAAAAAGGCTGGCATTTTGAGGATGGGGAGTTTTCTCTAATGGTCGGGAATAGCTCTGAGGAAATCCGTTTGGAAAACAAAGTGTTTTTTAGCTTCAAATAAGGAAAAACGCTTGGTATTCCCAAATAATTCCGTACCTTTGCAGCCCAATTCAAAATAGACAGTAAAATGGTTAAACATTTGAGAATTATCGCTTTATGTGGCTTTATGGGCTTGTTTTTCGCTTCGTGCGGCAGCAAACCGATAGAAGGAACTTGGGTTGAACCCGCCAAGGAAGACGGTATCGTGGGCGAAATCGGCTTCACTTTACTCAAAGACGGATCGGTCGTGCCGATTAATATGGGCTATTCCGAGTTCCAGACTTGGGAAAAAGTGGGTAAACAACTCATTTTCAAGGGTCAATACACCGGAACAAACCCGCATGAGTTTTCCGATACGCTTAACATTATGGAACTTACAGATGATAAGCTCGTCCTTGAACAGGCTGGTTATACGGTGACCTATCAGCGTAAATAATCCATTAAAAATCAACAGATTGAATCTTAAATTTTGAATTTTAAATATTGAATTTATGAAAAAATTGGCTGTTATCGCCTTTGGCGGAAATGCTTTGCTGAGAGGCGGTCAGAAGGGAACCTACAAGGAACAGATGGAGAACGTCACAGAGACTTGCCATTCATTGCTTCCTTTCTTGAAAGAGGGCTATAATCTGGTCATTGGTCACGGCAATGGACCGCAAGTGGGCAATGTCATGCTGCAGCACGAGGCTGGCCATCATCAATTTGGCGTGCCTGGAATGCCTATCGATTTCTGTGTTGCCGAGACCCAGGGATTGATAGGTTTCATGATTGAAATGGGATTGGGCAAGACCTTTGCCAAGGAAGGTATCAAGCGCAATGTGGTCACCTTGGTGACGCAAGTCGTTGTGGACAAGAATGATCCGATGTTTGCAAATCCGACCAAGCCTGTTGGCCCTTACTATTCCAAGGAAGAGGCTGAAAAGTATGCCGCTGAGACGGGTGCTGTCTATAAAGAAGACCCGAAAGGCCGTGGCTGGCGCAAGGTAGTGGCATCGCCGAAACCTATTGCCATTCAGAATGTTGACATCGTGAAACGTCTTGCCGAAGAGGGCAATGTCGTTATTACCGTGGGTGGTGGCGGTATTCCTGTCATCGAAAAGACTGACGGTAGCTTGGGCGGTATTGAGGCAGTCATCGACAAGGACCTGGCTTCGTCCATGACGGCCATCAACATTGGCGCCGACGAGTTTTATATTCTCACCGATGTGCCGAAGGTTTACATCAACTTCCGTAAGGAAAACGAGAAGGCTTTGGACACCATCACTGTGGCTGAAGCCAAGCAATATCTTGCTGAGGGTCAGTTTACTGAGGGTAGCATGGCTCCTAAGGTTCGTGCCGCCATCTTGTTCGTTGAGGCCACAGGTCATGAGGCCATCATCACCGAGGCCACACGCCTTGGCGACCCGACTTGCGGGACACGCATTGTGAAGTGATAACCTATTGAAATCCAATAGAAAAGCCCGCTGTTAAGCGGGCTTTTTGCGTATTACTTGGTCATTCTATGGTTTACTCACTGATTTTCACAATGCGGTGGAAACTGTTATGGTCGCCATAGTCCAATTGAAGGAGGTAGGCTCCGTTTTGTAAATCGCTCAGATTGAGTTCAACAGTTTTTCCCGAAGCGGTTTCCTCTTTTACCCAACGGCCCGAAAGGTCATAAATTCTGACTCCGTTGATGGTTTGATCTGCTTCGACCTTCAAGAGGGAAGAAAGCGGATTGGGGTAAATCTTGCAAGAGGCAAGGTTTTCTTCGATGTTGGTATTGGGTTTAATCTCAATTTCCTGAATGTTCTCGCCAACCATGGGGTAGTTGGTGGAAATCACGCGGATACGGTATTGGCCTTCGGCTACAGAAGGAATCTGTGCCCCAATGATTCCGCTTGTATTGGTAGTAAGGCGTCCTATTTCGATGGGGTTGCTGAAGTCGCCATTGGCATCGGACAGCTGGACGATGACCACGTTAGGCTCGGCGTTGAGGTTTTCGGGCGACATGGTGCCTGTCAACGTGAAGTGGATGTCCATAGTTGTGCTGGCTGTCAATTGGTTGGAAGTCAGCGGCTCCAATTTGAGGGTCGGGTTGTAAACCAGCATCACGTCGTCGAGATGCAGGTCGTCGCTTGTGTTGCCCGTACCAGGCGTTTCATTGGTGGTGGCGGTGAAAAGCACGTAACGCACATCAGTGCAAGGGCCGCTGTTTTGGAACGGGATGCTCAGGCGGCGCCAAGTGAAGTCGCCATTGGCAGGTGCGGTGCGGGTGAAGTTCAACACGGCAGTGGCCACGTGCTTGTCGGCAGGGTCTTCGGTGCCGTTGGCGCAGAGTTTATAGTCGGCATCGCCATGGATGACAGCCTTCACTTGCGCCTTGTCGGTCTCGCTTTGGCTGCGGAAACAAACCCAAACGGTCAGAGAATCAGGCAGTTGGTTGATGGCAGTATTGTGAGTGCTTTCAGAACGCTGCGTGTAGTTGTAGTTCTCCTCTCCGGTGGCCGACATGCTTCCTGCATTAATGCGTCCGTTGGTCAATGTTCCATTGGCCGTAACGAAAAACATGTCCTTTGGAAACACTTTGACGCTTTTGGTACCAGTTGATCCTGGACGGATTTGTGAAGACTGTTCAATTTGGCTCGACAGTAAACCAGAAAAAGTTCCCGTTGCCGTGCCGCCCGAATGCCAATGCACTGGCTCGTCCACGGCGTTTACCTCGCGCGAGGTCCATTCCTCAAAACCACGATTGTCGAACTGAGGGCCGTATTGGGCTGAAAGACTCAAACTTAAAAAGCTGAATGTGAATAAAGTAAAAACACTTTTGATAGTGCGATTCATAATTGTAATTTGGTTAATAGAGTTGTAAAATAGCAAATAAGCCCGCACAATGGCGGGCTTATTGCGTGTTATTTGGTCAGTAGCTCGGCTGCTTTTTCAAGCTTTTCGTCGAGTTTTTTCATGGCCGTTTCAATCGGTTCTCCGACGGGGGCTTTCATACCGAAGTAGAACTTGATTTTCGGCTCGGTGCCAGACGGTCTGACCGTGATTTTGGAGCCGCCTTCGGTGAAGAATTGCAGCACGTCGCTCTTGGGCAGCGCGATAGGCGTGACCTTGCCCGTGCGTAAATCCTTGGCTTCCTGTAACTTGTAGTCGCGGATTTCCACAATTTTCTCGCCTTCGATTTCGGTCGGTGGCGTGTTGCGGAAGCGTTCCATCATGGCTTTGATTTCCTCGGTACCGCTGATGCCTTTCTTGGTCAGCGAGACGAGTTTTTCTTTGTAGAGACCGAACTCTTTGTAAATATCCATCAGCACTTGGTAGAGCGTCTTGCCTTGTTCTGCCGCCCAAGCTGCAGCCTCGGCCACCATGCTCGTGGCGATGACGGCGTCCTTGTCGCGGACGAAGTCGCCGGCCAAGTAGCCGTAGCTTTCTTCACCGCCGCCAATGAACTGCTTCTTGCCTTCGAGTTCAAGAATCTTGTCGGCGATGTACTTGAATCCGGTCAGCACATCGAAACGCTCCACGTTGAATTTCTTGGCCATCTCGAACAACAGTTCCGTGGTGACAATGGTCTTCACAATGTACTCTTTTCCAGTGAGTTTGCCCAATTCACTCCAGCGACGCAACAGGTAATACACAAAGATGCTGGCGGTTTGGTTGCCGTTGAGCAAAATAAATTCGCCCTTGTCGTCCTTGATGGCGATGCCCACGCGGTCGGCATCGGGGTCGGTGGCCATGACGAGGTCTGCGTTCACCTCTTGTGCCTTCTTCACGGCCAAAGCCATGGCGGCAGGCTCTTCAGGGTTGGGAGACTTCACAGTGGGGAAGTTGCCATCCACAACCATTTGTTCTTCAACACAATAGACATTCTCAAAGCCCTTGCGCTTCAGGATTTCAGGTACCAAGCGGCGACCTGTGCCGTGAATGGGCGTGTAGACAATGCGCATGTCTTTGTGCTTTTTGATGAGGTCGAGCGAGAGGGAGAGGCCATACACCTTGTTTAAATAGATGTCGTCGAACTTCTCGTCCAAAACGGTGATGAGCTCGGGTTTGCGCTTGAAATTCACCATCGAGGGGTCGGTGATTTTCTCCACCTCAGCGATGACGTTCTTGTCGTGCGGGCTGACGAGTTGTCCGCCGTCGTTCCAATAAGCCTTGTAGCCATTGTATTCCTTGGGGTTGTGTGAGGCGGTGACCATCACGCCGGCGTCGCATTTCATCTCGCGGACGGCGAAAGACAGCTCAGGCGTAGGACGCAGACAATCAAAGATGTAGACCTTGATACCGTTGGCCGACATCACGTCAGCGGTGACGTTGGCAAAGGCGGGGCTGTTATTGCGGCCGTCGTAGGAAATGGCGACGCTCAAATCCTTCTTTTCGGGGTGCATCTTCTTGATGTAGTTGGCGAAGCCTTGGGTGGCCATGGCCACGGTGTAGATATTCATGCGGTTGGTGCCGGCGCCCATGATGCCGCGCAGTCCGCCGGTGCCGAACTCCAAATTGCGGTAGAAACTCTCGGTGAGTTCGTTAGGGTCGTTGTCGAGCATGTTTTGCACGCTCTTTCTCGTTTCTTCATCGTATTGCTCGGTGAGCCACGATTTTGCTCTTTCGATAATTTTAGGGTCCATGATGTATATTATTTGTTGGTTAATTCTTCAATGCATTTGATTAGGCTTTCACGCCAAAACGGGATCTTCATACCTAAATATTGCTTTATCTTGCTCAAATCCAGCACACTATAAGCTGGCCGTTTGGCCTTGGTTGGATATTGGTTTGTTGTAATTGGGTTCACCTTGCAGCTCTTTCCACCGATTTCCATGATGGCGAGGGTAAAGTCATACCAAGTGATTTGTCCCTCGTTGGTGAAGTGGAATGTCTCATGAACTGCTTTTTTCCCGTTTTGTTGGATAAGACGAACAATGGCCGTGGCCAAGTCGTAAGCCCATGTGGGACAGCCTCTTTGGTCGTTCACTACGTTGATTTCAGGACGTGTTTCGGCCAGGGTGAGCATGGTTTTCACGAAGTTTTTTCCCGTGGCCGAATAAAGCCATGCCGTCCTGATAATGAAGTAGTTGCAGCCGCTCTCACGAATGAGCCTTTCACCTTCGGCCTTGGTACGACCATAAACCGACTGCGGGTTGATCGGGTCATCCACTTTATAGGGTTCATTAGCATCTCCGCCGAAGACGTAATCGGTGGAAATGTGTATCAGCAAGGCGTTGTGTTTCAAGCAGGTAACGGCCAAAACTTGGGGCGCGTAGGCATTGATTCTCTCGGCCAGTTCGGACTCATCCTCGGCCTTGTCAACAGCGGTGTAGGCCGCGCAATTGATGCAAACATCAATGTTATGCGCTGAGAAACAGCGTTCTACAGCTTCCTTGTTGCAGATGTCCAAGGTGTCCACATCGGTGAAAAGCCAATGGTGCTCCATGTCGCTTGTGGAGATTTTCTGAAGTTCGGTGCCCAATTGGCCGTTGCAGCCTGTTACTAAGATGTTCATTTTCAGTGACTTTAAAACTTATGCACAAAGGCGATGCCTAAGGATTCCTTGAATTGCAGTTTGGGTATGTTGTCCACCACAACTTCCTCACCGTCAATGGTTTCGTAAACGGGGAAAGTGGTGTTGTGGTCATATTTCAGGTGCACGAAAAATATGGTTGTGATGTATTTGGTGATGATGAAATTGATGTTGTTTTCCCAGTTGAAGTCGAGCCGCAGGATGTCGTCGTCGCGCTTTTCAGTGTAATTGTAGAAGCCATTGAACATGGTCGTATAGGTGATGTTCTTGCCAATGGGTTGTTTGTAGTTGATAATGACGTTGACACCGACGGCGGCGGCGATGTTCTCGCCAGGAACCCAAATGCTGTCTTGGTCGTAATAACCTTTTTTGACGCCAAAGGCACCTTGGTCGGCAAGGTCTTGGTTCATTACAAAGGTAATCTTCCCTGCCAATGGACTGAGGAAAACTTGAAAGCGCTCGTTCTTGGTCTTATAAGAGTAACCGGCTGACAATGTGAGATATGCGGGCGCGAAAAAGGAGGAAATCACAGTGGAGTCGTTAGGGTATTTGTAGCCGTTGGCGAACTGGGTGTTAAACGTGGCCACCGTGGATATGTTCCACTGGGTCTTGCTGTTGAGCGAGAGGGAATAGGTGAGGTCGATTTTGTCGTCTTGCTTCTCAATGCGTTTGTCTGCGTAACCTGCAATGCCGAAGGCAAAGATACTAACCAGTTTTTGCTCGAAGGTCTTTTTTCGGTCGAGCAGGGTGAAGTTGGCAAAGGCTTTTCCCGCGAAGGAGTTTTCGCCGCCCGCCGCCCAGTTTGATAAGGCCAACTGGTTGATGTTCAGACCATAACTTCCGTGAAAACTCAAGCGTTCGTTCAGGATGTTGATGATGTTTTCCTTGGGTTTCGGCCCGTCGGGGCGTTTTGGGGTAAGCGAGTCGAGCTGACGGTTGACGGCGGCCAATTCACCCTCAATAATCTCTTGTTCTTCAAGGATTTGCAATCGGTTTTCGTTGAGCATTTCGATGGTTTGCTCTATCTGGACGGCTTCTTGGTTGATTCGGTATTGTTGGCGTAACAACGAGTTCTTGATGCGAACGTATTCCAGCGTGTTACTGCAAATGGAGTCGACTTCAGGGGTAAAAAAAGGATAACGTTCTTGGCCAAATAAGGTAGCGCAACTCGTTATTGATATGAAAATCAACATAATACGAAACAAATGCCTTTTCGCTGATGTCATTAATTAAATCACATTTTCATGCGAACGGAAAATTAGGCATTTTATTGTCCTTCTTCATCCAAGCTCAGCTTGTGGTTGGTTTGATAGAGGTGCTTTTTGACGTTCTCGTGCTGATAAGTGACCTTAGTCCAAATGTCTACCTTTTTGGTGATGCCCAAGATGCTCTTTTTCTTGGAAATCAGGTCCTCGCTGAGGTTGTGGTAAAGGATGCTTGAAATGCCAACATGGTATGGCCTGGCGCATTGGCTACAGATTCTCTTGGCTTTATAGATGCATGACCCGAACCAAGAAAGGAATTCATAGCGGTTGTCCGAAATGTTCTTTGTGCCCATGATGTGGCCATGGTCCATGCCGATAGCAAACTCCAGTCCCGGGATGATTTCAAACTGTGTCTTGAAGTCGTGGGTAATCGCGTATGCCATCTTCAGGGCACATCTGACCGCGTGACTATTGATTTCTTCCTTTCCGGGATAAACGGCGAGCAATGCTCCGGGCGAGAAGCAGTTGACAAAGCCTCCCGTCTGTTCAGTGATACTGTTTAGTACAGTGTGGAACATGGTGTAGACTTGCGCCAATTTTCGACGGCCGTTCTCCTTTAGGAGGTATTCAAAGTTCTTGATTTCGAAATAGATAACAGTGGCTTCCATATAGATGCCGCTGCAACCCATATCTATTTCTGAGGACCGCCCGACGTCGCCGCTCTCTATGTAGTGGAATTCGGTTTGAGATAGGGCAGTCAGCTTTTCTGACAATTGTGCTTGCCAACTCATGACGTTCATTTTTGAATTTCGTTTGCAAAGTTAAGCGTTTCAAAGTAAACAAACAAATTTTTCATCAAGAAAAAAGCAACACGTAGTGGAACGTGTTGCTTATTAACGACATAGTTGTAATGAATAATTACTCCATATTGGTGTAGACGGCTTGTACGTCTTCGTCCTCGTCGATTTTGTCCAAGAACTTCTCGATTTCCACCATCTGCTCGTCGGTGAAACTGACGGTCTGGTTGGGGAAACGTTGAAGGTTGGCCTTCACGATGTTGATTTTGCGTTCTTCCAAGGCATCGTGCATGGTGCCGTAGTCGGTCCAAGCGGTGTAGACGGTGGTCGTGGTGGTGCCTTCCTCTTCGTCGGTTTCACTGACGATTTCGTCCAAGCCGTAGTCG
The DNA here is from genome assembly GCA_905233685.1 of uncultured Bacteroidales bacterium. Lineage (GTDB taxonomy): Bacteria > Bacteroidota > Bacteroidia > Bacteroidales > F082 > Limimorpha. Next base: position 43,839 of record CAJOEZ010000022.1, on the reverse strand, counting down.
ATGAGTTCAAGCTCCAGTTCGTCCTTGTCCATGCCGGCGGGCATCTCGATTTCAAAGACGGCCTTGCGCGTGAACATGAATTCCAAAGAGCCCATGGGCAGGAACGAGCCGCCGCACTTGTTGAAGTACGACTTCACGTTGGCCACGGTGCGCGTGGTGTTGTCGGTGGCGCATTCCACCATGCACTGGATGCCGAAGGGTCCTTTGCCTTCGTAAGTGATTTCCACGAGGTTGGCGGCATCCTTGTCGGTGGCGCGCTTGATGGCGGCATCGATATTGTCCTTAGGCATATTCTCCGCCTTGGCGTTCTGGATGGCCTGGCGAAGTTTGGGGTTCATGTCCGGGTCAGGACCGCCTTCCTTGGCAGCGATGGTGATCAGTTTTCCGAGTTTAGGGAACACTCTTGACATGTGTCCCCATCTTTTCAGCTTGGCCGCTTTGCGGTATTCAAATGCTCTTCCCATATTTAGATTTTTAGATTTTTTATTTTTAGGTTGCAAAAATAGTAAATCGCCTTGAATTGGCGTATTTTCTGACCAAAAAACTTCATTTTTGCCGATTTCTCGTATTTTTGCAGTGTAATAATAAAGGTGTGAAGATTCTTGTATTGACCGAAACCGATGCCTGCTGCGGCCCGATGGCGGCGGCGTTTTTGCGCGATTATTCGACCTCGTTGGAGGTGATTTCAGCGGGACGAAATCCTTTGCAATCCATTGAGCCAATGGTGATTACTGCCATGAAGGAATGTCTGATTGATTTGACGGGTTATGAGCCGTGCGATGTCAAAACAGTTGATGTTTCAGCTTTCGATTTCGTCTATGATTGTCCCGATTTGCCATTGCCGGAAACCATCGAGGAGTGTCGCGAACTGCGTGATTATATCAAAAACGAGGCGTATTTGTTTTTCCGTGGTTTGTAAAAGTTAAGGTCCCTGAGCTTGTCGAAGGGCCGACTTTAGAATGACGGTGCTTCGACAGGCTCAGCAACCTGCCTTCTAAACACTAAACTCTAAACAAAAAAACCGCCCCAACAGGAGCGGTTTTTATGCAATTTGAAAACTCGCGATTAGGCTTCGGCAGGAGCTTCAGCAGCGGCTTCGGCGACAGGAGCCTCCTCGGCGGGAGCTTCTTCAGCGGCGGCCTCGGCTTCGGCGGCGGCTTTAGCAGCAGCCTCTTCAGCTCTCTTGGCCTCGATTTCGGCGAGTTTCTTCTTGGCGAGTTCGGCAGCGCGAGCCTCGTTCACTTGCTTCTCGGCATCCAGACGGGTCTTCTTTTCGCCACGGGCCTTCTCTTCGTTAGCCTTCACGATACCAGCCATCTTGGCTTCCTTCTCCTTCATCCAGTTCTGGAACTTGACTTCGGCTTGTTCCTCGGTCATGGCACCTTTCTGGACACCGCGCATCAGGTGATACTTCATCATGACGCCGGTCTTGCTGAGCAGCGAGCGGGCTGTGTCGGTCGGCTGTGCGCCAACGCTGTACCAATACAAAGCCCTGTCAAACTTGATGTTGATTTGGGCGGGGTTGGTGAGTGGGTTGTAGGTACCTAATTTCTCAATGAACTTGCCATCACGTGGCGAACGAGAGTCGGCAACTACGATGTGATAGAAGGGCTGACCCTTCTTGCCATGTCTTTGCAATCTGATTTTTGCAGGCATAATTTGATGTTTTAAGTTGATTTTTAATGAATTAACTAAAACCTACCCGAGGTTTCGGCTGCAAAAGTACAAAATTTCAGTGAATTGGCTTACAAAATTCCATAATTTTGCAAACTTTTAATGAGTTACGGCCCTTCGACAGGCTCAGGGACCTTGACTGTTACATAAAAACCAAGGACATTGAGCCTGTCGAAATGCCGAACAAATGCAGTTCAACACTATGCAAAAGAACAAACTTCGTTGGGGCTATGTTGCCGGCATCATCTCGGGCATCACTTATGGCATGAACCCGCTTTTTGGCGTTCCGGTCATCAATAAGGGATTGGATGTCAATTCGTTGCTATTCTACCGCTATGGTGTGGCCACTTTGCTGATGTTGGCTTATATGCTGGTCGCGAAAAAGCAGATTCGTATCAGTTGGAAGCAATTTGGCTTGATGGCGATTCTTGGTGTCTTGTTCACCGGTTGCAGTATCACCCTTTTTGAAGCCTACAAATACATCCCGTCGGGCATCGCCACGAGCATTTTATACGTCTATCCCATCATGGTCGCGTTGATTATGATGTTTTTCGGGCAGTTTCCAACGTGGCAGACTTGGATTTCCATTTTCGCGGGCGTGGCAGGTGCGGTCTTGCTCTCCGTCAAGGGCGGAGGCGGCTTCATCGACTGGCGCGGCATCGCTCTTGTGGTAGCCTCTGGGCTGTGCTACACTTTATTTATAGTTATTGTCAACCTGAGCCGGCAAGTCAAAGCCATTCCCAACCTCACTTTGACTTTTTATTGCTTCCTCATCGGCTCGGTGATGTTGTTTGCTTTGTCGGGTTTTGGCATGCATCTCAATCCCGTCCCCGATGCGTTCAGTTGGCTGAATATCTTGGGCTTGGCCGTTCTTCCGACCACCATCGCCACCATCACATTGGCGGCATCAAGTAAGGCTGTTGGTGCTACTAAAACCTCGATTCTCGGCATTCTCGAACCCTTGACGGCCATCGTCATTGGGACATTGGTTTTCCACGAGGCTTTTACGTTCAATGTTGCCCTCGGTGTCGCGCTGATTTTGTTCGCTATTTTGTTTATGATTTTGACGGAGAAGAAAGCGTGAGGTCGCTGCCAATGCCCATCTTGATTAGTGACATTTTCTCTTTTTTTAGTGAAAAGCGGTTGATAATTTCGGTTTTCGCCCTATCTTTGCGCTCAAAATCACGGAGATGAAGAAAAGGACTTTGCCCACCGCCAATCTTGACCTGTTGCAGCGACTTTACCGCAACGGCATCATTTGGGTAGTGCTGTTCGTTATTTTCTTCACAGTGCATTCCAACAACAATTTCCTTTTCCGCGTGGTGAGTTCGCTTTGCTTCGTGGGTTTGGTGGTGCTGTTGGTTGCTTTTATTAATAAGGTGTTGCTTGAACATTTCCTGCAACGCGGCAGGGTGGTGCTTTTCATCTTGCATTCCATTGTGGGCATTGTCGCTTGGGCGGCGGCCTCAACGGCTATCGATGCCTGTCTTCTGCACTGGATTGACGGGTGGCCGTTCAACGAAATGTCGTTTTTCCCGTTCATTTTGGTGGCTTTCCTGGTGCGTTTGATTTGGTTCATAGCCACTTATGCCATCACGGTAATATTCTATTTCCAGCTCAAGGAAAACGAGGAGAGAATCATTTCCGATCAACTGAAGAGCGAGAAACTAGACATGGAGTTGCGTTATCTGAAGTCGCAAATCAACCCGCACTTCCTTTTCAATGCGTTAAACAACATATACTCAATGGTTTACACACACGATGACAATGCTGCCGACGGGGTGCTGAAGCTTTCGGAAATGCTGCGCTACGTGCTTGTGGACTGTCAGGCCGAAATGATTCCTTTGAGCAAGGAAATCAAGTACATAGAAAATTTTATCGATTTCCAGATGATGCGCATGGGCGGTCGTCGTGACGTGTATTTGAAGAAGGAGGTGGAGAAGGAAGACTTTATGATTGCGCCCATGCTGTTGCAGCCCATCATAGAGAACTGCTTCAAATACAGCCGTTTGGAGACTCATCCCGATGGCTATGTGCACGTCAGCATCAAACAGGCAGGTCGCGGTTTTTGTTTTGAGGCGGAAAACACAGTGGCCAAAAATGCCCTTCCGGTGGTGGGCAATGGAGGAGAGGAAAAGAAGTCGGCCATTGGGCTAAATAACGTCCAACAACGCTTGATGTTGCACTATGGAGAGAATTATAAATTTGATATTCAACAAGATAACGAGGTTTATAAAGTCAGAATTGAGCTATGAAAGAGAAATATAATGTGATTATCGTCGATGACGAATATTTGGCGCAAAAACTGTTGCAAGACTATGTCTCCAAGGTGGATTCCTTGCAATTGGTGGCCACTTGCTCGAACGCATTCGAGGCTATGGAAGTCTTGAAAAACAACGCTGTGGATATCATGCTTCTTGATATACAAATGCCTGATTTGACGGGGCTTGAATTGGTGAAAAGCTTGGAAAACAAGCCCGCCGTCATTTTCACCACGGCCTATTCGGAGTATGCCGTCGACGCCTTCAACTTGGCTGTTTCGGACTATCTGCTGAAGCCGTTTGACTTCCCGCGTTTCATCCAAGCCATCAACAAGGCCATCGGCAATGTGAAACCGCATGGTGGAAATGCGGAGAAAACAGCCGATACCGTCAGCAAGTCGAATGATTTCATCACGGTAAAAGCTGATTATAAGCTATATAAGATTAATTACGATGACCTGCTTTTCATCGAGGGACAGCATGAATATGTCACTTTCCACACCACACAGCGTCGCATCACGGCCTTGTTCGCTTTGAAGGATTTGGAGGATCTGTTGCCCAAGGACCGTTTTGTGCGCGTCCATAAGTCTTACATTGTGTCTTTTAAGCACATACAGGATTTGGACAAATCGGACGTCACCGTGGCGGGAAACAAGGTTCCCGTTGGGGCCAGCTATCGCGATGAACTTTTGTCGAGATTGCAGTAAAAAATCCATTTTTTTTGCAAAACGAAGAAAAAAATGTATATTTGCAGCCTTAACCAACCTTAAAAACAGAGAAATATGGGAAAATTTGAAATCAAAACTAGGAAAAACGGTGAATTCCAATTCAACCTGAAAGCTACCAATGGCCAAGTAATCCTCACGAGCGAAGGGTACAAAACCAAGGCTTCCTGCCTCAATGGCGTGGAGTCCGTAAAGAAGAACTGCCAGGATCAGAAACGCTTTGACGTCAAGGTGGCTTCCAACGGCAAACCATTCTTCAACCTGATGGCTTCCAACGGCCAAATTATCGGTTCGAGCCAGATGTACGCCAACGACACCAACATGAAGAACGGCATTGCTTCGGTAATGAAGAATGCTCCCCAAGCCGAAATCATTGACCTGACGGAGGAAAAGTGAGCTTTTAATGCCGGAAATTAAAATGATGCAAAAGCCTGTAGGTTGCAAACCTGCGGGCTTTTTTTATGCCATGTCCGTGTGAATTGCAAGAAAATTCCTATCTTTGCCCGTCTTAAAAACATCCATCATGATCGACATCAAATTTTTAGTCAAGAACCCCGACGTGGTCAGGGAGAACATCAAGAAGAAATTCCAGGACAGCAAGTTGCCTCTCGTCGATGAGGCCGTCAACCTGTATACGCAATATTGTGATTGTCAGCAGAAAGCAGACGATCTCCGTTCGCAGCGCAACTCTATTTCCAAGGAAATCGGCATCCTGTTCAAGAACGGCGAAAAGGACAAGGCCAATGAGATGAAGAAGCTCGTGGAGGCCAACGCGCAGGAGTTGGAAAACCTCGGAAAGCAGCAGACTTCACTCATGGAGCAACTCACCAAGGTGATGTATTCCATCCCGAACATCATCGCGCCTGAAGTGCCGATAGGGAAGGATGACAGCTTCAACGTGGAGAAGGAACGCTTCGGCGAGCCTGTAGTGCCCGATTTTGAAGTGCCGTATCACGCCGACATCATGGCCAAGTTCAACGGCCTCGACCTCGACTCGGCGCACCGCGTGGCGGGCAACGGCTTCTATTACCTCATGGGCGACATCGCGCGCCTGCATTCCGCCGTCATCACCTACGCGCGTGACTTCATGATTGACAAGGGCTTCACCTACTGCGTGCCGCCTTTCATGGTGCGTAGCGAAATCGTCTCCGGCGTGATGAGTTTCGCCGAGATGGACGCGATGATGTACAAGATTGAAGGCGAGGACCTTTACCTCATCGGCACGAGCGAGCACTCGATGATTGGCAAGTTCATCGACCAAATTGTTCCAGAGGAATCCCTGCCGCTCACTTTGACGAGCTATTCTCCCTGTTTCCGCAAGGAGAAAGGCGCACACGGCATCGAGGAGCGCGGCGTGTACCGCATCCACCAGTTCGAGAAACAGGAAATGGTGGTGCTTTGCAAGCAAGAGGAGGCCGACTATTGGTACGAGCAAATGTGGAAAAACACGGTTGAGTTGTTCCGCTCGATGGACATCCCCGTGCGCACTTTGGAATGCTGCTCGGGCGACTTGGCCGACTTGAAGGTGAAATCACTTGACGTGGAGGCTTGGTCGCCGCGCCAGAAGAAGTATTTCGAGGTGGGTAGTTGCTCTTATCTCGGTGATGCTCAGGCGCGTAGACTGAAAATCAGAATCAAGGGGAAGAACGGAAACTATTTCGCCCATACCTTAAATAATACGGTGGTGGCTCCGCCGCGAATGTTGATTGCCTTCTTGGAGAACAACCTCCGCGCCGACGGTAGCGTGGCTATCCCAAAGGCCCTGCAACCTTATATGGGTGGAAAAACTGAAATCAGATAATTATGGACATTTCTGTTGTCATACCGCTACTGAATGAAGCCGAGTCGCTGCCTGAGTTGGAATCTTGGATTCGCCGGGTCATGGACGAACACAATTTTTCATACGAAATCGTGTTTGTCGACGATGGCTCCACTGACAATTCCTGGGCTATTATCCAGCAACTTGCGCAGGCCAATCCCAATGTGAAGGCTTTGCGCTTCAGGAGGAATTACGGCAAGTCACCGGCTTTGAATGAGGGCTTCAAAATCGTTCAAGGCGATGTGGTCATCACCATGGACGCCGACCTTCAGGACAGCCCCGATGAAATTCCCGAACTATACAGGATGATTAAAGAAGACGGGTACGACCTTGTATCAGGCTGGAAGAAAGTGCGTTACGACTCGAAGATTGCCAAAAACATTCCCTCGAAGTTCTTCAACTGGACCACTCGCGTCATGTCGGGCATCAAACTGCACGATTTCAACTGCGGTTTGAAAGCGTATCGCAACGAGGTGGTGAAAAGCATCCAGGTCTATGGCGAGATGCACCGTTACATTCCCGTCATTGCCAAGATGAACGGTTTCACCCATATTGGGGAGAAGGAAGTTCACCATCAGAAGCGGAAATACGGCACGAGCAAGTTCGGCATGAGCCGTTTCATCCGTGGCTATCTCGATTTGTTGACCATCAATTTCATCTCGAAGTTCAGCAACAGACCGATGCATTTCTTTGGGCTGCTGGGCTCCATCACTTTCCTGATAGGTTTTGTCATTGCTGTGTATTTGGCTTGCACGCGGCTCTTTGGCCATGTGTACGGAATGACGCGCCGACCGTTGTTCTATTTCGCGCTCTTGGCCATCATCATCGGTGTGCAGCTCTTTTCGACGGGTTTTCTCGCCGAGATGATTACCTCGACGCAGCGTGAGAAGCGCGTGTATTCTATCTCTGAGCGAATTAACGCTTAATGAACTAAAAGTTTCTGCCCTTTATGTCATTCCCTTGGGAATCTATAAAGGGCAGAAATTTTTATTTTTAAAATATTGAAAATCAATACAATTCGTCGAACCCGCCGTCGATGCTTTCATCGAAGCTGTCGCCAAACTCGTCGTTGAATTCCTCTTCGTCGAACTCGTCCTCAAACTCGTCGAAGGGCGAATCGTCAGCAAAGTCGTTGTTGTCCCAATCGAAGTCGCGCTCTAGTTTGGATTCGTCGAACTCGTCCTCCTCGTCGTGGTCGGTGATGAAACTGTCGATTTCGTCGTCGCTCATTTTGTCAAAATTCACGTCGAGCAAAGCCGAGTCGTTGATGGCGCGGTTCATCGACTTGAGTTCACGCATCACCGAAGGCGACACATAGAACTCGTCGATGTTTTCTTCGCAGTATTTCAGGTATTTAGGGTCTTTTTCGTACACTTCGGCGATGGTCATGCCCTCGTATTTCCCGAAGGTGAAAACAGAATCAATGTCATAGAATTTCATATTGTAGCCTTTCTTTTTGTCAGTTATTGGTGTCGTTTTGAGTCCGCAAATATCATGCATTTTTCGGTTTGTCGCAACAAAAAATTACTTTTTGAACGCGAAAAACACGGCAAGGATGATGCAAAGGAAAGCAACGATGTGGTTCCAGCGGAAAGTCTCGGTCTTGAAAACCGTGATGACGATGACGGTAAACACGGTCAGCGAAACGGCTTCTTGTATGACTTTCAACTGGATAAGGTTAAAAGGGCCGCCGTTTTGCATGGCGCCGATGCGGTTGGCCGGAATCATGAAAGAGTATTCGAACAAGGCGATGCCCCACGACATGAGGATGACCAAAAAGAGCGGCCAGTCCTTCGATGAAGGCACGATTTCGAGCAGCTTGAGCTGGCCATACCAAGCGAAAGTCATGAAAACATTGGAAATGATGAGGAGAATGATGGTATAAATACCTTTCATGGTGATGCTTTTTTTCGGCTGCAAAAATAGGGATTTTCCCATTATTATTCCGTATTTTTGCGCAATCAAAACGAAACCTATGAATTCCACGATTATCCTCATTGTTTTTGTGCTTTATACGATCCTGCTGTTCGTGATTTCGCATTTCACTTCACGCAAATCCGACAATGCTGCCTTTTTCCGTGGCAACCGCAACTCGCCGTGGTATGTGGTGGCTTATGGCATGATTGGTGCCTCGCTTTCGGGCGTGACGTTCATGTCGGTGCCGGGAGGTGTTTATACGGGACAATTCACTTATATGCCACTTGTGTTTGGTTATGTGCTTGGCTATGCAGTGATTGCACTGGTTTTGCTGCCTTTGTATTATCGCCTCAACCTGACTTCCATCTACACCTATTTAAATATGCGTTTCGGACCGAAGTCGGAGAAGACGGGCGCGGCGTTTTTTATTTTGTCGCGTTTGTTGGGCTCGGCGTTGCGGATGTATCTCGTTGTCTTTGTGTTGTATGAGTTCGTTTTCAAGGGCTGGGGCGTGCCGTTTTGGGTGCCAGCGGTCATTTTCATCGCCATTATTCTGCTCTATACTTTCAAGGGTGGTATCAAGACGGTGGTTTGGACCGACACATTGCAGACGACATTCCTCCTGTTGGCGGCATTCATGACAGCGTGGTACATCCTCAAAAATCTCGACATTTCCCTTAGCGACCTGCTGAAATCGGCCTCAGAAAAGGGGTATACCAGGGTTTTTGAGACTGACTGGACGCACAACAAGTTCTGGCTGAAACAGCTATTAGCGGGGATGTTCATCACGATTACCATGACAGGCCTTGACCAAGATATGATGCAGAAAAACTTGACATGCAGAAACTTGCGTGACGCGCAAAAGAATGTGATGACCTCAAGTTTGCTGTTTGTTGTGGTTAATGCGCTGTTTCTTTGCCTCGGAGCGGCTTTGATTTTTTATGCTCAGGCGACGGGTTTCCAACTGCCTGTGAATGAGGCTGGGGTAGTGGTCAACGACAAGATTTTCCCTTCGGTGGCCTTCAGTTTGAGCAAGTTCACGGCAGTCGTGTTTGTCATCGGTTTGGTAGCTGCAGGTTATTCCAGTGCCGATGGCACTTTAACAGCTTTAACCACAACGTTTTGCTTTGATTTTATGCATTTCGACAGGAAGCAACTTTCTGAGCATCAAATCACCAAATACCGCAAGTGGATTCATGTGGCCTTTGCGTTGCTTTACTTGCTGGTAATCATAGCGTTCCGTCCGTTCCATAACGAGTCGTTGATAGACAAGGTCTTCGACATTGCGGGCTTTACATACGGGCCGTTACTGGGTTTGTATTCCTTTGGGTTGTTCGTGAAGGGTCGTCGCGTCAACGACAATGCCGTACCTTACATTGCTATCGCCTCGCCCATTATCAGCTACCTGTTGAAAATGTATTCGCAACAGTTGTTTGGCGGCTATCAGTTTGGCTTTGAAATATTGATAGTCAACGGTTTGCTGACGTTTTTGGCTTTGCTTGCCTTTAGCAAAAAGGAAAAAAACGCCGCAGAATGAGGCACTTGTCAATTAAATCCGTATTTTTGACCCCAAATTAAAACTTTAACGAAATGAACAGACTTTTCACCAAAATGGCGTTTTTGCTCGCGTTGTCCCTCGGCGGACTTCAGCTTCACGCCCAGTTTACGACCACTTCTGCTAAAAATGTCAATCCCGGACAGCAAAGCGGGGTTTATTATTCTTTGCCGCAGACCATGTTGCAGTTGGATTTCGTCATTGAGGAAACCGATTACGAAGAAGGTCCTTTGAGTGGCTATGCTTCCATCTATTTCAACATGGATGAGATAGTTGAGTACAACACGACGGATTATCAGCTCCTTGATGTGCGGATGTCGAAAATAGCCAGTCCAGACCCGAACGCCACGTTCTTCGTTTCAATTTCGAGTGGAAGGGGAGGCAGCAAGGCCGTGTTTGACATTTTGCCGAACGGCATCATTCGCAGCGTGGGCTCGGGCAACGCTTTGGTTGAAGCGGAAGAGACCCGAATTGAGGTGAGTGAACCTCAACCTGCTGTGTGCCAACAGGAAACTCCGGCCCAAGATTTCATTAGTCTGATGACTTCGGGAAAGACGGAGGCTCAATTGGCACGTGAAGCCGTCGACAAAATCAACGAAATCCGCGACGCTAGGTTCAAGCTGGTTTCGGGTTATTACGAAACCGCCCATAATCCAGAGACATTCAACAAGATGTTCGAAAAGTTGGATGAGATGGAGGCGCAATACACAAGCCTGTTTTTGGGCAAGCGTGTCAAGAAAACGGTCGTGAAGACGATTTATGTGATTCCTTCCAAGGAAGTGACGACGCAAACTGTGGCGAAATTCTCTGAGACAGAAGGACTTACTTCTGGTACATCAGGCATGGGAAGTCCGATAATGGTGCAGACCTTGCCTTTGAACACCACGGCGGCCATCAACGCCCCGAGTCAGTCGGCGGTCGAGTCGATGTCGTATGACAACAAGCTGTTCTACCGTGTGCCTGAGATGGCCAACGTTAAGGTGAGCTACAAAAACAACACATTGCTTGAGGAACGCCTTGTGGTCAACCAGCTTGGTGCATTGTTGATGGCGCCTATCGCTAACACAAAGATGGAATTTGACACCGAGACGGGTCAAATCATCAATTTCAAGATGCAATGAGGCTATAAGGCTTCCTTGATTCTAACCAATTGGTTTAGAAGCGTTTCAGCCAAGTCTAAACGGAGCATATTGGCACCATCGGACTTGGCTTTTTTAGGCTCGGGATGTACCTCCATGAAGATGCCGTCGGCACCCGCCGCGATGCCTGCCTTGGCAATCAAACCTATTAGTTCGGGCTTTCCGCCAGTAACGCCGCAGCTTTGGTTAGGCTGCTGAAGCGAGTGCGTAACGTCCAGAATGACAGGAACATCGAACTTCTGCATGACAGCAATGTTTCTATAATCCACCACCAAATCTTGGTAACCGAACATGGAGCCACGCTCGGTGAGCATGACCTTATTATTTCCCGACTGCCTGACTTTTTCAACCGCAAACCCCATCGCCTCGCCCGAAAGGAATTGACCCTTTTTGATGTTGATCGTCTTTCCCGTTTTTGCGGCGGCAACAAGGAGGTCGGTCTGGCGGCAAAGGAAGGCCGGAATTTGCAGAATGTCAACATATTCGGCGGCTATTGGGGCCTCCTCGGCGGAGTGGATGTCGGTCAACACGGGGAGTTCAAAAGTTTTGGCCACTTTTTGCAGTACTTTCAAGGCTTTTTCATCGCCAATGCCCGTGAAGGAATCCAGTCTGGAGCGGTTGGCCTTGCGGTACGAACCTTTGAAAACCAGCGGAATATCAAGCTTTTGGCAGATGTTTTTTAAGGTTTCAGCAATGAAAAGCGGCGAAGTCTCGTCCTCAATCACGCAAGGGCCGGCCAAGAGGAAGAAACGGTCGGGGCGGAGGGTATTTAGGAAGTCAAAGTTTGTGGTGTACATAGCGATAAATTTTTGCAAAGGTAAGGAATTATTTCCTCACCATCAGTTTCCCAACGGCTCCTTCTGAGGTCTTGAAGAAATACATTCCCTTTGGAAATTCACTTACATCAATTTGGTTGATGCCTTTTTTCAAAGGATATGTCGCCACGATTTGGCCTTTAAGGTTAAATACCTCGATGTTTGTGTCAGTTTCCATTTCGATGGTGCATTGTCCATCGGTAGGGTTAGGCCAAATGCAAAGGCCAGAGGATTTAGGCTCGGCAATGCCGACATTACCACCGTTACCTTTGGTGAAGAAATCGTGGATGACATTAAAATAGGAGATGTCGGTTTGGTTCTCGTTGAGATACCATGTGTGGTCGCCTCCGATGACCTTGATGTGCTGCAATTCGGCATCACCCTCGTAGGTGTAGCGCACGAAAAGCAGTCCGTCATTCTTCAGGTCTGGAAAGGTGTCGATGGTTGGCTCGTCGGTGCAATGGTTGGCATTTTTCCAGTAATTGAGGATGGCTTCCACGCTCAGGCCGAGGTTGCCGAAATATTGAGAGTTTCCGTTGTAGCCCACCACGGGGTCGGAAGTGCCGTGGATGTGCAGCATCCTGACTGGAGCCACCGCTTCATAAGTAGCCATCGTATGTGTGATGAGCCCGCTGACAGGCGCACAAGCCGTGATGCGGTCCCCGTGCTCGATGGCCATGCGATGCGTCATAAAGCCGCCCATCGAAAAGCCTGTGAAAAAGACACTGTCCAAGTTGACGGGATGGTGAGCGGCCAACGAATCGAGGAGTGCCATCAGGAAGCCAGAGTCGTCGATATTGCTGTTCGTCAGTGCTGCGTTCCACATGGTGTAGCCTGATTGCGTGAGCGCCTGAGGCACCACCATCATCCAACCGAACTCGTCGGCAATTTGTTGGAAGTGGAACTCATTGTCTAATCGGGTGATGTTGTCGCCCAATCCGTGAAGGAAATACACGATGGGCATCGTTTCATTGGCTTGCAAAGGCGTCTTCAACAGATATTGGCGCTGTACACCTTGCCATTCAAAGTATTGGATTTGAGCCTGAACTGTTGTCGTCGCTATCAAGAGCAACAGTATAAAAAAGCACTTCTTTTTCATGATGAGTCTGATTTTGTTTGTTTTAGGCTGCAAAGGTAGGGAAATTATTTGATGTTTAAAACACAGGTTTGTTCTTTTTAAATCTTGGATGATACGTCGTCAAAGTATCACGCAGCAATTCGTCCGAAATGTGTGTATAGATTTCCGTCGTGCTCACGCTGGCGTGGCCGAGCATTTGCTGGACGGCTAATAAATTGGCACCACCTTCAAGCAAATGGGTGGCGAAACTGTGTCGGAACGTGTGCGGGCTGATGGTCTTGGTGATGCCGTTTTTCTCGGCCAAGTCCTTGACAATCAGGAAGACCATCTGTCGCGTGAGGCCCGTGCCACGACTGTTGAGAAAAACAGTGTCGGTGAATTTGGGCTTCACGTTGACGTGCAATCTTGCCCCTTCGATGTATTGGTAGAGAATTTTCAGGCTGCTGTCTCCGATGGGAACCAGTCTTTCCTTGCTTCCCTTGCCAAAGATGCGTAGGAAACCATCCTCTTTGTATATGTCGCTGATTTGTAGGCCGATGAGTTCGGAAACGCGCAGGCCACAGCCGTAAAGTACCTCAATCATGGCTTTGTTGCGGTGACCAGTGGGTTGACTGAGGTCGATGCTGTCAATCATCTTTTGGATTTCTTCGTAACTCAATACCTCGGGAAGGTGGCGGCCCAATGTAGGTGAGGAGATGAGTAGGGTAGGGTCTTTGTCGGCGATTTCTTCCTGAGTCAGATAGCGCCAAAACGACTTCAACCCCGACAGGATGCGGGCTTGAGAAGTGGCACCGATGTTCAAGTCGTACAAATAAGCGAAGAAGTTATCGATGGTTTCTTGCGTGATGGCGTTGGTGTCTGTTGAAACCTTTTCTGCTTCAAGATACTGCAAAAACAAATGTACATCATGGCAATAGGCCTCCACGCTGTTGTCGGACAGCGAAAGCTCCAGCCGCAGGTAGTCGGCGAAGTGTTTGATGAGGTTGGGGGTGATATTTTGTGAAGGCTTGTCCATTGGTTTTGCAAAGGTACAAAAAAACGGGACAAGGTGTTTCGACAAGCTCAACGACCTTTGTCCCGTGTCAATTCGTCCCAAGTCTGATTAATCCAGCGTGTGGATAACAAGGCCAGAGCGCAGTTTCGGCTCAAACCAAGTGGTCTTGGGAGGCATGATATTGCCCGTGTCGGCGATGTCGATGATCTGCTTCATGCTCACAGGATAGAGCGCGAAGGCGACCTTCATCTCGCCGCTGTCCACGCGACGCTTCAGCTCGCCGAGGCCACGGATACCGCCAACGAAGTCGATGCGCTTGTCGGTGCGGAGGTCCTTGATACCCAGAATCTTGTCGAGGACAAGGTTGCTGAGGATGGTGACGTCCAACACGCCAATCGGGTCGTTGTCGTCGTAGGTGCCGGGCTTGGCAGTCAGCGAATACCACACGCCCTCGATGTACATCGAGAAGTTGTGCAGTTTGTTGGGTTTGTATTCGGTGGAGCACTCGCAGTGGCAGGGGAACTCGCAGTTGCACTTGCCGCCGTCCTTGGTGCAGTCGCACTTGCACTCGATGTCGAAGCTTTCTTGCAGGGCTTTGAAGAAGTCCTTGGTGCTGAGGCCGTTGAGGTCTTTCACGACGCGGTTGTAGTCGATGACGTTCAACTGGTTGTCGGGGAAGATCACAGTCATGAAGTAGTTGTACTCCTCCTTGCCAGTGTGGGCGGGGTTGTGTTCCTTCTTCTCCTGGCCGACGAGGGCGGCAGCAGCACTGCGGTGGTGACCGTCAGCGATGTACATAGCAGGAACCTTCTTGTCGAACAGTTCGACGAGGCGGGCGATGGTAGCCTTGTCGTCGATGACCCAGAAACGATGGCCGAAGCCGTCTTCCTTGGCGATGAAGTCATAGATGGGCTTCTCAGTGGTAATCTTGCTCACGATGGCGTCGATTTCAGCGACGGCAGGGTAGGCGAAGAACACAGGCTCGACATTGGCATTGGTGAGGCGGACGTGCTTCATGCGGTCTTCCTCTTTGTCCTTACGGGTGAGCTCGTGCTTCTTGATGATTTTGTTCACATAGTCCTCGCTGTAAGCGCAGGCCACGATGCCGTATTGCCAGTGGGCGTTGGGCTCAGTGGGGTTCATGCTCTGAGCGTAGATGTAGAGTTTTTCCTCTTGGTCTTGCTTGATCCATCCGAAGTCCTTGAAACTGTTGAAGTTCTCAACGACTTTCAGATAGGTTTCGAGGTCGCTGTCCTTGTGGCCAGCAGGCAGGTCGATTTCGGCCTTGGTCACGTGGAGCAGGCTGTAGGGGTTGCCCTCACATTCCTTGCGTGCCTCTTCGGTGTTCAGCACGTCGTAGGGACGGGAGGCTAGTTTTTGGACGATGTCCACGCCGGGACGCCATCCTTTGAACGGTTTGATTGTGCTCATTTGAGTTAATTATTTATTGATCAATTATTCTGTTAAGCTGCTGTCCCAATTTCATACAAATACTCAGGCGCAAAACCAATCTCATTATTCCAATCCACAGTCCAGGGATCAAGTGTGAAGTTCTTGAAATACGACAAATCTTTCAGTTTCTGGAAGATGCCTTCTTGAGATAGCGGTAGGAAGTCGCAAAATTTCACAGCACCATCATTAAAAGTAAGGCGAAGAATGTAATCTTTCACATATTCAGCCTTGGTAACTTTTATGAAAAGTAATTGGTTTTGCATGGCATTGTTATTTCAACGGGTCAATTTTCAGCAAAGCTTCTTTTCGTTTAGATCTGTTCCAGTTTTCCATCAATTCGTCATAATGCAAGTCGAGCCATTCAAACACAAGTCGCGCAGCGCGGCGAGGTAATTGGCCCGTGATGATGCCGTCTTTAATGGTAATCTCGCATTGGTATTCATTGTACCAAACATGAAAATGAGGAGGTTGATGCTCCTTATAATACATGTAGATGATGATTCCGTAAAAACTGCTGATTTCTGGCATGATGACGATGGCTTAATAAAGGAGCCGCCGCAATTTAGCAACGGCTCCTTTCACGATTCATAATTACTTGTTCACTTGGAACCTTCTGTTGCCGGTCTTGAAAAAGTCGGCAATCTGGTTAGCGGCGGCGAGGCCGGCGTTGATGTTGGCCTCTTCGGTCTGGGCACCCATCTTCTTGGGCGTGGCGAAGTAGCGGCCTTCGAAAGCCTTGAACTCGGCGTCGGCATCCGGCATGATGTCGGTGATGTACTTGAGGTCGGTGCGCTCGGCCATCAACTTGAGCAGTTCAGGCTCGTTGATGACTTCCTTACGGGCGGTGTTCACGAGGATGCCGCCTTTGTGCATCTTGTTTACCACAGCGTAGTTGATGCTCTGCTTGGTCTCGGCAGTGGCAGGGATGTGCAAGCTGACCACGTCGCAAGTTTCAAAGAGGGCATCGCGGTTGGCGACAGCGTGAACGCCAGCTTCTTCAATCTTGTCGGCGGGGACGAATTCGTCGAAAGCATAGACATCCATGCCGAAGCCCTTGGCGATGCGGGCCACGTTGCGACCCACGTTACCGAAGGCCAGCAGACCGAGCTTCTTGCCCATCAGTTCGCTGCCGCTCTTGCCGTTGTAGAAGTTACGGACGGCATAGACCAGCATACCCATGACGAGTTCAGCAACGGCATTGCTGTTCTGACCAGGAGTGTTCATGGCCACGATGCCTTTGGCGGTGCAAGCCTCTAGGTCGAGGTTGTCGTAACCGGCGCCGGCACGGACGACGATCTTCAGGTTGTTGGCGTGGTCGATGACTTCCTTCGTCACCTTGTCGGAACGGACGATGAGGGCATCGGCGTCAGCAACGGCCTTGTAGAGGTCATTGACATCAGTATATTTTTCCAAAAGAGCCAGTTCGTAGCCATTCTTCTCTACGACTTCGCGGATGCCGTCTACGGCGATCTTGGCAAAAGGCTTCTCAGTTGCAACTAAAACTTTCATTTCGTTCTTGTTTGAATTTGTTGTTTATTTGTTTGCTTTCTCAAAGTCTTGCATGCACTGGACGAGGGCTTCAACGGCCTCAATCGGGCAGGCATTGTAGAGGCTGGCGCGGAAGCCACCGACGCTGCGGTGACCCTTGATGCCGACCATGCCGCGCTCCTTGGCGAAAGCCATGAAAGCGTCTTGCAAATCCTCGCGGCCAGGAGCCATGACGAAGCAGTGGTTCATGATGGAACGGCTGTCCTTCTCGGCGGTGCCGATGAACATGCTGTTGCGGTCGATTTCTTCATAGAGCATGGCGCTCTTCTTGACATTGATCTTGTTCATGGCCTCAACGCCACCAACAGTTTCCTTGACCCACTTCAGGGTTTCGTACATCATGTAGATGTTGATGACCGGAGGCGTGTTGAACATGGAAATGTTCTTGGCTTCTTCAGCGGCGTGGGTGCGGAAGTCCACCATGGTGGGTAGCGGGTTCATGTACTGACGGTCGGTGATCTTGCCGAGGATGTCCTTCTTGACAATGTAAACGGTGACACCGGCGGGGCCGACGTTCTTTTGGGCACCGGCATAGATGAGGCCGTACTTCTTCACGTCGACGGGACGGCTCATGATATCGGAGCTCATGTCGGCAACCAGCATCACGTTGTTGATTTCACTGGCGTTGAAGTCCTTGCGGATCTCAGTGGGGACGGTCCAACCCTTCGGGATGTAGGTGTAGGTCTTGTCCTCACTGCTGGCGACGATCACGGTTTCGCCGAACAGTTTGGCTTCCTTGGCGGCCTTCTTGGCCCACACGCCGGTCTGCAGGTAGGCAGCCTTCTTGTTGAGAAGGTTGGCGGGGACATCCATAAAGCCGGTGCTGGCACCGCCACCGAGGAAGAGCACTTCGTACTCAGCGGGGATGTTCAGCAGGTCGCGCCACAGTTGGCGGGTGTCGGCCATCAGTTTTTCCCAACCGGGAGTACGGTGGCTGATTTCGGCGATGCCGATACCAGTGTTGTCGAAATCGTAGAGCGCCTTGACGGTGTTCTCAATAGCTTGCTTGGGCAGGACGCAAGGGCCTGCGTTGAAATTAAAAGCTTGTTTCATTACAGTTGTTGATTTAAACGTTTGATTGATAATTTGTTGGTTAATTATGTTGACTTTATTTTGCTGCAAAGATAAGAAATAAAATCATGTGCCACACCTTTTTTGAAATATTTAGGTTTTTCTATGGAATAGAAGGGGATTGGGAGAACTAATGAATCATTCCATTGGCAAGAAAAGCAGTTGCCAGTAACCGTTTTTACGACCACCTTTGTGCAGGATAATTCCTTTCTTCTGAAGATTAGATAAATCTGTTTTTACGGTACGACTCGTCACAGATTTCTTTAGGGAAATCTTTAGGGAAATCTTTGGGGAAGAAAGTGTGTTGTCTTCGGCTAAAATAAGGAGTATTTCTTTCTGTCTTTCAGTTAGTTCCGCTTCGTTTTCTTTTATGAAGTCTTTAGTGAAATCTTTAGTGAAATCTTTGGTGAAATCAACGGCTCCATAAGAATCATTATAGCGGATGATTTTGTCAATGGCCATATTCTCCACCATATCGGAACGGCAAGGCAAATCAATGAGGAAGAAGGAGCGTTCCTTGTCGGTTTCGATGGCGGCCAAAGCCTCCACCAATGTCTTCAATATCGTTGGCAAATGCACAGATAGAACGGTAGATGGCGGTCGGGTTCCAGCCTTTCTTGAACTCGATGCGGTCGGATTCAACCTTGCGCTTCTTGAGCAAATCATTGATGTCGGCGAGTAGAGCCATAGTTGAAGATGATTGATTTTTGGGTGCAAATATAGTGAAAGTTGTGGCTTTGTGTGTTGCAAGTGAAATTTTATGCCGAATTTTGCAATCTCCGCTGTAAATTTAGCATAACAAAAATGAAAAGGAATGTACTATTTGGAATTAATCGCTACTTTTGCAGCACGAAATCATCAAAATCAATTATTATGCAAAGATTCACGAAGGTTATAGCAGCCATAATGCTAATGATAGTGGTTTGTTTTGCCGTAGGATGTACAAAACCCGATGCCCCGAACAATGGGGGAAACAACAATGGTGACAACGGAGGCGGTAACCTTAATGGCCATGCATACGTTGACCTTGATCTGCCTAGTGGCACACTGTGGGCTACTTGTAACGTGGGAGCCGACAATCCCGAAGACTACGGTGATTATTTTGCATGGGGCGAGACCGAGCCAAAAACCATCTACAACTGGACTACTTACAAATGGTGTAACGGCAATGACGACCAGCTCACCAAGTACTGCAACTCCAGCAGATATGGATACAATGGCTTCACCGACAACCTTACTACCCTGGAGCCTGGCGACGATGCCGCCACAGCCAACTGGGGCAGCGGTTGGCACATTCCGACAGAAGAACAGTGGGAGGAATTGTACCAAAACACGACAAGTTCATGGACAACCCGAAACGGCGTGAAAGGGAGAGTATTCACTGCGAGTAATGGGAACAGCATCTTCCTGCCTGCCGCCGGCAACCGCCGAGACTCGGAGCTTGAGTTTGTTGACTGCGACGGCCTCTATTGGTCGAGGTCGTTCGACCTAGACTACCCATGCAGTGCTTGGTACCTTTACTTCTTTTCGTACTACCGCGACATGAACAGCGACTACCGATACAATGGCTTCACGGTGCGCCCTGTCCTAATGGAAGAATAAAAAATGAAACTAATACATATGCAAAGATTCTACAAAGCTATAGCAGCCATAATGCTAATGGCGGCAGTGGTTTGTTCCGCTGGATGCAAGAAAAACAACGGCGGAAACGGCACCTGCAACGGCTACGATTATGTCGACCTCGGCTTGCGTAGCGGCACGATGTGGGCGACTTGCAACGTGGGCGCCGAGCATCCCGAAGACTACGGCGATTACTTTGCCTGGGGCGAAACCCAAACTAAAATCGTGTACGATTGGAGCACATACACCTATTGCAAGGGCGACTACAACCAACTCACAAAGTATTGTACAGAAACAGACTTCGGCTTCGATGGTTTCACCGACAAACTGAAGACCTTAGAGTCTGGTGACGATGCCGCCACGGCCAACTGGGGTGAGGGCTGGCGCACTCCGACCTATAGCGAATGGGTTGAGTTGCTGACCCGTTGCGATTATACCTGGACCACACAAAACGGTGTGAACGGTTTCCTGTTCACGGCACGCAATGGCAATAGCATCTTCCTGCCCGCTGCAGGCAGCCGTTCGGATGCTGATTTGAGCCATGTTGGCAGTGGAGGTTATTACTGGTCAAGTTCGCTCAGCAAGTCCTTGCCAGATATGGCGAAGGGCTTTAGCTTCAGTGGGAATGGCGGTGATTGGATTGACCATGACATCTACGACTATAGTCGCGAGTTCGGTTTGATAGTCCGTCCGGTGCATCCTGTAGAGTAAATTATTAAGTATAAATTACTGATACATAGATGATTGTTTTGTGTGGTAAAAAATTTTCTCCAAAACGATTGCCATTCCAATAAATAGTTGTACTTTTGCACACTCAAAATTAAAGGAAAGAAAGCGATGAAAAAAGACATTCACCCTAAGAATTACAGACTGGTTGTTTTCAAAGATATGTCAAACGATGTGACCTTCCTGTCACGTTCGACCATCAACACCAAGGAGACCATCAAGTGGGAAGACGGCAACGAATACCCGCTCGTGAAGCTCGAAATCTCCAGCGCTTCGCACCCGTTCTATACTGGTAAGATGAAGCTCGTCGACACCGCCGGTCGTGTTGATAAGTTCAACAACAAGTACAAGAAGTTCTTTGAGAAGAAAGAGGCCAAATAAAGCCGATTCAACCGAGAAAAAGGAAGCTCTTGCCCACAGCGAGGGCTTTTTTTTGTGTTTGGCATTATTATTGCCCAAGCTTGCACCCACATATATAATAAGGTGTCGGCGGGTGGCTGACTGACAAAATGTCGCCCGCTGCATTTCAAAAAAGCTTTCTATGAGTTACAAAGTTGAACCTGAATTGTTTTCAGATATGATTGACACGGATGCCGAGTTCATCCCAGTGCTGACCATTGAGCAGGGACAGCTCAGCCAAAATGACCCTGTGCCGGAGGAGCTGCCCATCATGCCTTTGCGCAACTCGGTACTCTATCCGGGCACGGTCATCCCTATCACAGTTGGCCGCGAGAAGTCGATTTTGTTGGTGAAGGAATACAGCCGCAAGCGCAGACCCATTGGCGTCATCGCGCAGAAGGAGTCGAATGTCGATGAGCCGGTATTGGACGACCTGTATAAGGTTGGCGTGTCGGCCCAAATCCTCAAGAGTTTCGAGATGCCTGACGGCAGCATCACGGTGATCATACAAGGCATACGCCGTTTCGAAGTGGTGGAACCCATTCAAAACGACCCCTATATGAAGGCCGTCGTGATGCCATACGCTGCTTCCGAAGACGTCCCCAACTCGCGCAAGTTTGAGGCGCTGTTGCAGTCGGTCAGGGACTTGGCCATTCAGGTCATCCCGCGCTCGCGCAACCTGTCGCAAGAGGCCGGATTTGCCATCAAGAGCATCGAAGACCCCGTGTTTTTGCTGAATTTCGTGGCCAGCAACATCGAGGCCGAACTTCCTGTTCGTCAGAAGATTCTGGAAGCCCGCAACCTCAATGAAATGGCCAATGGACTGCTTTTGGTGTTGACGGAGGCCAAACAAATGCTCGAACTGAAGCAGCAAATCCAGAGCAAAGTGCGCACCGACATGGACAAGCAACAGCGCGAGTATTTCCTCAACCAACAACTTCGCACTATTCAAGAGGAGTTGGGCGGTAATCCTAATGAGCAGGATGTCAAGGAGTTGAAGGAAAAGGCCGAGAAGAAAAAGTGGTCGAAGGAAGTGGCGGAGGTGTTTGAAAGAGAGTTGAAAAAATTGGAACGCACACATCCGCAGTCGTCGGAATACGGCATCCAGTTGAACTATTTGCAGTATTTGGTCGATTTGCCATGGGGTGACTTCACCAAAGACAACTTCGACTTGAAACGTGCCCAACGTGTTCTTGACGAGGATCATTTCGGCTTAGACAAGGTGAAGGATCGTATCATCGAGCATTTGGCTGTTTTGAAGCTGCGCAACAACATGAAAGCCCCGATATTGTGTTTAGTCGGGCCTCCCGGTGTGGGCAAAACCTCGTTGGGCAAGTCGATTGCGCGGGCTTTGAACCGAAAATATGTCAGAATGTCACTTGGCGGCGTGCGCGACGAATCCGAATTGCGCGGCCACAGAAAAACGTATATCGGTGCCATGCCGGGCCGAATTATCCAGAATTTGCGCAAGGTGAAGTCAGGGAATCCCGTTTTCGTCTTGGACGAAATCGACAAGGTGAGCGGCAACAACATCAATGGCGACCCGCAGGCTGCGCTTTTGGAAATCCTTGACCCTGAACAGAATAACGCCTTCTACGACAACTTCATTGAGTTGGATTACGACCTTTCGAAAATCCTCTTTATCGCTACGGCCAACAACCTCGCGACCATTCATCCAGCCTTGCGCGACCGTATGGAAATCATCGATTTGAGCGGCTACCTGCGCGAGGAGAAATACGAAATCGCCAAGCGTCACCTGATTCCCAAACAGATGAAGGAACACGGCCTCGACAGCAAGCAAATTGCCATCCCGAAAGAGATGGTGATGCGCGTCATCGAGGACTATACCCGCGAGGCAGGCGTGCGTAATTTGGAGCGTCGTATCGGTGACTTGATGCGTTATCGTGCCAAGCAAGTCGTTGTGGGTGAGGAGTTTGATAAGAAAATCAAGGTTGAAGACCTGCGCAAGGTGTTGGGTGTTCCCATGCACCATGACGAGGACGAGGTGAAGCACACCATGCCTGGCGTGGCCACAGGTTTGGCTTGGACTCAGGTGGGCGGCGAAATTCTCTCCATCGAGGTCAGTTTGAGTCGCGGCAGCGGTCATCTTTCATTGACAGGCAATCTCGGCGAGGTGATGAAAGAAAGCGCGACTATCGCTTTCGAGTTCATCAAGGCACACGCCTCGCAACTCAACATCAACCCTGACGCTTTCGACGCTTGGAACGTGCATGTCCACATCCCCGAAGGTGCCACGCCCAAGGACGGCCCTTCGGCGGGCATCACCATGCTCACCGCTTTGACTTCCGCCTTCACGCAACGCAAGGTGAAAGGCCAGTTGGCCATGACGGGCGAAATCACGCTGCGAGGCAGAGTTTTGCCCGTGGGCGGCGTGAAGGAAAAGATTTTAGCCGCCAAGCGCAACGGCGTGACCGACCTCATCCTTTCCGTTGATAATGAGCACGATATCAAGGACATCAAGGAAGACTACATCAGCGGCCTGAACTTCCACTATGTGGAAAACATGATGCAGGTGCTCGACCTTGCTTTGGAGAAGGAACAGGACAAAAACGACCTCGACTACAACAAATATCTGAATAACCTGCATCCCGAAGTTATCGGATTCAAAGTCAAGTGATTATGAAGAGGTTTTGGCTCGGGTTGGTGGCATTGATTTTGTTGGCTACAGGATGTGGCCAACGACATGATGACGAGGAAGGTTTGGCCATTTTCAAATACAACGAATCGGCTGGTATCCTCACCCTCGACCCGATTTATGCCAAGGACTTGCCCCACATTTGGGCTTGTAACCAAGTGTATAACAGCCTTGTGGCTTTCGATGACAAGATGAACCTCGTCCCGATGGTGGCCAAATCGTGGGACATTAGCGAGGACGGTTTGTGTTATACTTTTCATTTGAGGAATGATGTGCAATTCCATGAGGATGAGTGCTTTGTTGGGTCGGGCCTTCGACAGCCTCAGGCACCTTCACCGCGCGAAGAAGTTAAGGTCGTTGAGCCTGTCGAAATCGAAGATTCGCGTAGTCAAACGCCGACTCGTTTTGTTACGGCTCAAGATTTTGTCTATTCCTTCAACCGCGTGGTGGACAAGCAGTTGAGTTCGCCTGGAATGTGGATTTTCGCGTCCGTCAAACAGGAAAACGACCAATACTCTTTCACAGCCATTAATGACACCACTTTCCAAATTGAGTTGTCGAAGCCGTTCCCGCCGTTTTTGGGCATTTTGTCCATGACCTACGCCTCGGTCGTGCCGAAGGAAGCCGTTGAGTATTATGGAGATAACTTCCGTAGCCATCCCGTGGGGACGGGGCCGTTCAAGTTCCAGTATTGGAAGGAAGGTGTGAAGTTGGTCTTCCGCAAGAATCCCGATTATTTCGAGTGCGACGAGGCAGGGGAGAGGCTGCCTTATATCGATGCGGTTTCCGTTAGTTTTCTGATAGACAAGCAAGTGGCATTTTTGGAGTTCATCAAGGGCAAGTTTGATTTCATGTCGGGCATTGATGCGCGTTATAAGGACGAACTGCTGACCTACGACGGCCAACTGCGCCAAAAATACGAGGACAAAATCGAACTGATTACCGAGCCTTACCTGAACACGGAATATTTTTCCTTCTATATCGACCCCAACGATAGCCTCGGGCCAGTGCGTTCAATGGCGCTGCGTCAGGCGGTTAGCCTCTGCATTGACCGCGAGAAGATGTTGCGCTATCTCCGCAACGGCATTGGCGAACCCGGCACGGGCGGCATGATTCCCGCCGGCTTGCCCGGCCACAGCCCAACCATCGGCTATGGTTACGACCTGAAACGCGCCCAGCGTTTGGTGGCCGAGAACCATCTGCAAGGCTATTTGTTGCAACTCACTACTGTGGCCGACTACGCCGATATTGGAAAGTTTGTGCAAAGTCAGGTGGAGCAAATAGGCTTGCAGTGCAAGATGGAGGTGATACCGCCCGCCACCTTGCGCAGCATGAGGTCCAACGGAAGCCTACCGTTTTTCCGTGCCTCGTGGGTGGCCGACTATCCCGACGCGGAGAACTATCTTTCGCTGTTCACGACCTCCAATTTCGCTCCGGCGGGACCTAATTACAGCCACTATTCCAATCCCAAGTACGACAAATTGTATGACAAAGCCTTGTTGTGCAATGACTTGCAGGAACGCGCCAAGTATTACACCGAGATGGATAGCCTGATGATGCAAGAGGCTCCCGTGGTGGTGCTATTCTATGATGAGGTGCTTCGTTTCGTGAACGAGCGTGTGCAAGGTTTGGGCAGCAATCCAACTAACCTTTTGGATTTACGTCGGGTGAGGATTTTATAGTTATTATTGGAAAGAAAACAGGCTGAACTCCAAAATGAAGCTCAGCCTGTTTCGTTATTGTTTTTGCAACAATATCAAATCACTTCCCAAAACCGCCCAAAGCGGTGTACAGGTTGATGAGTCCCTGAATCATCTCATAGCGGTTTTCCACCTGCGTGAGTTGTGCCGAAAGCAAGGACTCTTGCGCGGTAAGGACCTCCAAATAGGTGGTCGAGCCGTGGTTCATCAACTCGGTTGTGGCGGTATAAGCCTCTTGCAGCGCATCGACTTGGATGTCGATGTGGGTAGCCTTTTCTTCAGCTGCCTCGCAGGCTTTTTTGTATTTATACACCTCGCTACCAGCATTGTAGAGCGTGTAGGCAAAATCCAGCCTCGCCTTCTCTTGTTCGGCCTTGGCATTGCGGAGTTGTGCTGTGAGTTTTCCGGCTTGGAAGATGGGCTGTGCCAACGAGCCAACAGCTTCGGCAATGAGTCCGAGAGCGTTGAAAGAGCCAGCATAGCCAATCAACCCATCAATGCTAATGGTGGGATAGAAAGACTGAATCGCCTGCTGCGTGCCGTAGTAGGCAATCTCCACGTTGCGCTCGGCCATGCGTACATCGGGACGGGCATCGAGCAAGCGAACGGGCAAGCCGATGTGAATCTGCTGAGGCGCCTCATATTGCTCGAAAGTGGAACGTTCAACGTGGTGGGGCGGCTCGACGAGCAAGAGGCAAAGCGACGCCTCGGTAGTGGCGATGCTGTTGCGTAAATCAACAATTGTGGCGCGCAAAGACTCCAACGAGGCCTGCATCTCATACACTGCAGGGCTATTGTAGATGCCTGCCTGATACAAGGCCTGCGTGGTGTTGTATGATTCCACATACAGCTTTTCGGTCTCCTCGGCGATCTTCAACTGACGGTCAAGCATCACCAAAGTGTAATAATAACTGGCGACGTTGGCGGCCAAGTCGACTTGCACGGCCTGAAGGTAATCCTCATCGTAGGCAAGTCTGGCCTTCGCCGAACGAATCTTGCTTCTCGTCTGGCCGAAAATGCCTAACTGCCAACTAGCCTTTACAGGAAGCTGGACGTTGTAACTATGGGCGTTGCCTTGATAATTGTAGGTGACACTCGGCGAAAACGACAACGTCGGGGCATAACCCCATTTGGCCGCCATCACCTCATTCTGCGCCTGCTCGATGGAGAGCTGGGTAGTGAGCACGTCGGTGTTGCGATCCAAAGCCGTGTCGATGAGCCGCTGAAGCATCGGATCCTTGAAAACATCGCGCCAGCTGAGGTCGCCGATCGACAAGGTGTCTTGCAAATCAACGACATCGCCCATGACATTCTCGCGGACGGCGGCTTCCGACTCATATTTCTTGTAAAGGTTGCAGCCTGGCAAAAGAAGCAGGCCTGCAAACATCAAAACTATGTATCTTTTCATAATTTTCATCCTTTCAACTATTAACTTTCAACTATCAACTCTTCGCTATCATCTTTATCCGGGGTGAAGCGCTCGTGAATCTTCTGGAACACGATATACAAGGCCGGGGTGACGAACAAGATGGCGATGATACCCACCAACATACCGCCAACCACAGCGATGGACAGCGACTTGTTGCCCACAGCACCAGCGCCGCTTTCGATGATCAGCGGGATCATACCGATAATCATGGTCAACACGGTCATCAGGATGGGACGCAGACGGTCTTTGCACGCGCCAACAGCGGCATCGTAGATTGACATTCCTTCCTTGCGTTTCTGCACGGCAAACTCGGTGATAAGAATGGCGGTCTTGGCCACCAAACCCATCAACATGATGACACCTACTTGCACGTAAACATTGACACCCACGCTCATTAACGACTCCAACGGGCGCACAGCCAAGTAAGCTCCGAAGATACCGAACGGGACGGACAGCAGCACCGCGAAGGGGATAAACACTGAGTTGTAAAGGCAGGCGAGGATGAGGTAGACCAACAAAATCGCGATGCCATAAATGATAATGGTGTCGTTCGACTCGGCGTTGGCGGCTTCCTCACGGGCCATACCGCCATACTCATAGCCGTAGCCATCGGGGAACACTTCCTTCATCACCTCGTCGACGGCGGTACGCACATGCGCTGAGGTATATCCCGGGGCTGTAATAACGCTCATGTTGTAGCAAGAGAAGAGGTTAAATCTGCGCTCCTGCGAAGGACCCATGGACGAGGTGAGGGTGACAAACTCCGACACAGGAGCCATCTGATTGTCATTCACCTCAACATAGATGGCGTTGAGCACGCTCGGTTCCATACGGTACTCATCACCAGCTTTCACAAGCACTTGGTAAACCTTGCCATACTGGACATAGTTGGCGATATACGAGCCTGCCAGATTGGCGCCGATGGTTTCAACAACGGTTTTGGGTGAGACGCCCTTGCGCTTGCAGGCCGCCACATCGACCTCAAGTTGATACTTCGGATAGTTGGGCGAGTACGAAGCCACTGCCACCAAAACCTCCGGGCGTTGATTCAGTTTCTGTGTGAACTCGGTAGCGTATTTGATGAAGGTATCGTCGTCGTCGTTCGAACTGTTCTGGAGGTTCAACTCAATCGAAGAGCCTGTACCGTAGCCCGGAATCTGAGGCATCTGGAACGTGGTGACGTCGGCCTCCGGCATATTCACCATGGCCCAAGCGGAGATTTGGTTCTGCACATTGGCAATGCTATAGAAATCACGCTCTTCCCAGTTTTTCAGACGCACCATCAGGGTGCCGTAGTTGGTGCCGGCGCCGCCGCTCATGATGGAGAAACCTGTTGTGCCGCTCACTATCTCGACATCTTCAAGGGTTTTGATGTAGTTCTCCACTTTATTAACGGCTGCTTCTGTCTCATTAAGATAAGTACCGGGTGTGGTGGCGACGTCGACAAAGAGGAAGCCTTGGTCTTCTTGGGGAACAAGTTCTGTTTGGGCGGACGACATAAGCCATACGAGTCCTGCACCAAAGCCCAGCAACAGAATCCAAGCAAATATGGGGCGCTTGATGAACTTGCCTACACCTTTAATATATTTGTTCAACAGCGCGTTGTAAGCTACATTGTAGCCTTGCTTGACGTAATAATTGAGGCCTTTCCGCTCTTGTCCGTCTTCATTTTTTGGCTTGAACAAAATAGCGCAGAGGGCGGGACAGATGGTCAAAGCCGAGAGGCAGGAAATACCTACCGAACCGGCCATGATGAAGCCGAACTGCTTGAAGAAGGTGCCTTGGGTGCCCGACATGAAGGTCACGGGGATAAACACGGCCATGAACACCATGGTGGTTGAGATAACGGCTGGCGTCACCTCGTTGAGTGCAACGGTAGTGGCTGTGGCAGCTGTCTTGTATTTCCCTGTTTCCATCTTTGCCATCACTTCTTCCACGACCACGATGGCGTCGTCGACCACCGTACCGATGGCCAACACCAAGGCGAATAGTGTTATCAAGTTCAACGAGAATCCCATTCCCCACACAATGGCGAAGGTACCCACCAACGACACAATGATGGAAACCGAAGGAATCAAGGTGGCCTTGAAGTCTTGCAGGAAGATGTAAACGATGAGAATCACCAAGATGAGGGCGATGATAAGGGTTTCAACAACGCTGTGGATTGAGGCGTAAAGGAAGTCGTCGGAGGTCTCCATCTGCTTGAACTCGAGGCCCGCCGGCAGGGTCTTTGTCATTTCCTCAATCACTTTGTTGATTTCTTTGTTGACCGCGGTGGCATTGGCACCAGGGGTCTGTTTGACAAGGAACGAAGCTCCGGCGTGTCCGTCGACGTTGGAGCGATAGTTGTACGACTTGGTACCCAGTTCCACATCAGCCACGTCTCTCAAACGCACAATTTCACCATCAGAGGTGGAACGCACGATGATTTGCTCGAACTCGCTCATTTCGTCCAACTGTCCGTCGAACTCAATGTCAACCTTGTTTGTTGTGCTCTCAATGCTTCCCACGGGCGACACCAAGTGCTGCTCGTTGATAGCATTGATGATTTCATCCTTGGTGATACCATAAGAGGCCATCACATCTGGTTTTATCCAGACACGCACACCGTAGGTGTCGCCGAGGAGCTGGGTGCTACCCACGCCCGTGACACGGCTGATTCGCGGCAAAACATTGATGTCCAAGTAGTTGTTGATAAACTTTTGGTCAAACCGGTCATCAGTACTCTCCAAAGCCATGATTTGCAGGATGGAGTTGACACTTTTACTCACAGTGATACCATTCTTGATCACATCGGTAGGTAGCAGGCCCTGGGCCTGGTTCACGCGGTTGTTGACGTTCACGGTGGCTTGGTCGGCATCGGTGCCTTGTTTGAAATACACATCGATTTCGACAGCGCCATTGGAGAATGCCGTTGACGAGATGTACATCATGTCCTCAACGCCATTCACCTGTTCCTCGATGGGCATGATGACCGATTTCATTAAGGTGGCCACGTCAGCGCCGCTATAGGAGGCCTCAATGACGACCTCAGGAGGCGCGATGTCAGGGTATTGCTCAATCGAAACCGAGTTGAGGCCCACCACGCCGATAAGGCAAATCAACACACCGACGGCAAGGGCTGCCACCCAGTGCTTGACAAAGTATTTTTCTTTCTTGACCTTTTCCATGTCATCTCACTTTATCACCGTTTGACAATTTGTTTGCACCATTGGTGATGACTTCATCGCCGGCTTTCAGGCCATCAGTGATGTAGTATTCGGTTCCGTCGTTGGAAGGATACACCTTGCAGATAATACCTTCAACGGTTCCGTCTGCTTTGATGCGATAGAACATCGTCTGGTCCTGCATATGTACGGCTGCCGTTTGAGGGACGCACAAGATACTATCCAAAGTGATGGGCAGAATGACGTTGGCCGACAAACCCGAGCGAAGCACGCCGTCGGGGTTCTCGAATTCAGCCTCGCAAGTCACCGTACCCGTCGTCGGGTTGACGATAGCGTCCATTTTGGTCACCATGCCTTCGTGATCATAGACGGAACCGTCTTTGAGCTTGAGTTTCAGTTTGGGCATCACATCTCCGATGAAATTGCCGTTGGGACCTTCCATGCCTTTGGGGCCGGTACGTAAACTATAGTCCTTGACGATACTCAGCAAATCGGCTTCGGTGATGGAGAAGTTGGCGTCAACCAAGGAGTTGTCGCTCACTGTGCAGAGGTACTTGGAGCGGGTGGCCATGTCACCAACGTCGAAGCCGTTGGCGTCGACAGATCCGGTGACAGGCGCCGTCACGGTGCAATAGCCGAGGTTGGTTCTTGCAATGTTGAGCAGTGCCTGGGCCTGCGTCACCGAGGCTTTTGCCGAATTGTAGTTGTTCAGACTGGTATTGAGCACATAGTCGCTGATGATTTTCTTTTCATACAGCTTCTGGTTCGACTCATACTCCAACTTCGAGGACTCCATCGAGGCTATAGCCACATTCAGGTCGGCTTGGGCCGACTGCACGGCGAGTTGGTACTCGGTCGGGTCGATGACGTAGAGCGACTGGCCTTTCTGGACTTTGGTTCCGGTGGTGAAGTTCTTCTTGGTGATAAGACCTTCAACCTGCGGGTAAACCTTGATTTCCGTGGTGCCGCTGGTGGTCGCCGGGAAAATCATGTTGTACACCCGCGACTCAGGTTGCAGCACTTTGGTCTCGTAATTCACTTGCGGCGCTGCCGCGTTTTTGTTCTTGTTTCCGTTGCAGGAAGTCAATGTGCATGTGGCCAACGCCAACACTGCACATAAAAAAACATACAATTTATTCATAACTAACTCATATTTAGATTGTTATTGACAATTAGATATTTTTGTGTTAAAATCGGGGCAAAATTATGAAAAAATGGAATACCATAAAACAATAAAATCAAAGGATGTTTCGATGTTTGCCTCTCCAATGACTATGATTTTCATTCCCGAAATTTTGCCCAAAAGTAAGAAACTTTCGCAAATGTTTTGAACTTCGATAAAAATTCTGTTATTTTGCGCATCAAATCAGGCTGTTATGGCACAAAACCAGAAAAAACGGCGTCGCAACTACAAGTACCATGCGATTACCTTCAAATTGTCGGCGGGGCAATACCGCTCCTTGCGCAACTATTGCAAAGCACGAAAAACAACACCCATCAAGCTGATTAAGAGGAATATAGAACGATTCATTTCTTCCTACGAGTATGAAGTGCCGCAGGAATTGTATCTTACTGAGAACCAGTTGGAACTGTTTCAGGAGGGTTAGGAGTTAAAAGTTTGGAGTGTGGGGCTCGTTAACAAAATTCATTTTTGTTGAAACGGGATACGGTTTTGGATAGAGCGTCCCAAAGTGATTTCGTCGACAAACTCGAGAGCGTCGCCGACAGCGATTCCCTTTGAAATTACGGAAATCTTTCCCTTAAAATCGTTTAATTGCCTGAAAATGTAGAAATTGGTTGTGTCGCCCTCGATGGTGGCGGGCAAGGCCAAAATAATTTCCTTAATATCTTCTTTTTGAGTACGTTGCACAAGTTGCGCGATTTTCAGGTCGTGGGGCGAGATGCCTTCAATCGGGCTGATGACGCCGCCCAAAACATGATACAACCCGTTGAATGAAGCCGTCCGCTCGATGGCCAAAACGTCGCGCATATCGGCCACCACGCAGAGCGTGTTCTCGTCGCGGCGCGGATTGCCGCAAATGGA
Source organism: uncultured Bacteroidales bacterium (assembly GCA_905233685.1). Taxonomy (GTDB): domain Bacteria; phylum Bacteroidota; class Bacteroidia; order Bacteroidales; family F082; genus Limimorpha. Next base: position 12,050 of record CAJOEZ010000022.1, on the reverse strand, counting down.
ACAAATCTTAGTGTCGCTGATGTTGAAGCACCGCTCGCAAAGCTGGATGTTGCGCTTCATTTTGAGCAGAGAATCAGCGAGTTGCTCGGTCTCCATCTGGTCTTCATTGAGGAGGTGCAAGGCCAAGCGCAAAGCCGTTTTCTTGCCGATTCCCGGCAGCTTGGCCAGCGACTCGACCGCATTTTCAAGCAATATGGAGGAATATTCTGCCATAATAAAACGCACAAAAGTACGTTATTTTCCTAAATTTGCAGCCATAAAATTACAAATCATGAAAAGAAGATTCCTTGTCATTGCGGCTTTGTTGATGGTCGCATCGGCCTTTGCCCAAGAGTATAACCAAACCGATTCGAAAGGCCGCCGCCAAGGCCTTTGGGCGGACTTTTACGCCAACGGCCAAAAACGCTACGAGGGCGAGTTCAAGAACGACAAGTGCAAAGGCACCTTCCGCTACTATGACGAGCAGGGCAATTTGAAGGCTACCAACGAGTTCGACAAATCGGGCGAGAAAGCCTTGAACAAAACCTACGCCCCAAACGGTCGCATGATTGCCACGGGCTACTACGTCAACCAGAAGAAAGAAGGCGAGTGGCGCTATTTCGACAAGGAAACGGGGCAATTGCTTCTCGTTGAGGATAATACAAACGGAAAGGTGAACGGTTGGTCGAGACTCTACAACCCAAGTACGGGAAAGTTGGCCGAGGAGACGCAATACGTTGACGGCCAGCCTGAAGGCCAGTGTCGCAAGTTCTCCGACACGGGTGTGTTATTGATGGAATGCCAATACCGTAACGGTGTGCTCGATGGACCCGTAAAAAGTTATTACCCCAGTACTGCCCTCAAAGAGGAGGGACAATACGCGAAAGGGGAGAAGACGGGCCTTTGGAAGACCTACAACGAGGATGGCGATCTCATCGCGGAAGATACTTTCGGCGATTAATTACACCTTCTTAGATAATCCTCAAGGTTGGGACGTCCGTATTTTGCAGCGAGCTTGTAATATTCGCAGGCCTTGTCCTCGTCGTTTAGGAGGACGTATGTACGTCCGAGGTTGAAATAGGCGTCGGCGTAATCTGGCTTCAACTCGATGGCCTTCTCGAAGTCGGCGATGGCTTCCTTATATTGCTTCGAGTTGACCTTTGCACAACCGCGATAATAATAGGCTTCATGGTTGCTATTGTCGTACTTGATGGCCTTGTCAAAGGCTTCTTCCGCTTCCTCAAACTTGCTGTAGTTCATCATCAACTTGACGCCTTCATCCATGTAAACGCGCGACTTGGCGGGATCTTGGCAACTGGCGAGGCATAAACCTGCGGCCAACCAGAGAACAAATGTGAGTTTTTTCATTGCTTGGATTTTGATGCAAAAGTACAAAAAAAGTCCGAAAGCGCACGACTTCCGGACTTTTTCTTACCCGCAGGGCAACTTTACCTCACAATCACCTTGACGGAAACATTGAACTTGTTGTTCCGGAAGTTGAGGATGTAGAGGCCACTCGGCAGGTTGTGGCGTACACGTTGCGTGGCACCGGCGTTGATTTGCTCTTGCATCATCGGCTGGCCAAGCATGTTGTAGACCGTCATGTTGTAATGGTCGCTGTCGCTGTTCTCAATAACGAATTCGTGGAAGGCACTCCATGCTTGGATGTGGGCGGTTTCTATCTCGTCAACGCCGTCGTAGGTAAGGTCGATGAAGATGGGTTCATCGAGGCCATTGGTCGGGTTAGCGGTGTTGGCCTCAGGATACCAGAGACCGTTCTGCAAAGAGGAGTACTCGTGCTGCATGAAACCAGCCATGTTCCAAGTCACGATGTAGTTGACGCCGTCGTTGTTCAGGTTGGGCAGGATGCCGCCGAACCAACCGTCATTGCCAGCCACCAAATCCTTGTAGAAGTTGGCGTACTGGTTGATGCTGCCGTAGTCCACGCCGGTCGTCTCGATGCTGGTCGAATAGATCGGGCGGTTGTCGAGCTCATCGGCAAACAGTTGGGCGAAGGTCATCGGGGCCTCGTTGCTCTTGACGTAGAAGGCTGAACCGTGCGTGTCGTCGTTTTCGGTGCCGAAGTTGAGCACGGTGGCATAGTCGTCGGAGGTGAAGGTGTGGGCCACCGTGGTACCCTCGTGACCGTCGTTGAGGCGGATGCGCAGATACACATGGTTGCCTGGCGTGAAGCGGGTGTTGGCCGTAGGCTCGTTCATGAACCAAACGAAAGCATAGCCTTCATCATCGGTGGTGAACTCGCCGTAGTTGCCTTCCGTCGAGAGGCTCGGGTTGGTGCTACGGTAGAAGCCGTCCTCGTTAGCGTAAATCACATTGCCTGCGCCTGCCGTCTCGGGACCGTCGTTGGTGTCAACAAACTGGTTGGTGTAGCGGTAGGTGGCGTTCGGTTCAAGGTTCATCACGGAAACCTGGATGGCGACGGGCACGCGGTTGTTGTTCGAACCATTGTTGCCTTGGATGTATTGCGGCATGACAGCAATGATGTAAGGCTCGTTCTCGCTGAACACCGTTCCGGCCACATCGACCATCGTGGAGGCACCACCACCGATGTGGGTTATAAAGCCTTCGTAGTTGCCGATGCCGAGACCTGCCGCCAAGCGGACATAGATGGGCACGGGCTGGTTGACAAGCTGGCCATTGGCGTAAGCGATTTCAAGTGCATTGCTGAAGTCGATGTCGTTCGATGAGATTTCGAATCCTTCGGTCACGGTCACCATGATGTTGCCTGCACCTTCGAGGTTGGCACCCGTCAGGTTGTAGCTTTGCGAAGCCGACGGGCCGTTGCCTTCCACATAGCTGAGGCCGCTGATGGAATTGGGCGTGGCCGTCAGGGTCGGGTTGGTGCTGCCACCGCTCGAAACGAGCAGGATGTCGTCGACTTCCCAGCCGGCGGCCAGGTCTTCGGTGCTGGTGTACTTGAAGCCGATGTAGCAGTTCGAGCCGGTGAAGCCGTCCAAGCTGATTTCGCCGGATTCAACCCAGTTCCAGCCGCCTTGCGAAAGCTCGCATTCAAGTTCATGCCAGACAGCTGCATTCGGGTTTTGTCCGTCGTAGTCGTTGGAGAAGTAGACCTCAAGGTCGGGGCCAGGATAATTCTTGGCTGTCCTGAAGGTCAGCACCTCGTTGTCGTAGCTGTCCAAGTCGAAGGCGGGCGAGATGAGCCAGTCCTCATTTTGGCCTTGCTGGTAGGCGTTGATGAAGGCGTAGTGGTTGCCGTTGTGCTCTGCAATGTCCCATTCGGCACCTTCGCCTTCCACGCTGACCTGCGTCCAGCCATGCCAACCGTCTTCCCAGTCTTGGTTGAAGATGATGACAAGGTCGTCCTGGATGATGTACTGCGCACTTACCACAGGGCTGTCAAGGTAGCCTGTCTTCTCGGCGTAGGCCCAAATGGTCATGTTGTGGTCCACAAAGATGGGCTCGTCATAGTCATACCAAGTGATGCCTGAATCGAGGCTGTAGTAAATGGTCGCGCCAGGCGTGGTGCAGCTGATGGTGACTTCTTGAGCTTCGTAGTAGGTGCCGCCGTCAGGCGTGAAGGTCGGGGCGGCCACGGTGGGCGTACCACCCTCGCCTTGCATGAAGATGTCAAGGAAGAAGTTGTACTCGCCGTTGGTCATGTTGCTCGTCGAGTAGGCACCCACCTTGCGGTCGGTTTCGGTGACGCGCAGGGCAAAGGCACGGGTGTCGGAAGCGACATTGACGATGTTGAAGCCGAAGTAGTTGGGCACCAACGAGGCCTCATCGGAAACACCAGTGGTGATGGTCCAGTCAGTCTTGTCGCCGGTGAAGTTGAAGTTGGTGCTGCTGTTGTAGCTGATGGTCTGGCCATTAGCGTTGGTGAAGCTGTAACCCTCAGCGGTGACATTGACCGTCCAATAGAAGTCGTCCTCGCTGCTGACGATGTCGGCGGGAATGATTTCGTTGGCACCGTTCATCATGCTGGTGAAGTCAGTAACGTTGATCTTGCCGCTGCTCAGCGTGTTGGCCAAGGCCACGTAAGCGTTAGCAATCTCGTTGAAGCGTGAGGCCAAGATGACCTTGTTACCGTCTTGCAAAGCGCTCACGTCGGCGATGCGCACATAGTCGCCGGTTTGTCCGCCTTGCGGCGTGACCGAACCGTTGCACACCACGTTCATCGTTGTGGCACCCGTCGAAGTGAGGGTGATGGCCTCGCTGTTGTAGTTGCCAACGGGCAGGTCGGCTTTCAAGCGGACATAGATGGGTGTCTCAACGATGTTTCCGTTAGTGGGTACGAGCGTAATGGTGGTCTCAGCGTCGAAGTCGTCGCCTGAAGAGGTGGAGATTTCGTAATGAGCCGTCTCGTGGATGCTGAGGTTGCCCGTTAGGTTCATGGCCGAGACGTTGAAGCTCTGCTCCGCCGACGGGCCGTTGCCTTCGATGTAGGTGAAGCCAGCAAGTGTCGTCGGCGTGGCCATGATAGCCGATGCCGAGGTTTGACCCGTGAGGATGATGTCGTCGACTTCCCAACCAGCGGCTTGACCTTCGATGCTGGTGTACTTGAAGCCGATGTAGCAGTTCGTGCCGCTGAAGCCGCTCAGGTCGATGTCGCCCGATTCAGTCCAAATCCAGTTGTTGCCCGTCGAAAGCGTGCAAGTCAGGGATTGCCATGTGGCCATTGAAGGATTGGTTCCATTGTAGTTGTTGGAGAAGAACACTTCGATGTCGGGACCGGTGTACTTACGAGCCGTGCGGAAGGTCAGGGTCGGGTTGCCAATCTCATTCACGTTGAACGCGGGCGAGAGGAGCCAGTCTTCGTTGGCAACGTCTTGATAAGCGTTAATGTAAGCGTAGTGGTTGCCACTGGTCTGGTTAATTCTCCACGTGCTGTCGCCAGCCACACTGACCTGTGTCCAGCCATGCCAACCGTCTTCCCAGTCTTGGTTGAAGATGGTCACTACGCCCGTTTGGATGACATAGGTCGCCGTTGCGATGGCGCTGTTCTCATAGTCTTCCTTCACTGCCATGGCCTTGACGGTGGTTGTCGTGGCGATGGTGAGCGGAGTGCTATACACAGGGCTGCTCTCTGTCGGGTTGGTGCCGTCCAAAGTGTAATGGATGGTGGCGCCTTCCGTGGCGCAGCTGATGCTAACCGTTTGGACTTCATTATAGGTACCGCCTGCGGGCGTGAAGGTAGGCGTGGCCACCACGAGCGTGCCGCCGCCTTGACCCTTCACGAAGAGGTCAAGGAAGAAGTTGTAGTCAGCATTGTTCATGTTTTGGGTGTGGTAGGCACCAACGATGTGGTTCGCGTTAAGCGCGAAGGCACGGTTGTCGGTAGCCACATTGACGATGTTGAAGCCAAAGTAATTGGGTACCATCGAGTTGGCATCCGAAACGCCAGTGCTGACGGTCCAGTCAGTCTTCTCTCCATTCATGTTGAAGTTGGTACTGCTGTTGTAGCCAATCACGTCGCCGTTGGCGTTGGTGAAAGTGTAGCCGTCGGCGGTGATGCCTACCGTCCAGTAATAGTCGTTTTCGGCGTTCGCGATGCTGGCCGGGATGATTTCGTTGCCGCTGCTCATCTGGCTGCTGAACTCTGTGGTGCTCAGCTTGCCGCTGGCTAAGGTGTTCTTGAGGGCCACATAGTCCTGTGCGGTTTCGTCGTAACGTGCAGCAAGGATGACATAGCTGCCTGCCGTGAGGTCGGCGAGGTTGCTGATTCGGACATAATCGCCAGAGACAGGAGGCGGCGTGGGGCCGTCGCCCGTAACAGTGCCGGTCACAGTGACATAGATGGTCTGCGCGCCTTCTGAGGTGATTTCCAATTGCTCGGTGTAAGTGCCGGGTTCGAGGCCTGCCTTCAGGCGCACGTAAATCTCAATGTCGTAGAAGCTGCCCATCGTGCTGTAAACGATGGCCGGGTCTTCAGGAATGAACAGGTCGCCTTCGTAAGTCGAGACCTCGAAATGCTCCGACGGATAGACGCTGGCGTTGTCAGTGAGGTTCACTCCGCTGAGCAAGAAGTAAGCCAGCTCAGACGGGCCGCCCGTTTCGTAAGCGTAATCCAAACCGGTGAGGCTGTTGGGCGTGGCGGTGAGGTGTCCGCCTTGCACAAACTCCACGTCGGCGGCGGAGGCCACCAACAGTTGCGGAGCGTTGTAGCAGCCAATGACGCCGTTGATGTTCACAAGATCACCCTCGCTCAGGCCTTCCAAGTAAGGCAGGTGGTAAACATTCATTTGCGCCCTGTTTTGGGTGATGACCGTCAGTCCACTATAGTTAATGGTGCCGACGATGGCATTCTCGATTCTCACGCGGGTTGACTGCAGCAGGTTCTGACCAGCGTAGTCGTCGTTGATTTCGGCGATGGTGTGCACATCAAGTGGCAGCGGGTTTCCTGACGAAAGGATGGCAAACTCACTGGGATTGCTGCCATTGATACCTGTCAGCTCGATTAAACCGTTGTAAACGGTCTTCTTGCCATAGGCGCGGACGAGGTCGCCAAGCGCCAACTCAGTGGGAACGGTGTTGGCGTTCAGGTAAAGGTCGAGGCCTGCGGTGCCGTCTTGCACATACACGTTTCTACCATCAATCATCACCACGGTGCCTTCCATGCAGGCGTAGGTGTTGTTGGGCAGGTCGTGGATGCCGCTGATGGGTTGCGGCTCAGAGATGGTGTAAGTGGCCTCGGCAATCGCGCTGTTGATGTAGTTCTCGGCGGTGGCCATGGCCTTGAGGGTCATGGTGGTGGCCACCTCAATCGGGGCAGTGTAAACTAAGCTGCTCACGGTCGGGTCGGTGCCGTCGATGGTGTAGTAAATCGTGGCGTTGGGTGTCGTGGTGCTGATACTCACGGTCTGCGGTGCGACATAACTGCCACCCTCAACCGAGAAGGTCGGCGTGGCGGCCACAAGCATGGTGCCTACCGAGCCGCTGAGAGCCACATTGGCGCTGAGGTTGCCCGAGGTGAACGCGAGGTTGCCCGAATAACTGCCCGAGTCGAGTCCAGCCATCATCCTGACGTAAATGGCCGTGGCTTCCAAAGTGCCTTCATTAGGTTCCAGTACGAGGCTGTTGCCAAACGTTCCATCCGTGCTGAGGCTGATTTCAAAGTGCTCGGGAGCGGCAATGGTCACATCTTCGGTGAGCAAAGTACCTGAAACCGTGCAGGTTTGCGTCGACGAAGGTCCTTCGCCGTAGGCATAGGTGAAGTTAGACAGCGAGGTGGTCGTGACGGCCAGCTGCGGGGTGGGTTGTGGTGCTTCGCCTGACATGAAGATGTCTAAGAAGAAGTTGTACTCGCCACTGGCCATATTGCTGGTGGAGTAAGCCTTGACAATGCGGTCGGATTCGGTGACACGCAAAGCAAAGGCACGGTTGTCGTTCGTCACATTGATGATGTTGAAGCCTGGGTATTCAGGTACTAACGAGGTCTCAGGAGAAAAGCCAGAGCTGATGCTCCAAACGGTCTTTTCACCGCCCATGACGAAGTTAGTGCCACTGTTGCCGTAACCGATAACTTGGCCGTTGGCATTGGTGAAGGTATATCCGCTTTCTGTGACGCTCATGGTCCAGTAGTAGCTGTCCTCATTATCGACAATGCTGGTGGGCAAGGTTTCACCGTTGATAGTGAACTCGGTGGTGCTGAGCTTGCCGCTACTCAAAGTGTTGCCGATGGCGAGATAGGCGTTGGTGTTTTCGTTGTAACGCGCCGCAAGAATAACCCTGATGCCGTCCGAGATGGCAGTCACATCGGTAATGTGGACGTAATTGCCGCTTGGCTGAGGTTGTTCAACGACCGTACCGGTGCAGGTGATTTCCAAATCGTTGGCTCCCGTTGAGGCGATGAGGATGTCGTCTTCATAACTGCCGACCGTCAAGCCAGCCTTCATGCGGACATAAATCGGAGTTGCCTCGACCGTGCCGTTGGCGGGCGTCAGCGTGATGATGTCTTGGGCAATGAAGTTGGCACCTGAGGTAATTGAGATTTCAAAGTCGGCGGTTCCGGCAATGGTAAGGTTGTCGGTCAGGTTGAGGCCACTGACGGTGAAGCTCTGTTCCGCCGACGGACCGTTGCCTTCGATGTAGCTGAAACCTGACAGAACCATCGGCGTGGCCGTGATGATCGGGACGGCAATCTCAATGGTGTAGGTTGCCGTGGCAATGGCGCTGGCGTCATAGCCTTCCTTCCAGGCCTTAGCTTTGACGGTGGTCGTCTCGCTGATGGTCAGCACTTCGGTGTAGACCAAGCTGTTCTCAGTCGGGTCAGTGCCGTCCAACGTGTAGCGGATGGTCGCACCCTCGGTGGCGCAAGCGATGGTGACAGTCTGAGCCTCGGTGTAAGTTCCCTCGGCGGGCGAGAAGGTCGGGGTGGTTACGACGGGCGTGCCGCCTTCGCCTTGCATGAAGATGTCGAGGAAATAGTTGTACTCGCCAGCGTAGCTGTTACCCATGTTGCTGGTGGAGTAGGCACCGACGATGTAGCTTTCGTTGTAGAAACGCAGCGCGAAGGCACGGTTGTCGGTGGTTACGTTGACGATGCTAAATCCTTGATAGTTAGGTACAAGAGCTGCCTCGCTGGAAACGCCCTCAGATATGGTCCAATCGGTCTTTTCGCCGCCCATGACGAAGTTGGTGCCGGAATTGCCGTATCCGATGACATCGCCGTTGGCGTTGGTGAACGTGTAGCCGCCTTCGGTCACCTCGACAGTCCAGTAGTAGCTTTCCTCAGCGTTCTTGATGTCGTCGCTGACGACCTCGCCGTCGTTGGTGGTCAGGCTGGTGAACCCTGTGGTGTTGAGTTTGCCACTACTGAGGGTGTTGGCTACGGCATAATACTCGTTGGCATTCTCGTTGTATCGCGCCGCAAGAATCACCTTGTTGCCCGCGACGAGGTTGCCGACATTATCGATGCGTACATAGTCCCCACCGGGAGTTGGCACGTTGATGGTGTAAGTGGCCTCAGCGATTTCGCTGGTTTGATAACCATCCTTCACGGCGATGGCCTTGACGGTGGTCGTCTCAGCAATTGCCAAAGGCGAGCCGTAAACCGTGCTGTTCACGGTCGGGTCAGTGCCGTCCAACGTGTAGTGGATGGTGGCACCCTCGGTCGTGCAGCTGATGAAGACGGTCTGCGCCTCGGTATAGGTTCCGCCTTCGGGCGAGAAGGTCGGGATGGCCACAACCGGCATGGCGGTGACGTTTCCGCTCAGGGCGACTGTTTCGCTCAGTTCGCCGCAGCTTACGGTGATGTCGCCGCTGTAGTCGCCGACTTCGAGGCCTGCCGCCAAGCGGACGTAGACATTGGTTGTGGAGAGTGTCCCATCGGTGGGGCTGAGGGTTAGCGTTCCGCCGTAGGTGCCCGTTTCCGCGCCGCTGACCTCGAAGCCCTCGGTAGCGGTGACTACCACGTTGGCGGTGAGGTTACTGCCCGATACGGTGAAGCTCTGCGAGTCTGACGGGCCTTCATCGGCGAGGTAACTGAAGCCGCTGAGCGTATTGGGCGCGACGGCCAGCACCGGTTCGGGAATCTCAATGGTGTAAGTTGCCGTGGCGATGGCGCTGGCGTCATAGCCTTCCTTCCAAGCCTTAGCTTTGAGGGTGGTGGTCACGCTGACGGACAGCGGCTCGGTGTAGACCGGGCTGTTCTCGGTTGGGTCAGTGCCGTCCAACGTGTAGCGGATGGTTGCGCCATCAGTAGTGCAGGTGATGGTGACGGTCTGCGCTTCTGTGTAAGTTCCCTCGGCGGGCGAGAAGGTCGGGGTGGCTACGACGGGTGTGCCGCTTTGGCCTTGCATGAAGATGTCGATGAAAAAGTTGTAGCCTTCGTTGGCGATGTTCTGCGTATGGTACGGCCCGAAGTTGTGGTTGCTGTTCAGAGCGATTACCCTGTTGGTAACGTTGGCGTTCTTCACGAGGAATCCTGAGTACCCAGGCACCATGGCCGTGGCTTCGGCTGTTCCGTACTCGACGGTCCAGGCCGTGTTTTCTCCGCCCGTGGCGAAGTTGGTGCTGGAGGTATAGCCCAGCACGTTTCCGTTGGCGTTAGTGAAGGTGAAGCTGTCGCCGTCAACCGCGACGGTCCAGTAATAGGAGTCCTCGGCGTCGAGAATCACGCTGGGCAAGGTTTCGCCGTCTCCGGTCACGCTTGTGAACGAGACGCCTTCCGGCTTACCCGAGGTCTGCGCGGTCATCGCGAAGTATTCGCTGGCGTTCTCGTTGTAGCGCGCCGCGAGGATGACCCTGTTGCCCGCCACGAGGTTGCCCACGTTGGTGATGCGGACGTAGTCCTCGACGGGGACAGGAATATTAATGGTGTAGGTCGCCTCTGCAACCGCACTAGCCAGATAACCATCCTTCATAGCCAATGCTTTGACGGTGGTGGTCTCTTCGATGGTCAGCGGCTCAGTGTAAACCGTGCTGTTCACGGTCGGTTCGGAGCCGTCCATAGTATAATGGATGATAGCTCCTTCGGTCGTGCAGCTGATGGTGACGGTCTGCGCCTCGGTGTAGGTGCCGCCCTCGGGCGAGAAGGCTGGGATGGCCGCGATGGGCAGGGCACTCACTGTGCCGCTGAGGGCGATGGTCTCATTCAAATCGCCACTGGCCACAGTCAGGTCGCCATAATGGTCGCCGACTTCAAGTCCCTCGGCCATACGGACATAAACCGTTGTCGCTGCCAAAGTGCCTTCTTCAGGGATAAGCGTCAGAATACCGTCAAAGGTTCCATCCGTAGTGAGGCAGACCTCAAAGCCTTCAGGAGCGGTGACGGTGACATTTGCCGTCAGGTTGGTGCCCGAGACAGTGAAGTTTTGCGTTTCCGAAGGACCCTCGCCGAAGCTGTAGCTGAAGCCAAAAAGCTCCGTTGCGGAGACGGTCAACACAGGATCGGGTTGGGAGATTAGCACGACATCCGATGCCAGGGCGACACGCAGTTGCGGGTCGTTGAAGCATCCGATGACGGCAGTCACGTCCACGATGTCACCTTCCTCGATGCCGGTCAAGGCAGGTACCTTATAAATATTAATGCTGCTTCCGTTTTGGGTCAGCAAGGTGTTGTTGTTCGGATTGACGGTGCCGATGGTGGCGCTTTCAATCTTCACGCGTGTGGATTGCAGCATGTTGTTGCCATTGAAGTCGGCAAGGATTTCGGCAATGGTCTTGACGGCCATCGGAAGTTCGTTGCCAGAAGAGACGATGCTGAATTGCTCAGCCTCGTTCGGGTTGATGTCGGTGAGTTCCACAAGGCCCTTGTAGACGGCACGTTTTCCGTAAGCCTGTACCGTGTCACCCAAGGCCAGCGTACTTGGAGCGTTGGAGGTGAGGAACAAGTCGATGCCTGCTGTCTCATCCTGGATATAAACGTTCTTTCCTTCGATGAAGGTGACAATGCCCTGAACCAGAGCGTATTCATCGAGAGCCAAAGCCCTCGCCGCGGCGATGGTGATCATGCCCGGTGCCATCTCGATAGTATAGACTGCCGTGGCAATGGCACTGGCCTCATAACCGTCTTTCACGGCGAATGCCTTGACGGTTGTGGTCTCTTCGATGGCTAAAGGCTCGGTGTAGACCGTGCTGTTCACGGTCGGGTCGGTTCCGTCCAGGGTGTAGTGGATGGCGGCGCCCTCGGTGGCGCAGCTGATGGTCACGGTCTGCGCCTCGGAGTAGGTTCCCTCGGCGGGAGTGAATGTCGGAACCTCAACCACTGGAATGGCGTTTACCGTTCCGCTGAGTGCGACGTTCTCGCTCAGCTCGCCGCAGGCCACGGTGGCATTGCCGGTGTGGCTGCCGGCATCGAGGCCTGCCGCCATGCGGGCGTAGACATTGGTTGCGGCGAGTGTCCCATCGGTGGGGCTGAGGGTCAACGCGGTGCCGTAGTCACCCGTTTCCGCGCCGCTGACCTCGAAGCCCTCGGGCGCGGTGATTACCACGCTGGCCGTGAGGTTGCTGCCCGATACGGTGAAGCTCTGCGCGTCTGACGGGCCTTCGCCGGCGAGGTAGGAGAATCCGGAGAGCTCGGAGGCGGAGACTGCCAGCTCGGGTTCCGGGATGTTGATGGTGTAGGTTGCCGTGGCGACGGCGCTGGC
>CAJOEZ010000021.1 GCA_905233685.1 uncultured Bacteroidales bacterium | reverse complement strand
GCGGCTCCGCCAGAACCGCACCATCCGAGAGATGCAGCAGACCATCTTCAACCTGGTTGAGGAAAACAAGCGCGTCTACGCCGAGCTGACCGAGGCCCGAAAGGAAATCGTCGGGCTGTCCGCTCAGGTCGCACAACTCACACTTGAAAACGCTGAGCTGAAGCAATTGATCGAAAACCTGTAAGGCCATGAAGACACGCTGTTTCCTCTTCCTGTTGTTGGTGTCGATGGTGCTCTGCGCCTGCGATGCCAACCGCCGCGCTCAGCGTCGCATCCGTCGCATCACGGAGCAATGCCCGGAGCTGGTCACCGTCCAGGCGCATCCCATCGACACCTTCATCGAATTGCCTCCCTTGGCCGATACCGCCGTGATGCCCCTCGCTCCGCTGCTTGACGGTCAAGCCGTCAAGATCCAGACGGAGCAGGGCACCTTCACGGCAACGGCCACCGATGACAGCCTCACAGTCACCTACGAGGCAGAGCCGGAACCCGTACATTTCTCCGACACGCTGCACTATTCGCAAGTCGTCATCGAGGCGGCTCCTGAGAAGAAGAAGCCGCCCGCTTTCATGTGGTTCCTCCTCGGTATGGTGATAGTGTTGCTGGCTGTCATCGTCATCGTGATAGTAATTGTGATCAAAATGGTGAAGACTTCCTAATCGATAGGGAGTCTTCTCCTTTTTTATGTCACCTCGTCCGGCTTGGTAGGTGGTTTTAATTAATCCTCAGTCGGCCAAAGGCGCAACCTTTGTCCGCCTTCGGCTAATAGTGGGTTTGCGTTTTCCCGCTCTCGTTTCTCTTTCTCGGTCAAAATTCGCAATCCCCATTCCGGCAATTTAATCGATTCGGAGGGCTGCCTGTCTGCCAAAGGCTGCGGAGTCAGCTTTGTCCCCGGTGGTGAAGCTTTGGTCCCGCAGCCTTCGTCAGCCAGTCAGGCTCCAGCGGGAAACACGCTTGAAGGGCTCGCGGCGCAATGTTCGGCGATGGCCGTGATGCCCGCCTACACAGTGCGCGAAAAAAACCATCCCGCTCGTTATGCGTGTCCTAAAAAATCTCTATCTTTGCACCCGACTCCGTAGCCATAAAATGGAGTTATCTGTTACTTTGGAAGCCGAAAGCCCAATTCTATCGGCTTCCAATTTTTTATAAGAATTGGGGCTGCTGCCGTCGGCAACAGCCCCACCTTATTAATTATAGGGAGTCAATCATTTTCTGTTTCTGCTGCTCGCTCACCTTTCGATATCGCGAAATCGCTTTGCTTCCTTCCGCATGTCCGCTCATCGATGCGATGTCGGCATCCCTGAAGCCTGCATCATATAGGTTGCCGCAGAAGTTCCGCCGCCCCATGTGGCTGCTGGCCACCTCCGAAAGCTTCACCTGCTTTTCCAATCGTGTCACCGGGTCCAGAATGGTCACAGTGTAGTCGATGTCTTCCACCGCCTTGAACATCTCTTTGATGGCATCGTTATAGTTCTGATTCGAAATGAAAGGCAGCAGTTTATCGCCTTCCGTGTCCTTATATCGTTCAAGGATGATCTTGGCCGTAGGATGAAGCGGAACCGTCACCACCCGTCCGCTATGATTCTTCGTCTTGCCAGCGACATATTGGAGGCATTTCCCATCCACGACATTGGATTTCGTCATACGTAGCAGGTCCCCCACTCTACATCCAACCAAAGACTGGAATACAAAGATGTCCCTTTGTACCGCCAGCTCTGGTCGCTTGCTGAAATCCGCCTCAAAGAGTTTTATTCTGTCCTCATTGGAGAAAAAGAATGGCGTTCCATAAACAGCCTGGTCCATCGTATAGGTAAGAAAGATGTCTTCCAGTCTGACCTTCTTGACACGCAAAAGCCAATTCCAGAAGGCCTTGACATACTTGATTTGGTTAATCACATAATTCAGACTCCTCTTCTCTACTCCTCTTTCCTTGACATACTTATAACCGTTGTAGATTGAGTCATATCGGCTTTTGGGCTTGTATTTCCCATCGCTATCAATCCTCCACAAGTCACACTCATTGATGATAAAACTGCGGAACGTATAGATGTGCTCGGTCTTAATCTCGTTGAGCTTATACCGCTTGCCTTGGTATCTTTCCATCCTATCCCACAATCCATATCCAGTTTTGTAGGTCTTCTTTCGCACATCGCCAATCATGCCGTTATTGTACTGCTCCTCGATATACTCGTCAAAGACACTGAGGAAGTAGCGATTCTCGAGCTTCTTTTGCTCTCTCTTCTTCGCCGCTTCCATGGCCGCCTTATGCGACTTGGTTTCCAGCGTCCATCTCGTTTGAGTGACCTGATTCCCATTGATGACGACTTCCTCTTCCTCTTCAATCCATTCGATGTCGTTCATCCATCTGGTCAGCATGTCGGGTTCTGGCTTGCTGTCGCCAAGTTGTTCCCAGCAGCGCAGCAGATAACTCGTCAGTTCATTAAGACGTTCACGGATTCCCTCGCAGTCATCGCGATACTTGTTGTTTTTCTTGCCCTTTGGCATCCCCTTCTCAGCGTCCCAATTTCCCGCCGTGATGAAGATACCCGTGGCCATTCTTTTCACGAAATTCCTGTTGCCGCTAAAGCGCATCTGGATTTCGCCTCTTTCGTCATCTTTTTTGATGTACCTCGAAAGGTAGAATTTTAGTGTAGCCATAAAATAAAAGTTTTAATTTTGCGTTGATGTATCTGTTAGATGTCTCGTAAAGGGGAAAGCCCGACCCCTTCAAAAGACACTGCAAATATACAAAATCCGTGTCAACGCCGTGTCAACCAAACCCACAAAATGTGATATTTCGTAGTAATTTGTTTTAGTTCTAAATAACAACATTGTTTAATAATTAACCTATAAATCAACAAGTTACGGGCAAAGTTTCTCCGAGATTAACTCCAATAAAATCCAATACGGGTTCATTGAAGTAATCCCGGAGAGACTACCAATAACAAGAAATCCCTAACTGAAAATCAAGCAGTTAGGGATTTTCCGTTTTTCATTCTCACCCACCGTGACAACCGGATGTCAAACGGCTATTGGGGTGAAACCAGAAAACTATAATTCAATGTATTCATAATTCACCTTCTCCCCCACACTAACCACCAAATAACTCGGGGCGATTTCTTCTTCATTCAAGTTGTTGGTCATGATGTATTGCACACCACCAAACTGACGCTGTTCACTCCGGTGGAAATGTCCCATCACCACCATGTCCACATTATGGTTGCTCATCAGGTCCATGAAGGCGTATTGCTCGTCTTGCGGCAAGTAGGCTGCGGGTGTTGTTGTGTAGTCGTACGAAGTGCGGAACAACCAGTTATGACTGATGACGAAACAATGGCGGTAATCCGCTCTGTGCGAGAGCTTTTCCTCCAACCATTCCGTCTGCCTTTGGCCAAAGGTGCCGTTGCCGGAATCGAGGAAGATAAAGAGGTCTTGATAGTCGCCCACGGTCTTCACGGTCACAGTGTAGGTGGATGTGTGGAAATGCTTCTTGAAATACTCGGCACAGTCGAAATAAATATCGTGGTTGCCCAAAACGAGGAAACACGGATCGTTTTTGGCCTGAGTTTTAGCATTATACTGAAGTGCGGCCTCTGTCATGATGAAACCAGTCTCACCGCTCTCGTTGACCATGTCGCCTGCATGAATGGCAAAAATGGCCATCGGGTCATTGCGTTCGGCGGTGATGTACTTGTAGAGGCGGTCTTTCTCGCCCTGTGGCACGATGCTGTCGCGCCCGGAATAATGCGAGTCGGAACAAGAATAAACGTGGTACTCGTCAGGCGCGTTCTCTATGACGGGTTCGCTATGCTGGGTGTTATAGTCAAGCCAGTCGGCAACGCGGGCTTCGGTGTCGCTGCGGTTGATGACTATTCCGAGGACGTCAAGACGGTTGCAGCCCGAGGCAAGAATCATGGCGGCTGCGGCCATTAAAATAAGGTGTTGTTTTTTCATGATGTTCATTTTTTTGGTTTCCAAATAAGTCCAACATTGCCAAACCATCCGTTGTATTGCGCCGTAAGGTTGAGCACGCCGCTGGGATGCAAGCCAGCTTCAGCCGTGAGTCTCAAGCCGTTGCCGAAATCGTAATAGCCGTTCATACTATAAAACAGCGTAAAACGCTCGACGACGAAGTCACGGTAGTTAGAAATTCTGGCACCCAAATTCCACGGGTGACTTTGCTCGAAGAGGTTGCCCTCGATGTTTAAAACAACATTCATCGGCTCGAAGACCACGTCCATGCCGCCGTTTTTGCGCAGCGGGATGGGAGCCGTGTAATGGTTGGACAAACCAAACTGAAAGTTAAAGTGTCGATTACGCCAGCCCAAGTCCAGCAAAGCGCTGAACTCTTGCAAGTTGTAATTGGGGAACAAGCGATACAGATAGCGGTTCTCCAAATACAATGTGCCGCACTTCGCCTTGAGCAACCGAACTTGCCATTGCAAATTAACGGCGTGACGGTTCAAGGTCGTGCCTTGATAGCCAAAGCCAATGTTGAAGTTCTCAGCCAACTGATAATCAGCTTTCAAGGCCAAGGAAACGCTGCTTCCCGAAGTGCGCGTATAGTCGTACTCGGCATAGGTTTGCAGCGTCCATTGCGCTCGTGCGGCAAAAGCGCACACCAGCAAAACAAGCATTAATAAGGTTTTCTTCATAACAAATTGATTTAGTGAATAATCCATTCAAAAAAAGCAAGTCGCCCAAACCAGCAACTTGCTTATCACGTGGAGATTACCGGACTCGAACCGGCCACCTTCAGATTGCGAACCTGACGCTCTACCAGATGAGCTAAATCCCCGTTTAACTACGTTGAAATCTCTGATTCGGCGATAGCCAATCTTTCGAATTGCGGCTGCAAAAGTACAATATTTTCCGAAACGCCGACACATTTGAGAAATAAAATGTAAATTTGCCGCTCGAATCGCAAAAAAGTACCAAAATGAATATCGAAGAATACATCGTTTTCAGGGTCAACGCCCTGCTCCATGCCCACGATGCTCGTATTGTGATGCGTCTTGAAGGGGGCATGAGCAATTATACCTATGTCGTTGAAAGCCAAGGTAAAAAATACACTTACCGCGTGCCAGGCAAGTTCGCTGAGAAATTCGTAGACCGCGCAGAAGAATGGGAAAACATCCAGGAAGTCAACCGATTAGGACTAAACAATGTAACGGAATACGTGGAAATCCGCTCGGGTGAAAAACTCGCTGAATACGTGGAAGGCACCATCATGTCGCAAACGGATGTAGTTTCTTACAACGCCATGTCGGTGGCCGCGCTGAAAAAAATCCATGGCAGCGACCTGAAATTCCGCGACTACAACGCCTTTGGCCGCTTGGATGCTGACCAAGATTATTGCATTGAGACAGGTTTCGTGTTCCCTCAAGAATACCTCGACCTCCGCAAGAAATTAGACACCATCCGTGCCACCCAAACCAATGTGCCCAAAGTGCCCTGCCACTGCGACTACCAACCCACCAACCTCGTCATCAATGGAGACAAGCTCTATGTGCTGGACTGGGAGTTTGCCGGCATGAACGACCCCTTCTATGACATTGCCTGCTATGGTAACGTGGGCTTCGACAAGGCCTTGGCCTTATTGGAAGAATATGTTGGACACAAACCCACCAAAGAGGAATTGCAACGCCTCTATTTCCATCGTGCCTTCCAATGCCTACAATGGTTCAACGTGGCCATTTTCAAGGATCGTGTCGGCCTCAGCAAGGACTTGAACATGGATTTCAATGCTGTGGCGTTTATGTTCCTTGGAATGGCGAAGGATTTGCTTGAAAACTACGATAATCTGTAAATCAATAGTGAGAAATGAGGAGTGAGAAGTGAGGAGTATTTGTATTCTAGCTCCTAACTACTCACTCCTAACTCTTAACTTTAATACAAAAAATCTGACGCAGTAAAACTGCCGAAATCCCCGTCCAAGCCCAGTTCCGCTTTGGCTTCGTCTGAGAGCATGTCGATGCTCCATACAGGGTCAAAAGTGAGTTCCACATTGACTTTTTTCACGCCCATAATCGCTTCTACTTTCTGCCTCACCTCGGCAGGAAGCACCTCGGCAACAGGACAATTGGGGGCCGTCACAGTCATCACGATTTTCACGTTGCCCTCAACATCAACCTCCACGCCGTAAATCAAGTGCAACGTCCAGATATCGATCGGGATTTCGGGGTCGTAAATCGTCTTCAGAACAGCGATTACCCGCTCTTTCAAAGTTTTTATCTCTTCTTGGTTCATGCGTTTTCCTCCTTCAATTTGAATGCCTCGGCATACAGTAACATTTGTTTCAGCATGGCCAAAAGGCCATTCGACCGAGTCGGCGAGAGGTGCTCCTTCAATCCGATTTCGTCCAAAAAACCGAGGTCGGCGGCTAAAATATCCTCTGGAGTCTGACCAGAAAATACTTTAATCAACAGGTTGACAATGCCTTTTGTAATAACCGCATCGCTGTCAGCACTATAATACACTTTGCCATCCTTCAGCTCAGCGTTAAGCCATACGCGTGACTGGCAGCCGTTAATCAAATGTGCCTCATCGCGATATTTGTCGTCAATGATAGGGCACTCCTTCCCCATCTCGATGAGCATGGCGTAACGGTCCATCCAGTCGTCGAACATGGAGAAATCCTCAACAATACTTTCTTGTATCTCTTTGATAGTCATAGTTTCCGTAATAAAAAAAGCGGAGAACAAACGTTCTCCGCTCTATCTCATCATTCAATTGATCAATACACAAGGAACTTGGCAGTGGCCGTGCGTGCACCCTCGCTGATGCGCAGGATGTAAGAGCCAGTGCTAAGACCGCTCATGTTAATCTCAATTTCATTCATGCCTTCTGCCAGACGGCCCAAGTTCTGGTTCATCACCAGGCGACCCATCAGGTCATACACCTGATAGCTGACATTGGCAGTGCCTTCAGCCTCAAACTGAGCAACAGCTTGGTTGACGACAGGATTCGGATAGATGCTGACGGTCTTCTCTGCAGCTACAACAGGCATCTCAGGAACATCAGTACCAGAAACGAGCTTGTAGTTCTCGCAACGATATGTACCCTTACCATAAGTAGCGGCATAGATGATACCAGTGTTCTTGACACCAGGATAAAGCTCAACAATCGTGTCTTCAGGGCTGGCCAGCACAACATATTGGTCATTTTGATAGACCAGTTGCTGCTTCATTTCCCAAACCGGCACTTCACCCAGCATCTCAGAATCAGCAATCCAGTTGGCGCTATTGATGTTCTTGGCTCTGTAGATACCGCGTTCCGTACCGATAATCACATGACCTGTGGTCATTTCAATCACAGAGGAATACACGGGCATCTTGGGCAGGTTGGCCTGCTTGGAGACGAAGGTGGGTTCGTCGGCAAGAGCGTTGGTGGAATAGTAAACATAATTGTCATTGCCATAGTTGCCCAACGTGACAATCACGTTATTGGCGTTTTTCGGGTCAACAGCAACCGAAGTGATGCATTGACCAGAACCGGCCACTTCAATAGCGGTGGTGGTCACCTTGAAGTTGATGGTATCCGTCGTGGAAGCTGAAATGCTGTCGACAACAGTATTCAATTTGGAAAGACGATACAAAATGCCTTCCTTCGTGCCAACGAACATATCATCGCCATCTTCAGAAATGGCCATGCAGAGAGGATCGCCTTGGAAGCCGAGAGCCTTGGTGGAAAGTTTGTACCACACGGTTTCTTTAGCAAACTGCAACGGGATTCTCGTCATGAAAATTGTATTCGTGGTGGCCACATACAATTTGGCAGTCACGCGGTCAATCACGTCGATGGAATCACTTGCAGCAAGAGGAGCCGTCAAAGTATAATCAAACGGATAGTTGTTCTGGCTCATGCATTGAATGACCGTGCCAGCAGGAAGCGTAGCACCCGTTGTGTTTCTGTAACGTACAGTTTCAATGCTATTAGGATCATTGAAGTTTTCGAACAACAGGATCGGCGTACGGAACAGGGATTCCAAAGTAATGGGATAAGTGTTGTCAGAAGAAGTGAAGTTGGTTGACACCCAGTCGTAACCAGCGGTTTCGGAACGCTCCAGATGACCACCCTTATAGGTGACGAAGATGGTATTGGGGTTAATCAAGGAAATAGCGCAAGGACCACCTTGAGCGGCATCGTCAAACGCACCACTGTTATAACCCGTAGGATTGACCCAATTACCGTGGCTTTCGGTGTCAGTGCCTTCAGCACCAGCAATCAACACAGTGCCATGATCAAGGCCAGAGGTAAGGATACGCTTGGCTGTGCCCGAATAGGCCACATTGGTCATACGGGTCGTGATATAGTTTCTGTTGCAGTAGCTGAACCAGAACGTATCGTCTTTGACGGTAGCCTTATAGACACCACCATCTGTGCCCACGTAGCATTCGTTGACATTATTGGGATTGAAAGCCATGGAGTGGAGGCCGACATGCAGATAATTCGGCTCATAATAAGTGGAGCTTGAGCCGTTGGTGAGTTGTCTCGTCATAAAGTAACCTTGCTCATTATCAGGCTTTTGCAATTCCCAAAGATTGTAACCCAAAACATACAGAATTCCGCTGTTAGTGGGGTCAACCAAGATTCCGTGATTGTAAAGGCCATAAGTTGCATACGGATCGTGGCCAATGCTCGCATCGGTCGAAGGCAGAGCAACAACCCAGGTTTCACCTTTGTCATAAGAGACATAGAAACCGGTATGACGGCCGTTGGAACCAATAATTGCAGCATAAATCGTATTGGCATCAGTCGGAGCAACAGCAACATCAAGAAGACCAGTAGCCGTGGGGATGGCAATAATCGTGACACCGTCCTCGTCATATTGGACATTGGCTGCCGAATGGCAAACCAAATCGTTCAACGCACCGATGTAAATCTTACCGTCGCAGGAAACGACAAGCGTGTTGTCGGGAGCGACCTTCACTTCCGCGCAAACGCCTTCAAGTGCCGTGACCCATGTTGCACCATTGTCGTTTGAACTCTTCAGGCCTTCATTCGTAGCAGCCAGAATCGTGTTGCCCAACAAAGCAATGTCATTAACAAAGCTCCACTCCGAAACAGCATTAGCTGATGGAACCGTGCTGGGAAGGACACTCACTTCATCATTGACGATTTTGTAAATACCATTACCAACAAAGCTGTTGTCGTAGCCATATTCGTCAAGGCCATTGTAAGTAACAGCGTCACCGCCGTCGCCAGTACCCACGTAAATGGTACCGTCAGCGGCCTGCACCATGCAGCTGACCATAAGGTCTTTTCCGCCCACCTGATGCCAAGTGATACCATAGTTGTAGGATTTGTAAACGCCACCGCCCTTTGAACCAATGTATATAACACCGGTAGGACCACCCGTGTTGGGGTTCACCTTGTTGTCATAAAGGACAGCTGTCGTTTGACCGCCCATGTTGTCGGGACCCATGCTAAGCCAGTAGAGCGGGTCGTCAGAGGCATCCCTTGTTTGGGTTTGAGCTGCTTTAATCATCCATGCGGGATCAATCAAGCCAGTGTGCTGATTGACGCGCAATTCGCTCATAAACTGTTCTGCCGTGGCAGTTCCTTGTGTGCGCGGCACATAGTGTCCGCCATTGTCAGCGATGGTGATCGACTGACCTAAGATCATGATTACCAGTAGTAAACTGAAGGGTAAAAATCTCTTTTTCATATCACTTTAATTTGATTAACTATCTGTTTGATAAACGTTTTTACCGAGTTCTTCACTCTATTTTATTGCAATATTGGTCTGCAAATATAGGACATTCTATCAAAGTTTCGACAAAATAATGAAAAAAAATGCGTTTTTTTCTCAAAAAAGTTTTTTCGTGCCTATAAATTGGTCAAAACGGAAGCATAGTTTCGGCTTGCAGCCACCCGATACTGCCGTTGGCAATCTTGATTTTGTTCCATCCCGCAGCCTCGTCAAGAATCTGAACCTTAGTGCCTTCGTGCAACACGAACAAATCAACGCTGGCCTCGTTGGGCGTGCTTTTCACCGTCACCGTAGGCGTCATGATAATGGCTTGGTCTTCCTTCAGCGAGGCTCGCTTCTGCTGCGATGCGAAAAGCACCGACAGGACAAACACGACGAGCATGACCAGCCCGACGAAGAAACCCAGCTTGCGCAAACCCATGCTCCGCGAGCGCAAAAAGAGAAACACCGAAACCAATAGCAGGGCAAACGCCACGATGGACAAGATAGTCCACTGCAGCCCCGAAAAGGAGTGTTTCAGTGCATTCCAACCCTTTTCGATGAATGACTGCGGCACTTCCTCAATCTTGTCAACGATAGCGAGGTTGGCGATGGCCAAGTTGGTGCGCACATCCTCGTTGCTCGGGTCGAGTTTCAGGGCTTTTTCGTAATAGTAAATCGCCATGGGATACTCGCGCATTTTATAGTACGTATTTCCCATGTTGAAATAGAGCGGCACGGATTCCAAGCCATTGTCGACCACGTTGTTGTACAATATCAATGCTGTGTCATAGCTACCTGCGTTGTAGGCGGCGTTAGCCTGCTCAAACCATTGCTCGGCGGACTGTTGCGCCCTCGCCCCAACCGTGAACGCCGAGGCGATTGCCATTAATATTAATAAGGTGTATCGTTTCATAATTGTGTTCCTTTCGTTTTACAAGACTTTTTCCGCTTTGGTAATCACTTCGATGCCCTTTTGGTAGAGGTCGCCCATCTTCGCTTCAGCGTCGCCTGGGGCGAAACGGGCAAACTCGCAGCTGTTAAGCGTATCCACAAACTGTTGCGTGAGGTCGTCGGGCACGTTCTTTTCCTTCATGGCTTCGCTGACGGTGTCCATCGAGAGCTTCGAGCGCTCAATGCCGAGCTTGTCTGAGATGTAGCCCCACAAAGCCTGTGACATTTCGACATAGAAATTGTTCTGATCCTTCACTTTCAGGTACTGGTCAGCTTTCTTGAGACGGGCACGCGCCACCTTAGTCGCTTTCTTGTTGCGTTTGGCGGCCACGTCCTGTTTCGACTGCTCACGTTTCTTCGAAACCATCAGCAATATAATGAACACCAGCAACATGGCAAGCAAAATCACAAAATAGGGTGCCGTACCGAAGAACGCCGAATGCATGGCCTTGAGGTGCGGGTCGCCTGTCATAATGTGGCGCACATCACTGCCCAAGTACTTGATACCCTCTTGGTTGGAGGCGTAGATGCCGCCGTCACCTTCGTCGCCACTGCCCTTCTCCACATGGACAGCGTAGGATTCAGAGTTGAGAGTTGTGTAAGTTCCATTAGCTGGATTGAAAAAGCTGAACTCAACGG
The DNA here is from genome assembly GCA_905233685.1 of uncultured Bacteroidales bacterium. GTDB lineage: Bacteria > Bacteroidota > Bacteroidia > Bacteroidales > F082 > Limimorpha. Next base: position 23,660 of record CAJOEZ010000021.1, on the reverse strand, counting down.
GCGAGAGGTTGAAATTGCCCGCTCGGCGCGGAATCACCAAATATTCAGCCTTTTTCGTTCCCGAGAGGCCTTGCGCTGTGATATTGGGCGAAGTCGTGATTTTGGGGTCATACACCTCGAAATCAGGCGGGAAGTTCGGCTCTGGCATTTGCAATAATTCAATATTGCCCGCGCCCGAAACGGTCAAGGTAAGGGTGAAGGCTTCGTTGGTTCTCAGCTCAGTTTTGTCGATGTCAGACCTGAAATTATAGTTACCCACCGCACCAGCGAAAGAGGCAGGCTTGCCGCTTTCGGGCAGGTTTTTCACGTCGATGGTAAGGGCGCTGGTGGAAAGCTCCTTCTTCACGTTAACGATATTACGGTTAAAGAAGGGGTCATTGAAGAAGATGTCGAAGGGGTCATTGCTTTGGCGTCGGTTGCTTTCCGTACGAATCTGCGCGATGCACTCGATGCTCATCGGGTCGAGGTTAAGCTTACCGCTGCGCTGTGGCACGACAATAATCTTCTGGATTTCGGCCACAGTGTATTCCATGCCGTTCACATATTCCGAACTTTGGCGCAAGGAACCCCCATTGTTGTCGGAAATGTCCTTGGTCCAAAAACCAGCGTAAGAGGGCATTTTATCCACCGACAGCGACGACACCGGCACCTTTGTGTAAAGCTTGTAGGTCAGCACAATTTGTTCTCCAACGTAAGCCGACTTCTTTGTCGGTATCACCTTGAGGAACAGGTCTTTGCCACTCACTTGCGGGTCGTTGGTGTTTTGGCTCTTGCCCTGGCTTGAGCTGCCACTTGCGTCTCCTCCCGAAGACGCTGCATAACTGCCGTCATCGGGAAGCACCTTGATTACAAAAGACTCGCTGCTCACCTTTTCGCCTTTCACCGTCAGCGAGGCAGGGCCAATTGGGAATGTGCCTTCCTTATAAGCTTGCAAGGCGTAGGTGTAGGTATTCTTTACCGTGTGCGACATCGAGCCGTTCACCATCGAGAAACTGGAACTCGAAGAGGTGAAGGGGCCGCCCACGACAGTGAAACCGTCAAACGAGGGCGCGGTGAAATTCTTGCCTTCGGCGTTGGCCTCAAAAACCACCTGAAAACGCTCGCCCACAACGACTTGCTTCTTGACGGAAACGGTGAGGGTGGGATTGTCTTGTGCCCGCAAGGTTATGGGCGCGACACATACGATGAATAATAATAAACCGAATATCTTCTTCATTGATTCGTTGTTTTCGGGTTGCAAAAATACAAAATTTTAGTGGGCGGACACATGGGTCCGCCCCTACAAGTTACCAATCCTTGTCGGATTTTTTCTTGGGTTGCTGGCGAACCTTCTGCTCATTGACCTTCTCCATCGTCTGTTTCTCCTGATTCTCAAGGGCATCCAACATGCGCTGTGCGTCTTCCTTCGACATTTCTTGGCTTTGTTGCTGCTGTTGCTGTTGGTTTTGCTGATCCTGATTTTGTTGGTTTTGTTGCTGCTGTTGCTGGTCCTGTTGGTCTTGCTGATCCTGTTGCTGGTCTTGATTTTGCTGCTGTTGCTGCTGGTCCTGACCTTCACTCTTCTCGAAGACCGCCGAAACCTCCACGTCGAAGTCGGGCATGGTGAAGAAATTACCCAAAGGCTGCACCTTAATCGAGGTGTCGCCCACCTGATGAATGACATATTCCTTGAACTGATAGCCCAGTTCAGGCGCGTTGCGCAAGGCGACCGTCTCGCGGCGCGTGGCTTCCGAAACGTCAAGCAGCACATGACCGCCTTCGATAGTAGTATCCGCCACAACCTTGTAATAATCAGTGGCTTCCACAAATGTTGCCTTCACCCTGACATCCGAATTAATCATTTGGAAGACGTTGTCGTCACTGATAGGAGCGGATTCGGTGGCATCCTTTTCACTGACCACGCGCAAGTCGCCTAATTGGAAGCCTTTGTCGGGCTTCACGATGATGCCAATGTTTTGTCCAGGTTTGGCCAAACTATCAGTCACTTGGATAACGCCGTTTGAAACGCTGTCGATGTGGACTTTCAGCGCAGTACGGAAAGTGGCCGTCACCGTCACATCGAAGTCGGGCATTTGGAACACCGTGTCGTTGACGGGCACCGTGTCGTTACGGCTGCCGGTCTTGTAAACAATGAACTTGTCCACCATGAAGCCCTCCTCGCCCTCACCTTTCAGCACCACCTGCTGACCTTCGATGGCTTTGGTCTTATCGGCACGCACGGTTCCGTTCTTGATGTTCTTCTCAATCTCAATCTTGTGCGCCTGTTTGAACTCGGCCGTCACCAAAACATCGAACTTCGGCATTTCGAAGCTGTTGCCGCTCACTTGCACTTCAACGGACTGATTGTCAGCGCGAACCACCTTATAGCCCGACAACGCAAAGTCGGCATCACCTTTTGCGGAAAGCGTAATCCGCTGACCGTTAAAGGCTTCCGTTTCACTCGCTTCCACCTTGCCATGCTCGGGCTGCACCACCCAAATATGGCTTTTCACCAAATGGGCGCGGCAAAATTCAAGATTGTAGAGTGCGTTTTCGTTCTCGGGATTCAGTTTCAGCGACACCTTATATATATTAAAGGCGTCGTAGTACCGGTTTTGCGCGAGGAGGCAGTTGCCCATGTTGAAGACAGCGTCCGACTTCAGCTTGGCGTCGGGCGACATCTCCACCACTTTTTGGAAAGCCTCAAAAGCCGCGTCGTAGTTTTGTTGGGCAAAGAGCGCGTCGCCCAAGTTAAACTGCGCGTTGGCGTTATTAGGCCGCGCTTCAAGGGCTTTCTTGTAATTGACCTCCGCCTCGGTGAAGTTCTGCTTCTTGTATTGGCGGTTGCCCTTGCGTATCAGCTTCTCGTCGCTCTGCGCGGAAGCCGACACGAAAGCAAAAGCCAAAATAATGGTTGTCAGATATTTAAAAAACGTTTTCATGACTTCTTCTCAAAAATGTTAAACCTTCTCTCCCACTCGCGCTTGCCCGTCGAAAAGAGGATTTCGATGAGCAAAAAGATGAGCGCAAGACCAACAAACCATTGGAACTGGTCCTCATAGTCAGTGAAGACTTTAGCCTCGATTTCCGCCTTGTCAAGTTTCTCGATATCGTTGTAAATCTTCTCCAGACCCACGTTGGAGTTGCTGGCGCGGACGTAAATGCCGTTGCCCGCAGCGGCGATTTTCTGCAACATTTGCTCGTCAAGGCGCGTGATGATGGTGTTGCCGTTCTTGTCCTTGCGGTAGCCCGTCTGTTGTCCGTACTTGTTGTACTCAGGAATCGGCGCGCCCTCGGCGAGGCCCATACCGATGGTATAAATGCGGATGCCTTTCTTGGCGGCCTCTTGCGCGGCTTTTACAGCAGCGTCATTCTCGTGATCCTCGCCGTCGGAAATGATGACGATGGCCTTGCTGTGTTCCTCGTCGGAGAACGACTTGACTGCCAGATTGATTGCCTCGGCGATGGCTGTACCTTGCGAGGCCACGAGGCTTGTGTTCACAGTGGAAAGGAACATCTTCGCGGCTGTGTAGTCGGTGGTGATGGGCAGTTGCACGAAGGCCTTGTCCGCAAAGACAATCACGCCGATGCGGTCGCCCTTCATCTCGCTGATGAGCTTGTTGATGGCTTGCTTGGAGCGTTCGAGTCGGCTCGGCACGATGTCCTCGGCGTTCATCGAATTGGACACGTCCACGGCCAAATAAAGGTCAATGCCCTCGCGTTTTACTTCTTCCATCTTGCTGCCACTCTGTAAGTTAGCCAAAGCCAAAATGGAGCAGGCAATGATGAGAAGGAAGATGACGAACTTGAAATTAGCGCGACGGGTAGAATAACTCGGCACCAAGTTTTCACGCATCCCAATATGGGCAAAACGCTCGAAACGGCGCTTCTGCCCGAGGCGGAACGCAACGTAAATCAATATCATTAACGGAATGATAATCAGTCCGTAAAGGTATTCAGGATGTTCAAATCGCAATACGTTTTCCATAGCTTTAGTCGGTTAAAGTTCTGAAAATGGTCTTACGCAACAGGAATTCCAACAACAACAAGGCCAAAGCCCAGGCCACTAACGGATAGAACTCCTCGTGAAGGCGACGGAACTCCGTCACCTCAATTTTGGAACGTTCCAGCTTGTCGATTTCCTGATAAATTTCATCCAACTTCTTGTTGTTGTTGGCGCGGAAATACTTGCCGCCCGTCATGTTGGCGATTTGGGTAAGCAATTTCTCGTCAATCTCGACTTTCACCTGCTGAATCTGCGTCCCGAAAGGTGTTTGCACGGGATAAGGTGCTGTACCATAAGTACCTACACCTATGGTATAGACACGAATTCCATAGAGTTTGGCTATCTCGGCAGCAGTATAGGGATCCACAGAGCCGGCGTTATTCATACCGTCGGTGAGCAGAATAACGACTTTCGAGATGGCTTCGCTGTCCTTGAGTCGGCTGACGGCGGTGGCTAGTCCGTCGCCAATGGCAGTACCGTCGTCGATGAGGCCGTTTTTCATCTCGGCGAGCATGTTGAGCATCACACCGTGGTCGGTAGTCAGAGGCACTTGGGTGAAGGTTTCGCCAGAGAAAATCACCAGGCCCATTCTGTCGCCCGGGCGACCTTGAACAAAGTCGGAGGCCACATTCTTGGCGGCGGTGAGGCGGTCAGGCTTGAGGTCGCGGGCCAGCATGGAACCCGAAACGTCCATCGCCATCACGATGTCAATGCCTTCGATGTTGGAGGTCGAGTTGGTTGAGGAACTTTGCGGACGCGCCAAGGCCACGATGAGCAAAGCCATCGCCGCCATTTTTAAGGCGAAAAGCAGGTGGCGAAGGTAGGCTTTCCACGTCTTGGGCAACTTGGCCATTCCTTTCAGGTCGGAGAAACTGACCGCCGCTTCCTGTTTCTTGTGGCGCAAGATGTACCAAAGCACGAGCAACGGCACCAACAGCAAGAGCCACAGCAGTTTAGGATTCGCAAATTCGATGTTCTCAAACATTTTGCACCTCCTCTTTTACGGCGTTTTCGGGCTGGGCTGCGGCTTCCTTGGTCTTCATGTCCTGATAATGCGCGTAACTCTCGTTCACGAAGTCGGTCATGTTGTTCAAACAAGTATCGCTTTCCAACGGCGTGGCTGAATATTTTGCAAACTTCACTAAATCAGCGACTTCCATCGTGTCTTTCAGTTTATTGTAGGCCTCCGTCGAGAAATGCAGCGGCTTGATTTCCTCCAAAATGTCGTCGGTGGTCATTTCGACAGCATTCACGCCAAACTGTCCCTCGATGTATTCGCGGGCAATGTCGGTGAGCGAGGAGAAATACTCCTTCACCTTGCCCGATTGCCAGAGTTTCTGCTGACGCAGGTTCTCCAAGTCGCTGACGGCCTTGTCGTAAGGCGGAATCACGGGGCCTTTTATGACATTGCCGTTCGCATCGACATGAGTTTTGCGGCGTTTGACAAAGAACCAAATGCCGAGGCCGACGAGCACGAGCAACAACACTGCCAAAATCCACGGGAATACCTCTTTCATACGAATCGGCGCGGCGATAGGCTCCACGATGGGTTTGTAGGCCAAAGTGGTATCGACCGTTATCGTAGTGACATATAAATCAATGGGTTCCGTGAAGGCTTGCAGGCGCATTGGGTCGTCGAACGACGGCGCGTATTTCAAGCCGACGGCGGGCAACTGGATTTGTCCCGTGTCGAAAGTCATCAGGGTAAGTTGCTGTTTCACAATAACATTGCTATCTGCGTCGGCGGTGCGTTCCACATTGCCGCGCTTGATGATGTCGATTTGCTCCGACAGCGTGTCGATGGCGAAATCGTTCCATTCCACGAACCAGCCGTAAGGCACTTTAAGGCTCAAATCGAGCGTGAAAGGCTTGCCGACTTGCACATTTTTGTCGTTCACTTTGCCTTCCACCTCCACGTTTTGCGCCTTCAGGCCGCCAAGCAGGGCGAATGTCGCCATCAAAAACAAAACATATTTCTTCATCTTCTTGCCTCCCTTTTCTTGAAGAGTTGCATCAAAGGTTTCACATAGTCTTCATCGGTGTAAATCAGCGAGTTGTCGATTCCGTGTTTAGTGAACTCGCGGTTCAGTTCCGCCGATTTGTACTGTATCATCTGCTGGTAGGCATCGTGCCAAGCGCGACTCGATGTGTCCACCCAGCGTTCCTTGCCCGTCTCGGAGTCGCGGAACTTCACCAAACCCACCTTCGGGATGTCCATCTCGCGGCGGTCGGTAATACGCAGCGCGACGAGGTCGTGCTTGTTGGCACAAATCTGCATCTCCTTCTCAAAACTTTGGTCCGTCATGAAGTCGGAAATCAGGAAGGCCGTGGTGCGGCGCTTGATGGCCGAAGTCAGGAAGCGCAATCCCTCGCCGATGTCGGTTCCGCGTTCAGTAGGCTCAAAATCAACGATTTCGCGGATGATGCGGAGAATATGCGAACTGCCTTTCTTCGGCGGGATGAACTTCTCAATCTTGCTGCTGAAGAAAATCACGCCCACCTTGTCGTTGTTCTGGATGGCAGAAAATGCCAAAACGGCAGCCAGTTCGGCGGTGAGGTCGCGCTTCGACTGCGTCTGCGAGCCGAAGTCGTTGGAACCCGACACGTCGATGAGCAGCATCACCGTCATCTCGCGCTCTTCCTCGAAAATCTTGACGAAAGGTCGGTTGAAACGCGCGGTGACATTCCAGTCGATGTTGCGGATGTCGTCGCCGTACTCGTATTCGCGCACCTCGCTGAAGGTCATGCCACGCCCCTTGAAGGCGCTGTGGTACTGCCCCGAGAAGATGTGGTTCGAGAGGCCCCGCGTCTTGATTTCGATTTTGCGGACTTTTTTGAATATTTCTGTTGATTCCATTGGTTATCTCGAATGTGCGGCTGCCACAGTGTGACAGCCCTACTACTCTAAACTCTCAACTCTAAACTCTCAACTCTAAACTCTCAACTAATTACGGCACCTCGATGGTATTCAGGATTTCGTTGATGATTTCTTCGGTGGTGATGTTTTCGGCTTCAGCCTCGTAGGTCAGGCCGATGCGGTGGCGCATCACGTCGGGAGCCACGGCGCGAATGTCTTCAGGGATGACGTAGCCACGGTGCTTGATGAAGGCGTAGGCCTTGGCTGCCAAGGCCAAATTGATGGTGGCACGCGGCGAGCCGCCGTAGCTGATCATGTTGGCGAACTTCTTCAGTTTGTAGTCGGAAGGATAACGTGAGGCAAAGACGATGTCGGTGATATAGTTTTCAATCTTCTCGTCTAAGTAAATTTCACGGCACACCTCGCGGGCGCGGATGATGTCCTCGGGCTTCACCACGGCGTTGATTTTCGCGCTGGCACTCGCAATCTGCTGACGCAGAATGAGTTTCTCCTCGTCCTTCTTGGGGTAGTTAATGATAACCTTCAGCATAAAACGGTCCACCTGGGCTTCGGGCAGCGGATAGGTGCCTTCCTGCTCGATGGGGTTTTGCGTGGCCATGACCAAGAACGGGTCGGGCAGTTGGAAGGTCTCGTCGCCGATGGTCACCTGATGCTCCTGCATGGCTTCGAGCAAAGCACTCTGCACCTTGGCAGGAGAACGGTTGATTTCATCTGCCAAAACAAAGTTGGCGAAGATGGGACCACGGCGCACCACAAACTCCTCGTTCTTCTGGCTGTAAATCAGCGTGCCGATGAGGTCGGCGGGCAGCAGGTCAGGAGTGAATTGGATGCGGGCGAAATTGGCGTCAATGGCGCTGGCCATCGACTTGATGGCCAAGGTCTTGGCCAAGCCCGGCACACCTTCAAGCAAGATGTGTCCGTTGGCCAACAAGCCGATTAATAGTCTTTCGGTCATCTGTTTTTGTCCGACGATGACCTTGTTCATTTCGAGGTTGATGAGGTCGAGGAATTGGCTCTCCCTTTGGATTTTTTCGTTCAATTCACGGATGTCTGTTTCCATTATTCTTTAGTTATTTAGTTGTCATTTTAATCCCCCGTCCTACGGACACCCCTTTTCGAAGGGAGAAGGACTCGCGCACGGGGCCGTCAAAAAGTGTGCAAAAATTGCATTTGTCAGGTTGAATAACTCTCATTTAACAAAATTATTGCGTTTTTCAGGCAACAAAAAACCTCCGCCCGAAGACAGAGTATTTTGCAGGGCTAACGTACTATCAGAAAATTGTCTATTTTTGCGCCCCATAACGAAACAAGGCCATAAACGCCCACTGACATGAAGCTACAAGTCGTCATCAGCAACCAATACAACCCCTTCCTCAACCGCGCCGTTGAGCAGTATCTTACTGACAACCAAGAGGAAAATACCGTGACTATGTATCTTTGGAAGAACCAGCGGACAGTGGTCATCGGCTACAATCAGAATCCTTACGCCGAGTGCAATGTCAAGATGCTCTTGGACGAAGGCGGCCACCTCATGCGACGCGGCACGGGCGGCGGTGCAGTCTATCACGACTTGGGCAATATCAACTTCTCCTTCGTCGCCGACAAAAGTCTGTACGATGTGAAAAAGCAGCTCTCCGTGATTCAGGACGCGCTCCTCTCCTACGGCTTGACGACCGAGATTTCGGGGCGCAACGACCTCACCTGCGAAGGGCGCAAGTTCAGCGGCAACGCCTTCGCAAAAGGGCAACGCAACGACCTGCACCACGGCACCATCCTCATCAAGACCGACGGCACGATGATGCAGCGTTACCTCATCGTCGATAAGGCCAAACTGATGAAAAACGGCGTGAAAAGCGTGGCCAGTCGCGTCATCAACCTCAGCGAACTCGTTCCCGGCCTGACATCCGAGAACATCAAGCAGCCCTTGATTGACTCGTTTGAGAAGATTTATGGCGGCAAGGCCACCGTCCTCGACTTCGACACCTTAATTAATAAAAGCGAGGTGCAAGCCATCACGTCGGAGATTTCGTCGCACGAGTTCCTTTTTGGTCGCTGGGAGCAGTTCAAGACCACGAAAAAGGCCCGTTTCCCTTGGGGCGGCGTGGAAATCTCGCTTGAAATCGACGAGGCCAACGCCATCATCAAAGATGTTCAAATCGCTTCGGATTGTCTTGAGCCTGAGAGCATTGCAAAAGCAGAACAATTGCTGAAAGGGTGTAGCACGAAAGCCGCACCTGAATATGATGCCAATGATGAAATCTTCCGTGATATTATCGGGTTGGTCTATGGCTGAATAAAAAAACGTATTTTTGCGGGATAATTCAATCAATAATTGACAATTTTTCAGGGCGGACACATGGGTCCGCCCCTACAATACTACAATACAAATATGAAATACTACCTCCTCCCCCTCGGCTGCCAGATGAACCTCAGCGACACGGAGCGCGTGCGCACGGTGCTCAACGGCATGGGCTTCGTGCAGACCGAAAACGAAAACGAGGCCACCATCCTCGGTATCATCGCCTGCTCGGTGCGGCAAAAAGGCATCGACAAGGTGTATGGCCGCATCGAGAAATGGAACGCCATGAAACACCGCCAAAGTGTCATCACCTTCGTGTCGGGTTGCATCCTGCCCGCCGACCGCGTGCGTTTCCTGAAACTCTTCGACCTCGTCTTCCCCATGAACGACCTGCCCCAACTGCCTGACATGATTCGGCAATACGGCATCGTTACACCAGCCTCGTTGCATTTTGGAGAAGAGATTGAATTTCAGCCTATTGTCAAGCCTTTGGCACCCTTATTCCACAAGGACGACAAAATCAACCCGTCAGCCAACATGGACAAGTTTTGGTCGATTGTGCCGACGCAGACCTCCAATTTTGAGGCCTTCATCCCGATTCAGAACGGCTGCAACAAGTTCTGCACTTACTGCGCCGTGCCATACACCCGTGGCCGCGAGGTGTCGCGCCCCTCTGAGGAGATTCTGGCCGAACTGAAAGATTTGGTCGAAAAGGGTTACAAGAGCATCACCCTGCTTGGGCAAAATGTCAATTCTTACGGCTTAGACAAGAAAGGCGAAGAGATTGATTTTGCGGAACTTCTGCGCCGCGTGGGTGAGTTTGGCAAGGCATCGGGCAAGGAGTTTTGGGTGTATTTCACCGCGCCGCATCCCCGCGACATGAAGGACGACGTCATCGAGGTCATCGCGCAATACGACTGCCTCGGCAAGCAAATCCACATCCCCATCCAGTCGGGCGACGACAACATGCTGCAACGCATGAACCGCCACCACAACTTGGAAACCTATCGGCACATTATCCAGACTATCAGGAGATTATTACCCACCGCCACCATCTTTACCGACATCATCGTGGGCTTCACGCACGAGACCGAGGGGGAGTTTGAGAACACACGCAAGGCCATGGAGGAGTTCAAGTACAACATGGCGTTCATCGCGCAATACAGCGTGCGCCCAGGCGCGGTGGCTTCCGAATGGGACGACGACGTGCCAAAAGAAGTAAAGCGCGAGCGCTACCACCGCCTCACCGAGGAACTGATGAAGCACAGCCTCGTCTATAATCAAGGCCTTGTCGGACGAACGGTTAAGATGTTGGTGGAAACCCAAGACCGCAAAAACGGCTACCTCGCTGGCCACACCGAGGGCAAGATTGTCATCCGCTTTGCCTCCAAGGACACAAGCCTCATCGGGCAGATTGTGAACGTGAAAGTGACTTCGGCTTCGCCGCTGTCGATTGAGGGAGAGTTGGTCCTATGAAAACCATCTCCTTCAAAACCTTAGGTTGCAGGGTGAATCTCTATGAAACCGATGCCTTGGCGTCGCGGTTCAAGGCGGCGGGGTATGCGATTGCCGAGGGCGACGACGCGGCGGATGTCTTCGTTGTGAACACTTGCACCGTCACCAATACGAGCGACCAGAAATGCCGCCAAGCCATCCACCAAATACGGCGCAAGCATCCCGATGCTCTGATTGCCGTCACGGGGTGTATGGTGAATCATCGGAAGGAGGAACTTTTGCAGTCGGGGATGGCGGATTATGTCATTGACAACGAGCGCAAAGCGGCACTTTTCGACATCATCGACGAGCATTTCAAAGCTGGTCACAGCGACCCAGAAGGTTACGACCGCGACCTATTCAGTTACCAGCCTGCCTTCGACACCTTCCACACGCGCAGCCTCATCAAAATCCACGACGGATGCAACAACTTTTGCTCCTACTGCATCATCCCGATGGTACGCGGAAGGGCGACAAGCCGTCCCGTTGAGGACATATACAATAATGTATGCGAGGTGGTTGCCCATGGCTTCAAGGAAATCGTTCTGACAGGTGTCAACATGGGACGATACCAGTTTGAAAGCATTAGTTTTGAGCAACTTGTAGAGCATATTTTGGACATCGACGGAGACTTCCGCGTAAGAGTTTCCTCCATCGAACCGGACCAGTTCAGCGACCGTTTCTTGAGCCTTTTCCAACACCCGAAACTCGCCCCGCACATGCACATCTGCCTGCAAAGCGGTTCCGACGACACCCTGAAACGGATGAACCGACATTACACCTCAGACCAATTCCGCGAAATGTGCCACCGCATCAAGACCTTCCGCCCCGACTTCAACCTCACCACCGATATCATCGTGGGCTTCCCTGGCGAAACCGGACAAACCTTCAAAGAGAGTTGCGACTTCGCGAAGGAAATCGGCTTCAGCCACATCCACACGTTCAAATATTCAGTAAGAACGGGAACCAAAGCCGCCACCATGCCCAACCAAATCCCAGAAAAAGTCAAGGCGGAACGGAGCGAAGTGATGCGTCAAATTTCGTTGGAGAACAAGATAAAATATTTCGAGATGATGCAAGGCCAAAACCAACGAATGCTTATCGAACGCATTGACAGCAAGGGCATTGCACGAGGCTATGGCGAAAACTACATTCCAGTTTTACTGAAAGACCCGTCTACGGAAAAGAACACCTTTATTAATATAAGGCTCGGTGAAATCGTCCACCAAGAAAACGAAGACAAAATGGCATTCCTTGGAGTTAGAAGTTAGAAGTGTTTAGTTAAGAGTTGAAAAATATGTATTATGCGATGAATGTCAGTAATTTAATTGTTTTGGATAAAATTTTTCAATATTTTGGTTATCAATTCGAAGAAAAGTTGTAATTTTGCAGCCCGAAATAAGAAGATATATAAAGAATAAGGAATAAAGATATGGCAAACCACAAAGATGCATTAAAGAGAGTCCGTCAGTCAGAAAAAAAACGCTTGCACAACCGTTACTACGCCAAGAACATGCGTAACGAAGTCAGGAAGTTCAGAGCATTGACCGACAAGAGCGAGGCCGAGGCCCAGCTCTCGAAGATTTACTCCATTATCGACAGAGTGGCCCGTCGTGGCATCATCCACAAGAACAAGGCCGCAAACCTGAAGTCGAAAATGACGAAGCATACCGCGAAGTTAGCGTAAAGAATTTTTGTTTTTCATAGATGCAGGTGCCTCTTCTATCCTTTAGGAGAGGCTTTTTTGGTTGTAACAATCCAAAAAACACTATCTTTGCAGTCCACAAGGACTCCAAAACCATGAGCAACGAGAAAAAATCCATCAAGGAATGGGCTGCCGACGACCGCCCGCGCGAAAAGATGATGCACAAAGGCAAGTCGGCTCTCAGCAACGCCGAACTCATCGCCATCCTCATCGGGTCGGGCAACAGCAAGCAGTCGGCGGTGGAACTCTCGCGCACCATCTTGGACAGCGTGGGCAACAACCTCATTGAGCTTTCGGACCTCAGTCTCAGCGACTTGATGCGCCACAACGGCATCGGCGAGGCCAAGGCCATCACCATCATGGCTGCCTTGGAGTTAGGCAAACGCCGCCGCGCCGCCGAAGCCAACACCGACAACACGCTGAAAAACTCGAAAGACGCATACGAACGCTTCCTCCCCTACCTTGAAGACCCCACGCAGGAGAATTTCTTCGCCATGTACCTCAACCAAAAGCAGAAGGTGCTCAAAGTGGAATGTGTCAGCAAAGGCGGCATCACCCATGCCATCGCCGACCCGAAAGTCATCTTCAAGAACGCCCTTACGGTGGGAGCCACAGGCCTCATTATCAGCCACAACCACCCCTCAGGGGTTCCAAAACCCAGCACTGAAGACCGTATGCTCACCAAGAAGTTCATCGCCGCCGGTAAGCTCTTGGACATTGCCCTCGTCGACCACGTCATCATCGGAAAAAACCATTACTACAGCTTCCTCGACAACGGGGAAATGACCCTCTAACCCCTCCTATCCATGAAAATCGTCACCGTCATCGGAGCCAGACCGCAAATCATCAAGGCAGCCGCACTGAGCCGCGCCATCCGTAACCATTATTCGAACCAGATCCAGGAAGTCATCGTCCACACGGGACAGCACTACGACGAGAACATGTCGCAGGTGTTTTTCGACGAGCTCGACATCCCGCGTCCCGACTACAACCTCCACGTCGGCTCAGCCTCGCACGGTGTGCAAACCGCCCGCATGACCGAAGGCATCGAGGCTATATTAATAAAGGAGTGCCCCGACTTCCTCGTGCTGTATGGTGACACCAACTCGACTCTCGCCGGAGCCGTGGCCGCAGCCAAAATCCACGTTCCCATCGTCCACATCGAGGCGGGGTTACGTTCGTTCAACAAGGCCATGCCCGAGGAAATCAACCGCATCGTGTGCGACCACTGCTCCACCCTGCTCTTCACCCCGACGAAGGCCGGATTGGAAAACCTGAAACGCGAAGGGTTTTCTTTTGATGAAGGCGGCGTTTCGACAGGCTCAACGACCGCCACCCCAACCATCGACAACCCGAAAGTTTGGCATTGCGGCGACATCATGTACGACAACAGCCTGCATTTCGCCGACATCGCCGAAGCCAAAACCGACATCATTAAACGGCTGAACCTCAGCGGAATGCCTTTCGTTTTGGCCACCATCCACCGCGACAGCAACACCGACCAACCCGAACGCCTCAACGCCATTTTTGGCGCGCTCATCCAAATTGCTGACAAAACTCCCATCGTGCTTCCGTTGCATCCGAGAACAGACAAACTGCTGAAAACCAACTTGAAGCCAGAACTTCAGAACCAGCTTTTCAACACGCCGAACATCCACATCATCCCGCCCGTTTCCTTCTTGGAAATGATTGCCTTGGAGCGTCATGCCCAGCTCGTGATGACCGACTCGGGCGGTGTGCAGAAGGAAGCTTATTTCTTCGGAAAGCCTTGCATCATTCTGCGGCCTGAGACCGAATGGGTGGAGATCGTGGAGACGGGCAACGCCGTCCTCGCCGACGCCGACGAAACGCGCATCCTCGAGGCCTGGCGGCATTTCGTCGCCCATCCGCCGACCGCGTTCCCTAAAATTTTCGGCGACGGCCATGCGGCGGAGTTCATGCTCGAAAAAATTATTTCGTCTAAAGTGTTGTAGATTAAGAAAAAAGTTGTACCTTTGCGCCACGTTTTTTGGAACGTATAGCAAATTATCAAAACATTAACAATCAATTAGTTATGAATCAGTACGAAACCGTTTTCATTGTAACTCCCGTTTTGTCTGACGAACAGATGAAGGAAGCGGTAAAGAAGTATGAAGATCACCTGACCCAAGCTGGTGCAGAGATCGTTCATGAAGAGAACTGGGGTATGCGCAAGCTGGCCTACCCAATCCAGAAGAAATCCACCGGCTTTTACCAACTCATTGAGTACAAGGCCGAAGGAAATGTCATCGCTGATGTCGAAACCGAACTGAAACGCGACGAGCGCATCCTGCGCTTCCTCACCGTGAAGCTCGACAAGCACGCCATCGCTTACAACGAGAAGAAACGCAAGAAAGCCGCCGAAGCCGCAGCCGAGGCCTAATGTTGAACCTTTAAAACCTTAGAGAAATGGCACAAACCAACAACGACATCAAATATCTGACCCCCATCGCGGTCGATACCAAGAGAAAGAAATACTGCCGCTTCAAGAAGAACCGCATCAAGTACATCGACTACAAGGATGCCGACTTCTTGCTGAAGTTCGTGAACGAGCAAGGCAAGATCCTGCCTCGTCGCATTACCGGCACTTCCAACAAATACCAGCGCAAGGTCGCCCAGGCCGTCAAACGTGCCCGTCACCTCGCCCTGATGCCTTATGTAGCAGATTGTTTGAAATAAACGTAGGAGGACAACACATGGACATTATTCTGAAACAAGACGTCAATAACTTAGGATATAAGGACGACATCATCAGCGTGAAACCCGGCTACGCCCGTAACTTCCTCATCCCGCAGGGAATGGCCATCCTCGCCACCGAAAGAAATCGCAAGATTTTGGCCGAAGAGTTGCGCCAAAGAGCCCACAAGGAAGAGAAAATCAAGAACGAAGCTTTGGAGAAAGCCAAGGTCCTCGAAGGCCTGAAGCTCCAAATCCCCGCCAAGGCTGCCGCCACCGGCAAGATCTTCGGTTCGGTGAACAACATCATGATTGCCAACGCCATCAAGGAGGCCACTAACCTCGAAGTGGACCGCAAGCAGATTGTCATCAACGAAGAAGCCATCAAGGAAGTGGGCGAATACAAAGCCAAAGTGAAGCTGCACAAGGAAGTGCAAGTTGAAGTGGACTTCAACGTCTTCGCTGAATAAGAGGAAGATTAGACTTTTTCATACTTTTGTTGGGCTGTCTCATCCGTGGGACAGCCTTTTTTTGTATTTTTGGCCAATGATTACAAAAAACACCATAAAACAAATCGCCTCCCTGCGGCAGCAGAAGTTCCGCAAGGAGCTGGGCCTCTTTGTCGTGGAAGGACGCAAGATGACCGAGGAACTGCTCCACTCCGACTTCGAGGTGGACAGCCTCTATGCCACGCAAGCCTTCCTTGACGCCAACGGAAACGCCTTCGCCCAAGCCGAGACCGTCAGCGAGGTACAGATGGCGCAGATGAGCGCCTTGGACACACCTCCGGGCATCCTCGCCGTGGTGCGCATCCCCAACGAAAAGCCACTCTCAGGCAAAGCAGGCCTCATCTTGGCCTTGGACGGTATCGCCAACCCGGGCAACATGGGCACGATTATTCGCACGGCGGAATGGTTCGGGCTGCGCGACATCGTGTGCAGTCTCGACTGCGTGGAGCTTTGGAACCCGAAGGTCATCCAAGCCACAATGGGTTCGGTGTTCAGGATGAACGTGGTCTATGCTCCCCTGCCCGATTTCCTTACGGAGCAAAAGCGGTTAGGGAAGGCCGTCTATGGTGCCTTGCTTGAAGGCGAGAATCTATTTGAAATGGGTGGAAAAGCGGAAGGAATTTTGGTCATCGGGAGCGAGTCGCATGGCATACGGGCAGAGGTGTTGCCCTGCATCACGCATCCGGTCACTATCCCGCGTGCGAGCGGCAGTGAGACCGAGTCGCTCAATGCGGCTGTGGCGGCGGGGATTTTGATGGCGGAGTTTACCGTCACTGCGAGGAACGAAGCAGTCTAGACATGGAGCTTTTTCAATAGATTGCTTCGTCGTTCCTCCTCGCAATGACGACAACACAAAAAAATAACCGCCTCAAATGAGGCGGTTATTTTTTTTGCATAGGTTGGTATTCTTACTTGGTGATAACCACGCGCTGGACGCTGTTGTTACCAGCGTTGTCGTAGATGCTGAAGAAGTACACGCCAGCTTCAACATCCAAGTTGATGGTGTTGACCACGCTGCCAAGCTTCTCGATGCGGACGAGCTGGCCAGCCATGTTGTAGATGGCCACAGTGCTCAGGTTCTCGCCTTCGAGAGTGATGCTCGTAGTGGCAGGATTGGGATAAATCTCAGCCATTTTCACCTCGTTCTCCACGACTGAAGTGATATCGATAGTCAGCTTCAGCGGGATGGAATAGACAACATTGTTCGGGTCGTTGGTCATGAAAACAATCGTAGCCTCTTGATCATCGCCATCGCCAAGACCGATGGAATTAACCGTAACAGTAACTTCGTCTGAGCCGCCAATTGCAATGGTACCTTCGCACTTGCTCAATGAAGCCCAAGTGGCAAGGGCAGGCGAGCCTTGGCAGTTCATACGGATGTGGAAATTACCATAATTGGTTGAGAAGACCTCGGAGCATTTGCTAAAAGCACCGCCGCCATTGGTACGGTAGTAATCGCCGTGTTCCACAGCAACGGAACCGTCAAACGACATGGCATAACCACTGACAGATTGCGTGTATTCAACGGTGACCCACACATTGTAACCACTCAGTTCAATAGGAGTGTCGAAAGTGGCAATGGTCCAGTCGTCGGCAACGACAGCATTGTAAGGAATGGTCTTTTCAGCAAGGACTGCACCAGGCTGTCCGTTCATGCCTTGCAGATAAACACGGAAGGTCACGGGAGTGTTGGGCTCAATGCCAAGGGTTCCCGTCTCCGAGTTGGTGAAGAACACATACTGTGCGCTCACAATCTTGGTTCCCATAACCGAACCAGCATAAGCGACACCAGGATACATGGCACCAACCTCAACAAGCGTGGCAGTTTCAACGTTGATACCGACGAGCGAGGAGTTTTCGCCAGGCTCGTTGTCATAGTTGATTTGGGTCATATTGGAGCTGGCTTCGCCTTCGCCGAAGTCAATCCAAGCAAGCCAGTCACCTATGGAAGTACCATTAGCGTTGCTGATGTTGATGTCAACAGCAGTCATGTCGTCTTCCATAAGTTCAACATTGATGGCCTCTTGGTCAAACTCAAGTGAAGCGGCGGTCTCTTGACCGATTCTGGTGTATCTGAAGTTATCGAGATAGTAGCAGCCCAACGTAGCATTAGGTGCATAGAAGTCCATGGCGTCCATCTTACGACCGACCACGTTTTGACCGAAGCTGTCCAAGCTCCACTGCCAGCTCACGATGGAGATTTCCGTGGGCTGAGTGGTTTCGGAACGATAGAACAATTCAGCTTCGTCAGCATCCAAATCCACATGGATGCGGAAGAACATCCACTCGTTCACAACGGCGGGGATGTCACCATTGCTGTTGGCACCAGCGTGAACGGTACCGTGTCCAGGAGCATAAGTGGTAGAAGACGTGCTGCCGTCATTGGTGGCGTTCAAATAGGCTTGCATAGCCCAAGTTGAACCACTACCAGCAAAATCGTGAAGGATGTTGAAGTAACCGTACTTGCCTTCATCGCAGAAGATGGCGAATTCAAGGTCGTAGGTACCAGATTCTTGACCACCGAGGAGGAGAACGTTGTCGTTGCTGCCAGAGATGTAACCGCACTGGGTGCCACCAGCCTCAGCAATCACGCCGTCTTCGTTGCCACCGGGATGGTTGGTCCAAGTGGTCCACCAGTCGTTACCAATAGCTTGAGCGCTTTCAGCAATCTTGCCGCCGAGAGGATAGGCCTCAAAGTCGTCGTCAATCAGCACTTGGTCGTCAGCACCGCTGATGATACCAATGTTGTCAATGTAGAATTCAGAAGTGGCTGCATTCTCAGGCGGATAGAAGTCCATGGCGTCGAGGGTACGGCCAACGACATTCTCACCGAAGCTGTCGAGGCTCCACTGCCAGGAGCACATTTCCTGCTCGGGCTGACCGGCGATGTTCCAGTAAAGGGTGGCCCAGTCTTGGTCCATGTCAATGTGAACACGATACTGCATCCATTGGTCATAGACACAGGGGACCTCAGCGGTACCATTGCTGCCAGCGTGGACAGTACCCATACCTTCACCGAAAGCGGTAGTATTCTGACCGTCGTTGGTGCAGCAGAGATAGAATTGTGCAGCCCAAGTGGAACCACTACCAGCAAAGTGGTGCAGCACATTGAAATAACCGTTCTTGCCTTGAGGAACGTAGGCATCAAAAACGAGGTCGAAAACGCCTGTTTCAATGCCACCAAGTTTCAGGACTTGGTCATTGTGATAGGTGAAGTGGGCAGCCATCGTGCCACCAGCCTCGGCGAAGACACCGTCTTCATTGCTACCAGGCTGGTTGCTCCATGTCGTCCATGGGTCACCAAGGGTTTCGGCGATTTTAGCGCCAGCGGGGCAGTCGTTGAAATCGAAGTACAGCGACTGTGCGAAAACATTGCCACAAACGAAGGCAATCATCGCAATGAGTAAAGATACTTTCTTCATTTTTTTGAGATTTTAGTTAGTATTAAGTGAATTAGATTCTTCCACAGAAGAAGTTACGAAAAACGCGCTGCAAATATAACCAAAAAAAATAAGGTGCAAGGGTTTTTTGGAGTTTTTTTCAGTTTGCTAACGGTCACAGTTCCACCGAGCCATAGCAGTCGAAATAATCCGCTTGGGTGATTTTGACTTGGTAAAAGTTTCCAATAACCAGCTCATTATCAGCGGGAATGAGAATCTCGTCATCCACCTCGGGCGAGTCGTATTGTGTGCGACCAATGTAATAGTCGCCTTCGAGTCGGTCGATGAGGACTTTTTCGGTCTTGCCCACCCGCTGCGCATTGATTTCCAATGAAATATCCTGTTGAATCGCCATCAATTTCTCGACACGCTCTTGCTTCACCTCGTTGGGAACATTATCCTTCATTTCGTAGGCAGCCGTGCCTTGTTCGGGCGAGAAGGCGAACGCCCCCGCCCTCTCGAAGCGCATATCTTTTATGAACTGGCAAAGTTCCTCAAAATCCTCCTCCGTTTCACCAGGGAAACCCACGATAAAGGTAGTGCGGAAGGCAATGTCAGGCACATGCTTGCGGACGTTTTTCACGAAGCCAATGGTCTGCTCTTTGTCCACGCCACGGCGCATGTCCTTTAATATATGGGTGCTGATGTGCTGCAAAGGCAGGTCGATGTAATGGCAAATCTTGGGGTTCTCGCGCATCAAGTCGAGGAGTTCGTCGGGGAAGCCCAAAGGATAGCCGTAATGCAACCTAATCCATTCAAAACCATCGATTTCGCACAAGGCTTTCACCAACTCCACGATGTGCGAATTGCCGTCAAGGTCGTGGCCGTAATAGGTCAGGTCTTGGGCAATGAGGATCAGTTCCTTCACGCCTTGCTGGGCCAACAACTTGGCCTCTTCAAGCAAGTTTTCCATCGGCACAGAAACATGTGGTCCGCGAATCAGCGGGATGGCACAAAACGCGCAACGGCGGTTGCAGCCTTCGGAAATCTTCAAATAGGCGTAATGCTTCGGTGTGGAAAGCACGCGGCGGCTGCAATATTCAGGCTGCACGGCTTCTTTCAGCAGGTCGGCGGCCACAAGATTTACGCTTTCCACGCCATAGAAACCATCCACCTCATGGATTTCCTTTTGCAGGTCATTCTTGAACCGCTGCGAAAGGCAACCCATGACATATAATTTGCTGATTTTTCCTTGCTTACGCAGTTCAGCATATTCCAAAATAGTATCCACAGACTCTTCCTGAGCATCGCCAATGAAGCCACAAGTATTGATAATGACCACATCTGACTTCTTATCCGAGTCGTGGCGAATCAAATAACGATGCTCCAACAAAGCGGCAAGATGCTCCGAATCGACCTTGTTTTTGGAGCAACCTAAAGTAACGATGTTTAAGGTGGGATGTTTCATCACTCAAACAGCGAATCCACAAAAGCCTTCCGATCAAACACCTGCAAATGGTCGATGCCTTCACCGACGCCGATGTACTTGACCGGAATCTTGAACTGGTCGGAGATACCGATGACCACACCGCCTTTGGCGGTGCCATCTAATTTTGTCAGAGCCAAGGCATTGACTTCAGTGGCAGCGGTGAATTGTTTGGCCTGTTCGATGGCATTTTGGCCTGTGGAAGCATCCAAAACGAGCAGGATTTCATGCGGCGCGTCGGGGACGACCTTCTGCATGACGGTCTTGATTTTGGTCAGTTCGCGCATGAGGTTGACCTTGTTGTGCAGACGGCCAGCCGTGTCAATAATGACCACGTCGGCATCCTGCGCCACCGCCGACTTCACCGTGTCGAAAGCCACAGAAGCAGGGTCGGCACCCATGCCCTGCTGCACGATGGGCACGCCTACCCTCTCGGCCCAAATCTGCAACTGCGAAACAGCAGCCGCACGGAAGGTGTCGGAAGCACCCAGCACGACCTTCTTGCCCGCCTTCTTAAAGTTGTGGGCCAACTTGCCGATGGTGGTGGTCTTGCCCACGCCGTTCACGCCGACGACCATAATCACATACGGTTTCTTGTCGGCGGGAATCTCAAAAGTGGTGCCGTCGCCCGACTCGTTCTCCTGAAGCAAGGCCATGATTTCCTCTTTCAGGATTTTGTTCAACTCGTTGGTGCCCACATACTTGTCGCGGGCAACGCGGGCTTGGATGCGGTCGATGATTTTCAATGTGGTTTCAACGCCCACATCGGAGGTGATCAAAATCTCCTCAAGGTTGTCGAGCACCTCGTCGTCGACGGTCGACTTGCCCATGATGGCTTTGGAGATGCGGGAGAAGACGCTGGTCTTGGTCTTTTCAAGCCCCTTGTCAAGGTCTTCCTTTTGTTCTTTTTTTCGGGTTAGGAATGAGAATAGGCCCATGATACTTTATTTTTGACGTAGGACTTAGGACGAGGGACAGAGGACTTTTGGGGTCCTACGTCTTTCGTCTTTATGTCCTTTGTCCGATTATACAAACACAAAAAGGCTCTCCCATATTGGTTATGGAAAAGCCTGATTTTCAATTGATAACTTCAATTATCTCTTAGCAAGGAACTCCTGCACCTTGTCGGCAGGAACGACGGTCTCCTCAAAATAGTAGGCACCAGTCTTCTCAGAACGCTTCATTCTGATGATCTTGCTATAGGTCTTGTCTAAACTACGCAGGGTAGCAACAGCTTTCTTTGCCATAACTCTAATTATTTAATCTCCTTGTGGAGGGTCATTTTCTTGAGAATCGGGTTATACTTCATCAACTCCAAACGGTCGGGAGTGTTCTTCTTGTTCTTCATGGTGTAGTACCTCGAAGTGCCGGGCATTCCGCTGGCCTTGTGTTCGGTGCATTCAAGGATGACCTTCACGCGCGCGTCTTTCTGTTTCTTTGACATTGCTTATATCCTTTCAATATTTAACTCATCAATTTGGGCTGCAAAAGTACAACTTTTTCAGATACCCGCAACCGATTATCGAAAATTTTATTCTCCTTGGATAACCTTGTTCACAATTTGCAGAATCTCAGCCTCTTGTTTCAAAGCGGCGGCTTCAATTTCGGCGGCTTCTTTCAAAATTTCGGCCTTGAAAGCCTCGTCTTTCAGCGAAGAAGCGTTGATTTTGACGTTCAAATGGGCACCCATGACGGCGGAACGGGCACACAAAGCACCCACGCCAGCGTCGGTGACGGAGTTCGGATTGCCGGTCTCGGCCATGGCGCGAACGACCTCGAAAGCCTTGAAAGCGACCTTCATCGTGCGGAACGGCACCTGAGTGGCATACTTGGTGGCATCTTGGATGGCCTGTGTGCGGGCAGCCTTCTCTTCATCGGTCTTCTTGGGCAAACCGAAAGCGTCCATGATTTTGTTAAAGGCGTTGGTGTCCTCGTCAACCAATTCAAGCAGTTCGTCCTTGATGGCTTGACCCTTGACGGCCCAGTTGGAGAACTCTTCCCAACGCTCGTCCCAGCCCGGTTTGTGCGACGACAAGTTGGCGACCATCGTGGCCAAGGAAGCACCGAGGGCACCCATGTAGGCCGAGATGGAACCACCACCCGGAGCAGGGCTTTCGCTGGCGGTCTCGTTGGCAAAGCCCGTGCAGGTCATGTCAACAAGTTTCTTTTGGCTATGGTCTTCAATGAGATATTCAATGACTTTTTCCTTCGGGTCGAAGGGCTTCAGGTCATCGAGGCCCATCGACTTGATGGCGATCTTCATGATTTCCTCTTCGCTCACGCCGAGGCTGCGCTGCTGCTTGGCGAGGTAGAACTTACCAGCGTCCATCAGCACCTTCTTGGGCACGAGACCGACGATTTCGCAGCCGGTGACGCGCACACCACGGGCAGCGGCCTTGGCACAGACCTCCTCGAAGCAGACATGGACGGGCGACACGCTGATGTTGGTGATGTTCATCGACACTTGGGCGATGCCGTAGTCCTCGATGAACCAGCCGATGGCCTTGGTGGCCTTCAGCGTACCCGGAATCATGATCGGTTTGCCGTTTTCGTCTTTCATCGGCTTGCCGGTCACCTTGCCGCCTTCGCGCATCGGGCGACCTTTTTCGCGCACGTCGAAAGCGATGGCGTTGGCGCGGCGCGTCGAGGTGGTGTTGAGGTTATAGTTGATGGCCACGAGGAAATCGCGGGCACCCACTTGGGTGGCACCCGTGTGGGCCACGTGTTCGTTCCATTCGTTGGGGCCGAAGTCGGGCTTCCATTGCTCCGTGCCGAGGCGCGAGGCCAAGGATTCATATTCACCCGTGCGGCAGTAAGCGAGGTTGCGGCGCTCCTTAATGTAGGCGGCCTCTTCGTAGCAGTAGATCGGGATGTTGAGTTCTTCGCCGAGGCGTTTGCCCAACTTGTGGGCATACTCGACCACCTCTTCCATCGTGATATTGCTCACGGGGATGAGGGGGCAAACATCCGTTGCGCCTTGGCGCGGGTGGGCGCCGTGGTGTTGGCTCATGTCGATGAGCTCGGAGGCTTTCTTTACCACGCGGTAGGCGGCTTCAAGCACAGGCTCAGGCTCGCCAACAAAGGTGATGACGGTGCGGTTGGTGGTCATACCTGGGTCAACGTCAAGCAGTTTGACGCCTTCCACTTTCTCGATTTCAGCGGTCACTTGGTCAATGATATTCTTGTCGCGGCCTTCGCTGATATTCGGCACGCATTCGATGAGTTGTTTC
>CAJOEZ010000020.1 GCA_905233685.1 uncultured Bacteroidales bacterium | reverse complement strand
CTGATTGGCAGTCCCAACCGTATGAAAAACATTGCCAAGGATATTGTCACGCATTTCGAGGAGCGACAGAAGGTGTTTGAAGGCAAAGCGATGGTAGTGGCAATGAGCCGCCGTATCGCCGCCGAGTTGTACGATGAAATCATCAAGTTGCGTCCCGAGTGGCATTCCGATGATTTGGCAAAAGGTGCTGTCAAGGTGGTGATGACCTCTTCTGCATCTGATGGCGCAAAGATAGCCAAGCACCATACCACCAAGGAGCAGCGCCGTGCTTTGGCTGAACGTATGAAAGACCCTGACGATGAGCTGAAACTCGTCATCGTGCGCGACATGTGGCTCACGGGTTTCGATGTGCCTTGTCTGCACACGCTTTATATCGACAAACCGATGCAGGGCCACAACCTGATGCAGGCCATCGCTCGCGTGAATCGTGTCTATAAAGACAAGCCAGGCGGTCTGGTGGTCGATTATTTGGGCATCGCTGCGGACTTGAAAAAGGCCTTGTCGTTCTATTCCGACTCGGGCGAGAGAAGTTGGAAGTGGTGGAGCAAATGTTCTACGGCTTCGACTACAAGCAATACTTCACCGCTGACACCGCTGGGAAGCTCTCATGGATTCTGAAAGCTGAAGATTTCATTTTAGGCTTGGATGACGGAAAGAAGCGTTTTGTCAACGAGGTGACCGCTTTGGGTAAAGCCTTCGCCTTGGCCATCCCTCAAGATGCTGCCATGGATGTTAAAGACGAGGTGGCATTCTTCCAAGCTGTGAAAGCCCGTCTCTGCAAGTTTGACCAGACTAACTCTGGTAAAACAGACGAGGAGATAGAAACCACTATCCGCCAAGTCATTGACAAGGCATTGATTTCAGAAAAAGTCATTGACTTGTTTGATGCGGCTGGTATCAAGAAGCCCGATATTTCCATTCTTTCAGAAGAGTTCCTGATGGAATTGAAAGGCATGGAGCACAAAAATATCGCCTTGGAAGTGTTACGAAAGCTGTTGGAAGGCGAAATCAAGGCGCGTTCCAAGTTCAATGTGGTGGAAGGTCGCACGCTGATGGAGATGCTTGACGGTTCCATCACACGTTATCACAACAAAATCATCACCGCCGCCGAGGTCATCGATGAGTTGATAAAACTCAGCAAAACCATCGTGGAAAAAGACCAAGAGGCCGAAGGCATGGGCTTGACCACTTACGAATACGCTTTTTATTCCGCCGTTGCCGACAACGAAAGTGCCAAGGAACTGATGGGGAAGGACAAACTCCGCGAGTTGGCGGTGATTTTGTTCGAGACCATCCGTAAAAACTCATCCATCGACTGGACTATCAAGGAAAACGTAAGGGCGAAGATGAAAGTGGCAGTAAAGCGGCTGTTGCGCAAATACGGTTATCCGCCCGATATGCAGCAATTGGCCACGGAAACGGTCTTGAAGCAAGCGGAATTGCTTGCTGAAGAGATGGCCAAACAATAATGTCAATTACTCCGCGAAACCTCCACCTTGCTGATTTCCACTTCGTTGTTTTCCGACACAAGCTCAATCCAGGTGTTGTCCTCGCTGAACCATTTGTAGAGCGAGCCAATGCGGAAGATAAAGGTCTTTTCCTCTTCGGTGGCGGCGATGGGCAGCACGAAACCGCCGTTTTTTCCGCCGGCACCGCCGAAGGAGACAATCATCGGGAAGGTCTTGTCGGGATGCGGGTTGCGCACCTTGATAATGACATAGTTGGAACGGCGCACGGCGATGTCGATTTTGTTGAAATCGAAGCGTTTGGCTTCTCCGGCGGCGAGCATTGTCGGTTCGCTGTTCAGTTCATACAACTTGTTCTGCTCGATGATTTCGCTGATTCGTGCAATCATTTCGGTGGGGTAGGACTCCAAGCCTAATTCCTCAGCCTTGGTGTAGGCTTCGATGGCTTTGTCGAAAGTGTTGCTCTTGAAGTTGGCGTCACCCTCCTTGATGAAGGCATTGTATTGCACACGCAGGGCCGCAATGCGGTCGCTTTCAGCCTTTTCAGCAGCCGCGAGTTGGGCTATGGCCGTCGGGTCTTCGGGCTTGTAGGCCAACGCGGACTGGTAGTGCGTGATGGCCTCGGCGAACTTCTCCGCGCTCATGGCTTGGTTGCCGGCGCTCATAGCGTTGTCGAAATGCTGTTGCAGTTCGGCGGCCATTTGGGCAAAGATGCCGTCAATCTCCTTGATTTTTGCCGTGGCGGTGGCATTGCCCTCATCGAAAGCAACGACTTCTTGGTATTTGGTCTTGGCTTGGGCGTATTCCTTTTGGTTGAACAAGCCATCGGCCTCGTCCAACATGGCCTTGATGGTGGCCTGGCGTTCCGCTTCGGCAGCAGCAATCGCGGCCTGACGCGCGGCCTCTTCCTCAGCGGCGATGCGTGCAGCTTCGGCTTCGGCAGCCAAACGTGCAGCCTCTTCTTCAGCAGCGATACGCGCGGCTTCTTCAGCGGCCAATCTGGCGGCTTCCTGTTCGGCGGCAATGCGGGCGGCCTCTTCTTCGGCAGCGATACGCGCGGCTTCGGCCTCGGCGGCCAAACGTGCAGCCTCAGCTTCGGCAGCCAATCTCGCGGCTTCTTCCTCGGCAGCGATACGTGCGGCTTCCGCTTCGGCGGCCAAACGCGCAGCTTCGGCTTCGGCAGCCAATCTCGCGGCTTCTTCGGCGTCCTGTTGGGCGATGAGCGGGTCTAAGCGGGCAATCATGTCGGTGGCATATGCATCGCCGGAAACGACGGCCAACGCGTTCTGGTACTGCGCTTTAGCCTCGCGATAGGCCTTGGCTTCATAAAGCCGGTCGGCCTCGGCGATGATGCTGTTGTAGCGGTCAGCAGTGCCTTTGGCGGCTTGGAATTCGGTGCGTTTCGCGCTGGCGGTCAGGTCGTTGGGAAAAAGGGTCAAAGCCTCGTCGATTTTCGCGATGGCAGCGTCGTAGTTCTTGCGCAGGCCTTGCTGGTTGGCTTCTTCCATGAGTTTGTCGAAGCGGGCGACCTTTTCGGCGTAGAGCTGTTTTTTCTGCTTGGCATCGGCCAATTTTTCCTTGGGCAGCTTGTCGGTGGGGAAGATGGCGATGGCTGCTTCAAACTGCATGATGGCCGCGTCGAAATTCTCCTCTTCCAACAGCACTTCTCCCTGACTCATCGCCAAATCGAAGGCATCCTGTTTGTCTTTACGTTCTTTCAGGATGGCGCGGATGGACTCGGCTTGCGCGGTGACATATTTGTCGTTGGGGAACACGGCCAAGGCAGCCTCATATTCCGCCAAGGCCTCTTCGTATCTCTCTTGCCCATTGAGGCGGTCGCCTTCGTCCAGGTGGGCGTAAAACACCTCCTGGCGCGCACCGTCCTCTTGGATTTTCTTCACTGTCTCACTCAGTTTCTGTTTGGCGGTCGGGTCGTTGGCCTTCTGCTTGAGGGCCATCTCGTAATAGGTCTTCGCGCTGATGTAGTCCTTGGCTCCGTATTTGTCGTTGCCTTTCTTCATCAACGATTCGTAAGTCTCTGTTTCTTGGGCTGTTGCGATGTTTGCGCTCAAAACCAATGATGCGCCAAACAATACCGTGAATATGAGTTTTTTGTGCATAAATATCGAATTTATCTCATTCTAACGAACAACTTATCTTATTATTGTGTTGTAATTTTAAAGGTCTCCCTCCAATTTCAGCTCCGTCTGCAAAGTCCGCAAATAAGGCCGTTCTTCGACCATTTTTTCAAACTTGTCCTTGTCGGTGTAAGCCTCGATTTCGGCGGGGCGTTCCATCACTTCAGGGACGAGCTTGAACTGATTGTTGTGCAGGGTGTTTTTCAGGTGGTTTTTCAGTGCGCTCATGCCGTCGGCGTTGCGCTCGAAGAGCATGTTATCCACGCTGATGTGGATTTCCGAGCCGCCTATTAATTTAGGTGTGTATTTTCCGATAGCAGCGGCAAAACTCTGCGAAATGTTTTTGTAACGGTTCACAAAATCGCCCCAAGAAGCTGTCAGTTGTTCCTGTGTGAAGGCGTTGTCCCAAGTTTCCTCTTTTTCCTCGGACTTTTGCTCGGCTTGCTGCATGGCCTTATTGATGCTGATGCCGCTTGAGGTGCCGCGTGGCCTTACGACGGGTGTAGGTTGCGCGGATGTCGCGGCCGTTGGACCCTGAGCTTGTCGAAGGGTCGAAACGGGAGCGGTTGATTGTTGAATTGTTGGATTGTTGGTGGGTTGAGGCGTGGGTTGTTGTGAAACAGGTTGTTGCGCAGGCTTGTTCTGTGCCACCTGCACGGGTTGCGCCTGCGCCGTCGGGATATTCAAGGCTTGACTGCACAGCGCACACATTTTTAATAATGCAATCTCCAAATGCAGGCGCTTGTTATTGGCGGCGCGGTAGTCGATGTCGCATTGGTTGTTGATTTCCAAGGCTTTAATCAGGAAGGGCAGGGGACAGGCTTGTGCTTGGGTCAGGTATCTTTGCCTCAACTGTTCGCTGACCTCCAAAAGTTGCACCGTAATCGGGTCTTTGCATACCATCAGGCTTCTCAAATGGTTGCCCATACCACTGACAAAATGCTGTGGCTCAAAGCCTTTGCTGATGATGTCGTTCAAAATCAGGAGGATGTCGCTCGTCTCGCCGCGCAAAATATGATCGACGATTTGGAAATAATAGTCATAGTCAAGAACATTCAAGTTGTCGATGACGTCCTTGTAAGTGATGTTCTTACCACTGAAACTCACCATCTGGTCGAAGATGGAGAGCGCGTCGCGGAGGGCGCCGTCGGCCTTCTGCGCGATGATGTTCAAGGCTTCGGGTTCGGCTGTAACGCCTTCGCTTTGGGCGACAAAAGCTAAATGCTTTGCAATATCATCCACCGTAATTCGCTTGAAATCAAAAATTTGGCAGCGAGAGAGAATGGTCGGGATGATTTTGTGCTTCTCTGTCGTGGCAAGGATGAACTTGGCATACGCGGGCGGTTCTTCCAAAGTCTTCAGAAAAGCGTTGAAAGCCGCCGCTGAGAGCATGTGAACCTCGTCGATGATATAGACCTTATATTGCCCGATTTGTGGTGGAATCCTCACTTGGTCGACCAAACTGCGGATGTCCTCAACGGAGTTATTTGACGCAGCGTCAAGCTCGTATATGTTGAATGAGGCGTTGTTGTTAAAAGCGCGGCACGATTCGCACTCGTTGCAGGCCTCCATGTTCTCGGTGGGATTCAGGCAGTTGATGGTCTTGGCCATGATGCGGGCGCAGGTAGTCTTGCCCACGCCACGCGGCCCGCAAAACAGGAAGGCCTGCGCCAAAGTGTTGTTGCGGATGGCGTTTTTCAATGTATTGGTGATGGAACTTTGACCTACAACGGTGTCGAAGGTCATCGGCCTGTATTTTCTTGCGGATACGACGAAATTCTCCATATCGGGATACCTTAAAATAAAAGGCAAAATTACAACTTTTTCGCGTTGCGTGAACATTTTTCGCTGTTTTTGCCGTTGGCATTGAAAATCGTCTTATTTTTGCCCTATGAAAATGCTTGTCCATGTTCCGAGAATCACCGACCGTGTGCTTTACACCTTCGATTTGGTGTTCAAACAGCTGTTAGGATTGGATTTCTCGGTGACTTCCGATGTGGAGAAATTCACCGCATACGAAGGCCCGAAGATGGTTTATGGCCCGTACCGGTTGGGCGATGCTCCGTTCCAAAAGGCTCACGAATTGCTGTTTGAGCGGCATATCAACGACCAGGAGACCACTTCGGTGGACTTCGAGGGCGTCAAGGGCTTGTTTCCGGTTTACGGCAAGGGTTTGCTGATGCCTTTTGATGTGTTTGCGGCCTCGTTCTATTTGGTTTCGCGCTATGAGGAATACCTGCCGCAAGTGCGCGACAAATACGGCCGTTTTCAGGCCGAGTCGACATGGATGTTCGAGAATGGGCTGTTGCAGAAGCCTTTGGTTGATATCTGGGCTATTGCAATGAAAAACAGATTAATAGAAATCTATCCCAACCTGCTTTTCAAGGAGCGAAAGTTCGAGTTTGTCCCCACCTACGATGTCGACGCGGCTTGGGCTTACAAGCACAAAGGCGTTTATCGCACCTTAGGCGGTTTCTTCAAGGATTTGGCAGAGGGCAACCGAGAGGGTTTGCGTGAGCGACATGAGGTGCTGCGAGGCAAACGCAAAGACCCCTTCGACTCGTTTGACTTCCAGTTTGAGCTTCAGAAAACGTTCAAACTCAAGCCTATATACTTCATCCTTTGTGGTGAATATGACACCAATGACAAGAACATCTCGCTGCGCAAGGATGCGTTCAAGTCGCTCATCAAGCGGCTCGGCGACTATGCCGATGTGGGCATCCATCCCTCGTTTTCGTCTTACCTCAACCTTGAGAAGCTTCAGGCCGAAATCGACGGGCTGTCAGAGGTGTTGCACCGTCCGCTGACCAAGAGCCGGCAGCATTTTTTGAGGATGAATCTGCCGCGTAGTTATCAGAAACTCATTGAGTTGGATATCAGCGACGACTACACGATGGGTTTTGCCTCGCAAACCGGATTTCGTGCGGGCATTGCCGATGCCTTCCGTTTCTTCGACCTTGAAAACGACATGGCCACCAACCTTTGGGTGCATCCTTTTGCTCTCATGGACGGCACGATGCGAGACTATCTCAACCTCGACGTGGAAGCTTCCCTCGACCTCGCCAAGCAGCTCGTGGACGAGGTGAAAGCGGTGGGAGGTAGGTTTATCTATCTCACTCACAACGAGACTCTTGGCGGCGAAAAACGTTGGGTCGGCTGGCCGGAGATGTATAGACAATTATTGGAATACATTAGCCAATGATTCACCACATTGAACATAAAGCCATCGACCGTGCGAAATGGGACACCCTCATTTCCGACAGTGGCTTGGTTTACGCCCAATCGTGGTATTTGGACATCGTCCACCTCGAGTGGTCGGCCATGGTTCTGGGTGATTATGAAGCCGTTATGCCGATTACGGGCGGGAAGAAATTCGGCGTGAACTACCTTTTCCAACCGTTTTTTGTGCAGCAGTTGGGCGTTTTTTCAAGTCAAGAAATAACAGCGGAAGTGTTGCAGGATTTCTTGAATGCCATTCCCCAAAAATACCGTTTCGCTGAAATTAGACTGAACGAGGGAAACGTATTTGAGAAACCATTGCAAGGCATTGATTTTCATAGGAATATCGTCTTGGACTTGAATAAGGATTATGACACGATTCGTGCCAATTACCACACCAACACCAAACGCAATTTGTCCAAAGCGGAAAGCCATGATTTGCAGGTGGTTGATGCCGTTGAGCTTCAACAGGTTGTGAGGTTGTTTAGAGACCATCGTGGCGCGACGGTCAACGTTTGGGGTGATGCTGAATACGCCACCTTAATTAATTTAGGGGAGTCTGCCATAAGGCGCAAAGCCGCCTTCACCCTCGGTGTGACCGAAAGCGGCTCCGACGAACTGCTTTGCGGTGCTTTGTTCATGCAGACCGACAACCGCATTACGTTCCTTTTCTCCGGCAACAGCGAAAAAGGCAAGGAAACACAGGCCATGACTTTCTTGCTTGATAAAGCCATCCAACGCTTTGCCTATCAGAAAGTTACCTTCGATTTCGAAGGCTCTGACGACGACAATTTGGCCCGTTTCTACCTTGGCTTCGGCGGTGAGGAGAGGAGGTATCCTTCTTATACCTTCAATAGGCTTTCGCCTTTTGGGAAGGCTTTGCTGAGGGTTTGGAAAAAGCGGAAATAATTGAAGGATTTCCCCGCTTTTTCATGCTTTATCCAAAAAATCCTTATTTTTGCCCCGTTGTTTCCACTTTGGAAGCAGCAGACATATTGAAGACGTTGAACTGTCGAAAGCGCCGAGAACGCCGTCTGTTGCGATTAAAAGAAAAATGAACCTATTTAAATAACGTTTAATCAATTAAAATTCAAAACAATGAAAAAAGTATCATTTTTGCTCGCTACCGTGCTGATTGGTGGCATGATGCTCACGGGTTGCAAAAAGCCCGACCCGACACCGACTCCCACTCCGGATCCGACACCTACCACTACCACAGTGTTGTACAAGGTTGACAACACGAATGGCAATTTGGTCATGTCTGATTGCTTTAAACTGAATGTGACCTATACCAATGCTAAAGGTGAGTCAGTTACCGAAACTGGCGTTGTGGTGCCATGGTCAAAGTCTGTCGAAGTTACCTTACCTTTCCATGCCAAGATGGAAGGAGAATTAGTTTACAATGAAAATGAGCTTCCGGAACAGGTGGTTTACGGAAAGCGCTATGGAGTTGGAAACTATACCGGCGGTTCCCTATCCATTGAAATGGTGGGTTCATTCGCTTCGGTCAATAAGGAAAAATTCCTTAATCTCATGCAAGAACATCCCGATCGCCTGAAATTCACTGTCGAGAAAGACTTTTGATTTTTATTCAATGCAACAAAAACCGCTCTTTTTCAAGGGCGGTTTTTTGTTTTTGTGAGGAATGGGAAAGGCTTTGCTGAGGTTTGGAAAAAGCGGAAATATTTGTGGTTTTTTCCCGTTTTTTCTTGTTTTATTCAAAAAATCCTTATTTTTGCTTCGTTGTTTCCCTTTTGGAAGCAACAGACATATTAGAGAAGACGTTGAACTGACGTTTTATCTGCGGTGCCTTGAACTTCGCAAACTCAATTCTCTCGCACGATAATACAATGTTCGACGTCCATGTTTCGTGTATACGTGTTTTCATTGTATATTCGATAGCGTGGGCATCGGCATTGTTTATCCTCGAGAGATAGGCAATGCGAAGGCCTAAGGCACGGGATAAACAAAGTTTTGACTCCCGCGCTTTTCTTTTGTGTTTTTCGGAATTGACTTATTGAAACTCGGTCTGGAGTCTGCCGAGGAAAAAGATAAAGGAAACTAATTTTTAAACCTATCTAATATGAAAAAAGTACTAATGCTTTTGATGTTCGTGCTTCTGATGACGATGGCAAGCCATCATGCGTTGGCGCAAGAAGTCACGATTACTCTGAGTCCAGGATGGAACTGGGTGAGTTATCCCCGTGCCGACACCTTGACTATCGCAGAAGGACTGGCTTCCTTCACGCCTACCAATGGCGACATAATCAAGTCGCAAACTGGCTATGTATACTATCTTGAAGGCTTTGGTTGGTATGGTAGTTTTACTCATTTCATTCCTGGCAAGGGATTGATGTATAGGTCGATGAATCCAGAACAGGTGAGTTTTGTATTTGGAGTAGAACCAGCTAATCCTACTGTTCCGACAGGTGCCATCAATGGTTTATTCACCGTCAATGCCAATGGCGACCAAGTGTATTTCTCAAAAGGAAATCTTCAATACATTGGCAGTGCGGCTATACCTTTTTGGAAGTTTGCTGACCATCAATGGGATTATCTTGGTGACAACGGACAAGGCAGCAATGCATCTTCGATAGATCGAGACCTCTTTGGCTGGGGAACAAGTGGTTACGAACATAGAACGGATTGTTATCAGCCTTGGAGTACCAGTACGAATTACACTGAATACTACGCCTATGGTATGTATTCCTGCAATCTTTACGACCAAACAGGGATGGCCGATTGGGGCTATAATGCTATTTCAAATGGTGGTAACATGGAAAACATAGGGTGGCGCACTCCAACGACTAATGAATGGGAATACTTATTCATGACGCGAAACACTACATCGGGCATCCGCTTTGTCAAGGGCAAGGTAAATGATTCGAACGGTGTCATTTTACTGCCTGACGACTGGACTGCATCAACCTATAGTCTAAACAACATAAACAACGCCGAAGCTGATTTTTCTGGCAACATAATCAGCAGCGAGGAATGGGTCAACATTTTTGAAGCCAATGGTGCAGTATTTCTTCCTACCGCCAGTCGTCGCAATGGCACGGTGGTTTATGACGCAGGCCAAGGCTTTTACTGGTCGTCTTCATTTTGTTATAGCGGATATGCGAACTACCTGTATTTTAGCCAGAGCGATGTTGGCCCTCAAAACTATAATGACATCAGCGAGGGGTTTTCTGTCAGATTGGTAAAAGTTTCAGATAACACCTCTTATTATAACATCAATGTGACACCCAACCCAGCCGAAAGTGGCACCATAATCGGAGCGGGCACGTATGCCGAAGATTCAACATGTACTTTGACAGCTTTAGCCAATGATGGTTACACTTTTGATAATTGGACGGAAAACGACGAAGTGGTTTCAGAAGATGCTACTTATAGTTTTACTGTGACGGGCAACAGAAACATGGTGGCCAATTTCATTCCCCAAGGTGGTGCTCCAATTGGTGCCGTCAATGGCTTATTCACTGTCAATGCCAATGGTGACCAAGTGTATTTTTCACAAGGCAATTTGCAGTATCAGGCTTCTACGAATACATGGCGATTTGCCGAGAGCCAGCAAGACATCATAGGAAGCGCCAACAGCAACATTTCTCCAACTTACGATGGCTGGATTGATTTGTTTGGCTGGGGAACAAGCGGCTATGAAGACAAACACCCGTGGATGACCAGCGAGATTGAAACCGATTATGGCGACAATCAGAACAATATCGCCTATACGGAATATGACTGGGGACAGCACAACCCTATCTCGAATGGTGGTAATCAGGCGGGCCTATGGAGGACACTATCATCGGCGGAAATGAGCTACATGGTATATCAACGAAACAATGCGGATAATCTTTACGCTATGGGTCTTGTCAATGGATGGCACGGACTAATACTTCTTCCCGACGATTGTGTGTTGCCTGAAGGAATCGCATTCACTTCAGCATATAAGGAGTTTACAAATTATGTAAACAATTTCTCCTTAGAACAATGGAGCCAAATGGAAGCAGCTGGAGCCGTGTTTTTGCCAGTGGCAGGGCTTAGGCAAGGGACGCAAGTCAGCCAAGTTGACGAATCTGGTTATTATTGGTCGACGGACATTCTTAACCCTGATGACGGTGCACATGAAATGTGGTTCGGTAGGATGTTCATTTATTATAACCCAGGTATTGGTGGTAGCTTTTCCCGTCATAATGGTATTTCTGTTCGCCTTGTTCAGGATGCAGAATAAACCAATGTATTGGCTGGTTTGTGTGGTGTGACTTTCCTAAGTGGTTTGTTCTTCATACGGTGCAGTCCTCTTTCTCTGGTGTTGCATGGAATTCTGTGGGAATATTTCTTTTATTGTATGTAAATCGGGCTGGGGAGACATGCACCATCGCCATCGAAGGACGGCATGATGTGTGCGCCCTTGCCCAGCGCCGTGGTCATGATGGAGGCTTTGGCGACTTTGGTGACGGTGGATTTGGGAATGAAGCAGAGTAAGAAAAGGCATTCGTAGCGATTCTTCAACACAGCTAAAAGTGATTAAAAAAATATACTTTTAGCTGTGTTGTCCCAAAATCGTTTAGTCGATTAACCGATTTTTGATAAAAAATGGTTGTTGTATTAACCTTTTTTGAAATAGACGGGATTGGTGGCCGTGCCGTGACACCAGTCTCGCGTCTCTACGGTTTTTATGCCTGAAAAAATGTGAAGACTACACATAATACCGATTTATAATTGGTGTTTTTTTTATAAAATAACGATTTGCAATATGTATTTTTTATATTTACAGCCGATTGAATGCCTTCGATTTGGAAGAAGGTACTATCGTCACTTTGGACGAAGTGGGAGAAAAAACACTTTCTGACGGAAAACGGATTAATGTCATTCCTTTTTATCGTTGGTGCCTTTAGATTGTTCATACAACACCACCCCCGAAACCATCCAATGGCTAAACGATTCGCCTTCGTCCTTGCCTTGGGGGATGGAGATGGAAATGGTGTGTTTGCCAGGCTTCAGGTGGCTAAGGTCAAAGTAAACGGGATTGGTGGCCGTGCCGGGACACCAGCCCGAGCGCGAGTAGTCGGAGGAGGAGAGGCCGTTCCAGAAGTTGCCAGAAACAGGGTTTTGGTCGCGGAAAGTGGCACAGTCGCAGCGCCAAGGCGTGTAAGTGAAGGCCTTCTTTCCATCGATGTAAATGGCGTTTTCCTTGGGGTTGAACTCGTCCCCGTTGTCCCAACCGCCATGGCCCGTGCTGATGTAGCGCAACCGCACGTTTTTGGCGCTGTCGGGAAGCTCAAATTCTACGGTCAGCCTATCGGTGGCGAATAAGCGACCATAGTTTTGTCCACTCATTTCCAATACATTGCAGGTGTTGAACAGCGGAATGGAGTGTTGTTTCAGTGGGTCTTCACTCCATTTGTTGTCGCCTGGGTAGGCGAGGAGGTCCAAGGAAATCTTGTGGCCGCCCTTGTCGTAGTTGCCGATGAAGGCCCCGATGAGCACATCGCCACGCAAACGGTCGCGCAACTCGCTGATTTCCTGTTTGTAATAGTTTTCTTCCGCCCATTCCAAGCCGTCAATCTGCACACGGTCGTTGAAGTGGCCCGCGCCAAACGAGGTGAAGAACCGCACCAGCTCGACGGGCGGCAGATAGTCCTTCTCCGCTTTGATGCCTTGGTATTCCCTGCTGTCCTTGCCGACGAACACGGGCAGGGCTTCCAGGCCTTGTGTCAGGCCGTCGCGGAAACTCTTGGCCTTCTCGGTCGGGATGACGAAGACGGAGGCCGTGCGGTCGTAAGCGTCGCCGTTGCTGCGCTGGCGAATCTCGGCGAAGATTTGGTAATGCTCTGGAATCAAAGGCAGATTCATCCGCTTGACAATCAGCGTGCCGTGGCTGAAATGGATGACCGTGTCAAAAGGGATTTCTCCTGTAAAAGGCTCATAATCCGCGAAATGGATTTGTTCGTCCTCGAAAACGGGGATGCGCACGACGAGTTTGTCCTTGCGCAGTTGGCTCAGTTCGCGCGAGGTCTTGTGTTCGCCTTTGTAGGCTGGAATCAAGTCGATGAGGGCATATTTTTGCTCTTTTACCTCTTTCAAATCAGTGATATAGGAACTGTTTCTCATGCAGCGCACCATCACGCCTTTCAAGCGGCCGAGTCCGGGCATGGGCGTGGCCTCGAAACCGAGGCTTTCCGTCATCCACACTTCGATGGTGTTGGAGTTGATGCTGGTCTTGTATTTCTTGCAGTCGTAGCCCAGTAGCTTTTCTGGACCTTCATCGCTGAAAACCACGTCGTTATCAGTCAGTGGATAACTGCTATAATACTTCCCGTCCGCGAAATCCACGATGGTGTAAACGGAGTCTTCGGTGTAATTCACGTAGGTAGCGCTTTCGGCAAAACCTGGGATAGGGTTGGAAAGTTTTTTTTCTACAGTTCTAATTTTCAGGCATTTCGCATTTTCCACGACTTGCACGGTGGTCGTGTCTTGTTCCGCAACGCCTTTGGCGTAGCTTTGATAGGTGAGGGCGTGTTGCGCGAAAGCGATTTGAGCTGAGAACAAAACCGTTATTCCAATGAGTACCTTTTTCATATTTTGTTGAATTTTAAATCTTTAAATTTTGAATTTTGAATAAATCGGCCCTTCGACAAGCTCAGGGACCTTAGCTAATACACGAAAAACCCCACCACACCTGACAGCACAATGAGCAAAATCGGGTTGGCTTTGAAGAAATAGGAGGCCACGAAGGCCAAAACGCAAATAATGACGCTGATATTATATTGTCCGCGACCGAAATCGGGGAAGTTTTGTAGGTTCATCATGGAGAGGCCGGCGGCGAAGATGAGTCCGGCGATGGCGGGTTTCAGGCCTTTTAAAGTGTTGTCCAACAAGGCGCTGTTCTTCTTATCCATGAAAAGCCTTAAGATGAGATACACCATGATGACGGACGGCAGGCAAAGCGCAAATGAGGCCAACAGCGAGCCGCCGATGCCCGCCGTGGTGTAGCCCACGTAAGTCGCCAAGTTGATGGAAATCGGGCCTGGAGTCATTTGCGAGATGGCCACCATGTCGGCAAACTCAGTGGTCGTCATCCATGCGTAATGGTTCACCACTTCATGCTCGATGAGCGAGAGCATGGCGTAGCCACCGCCGAAGCCCAAAACACCGATTTTGATGAAAACCCAAAGCAGTTGCAGGTATATCATGGTTTGGCCTCCTTCTTTTTGGCACTCCTATTAATATAAAACGCATAAATCACGCTGCCCGCGATGGCGGCAAGGATGACATAAGCGGGAGAAATTTTGCACCACCAAATCAAAAACACCGTGGCGATGGGGATGATGGCGGTTTTCCAATTCACCTTGGCCGACTTGATCATGCGCAGGGAAGGGGCGAGGATGAGGGCCACCACGCAGGGACGGATGCCCTTGAACACACTTTCCACCACGGGATAGTCGCGGAACTCGCGGAAGACCGTGGCCAACAGCAGCATGATGGTGATGGACGGGATGATGGCGCCCAGCATGGCCGCAAATGCACCTTTTGTGCCAGCCACACGATGCCCGACATAGAGGGCCGTATTGACGGCAAAAACGCCCGGAAGTGACTGAACCACAGCAATCATGTCCCAAAACTCGTCGTTGGGAATCCATTTCTTCCGGTCGACGACGGCCTTCTCCACCAAGGTCAGCATGGCATAGCCGCCGCCGAGGGTGAAAGCCCCGATTTTGAAGAAGCTGAGGAACAGTTCGAACACTTTTTTCATGCTGCAAAAATAAGAATTTGTTTCGTATGGAAAAAATTAGTACGTTTGCGGACTAATTTAAACCATTGAATTATGACATTACTAGATGCTTCCATGATGACCTTCGACCGGCCTGAGGCTTGGCAATGGTTGGTGCAATTCTGCATTTTGGCGACTGCCCTTCTTTTGGGCAACGTACTGAGAACCAAAATCCCATTCTTGAACAAGAGCTTGCTGCCTTCAGCACTTTTGGGCGGCTTGCTGCTACTCATTTTCAAGGCGTTCCCCAACTGTCGCGAAATCATCAACAAACCGATGATGGAGGTGGTGACTTATCATGCCTTGGGCTTGGGATTTGTTGCCTTGGCATTGAAAAACAACAAGATAGAATCGAAGTCCACGCCGATGAAAGTGATTGAGACAGGTGCCTTGACGGCCTCGACTTACGTCATCCAAGGCATTGTGGGCCTCATCGTTTCCATTTTGTTCTTCTATTTCGGCAAGCGTTTGTTCTATGCTGCCGGCTTGCTGTTGCCGATGGGCTACGGCCAAGGTCCGGGGCAGGCCTTGAACTTCGGTAAGATTTTCACGGGCTGGGCCACGGAGCAGGGCATCGACTTTCCGGGTGCCGACTTCGGCCTCTCCATTGCGGCCACGGGCTTCATCGTGGGCAGCGTGGTGGGCGTGATTTACATGAACATTTTGCGTCGCAAAGGCATCCTTTCGAGAAAGAAAATCGCTGCGGCACAAGTGAATAAGTTGGAGGATTACGAAGGCAAGGGCGAAATCCCCGACGCCGAGTCCATCGACAAGCTTTCGGTGCAAATCAGCATGGTGCTGTTCGTCTATTTCCTCGTTTATCTGTTCACCAACTGGATTCAAGGCATGGAGTTGGGCAACTTTGGCACCAACACCCTGAAACCTATGCTTTGGGGCTTCAACTTCCTGATTGGCACGCTGTTCGGCATCCTGTTCAAGTGGTTGCTGGGCCGTTTCAAGAAGGCCAAACTGATGAGCCGCGAGTACATCAACAACTATATGCTCAACCGCATCAGCGGCTTCTGCTTCGATATCATGATTGTGGCGGGCACCGCTGCCATCAACTTCGAGGCGGTCGGCAAGTATGTGTTGCCGTTCCTCGTCATTGTCGCTTTGGGAACCATCGTCACGTTTGCCTATGTCCTGCTGATTTCCAAACACTTGTATCCCAATTACAAATACGAAGGCTTCTTCTCGATGTTCGGGATGCTGACGGGCACGGCGAGCAACGGCATGATCCTACTCCGCGAAATCGACCCAAAGTTTGAGACTCCCGCCGCTAACAACCTAGTGCTGCAAACCCTTTCGGCCATCGTGCTGGGCTTCCCGGTACTTTTGTTAGTCGGTTATGCCCCGCAAAGCCTCAAGGCCACTTGGATTACCTTGGGTGTTTTGGTCGTCTTTTGGGTTGCCCTGACGGTTTTCATGCTGCGGACAAAGATTTTCAAACGGAAAAAGGAGTGATGTGATGATGAACGCCAAACAATACATCGAAAAGCTCGGTCTTGCGCCGCATCCCGAAGGGGGCTATTATCGCCAGCTCTTCGGCAATGACGAAACGGGCAAAAAGCCCCTTTCCACCATCTATTATATGCTGACCGCCAACGACATGTCGGCCTTCCATCGGCTGCATGAGATGGTCGAGGTATGGTATTACCATGCCGGTGAACCGCTTAACCTTTACGTCATCGAGCCCAACGGCACGCTGACCGTTCACCGTCTTTCGGGCGACGGTGAGATGCAAGTCGTCATCGAGCCGGAGCGGTGGTTTGCCGCCGAGATACCCTCAAAACAAGGCTTTTGTCTGGTCGGATGCGCCGTGGGTCCGGCCTTCAGTTTCGAGAACTTTGAGCTGGCTAAGAAAGACGAGCTGTTGAGGCTTTATCCCCAGCATGAAGCGGTGATTACGCGGCTGTGTAAGGAATAAAAGTCGTTGACGCTGGGAATCCACGAGTTACCGTCATAGTAATACCAAAAACAAAAAAGCACCTCCGAAGAGGTGCTTTTTTGATGTCACTTTTGTAGAGACGCGATTAATTGCATCTCAAAACATCCGTTCCAATTAGAACTTGTAGCGCAAGCTGAGCACTGCCGACCAGGAGGAGGCGGTGTTGGCATAGGGCTCCCAGTTAGGCTTGGTGAAAGTATAAACGTGGGTGTCCTTGTTGTAGTTCAGGATGACGTTGCTGTCCAAGCTCTTGTAAGCGCCCCAATGGCTGTTGAGCAGATTGGCCACGTTCTTGATATCGGCGGCAAGTTCGATAACATTCGTCTTGCCCAAGACCTTGAACTCCATCTCACGGCTGACGTGGATGTTGATTCTGTTGAGCCAAGGAGCGACGATGGCGTTTCTTTCCTCATACTGGCCACGGTGGGTGCTCAGGTACTTGTCGCTTTCGATGAAGTTGTTGAAAGCGGCCTTGTTGTCGTCATCAACGAAGGTCATGTTGGCGAGGTCGTTGGTGGTCGGGATGTAAATCAGTTGGTTGGCGGAGCTGATGCCGCTAACGCTGTTCATCAGGTACGAAACTCTTGAGTAAGAGTAGTTGTTGAAGCCGATGTTGAAGCCTTCGTAGAACAAGTGGAAGTGGTCGACAACGTGTTCGCTTTCTCTCAGGTTGAAGCCGACGCTGGCAATTACTCTGTCGGGAGCGATGTAGCTGGCGTAGCCCAGTTCAGGAGCGTTGGGGCCGTTCACGTTCGGCACGCTACCGAAGCCCGAAATTTGGTCGCTGTCAGCGTCACTGATGGCCTTGCCGTCGCTGTGGGTGTAGGCGGCCATCAAGTCAAGGCCGAAGAAGAAGCTCTTCTGGAGTTGTGCAGTGATCGAGTAGTAGTAGCCGTGAAGGTTCTTCTCGTTGTGCAGGTAGTAACCGTTCATTCTGCCGCCATCCTTGTTTTTGATGTTCTCGGAGACGTAGAGCAGACGGTCTTCGGGTTCGCCGTCGAGGCGAATGGA
Organism: uncultured Bacteroidales bacterium; assembly: GCA_905233685.1. Lineage (GTDB taxonomy): Bacteria > Bacteroidota > Bacteroidia > Bacteroidales > F082 > Limimorpha. The sequence continues at coordinate 20,590 of CAJOEZ010000020.1, read as the reverse complement.
GCCTTCTTGCTTGTAACCAAGGATAGAAGCATAAACTTCATTGAAGTTGTAGCTGTAGATACCTTCCACCGTGGCCTTGATATCGCCAGGCAGTGTGGCATCCAATCCTAATGAGCTCTTCCATGCCGAAGGCATCTTCAAGCTCTTGGCGATGATGGTGGCGCCAGTGGGAGCGGCAAGGTCTTGGGGCACGAAGGCACCTCCGTAGAGCTCTTGCAGCTGGTCGGCGACGGTAGTATGAAAATGAACGGGGTCGTTGCCAGTGTTGGCGTTGGCAATATATTGGTATTGGAGCACGTTGGAGTTACCCATTGCAGAAACAATCCAAACGAAGGGGATACGGCCGGTGAAGATGCCGGTACCACCGCGAAGGATGAGGTTGCGGTTCTTCAGCATGTCCCAGTTGAAGCCCAAACGAGGCGAAATGTTGAGGCTGTTCTTCGGCAGGTCGGCGGTGCTGAGGCCAGCGAATGATGATTCTGGGTTGGCGGCAGCCACGTCAGCGAAGTCCTTGTTGAAGTTGTTGTTGGGGTTGCTCAAGAAAGGCATTTCAAAACGCAAGCCAGCAGTCAGTCTGAAGTATTCGCTGAGGCTCATCTCGTCTTGGAAGTAAAGTGAAGCCTGCGAGTAGTCGAACGACGGGAACTCTTGCGTCAGGGTACTGTTGTTCGGGTGGGTAATCATGTACAGGGCTGGACCGTAGGCATTGGTCGGGTCATTGACATCGTTAACGAAGTCTTGCCATGAGTTGTAGATGTACCAACCAGCGCCGCCTTGCATGAAGCCGTTCTTGGTGCGGTTCCATTCAAATTGGAGACCGCCAGTCATGTTATGGATGCCCGTGGCGTAGGAGATTTCGTCAGTGCCGATGATGGTCTGCACGTCACGAAGGTTGCCATAAGTGAACGGGTCGGGACCGAAGGTCGTGAAGATGGCGGTGTTGTCGCTACCTGTGACTTCCTGATCGCTCAAAATATCAACGGTTGGGAAGTTGTCGCCAACAAAGGAACGAGGTTCGTTCTGATGTGACCATGTGATGCGGAACATGTTGTTCATCCTATTGCTAATGCGGGTGTTCAACTCACCGGCGACACTCATGAAGTTTTGCTCCTGGAAATAACGGGCACTTTCAAACGGAAGGGCGTAGGCCGACTGGCGACCAGCGCTGTATCTGTTGAAGTGGTAATTAATGGTGTCATTGGTAGGCGTAATGTAGTTGTACACGTTGTTGGTGCCACCAAGCGGGCTCATCGAAGATGAAGGATTGTTGGAGTAGGAGTTGTGGGTGTAGCTGAAACGCAAAGCCAACGAGTTCTTTTCGTTGATGTTCCAGTCCAAACGGGCCAGCATCTTATAGTCAGGTGTAGAAAGGGAGTAATCCTGATATCTGCCGGGGTTGTAGCCGAACTTGTTGCCGAGGAACGACTTGATTTCATCCATCTGGGAAGCCAAAGGTCTGTTGTAATTGACATCGTTGCCGAAGGATTGGCTGTCATCGGTACGGGCCACGTTGGAAGAACCCGGAAGGTCGTCCATGCTGTATTCTGCGTTGACGAAGAAGAACAGTTTGTCTTTCACGATGGGGCCGCCAACACTGAAACCTAAGGTGTTGTTGAGTGAGTAGGTGTTGGTAAGCTCGCTATCGAACACCTTGTGACCCTTGAGCATGTTGTTCTGGAAGAGGTCATACACGGTGGCGTGCCACTCGTTGGTACCGCTTTTGGTGATGGCGTTGATGGCACCACCCGTGAAGCCGCTCTGGCGCACGTCGTAAGGCGTGATGTTGATGGTCATGGCCTCAAGAGCGTCAAGGGAGATAGGGCTGCCGTTGGAAGGCAGGTTGCCACCGATGCCGAAGGCATTGTTGAAAGCAGCACCGTCGACGGTGACGTAAGACTGGCGGTAGTTACCACCACCGATGGACAGATTGTTTCCGTGGGTGGCAGCCTGAGGGGTCAGGGCCAGCACATCGTTAAGGCTGCGCGTGATAGTGGGCATGTTGATAATCTGCTCGGTGCTCACGGTAGTGGTGGCACCAGCACGGTCGCTGTCCATGCCATTCGAAATGGCCTCGGCCGAAACGACCACTTCGCCCAAGCCGATGGCTTCTTCATTGAGGCGGACGTTGAGGATTCTGGTTTCGCCCAAAGTCGCGGTAACATCCTCTTGGATAACCGATTGGAAACCAACCATGCGGTACTCAATCTTGTAAGGACCGCCGGGACGGATGTTGAGCAAACGGTAGTTGCCATTCGCATCGGCCACAGCATAGTACTGCGCGCCTGAAGGAATGTGCGTTGCGACGACAGTGGCACCTGGAAGAACACCCTTGTTGTTGTCGGTGACCTTACCGCTGATGCTTGACGACGTCACTTGAGCCATAAGGCTCACACTGGCAATCAATGCCACGAACAAAGTAAGTAACTTTTTCATAGATAATGATTTAAGTTAGTAATTAGAAATTGTTTGAATTGATTTTTTATCCTTTTTAAATGCCTTTTTAACCTTTTAAAACCGCTGCAAAGATAGGGGTTTCCCCAATACCTTTTCACCGATTTCAAGCACATTTTTGGTTTTTTCGGAAAAAGAAATCAACAGCAATTGTTTATAACTTGATAAGTCTTTGGCAGAGAAAATGTTGGTGCCGAAAAATCGCGGATTTTTTAACACCTATTATTATTTATAGCGGCACTTTGCGGAAATTTTCCTATTTTTGCCTCAAATATAAACGAAAAAAACATGAAGAAAACGATTGTTTTTGTTTTGGTAACCGCCTTTTTGTCAACGCTTTGCGCTTGCGGCAACGGCCATTCTAAAGTCTATGTGAATTTGGAGAAGGAAACCACGCTCATTGAGAGCAAAATCCTCGAAACCGATAATTGTGACGACTTGCAACTGCTGAGTTTCAGCATCTTGGGCCTGCGCTCCGACTTGGAAAACGCCACTGTGGAACGTTCGGTTTCTGAAACTGAAACCACCGAACTGACCCAAACCGCCGACCGGCTCGAACGCCTGTGGCAGAACAAGTGGAACGACCTTGGCTGCGACGCTGAATATAACGAGGACGACGAACTCTATTCCTCCAGCGACGACGATGACTATCCAAGCTTGTGATAAACCTTTAAATACCTTGTATAATGGCATTCTTCTACAAACATAACCCAAAGAAATTCAACTATATACCCCGCTATTACGACCCAGAAAAAGAGGCTTGGGAACAGAAAAAGGCCGAGTTGGGCTACGATGCCAATCTGAGCCACGAGCAGCAGCTTCGCGCCGAGATGCGCCGCAAATGGCACGCCAAGGAGGCTGAAGAAACCGCCGAGGAACGGCGCGCCAAGACTATCCGCCGCATCGCATTAGGCGTGTTTGTCGCTGTCCTGTTCTACTTTGTTTTCTGCACCCCGCTGATGACCAATATCGTTAGTGGACTTATGGGGAAGTGAGTTATGCTCGACGTGATTAAGTTGCTGCCCGACAGTGTCGCCAACCAAATCGCGGCAGGCGAGGTCATCCAACGTCCCGCCTCGGCCGTCAAGGAGCTGATGGAGAACGCTTTGGATGCCGGCGCCACCCAAATCGATTTGGTGGTGAAAGACGCGGGCAAGTCGCTTATCATGGTCACTGACAACGGATGCGGCATGTCGGAAACTGACGCTCGCCTCTGCTTTGAGCGTCATGCCACCTCGAAAATCTCGAAGGCAGAAGACCTCTTCGCCATCCGCACGATGGGCTTCCGTGGCGAGGCCTTGGCCAGCATCGCGGCCATCGCGCAAGTCGAGCTGAAGACGCGCCGCAAGGAAGACGAGGTGGGCGTGAAAATCGTCAACGAAGGCTCGGTGGTGAAGGAGCAAAGCCTCACGCCAATGCAGCCGGGCACCACATTCAGCGTCAAGAACCTGTTTTTCAACGTTCCAGCAAGGCGTAACTTCCTCAAGTCGCCGCAAGCTGAGATGCGTCACATCATAGAGGAGTTCACCCGAGTCACACTGATGAACCCCGAAGTGGGTTTCACGCTCACGAGCGACGGCAAGGAGCTGTATCATCTCTATTCCGGCTCGCTCAAGCAGCGCATCATGGGGCTTTTTGGGAGCAATTACGCTGAAAAGCTGCTTCCCGTTAACCAAGACTCGGAGCGGGTGCGCATCAGTGGATTCATCGTTAAGGCGGAATACGCCAAGAAGACGCGCGGCGAGCAGTATTTCTTTGTGAACAAGCGCTTTATCAAGCACGCCTATCTTCACCATGCCATCGAGAACGCCTTCATGGAGATGATCCCGAAGGACAGTTTTCCGGGCTATTTCCTCAATATCGAAGTCGACCCGTCCGACATTGACATCAACATCCATCCGACCAAGACCGAGGTTAACTTTTTGGATGTCAAGTTGGTGTATGCCATTCTTCATGCCGCCGTGCGCAAGGCCATTGGACAGCACAACCTTTCGCCCACCATCGATTTCACCGAAACGCCTGACCTCAACATCGACTTCGGCGAGGTGAGCCGAGCTTCACGGCCTTTGATTATGCCCAAAGTGCCCGTGGACGAGTCCTACAATCCCTTCAAGCAAACGACTTCAAATCAGGAGTTTAAGCCTAAGTGGAACGATTTCCCGCAGCACCGCGATAAGCCCTCCGGCGACTGGCGGCAACTCTACGGCGAGCGCGTCGACCAGCCCGATATTAATAAAGGTGTGGAGACCGAAACTGTGGACGACCCCCCCGCCAATACTCAATACCTGCAAGTGAATCAGACGTACATCGTTACCACGGTAAAGTCAGGTATCCTACTGATTGACCAACATTTGGCGCACACGCGGGTGTTGTTTGAGAAGTACCTGAAAGAGATGGAAAACCACAGCGGTGCCTCGCAGCAAGAGCTGTTTCCACAGGCTTTGTCGCTTAATATGAATGATGCCTCGTTGCTGAAGGAATTGCAGCCTGAGTTGGAGAACCTCGGTTTCGTCTTGGAGCAGGCCAACCCGACCACCTTCATGATTAACGGTACACCTTCTGACTCGGCGGGTTGCGACGCGGTGGAGCTGTTGGAAAAGATTTTGGACAACTATAAAATAAACCGCACCGATTTGCAGTTAGACAGAAAGTTGAATTTGGCCAAGACCATGGCCGCGCAACTGTCCATCAAGGCGCAGACAAGGCTTACCGAGCCCGAAATGCAAAATCTTGTGGACCAGTTGTTTGCCTGCAATGTGGCCGAGATTGCACCGAATGGGAAGAAGATTTATGTTATTATGAGCGTGGAGGATATTATGAATAGGTTTGGATAGAGTTAGGAGTGTGGAGTTAGGAGTGTGGAGTTGCGAAGCATATAACGAAGTAAAATCTTGGAATCTTTAAATTTTGAATCTTTAAATTTTGAATCTTTAAATTTTAAATCTTTAAATCTTAAATCAAATAAATGAACGAACAAATCAGCCCAACGGGATTCAAAGTACTGCCAACAGTAGTAAAAAACCTATTGATAATCAATATATTGATGTATGTGGCGACCTTTACCTTGAATCGCTTCAACATCGACTTGACCGATACGCTCGGCCTGCATTTTTTTAAGGCATCGGGCTTCCACCTTTACCAATTCATCACCTACATGTTCATGCACGCCAATTTCGGGCATCTGTTTTTCAACATGTTTGCCTTGTGGATGTTCGGCAACACGCTCGAAAACCTCTGGGGATCAAAGCGTTTCCTGCTATACTACATGGTTTGCGGCATCGGCGCGGGCTTGTGCCAGGAATTAGTGCAATACATCCAATACACCACTACTTTGGCCGATTACGCCAACGTGAATCTGGGCGGACAAATCGTCCCGATGGACACTTACTTGAACATGATGACCACCGTGGGCGCGTCGGGAGCCATCTACGGCCTGCTTTTGGCCTTCGGCATGACGTTCCCCGATGCAAGGATTTATGTTTATTTCCTCATTCCCATGAAGGCCAAATGGTTCGTTGTAATCTTTGCAGTGATAGAGTTGCTTTTGGGATTCCAAGGTGTTGACAACGTGGCGCATTTCGCCCATCTTGGCGGTATGTTGTTCGGACTGTTGCTCATCTTGTATTGGCGGAAAAACCCTGCCGGACCCAACAAGAACTTCAGGAAATGGAAGGACGTTTTGCAGTCGTGGAAAAACAAAAGGAATGTGAAATACACACCTTATGAGGAAATCAAGGACGAGCCGAGAGTGTCCCGCGATGATGGCGAATACAACCGACAAAAGGCTGAAAAAGAGCGTGATGTGGATGCACTTTTGGACAAGATTTCCAAGAGTGGTTACGCCAGCCTGACCGACGAGGAAAAGGAATTTTTGTTCAAAAACAGCAAGTGACATGGAAAGAAGGGAACGGGGATTTTTTGGCAAGTTGCTGGTGTTCATTTTGGCATTGTTGGCCTTCATTGGGCTGATTGCCATGGCTTTAAGCGTCGTTAATCCCTACATTGACCCTAAGCGTTACATTTGGACCTCGTTCTTTGGTTTGGCATTTTGGGAGATATTCGCCTTTAATTTGTTGATTTTCTTTGCTTTGCTACTCCTATGGTCACGCAAGATTTGGATTTCAATCATTGCCTTGTTGATTGCCATTCCTGGGGTCAGAAAATCGTATTCCTTTGGCTCTCGGGTGGATGAGGACAACTTTATTCGCGTGATGAGCTACAATGTCCACAATTTCAACCACATTGACGGTCAAACCGAAAAGGAAGATTTTGGTTATCAGGTGATTAATAAAGTTCGGGAGCAGAATCCGGATGTATTATGTTGTCAGGAGTTTGACGCGTACGAGAAGGGTGTTTCGCGGGTGAAAGGGATTGAAAATTTTTCGCAGAGTGCTGGTTTTCAGTATATTTATTATAATAAAAAGCGGAACTACGGGGGCAATGTCATCTTCTCGAAATATCCTTTGGAGCAGATTTCCGAGGATACCGAACTGGGGAAGGGAATCACTTCGGGCATTATGGTTTCGGTGGATGCCGGTAGCAAGGGAAGGTTCTATGTGGCAAACATGCACCTTGTTTCCTACCAGATTACTGACGGGGAAATTGACGTGCTGACCAATTCGCAGGAGCTTCGCAACCAGTTTGATACCATTGGGATGTCGGTGGCGAGGAAGCTTAAATATGCCTTCGAGCGCCGCAGTGAAGAGGTCTCGATGCTATTGGAGACCATGCCGCAGTTTGACGGCCCGATTGTCGTTTGCGGCGACTTCAATGACACGCCTATGTCATTCACTTACAAGCAGATGCAGAAGTCTGGCTTTGTGGATTCTTTCACTAAAGTCGGACATGGCATCAAGCCAACCTACGCTGGGAAACTGCCTTTGATGCGGATTGACTACATTTGGGGCAACAACCAGGTGAAACCACTGAATTTCAAACGAATACGATACAAGGCCTCTGACCATTATCCTGTGATGCTTGACTTTTCCGTGCAAACACATAGATTTGAAGCCAAAGGCCAAAACAACTAAATAACAAACAACTATCAACTTTCAACTGACTCTAAACTTTAAACTTTAAACAATAACTAATATGACACTAATCAAATCCATTTCCGGTATTCGTGGCACCATAGGTGGCCAACCGGGCGATAACCTCACTCCGATTGACATGGTGAAATTCACCGCTGCTTTCGTGAAATTCGTGCGACATCGTGGCATAAAACGCCCTAAAATTGTGGTGGGTCGCGATGCGCGCCTTTCGGGATTCCTTGTGAATCAGGTGGTTTGTGGCACTTTGCAGGCCATGGGAGCGGATGTGCTTGACATCGGTCTCAGCACTACACCGACAACAGAAATCGCCGTCACGGGATTGAAAGCTGATGCCGGCATCATCCTCACGGCAAGCCACAACCCCGCGCAATGGAACGCCTTGAAGCTCCTTAACGAGAAGGGTGAGTTCATCTCTGCCGCCGAGGGCGCATGGCTGCTTGACGTGGCCGCCAAGGACGATTTTGAATTTGTCCCGATTGAGGAAATCGGTAGTTATCAGCAAGTTGACGGCTGGATGGACAAACACGTCGAGATGGTGTGCCAGTTGCCTTTGGTGAACAAGGACGTCATCGCGAAGGCCAACTTCAAGGTGGCTGTGGATGCAGTCAACTCGACGGGCGGCATTGCCATCCCGAAGATGCTCCGCGCCCTCGGCGTGAAAGAGGTGCTCGAACTCAACTGCGAGCCGACGGGAAAGTTTGCCCACACCCCCGAGCCTTTGGCGCAAAACCTCACCGATATTTGTCGTTACGTCAAGGAGCAAGGCTGCGACTTCGGCGTGGTCGTCGACCCTGATGTTGACCGCCTCGTTTTCGTCAAAGAAGACGGCGAGCTGTTTGGCGAAGAGTACACTTTGGTCTCCGTGGCCGACTTCATCTTGAAGCACACGCCCGGCCCAACGGTAAGCAACCTGTCTTCAACCAGAGCTTTACGTGATGTGACGCAAAAGCATGGACAACAGTATTTTGCCGCAGCGGTAGGAGAGGTGAACGTAGTCGAGAAGATGAAGGAAGTCGGCGCGGTCATCGGCGGCGAGGGCAACGGCGGCGTCATCTATCCCGAAATCCATTATGGCCGTGACGCGCTCGTCGGGACGGCTTTGTTCCTCACGCAGTTGGCCGAAAAGAAGGTGAAATGCTCCGAGCTGAAAAAAGAATATCCGGCTTATTTCATGTCGAAGAACAAGATTCAGCTGACCCCCACAACCGATGTGGACGGCATTTTGGCCAAGTTCGCCGAGAAGTTCAAGAACGAGCAGGTGACCACCATCGACGGCGTGAAAATCGACTTCGCTGAGGGTTGGGTGCATCTCCGCAAATCCAACACCGAACCTATTATCCGCATCTATTCCGAGGGCAAGACCGAAGCTGAGGCCGAGCGTTTTGCCGAGATGATTCTTGAAGAGGCGCGGAAAATGGTGTAACTGAAGAGTCTTGGGGTTGCCTCTTCCGCGTTGAGCGGCTATGGAGATGTGGTTTTTCTGTGACAAAATTTCAAAATCTGTCCCCTCGTATCAAAATAACTCTTATTTTTGTGCCAAATAAAACCACAATATGATACAAATTCACGAACTTGGCGCGAAAGACAGCATCTTCAACCAGTTTATGGCCGAACTTCGCGATGCCGTCATCCAGCAAGACCGGATGCGCTTCCGCCGTAACCTCGAACGCATTGGTGAGATTATGGCCTACGAAATCAGCAAAGCCCTTGAATATGAAACCGAAGAGGTGAACACTCCGTTGGGAATCAAGGAGGTAGCTGTGCTAAAAGAACAACCTGTAATCGCCACCATCCTGAGGTCGGGCGTGCCGTTCCACAACGGAATGCTTAATATGTTTGACCATGCTGACGGCGCTTTCATCGCGGCCTACCGCAAGTACGACAAGAACGAAGACTTCGAAGTCAGGGTGGAGTATTATTCCTCGCCCGAAATCGAAAACAGGGTGCTCATCTTGTGTGACCCTTTGTTGGCCACGGGCGAGTCGATGGTGAAGACCCTGAACGGGCTCCTCAATGAGATGAATCCCAAGCAGATCCATATCGCGTCGGTGGTGGCCAGCACCGAGGGCTTGGATTACGTGAAGCGCAAAATGTCGCGCAAGCCCGTCACCATCTGGGTGGGCAGCATCGATGAGGAACTGACCGCTAAGGCTTACATCGTGCCGGGCATCGGCGACGTGGGCGATTTAGCTTACGGAGAAAAGAGAGAATTAAATTAATGGTTTACGGCGTTTCGACAGGCTCAACGACCTTAGGCCCCTGAGCTTGTCGAAGGGCCGCATATAGAATAGAGAATTATGGAAATCAATAATAAACGCGATAGCTTCGGCTCCAAAATTGGCATTATTTCCGCTGCTGCGGGCTCGGCCATCGGGTTGGGCAATATTTATCGCTTTCCCTGTGAGTTGGGCGACAACGGCGGAGCGGCTTTCCTGCTCGTCTATCTGGCCGTTGTCATTTTATTAGGTATCCCCGTGATGCTTTCTGAATTTGTCATTGGTCGCCGCTCCCAAAGCAACACCGTGGGCGCGTTCCAGAAATTAGTCCCCAAGTCGGGCTGGTCCATCGTCGGTTATATGGGTGTGTTGTGCGGCTTCCTCATCTTCTCGTTCTATTCCACGGTTTCAGGTTGGACGTTAGAATACATCCTCAAGGCGATAACCAACTCATTCAGAGGCAAGGACTTGGCTACTATCGAGCAGGAATTCATCGATTTCCACAACATGGGCTGGCGCAATGTGTTGTGGCAGGCTGCCTTTATCTTCCTGACGGGCTACGTGGTTTTCAAAGGCGTGAAGGACGGCATCGAGAAATACGCCAAAATCCTGATGCCACTGCTGTTTGTCATCCTTATCATTTTAGGTATCCGTTCCATCACTTTGCCTGGTGCCAAAGAGGGTTTGGTCTTCCTTTTCAAGCCCGACTTCTCCAAAATCACGGGAGATGTGCTTGTGGGTGCTTTAGGACAGGGCTTCTTCTCGCTCAGCCTCGGTATGGGTGTGCTTATCACATATGGTTCTTACATCAAAAAGAACGACAATCTCACTTCTACAGCTTTTTCCGTTGTGTTTGCCGACACGTTGATAGCTCTTCTGGCAGGCATCGTCATCTTTCCGGCGGCCTTCTCGTTCGGCGTAAAGCCGACAGCGGGCATGGGCTTGGTTTTCAACACGATACCGATGATTTTCAACCAAATGCACAGCGGTTATTTCTTCTGTGTCATCTTCTTTGTGCTGTTGGCCATCGCCGCGCTGACCTCGACGATTTCACTGTTGGAAGTCGTGGTGGCCTTCATCACGGAGCAGCATCATATCAAGCGGGAGTGGGCGACGGTCATCGCCTGCTGCATCACGCTGTTGGTGGGCACTTTCGCCTCGCTGAGCCTGATGGAAAACTCGCCGTTCGCTAAGGACGGATATACGGTATTTGGCATGATGGACTTCCTTTCGTCCAATATCCTGTTGCCTCTCGGCGGTCTGCTGATTGTCATCTTCACGGGCTGGAAGCTTGGCAAGAGCCAGTTCTTCGACGAAGTGACCAATGGAGGCGCACTGAAATCGCCCTTAAAGGCTATCATATTCTTCATTATCAGATACTTGGCTCCATTGGCGATTCTGGTGGTGTTTATCAGCGGACTAATCAATTGAGAAACCATGGACGGGTTGCGCAAGTGGTTGACGTTCAGCAAGGGAGAGCGTGTCGCCATCATTTCGATATTGGCGGCCATTATCGTTTTGGTGTTGGTCAACTTGCTGCGTCCGACTCGGGTCTCTTTGGACGAAACTTCGCTCCACAACCTCGACTCGCTCTTGGCCTTGCGTCAGGCGGCGGTGGAAGAAATGGAGCAGCAAAAAGCCTCGCAACCACAGGAAGTGGCCGAGTTGCAGCCATTCCCCTTCAACCCGAACACGATGACGGAGGAGGAAGGCCTTCGCATGGGCCTCACCGACAGGCAAGTACGCAATATCATCAACTACCGCGACAAGGGCGGGAAGTTCTACTCGAAGAACGACCTTGCCAAGCTCTACACCATCAGCGAAGAGGAATTCGAGCAGTTGGAGCCTTACATCGTCTTGCCCGAAGTGGCGCGCAAGGAATATGCGAAACCCAAAACGGAAACCAAAGAGAATCAGAAGGTTGTGGAAGAGAAGAAACCGCAGAAAACCATTCCCATTGTGGACTTGAACACAGCGGACTCAGCTCTTTTGACGGAATTGCCCCAAATCGGGCCTTACACAGCGGCGCGCATCGTGACCTACCGTGAGAAATTGGGCGGTTATCTTAACAAGGAGCAGCTTTTGGAGGTGAAGGGCATGGACGAGGCGCGCTACAATGTGGCGGAGCCCTATATTAATATAGGTGCGGTCGCCGTCGCGAAAATCGACGTGAACCGAGCAGATTTCAAGACCTTGGTGAACCATCCCTACCTCAACTACAACCAAGTGAAGCGCATCTTCAACCAACGCGAGAAACGCGGCATGATTAAGGATTGGAGCCAGCTCAAGGCCTTGCTTGAGGAGGAGGAAGCTGTGAATCCTTTGTTGGAGTATTATGTGAAATTTTAAAGATGAAACGCATCCTTTACATATCAGCCTTGTTTTCAGCCCTATTGATTATTGGGGTGCGTTGCAGCAAATCCATTCCGCCGCCCGAGGAGGACATGCTCTATCGCGTGGAGTGTTTCTACCAATACCATCTCGACAGCGCAAGGCAAATCCTTGATACACTGAACCTTTCGGTGCTTTCTGAGAAGGAACGGGCGCATTATTGCCTGCTGCGAGCCAAGGTGAACGACGGCCTTCACAAATATGCTGATTTCGATTCGCTGATGCAAATCGCTGAAAAGCAATTTATTGGCTGTAATGACAAGTATTTCGAAGCCATGGCTTATTGGATTTTGGCGCGTTTGGCTCAAATGGGCAACATGGGAAATCAATTTGTGCTGGACTATCGTTTGAAAGCCTTGCAAAGCATCGAGCAATGCCAGCATGTGGACGAGCGTTTTGTGCGATTTTCGCTCACGCCCACCGACGAGCAGACCGTAATCGACCGCCTGAAATACGCTATCCATCAGCGACTTGGCATGTCGTACACCAACACAGGATACCATCGTGAAGGCGTTGACCATCTCAAACAGGCCGACCAGTTTTATGCTGAAAAACAGATGAATCATCATCGGACTATCACAGCGTTTCCGTTGGGAATGGCGTATTTGCTCCTCGGCGAATATGATAGTTGCCTGATGTATTACCGGATTGGCCTGCAATGTGCTGAAACGATTGGCGACACGGTTGAGGCTTCCTATTACTACACTGCGTTGGCTAGTTATTATCTTTACTGCTATGAGACTCAACATTATGATAATGAGGAAGATGGTAAGGCAGCGCTTCGTCAGGCCATTGCAGAAAGCCAGCAGGGATTGGAAGTCTTGCGCACGGTCAACAGCCCGATGGCGAATAAGTATCAGTTTGATTTGACCGAAGACATTTCACAGGCTTATTTCGATTTGCAGCAATACGACTCTTGCATCCATTATGGATTGATGGCCGAGGGAATGGTTCCAAAGGGCAGCGACCTCACCTTCCTCTACAAGCGCCTTTACGGTTCCTACAAAGCCTTGGGCGACGAGGCCAATGCAGCCATCTATGCCGATAAGTTGCTGAGTGCCCGCCCCGACTATGGCGCAGAGCAGAAAGCCGTGGCCGAGGTGAAGGACGAATACGACAAGCAGTTGGAAATCCAGCGTTTGGAAAGCGAGCAGCAGTTGAAGCGTTACCGCCTGTTTCTTTGGATTGCCTCGTTGGTCATCGTGCTGATGGCGGTGCTTTGGACGGCGTTCCGCTACCGCAAAAACAAGGAATTGGAGACCCTGAAACTCCGTGAGGCGCAGCGCCAACTGCAAGTGGAGTTGGAGCATCTCACCGCGCAGCAAAAGGAAATGCTCAACCAACAAGTCATGGCGATTTACCAGACAGGGCAGAAAGACCGCTTGCAGCGCATCATGGAGGCGTTTGAATCGGCCTATCCCAAAGGCATCGAGAAGATGAAGTCGGCTTACCCTGACCTCAGCAAGACGGAGTTAAACCTTGTTATTTTGTCCTTCCTCCAGTTCCGCGCGAAGGAAGAAGCCGATCTTCTCAGCTTGAGCGAAAACACGGTGATGAAATACCGCTCCAACCTCAAGAAAAAGGCTGATTTTGACCCGATTTCAGCATTGATGGAGTGAAAAAAACCTGTACTTTTTTCTCATAACGCATTGATTCTCAATATGGGTTTCAGAAAAAAATCTGTATATGGCCTTTCAGTTGGTTTTTTGACGGATTTTTGCTATAATTTTGCTACATTGCTTCGAGTCATTGCGAACGGAGTGAAGCAATCCAGACATTTTTATAGACTGCTTCGTGCCTCGCAGTGACACAAAGTGCAAAAAAGACAGTAAAACGATTAAAACACACAAAACAATGAAAACGCAAAAACTTTACACCCTGCTTGCGCTCCTGCTGATGGCGGGAAGCGTGACGGCACAAAACAACTGCTGGGACGGCTCGGTCGCCGAAGCCTACGCCGGCGGCGACGGCACGCCCGAAAACCCCTACCAGATTGCCACAGCCGAGCAGCTCGCCCGTCTCGCGCAGCAGACCAACAACGGCGAGGGCGGCTACCAAAGCTATGTGCTCACCGACGACATCTGCCTCAACGCCAACGTGAACTATCCTGATTACTCGTGGACCCCCATAGGAAGCTTGTCCGACAACGGCGTGTTCTACTTCAGCGGCCGTTTTGACGGCAACGGCAAAACCATTTCGGGACTTTATTACGAGAACAACGGAACGGTGACCGACAGCGTGACAGGTTTGTTTGGCTGCACATGGGGCGCCGAAATCCTCAATCTCAACTTGTCGCAATGCCGCTTGGAAGGGGTGAAAAGCGTGGGGGCGTTGGTGGCTTGGGCTGGTCAGACAGATATTTCGGGATGCTGTGTTTCGGAGGCCACCGTCACTTGCGAAACAGGTTGCGCAGGCGGCTTGATTGGCTATTGGGGAATGCCTTACGGAATGGGCGGTGACGATGGAACAGCCTTCCACGTCACGGATTGCCATGCCTTGCAAGGCGTTTCCATCACGGGAAATCATGCGGGTGGCGTGGTCGGGCAGGTCAACAGGTTTTATTCGCAGGTGCCTTGCGCCCTCTCCAACTGCACGGGCAACGCCGTGGTGTGCGGCAGTCAGAACATAGGCGGCATCATCGGCGTGTTCTACAACGGGACGATAGACGCTTGCCAGTGCTGGAACGAGTTGAACACCGCAGAAGCAGCAGGCGGCATTGTAGGCTTTGCGCTAAGGGCCGACATCTCCCGCTGCCAGAATGGCGTCCATGTGGGCAAGGGATCCTATAGTGGCGGCATAGTTGGCGTTTTGCGCGGCGGCAACATCACGGACTGCGAGAATTACGGCTGGATTGAGTGTGCGGGCTTCGGGACAGTGGGCGATGCCGGCGGAATTGCAGGCTGCGTGGCTCCCTATCTCACCAATGATGACAAGGACTATGTGATTCGGAATTGCCACAACTACGGGGAGGTCTCGGGTGCTGGCGACGATGCCGGAGGCATAGTGGGCTATGTGTCGGGAGCCAAAAAAGGCTCTTTTACCATCGTCGATTGCTCCAACACTGGCTGGGTGCATGAGAGTGTGGTGTCAAGCGGCATTGTCGGGTTCGACCACGAATACCCACTGAACATCCTGAATGTGTTCAACACGGGCCAAATCGGGGCGAGAATGGAGGCGGCGGGTATCATAGGAGAGGTGTATCTCACCTGGGACAAGTACAATGTCTTCAACGCTTACAATGCGGGCCAATTGGTTCACGAAATAGAGAACTATCCCTGCCCGAGAGGCTCCATCATGGTGTATGCCAACTGGAATTATGTGTTTTCCAGTTGCTATTGGATTGACGATGACGAATACGGCTGCATCTACCAAGGCCCCGAGTTGGAGAACTCATCGGCGTTCAACGCGACACCATCGATTACGGTTTGGGCATTGGACAATACCGTTTTCGGCACGCAAGACCTTTTGACCGCCTTGAATGCGGGTGCGGAGCTTATCGAAAGCCAGTTCCCCGATGTCGGCGAAGTGAGCCGTTGGCGCGAGGACACGGACATGGAGAATGGCGGATTCCCCGTATTCGGCCATTACAATGCCATCGGCGAGTCGCCTTCAATCCTTTCAGTGACGGTTTATCCCAACCCAGCAAAGGAAAAGGTCACGATAGACGGCATCGAGGCTTCCGAAATTCAAGTTTACAATGCCCTCGGACAATTGGTGAAAACCATGCGCGATGCGAATGAAATCAGTGTGGCGAACCTGCCACAAGGCGTTTACCTGCTGCGCATTGCAGATGCGGAAAGAAAAGTTTACACGAATAAGATAACGATACAATGAAAACGACAAAAATTTACACTCTGCTTGCGCTGCTATTAATGATAGGTGCGGTAAAGATGCAAGCCCAAGAGTATTACGACCTTGAAGAAGTCTTCGTGACAGATGAAGCCACGCCTGTTTATGCGCAGTACATCAACACGGAGGAAATGATTGTGTTTACCACAAACACGGAGAAGTTTCAGTTTATCAAAATGCGGGAGAATGGCGAAATACTTGGTACCGTCGATTACCCATTCGCGCCAGAATCTGAAACCTATCTCGTTTCCCGTTTCATGAGATTACCCAACCACAAATACTTGCAGTTCTTTTATGAGACTGTGGAGGATTCGACCACGTTTCACGCCATTGAAATTGACGAAGACTTGCAGATGACCGTGAAAGACTATGGCGACAAGATGGGTGATTTCATGCTCGAAGACGGTTGGCAGACCTACATAACAAGAGCCGTCGTTTGCAAGGATGGTACTAGTTTTCTTGCCTACGCCCCAGACAGCCTTTACAAACATTCCAACGGAAATCAAGTAATGACAGGAGTTAGGATTATGAAATTCGATTCCAAAGGTGAGTTGGTCGGAGAACGGGTTTTCGATGACTTGATTCATTGTGTTTTCAACCATTGGCTTGAACCTGCTCCCGATTCCTTGGGGTGCCGACTTATAGTACAGGAGTTAAACGATTACGGCTCCTATTACGGCATTTATGTCAATGGCTATCTGCTTGATTCGGAGTTGAACACAGTGTTGAAGAGAGAGAATATTAGTAGTTTCATATATCCTGGCATGATTGAAGACCCCGATTCCTACCATGCCAATCCGTACAACGGTAAGATATACGTCGTAGGAAGCGTGAACACCCCATATCCGCAACCCATTGACGATGAGATAGGCATAGCGGTGATGGATGAAAACTTCGTTGAGGAAAACTACACTTGGGGCATGCATCGGCTGGTCGACAGCCAAGGTGCCCAACAAAACGCCATTGATTTCACTGAATCGGGCGACGTTTACATGCTTGCGCACATGGACTTTCGAGCCAGCATAGATATCTGCAATAATTTTTATCTTGCTTGGCTTGACGAAGACTTAAACAAGAAAGGCGAGATCTATTATCACAACGAAACAAGGGCTTTGTATCCGGTAAGCGTTCATGCTAGTCCCAATGGAGGCTGTCTTGTGATATGTATTGGCTTTAACAGGGAAGACCCCTCTGTCTGGGAGCACACCATATTCAAAGTCAGTCAAGGCGTCTTGGATGACATTGAGGAAGCCCACGACGCTGGTTTTGCCGTGGCGATGGCTTATCCTAATCCTGGCGGCAATACGTTCAATATCCGCACGGCTCTGCCAAATGCCTATGTCGAGGTGTATGATTTGAGCGGGAAACTGATACACCATCAAGAAATTACCGATGAAACAACTTCGATTAATGCTGAGAATTGGGCTTCGGGAAGTTATGTTTGGAAGGTTTACACAAACAATAAAGAAGCGGAAAACGGAAAATGGATAAAACAATAATACAATGAAAGCAACAAGAATTTACACCCTGCTTGCGCTCCTGCTGATGGCGGGAGGGGTGACGATGCAAGGGCAGAGCACCACGGGAACCGATTTTTGGGTGACATTTATGCCTAACGGTTTCGAAGACGTTTTTAATCCAGGCAAATCGTTGGATTTGACAATGACCGCACTAAGACCTTGTACGGGTGTCGTTAGCAATCCTCAAACAGGATGGTCGATTGATTTTGAGGTGGCCGCGGGTGAGGAAACCATGGTCAACATCCCTTGGGAGTTAGGACATTTCGAGGAAGCGTCTGACACCATTCTGCAAAACGGCTTCCATGTGGTCAGCAGCGACGAGATTTCCTTGTTCGTATCCAATTACCGTGAGTATTCGGTAGATGTAGCCCTTGTGCTACCTACTCCATCACTTGGCAGCGAATATGTGTTGGCCATGTATCCCCATCCAAGTGACGGTCCTGGGATTCCACATGTACGCACCGAGTTTTCCGTTGTTGCCGTGGAAGACAAGACTTGGGTTGAGTTTCTTTTGACATGCGACTCTCAGAACGGGCATGTGGCCAATGAACCATTTACCGTCCTTTTAAACGCAGGCGAATGCTATCAGGTGCAGTCGGATATATGGGGCGATTTGTCAGGCTCGCGAGTGACTGCCTTGGGAGGTAAAAAAGTATCCGTGTTTGCTGCAAATCGAATGGCGGTTATCCCGTTTAATTATAACACGGCCGATATGGTTTTTGAACAAATGCCACCTGTCGAGAGTTGGGGACGCCGCTTTGTGGTGACGGGTTCATTAGGCCGCGATGCCGACATAGTGCGTGTTACGGCCTTGAATGACGACTGCGAGATATACATTGATGGCGAATTAAGCGAAACACTTGGGGCAACCGAGACCTACGAATTTGAAATCAGGGATACCAATCCAGTTGTTTACATCGAGACCTCCCAACCAGCCATGACTATGTTGTATCAAGTAGGGTATGAATACGATCACCCTAATAGTCTTATCGGTGATCCATCTATGGTCATCATTACTCCATTGGATGGAGTTATCCAAAATGCTACTTTCCCTGTTTTCAACGAATGGCATTGCGATTTTTTTTGTTTGAATATCGTGACGGAGACGGCTTCTATTACAGACATAACTCTGAATGGCGATGTGTTCGCCTTCCAATTCCACGAGGTGCCAAGCAACCCTGTCTATTCCTATGCCCGCTTGGAGGTCTCACCCTCACTCACCATGCAAACGTTATATAGTAAATTTGGGCATTTTACTGCACATTCTTATGGAATGGGTATGTGTGAGAGTTATGCTTTTTCAGTCGGAGCTAACTTTGCCGATCCTTTGTTTGTAGTAGATTATCCATCTCCTAAAGATGTGAGTGTTTTCCCCAACCCAGGCGGCAACACGCTTAATATCCACACTGCCTTGCCAAATGCCCGCATGGAAGTGTACGATATCAACGGCAGACTCATCCACAGCCAAGCACTCACGCAACAAGTGACGGCGATTGATGCAACGGATTGGGCTGAGGGCGTTTATGTTTGGAAGGTTTACACAACGGGTGTTTCGACCCTTCGAGAGTCCTCGGGGACCGCAGGCTCAACGACCCTCGCGGAAACAGGAAAATGGATAAAACAATAATACGATGAAAACAACAAGAATTACAGTCCTGCTTGCGCTCCTGCTGATGGCGGGAGGGGTGATGCAAGCCCAAATCCGTATCGACAAGCAGCAATGTTTTGGGGGATATGGCGACGACATAGCCTATTCAATAGTTGAAGAGGAGGATTTCTTCTTGGTTGCCGGCCTGATGGAACCTTCTTCCATTGGAACAGGACATATACAATGCGATGGGAACCACCAACGGACTTGGGTGGCAAAAATCAGTAAAGACAATTATGAATTCATGGAAGGTTGGTGCTTTGACATTATGGGTCAGTTTGGTAGGCCAATGGAATTGCTATGGGGCAAGGAATCTTACAACCCTCAAGATTGATTCAGATGGTAATGAGTTGTGGCGCGTTTGCTTCGGCAACGAATATGGACACATGTATGGAACAGGCCGCTTGTACACCAGCGACGGCGGCATTATCAATTCCGGCGACTACACCGACGCAGGCGGCGATGTCGGCCATATCTTTGGCGGCTACGATGGTTGGCTCATCAAGCATGACCGAAACGGCAAGAAAGCGTTCTCACTGTCCAACAGGCCTCGGACGGGGGCTATTATGTGTGTATGCAAAACGAATCCTATGGGGAAGGGAACATACGTTGTCCAGAAATAGTGTCTAATGCCACCTTGGTAAAGTTGAGCCAGGCGGGCGAAATAGAGTGGCATGAGTGCTACGGATGCACGAACACAGCCCCAGAAAGGCAGGAGAATAGTGGTTTTATCGATGTCGTCGAATTGAATGACGGGTATCTGTTTGGAGGTCAGGCCAATTGCAACAGCGGTGACTTGGAAGGCAGCGGATGGCACTATGGCACATTGCACAACTCTCCCAACGGTCCATACACTTCTGACATTTGGCTTTGGAAAGTGGACAATAACCGCAATATCATTTGGAGTAAGTGTTACGGAGGCTCTGACAATGATTTCTTGCTGAAAACATTTCAAACAGAAGATGGAGGTTTTATCGTTTTCGGAAACACCCATTCCAGAAACGGCGACGTGGCAAGTGCCAGCCATATCAATCTGGACGAATGGAACGAGGGTGTGGGGTGGATATTCCGAATCGATGCCAACGGCAATCTGTTGTGGGAACGTTGCTTGGGCTCGGCCGGAGGTGCTGGCTCAACCAGTATCACGGATGTCATCAAGCATAACGACAGGGAATATACCGTTCTTGGGAATTTGATCTGCCCTCCGAGCGGTTCAAGCGGTGACGTGAACTGCACGAATTGCGCACAATTGAGCAATCCCGAGTTTCCACACCATTTGAAGGATTATTGGTTGTTCCACATTACGGATACCGTGGACTATAGTACGATAAGCGTTCCTGAAATGCCAATACAGCAAGAGGCTTCGGCGGAAATCTATCCCAATCCCACGAACAACACGGTTTGCGTGGTGCTGCCCAACGAGGCTGAGGCCACTGAAATGGAACTCGTCAACATGAGTGGCCA
>CAJOEZ010000019.1 GCA_905233685.1 uncultured Bacteroidales bacterium | reverse complement strand
CATCCCGAGCTTTACAGGACATGGACAATGGTCACCGACACGGTGCCCGTGTTTGGCGACTATTACATTGGCATCGCTGAAAACGAAACCCCGGCAAACGAGGTGAAAGTTTATCCCAATCCAGCCTCTGGCCATGTTTCCATCCAGGGCGCGGAAGCCACCGAGGTGAAGGTCTACAACACCTTGGGCCAATGCGTGAAAACCGTCCAAAACGCCAACGAAATCAGCCTGGAAGGCCTGCCGCAGGGCGTCTACCTGCTGCGCATCACCACGAAGGACGGCAAGGTTTTTTCGGACAAGGTCCTCAAGGAATGAAACCTACTGCAGCCACGGCTCTGCTTCAGGCAATATCAAACTCGTGTCGCTAATGAAATCCCAAACCGCGTCGGGGATGAGCTGCGTGGTGTTGGTCAGCACGGCGAGGAAGCGGCGGTGCTTCACGTCGCGGATGACGAGGCTGCGGTAGCCTTTCCACCAGCCATAGTGGAAATACATTCCGGGATGGTCGGTGCTCATGCGCCAGCCAAAGCCGTAGTTCTCGTTGTTTTTCCACTCCTTTGAACCAGGCTTGAAAGCCTCAGCCTGAAAGCTGTCGGGCAGGAGCAAATGCATTTCCAAGGCTTGGTTAAATTTCCACAGGTCTTCCACTGTCGAATACATGATTTTGTCGCCCATCACGCCGTTGAGGTAGTCGTTTTGCGACTTTTCGGGACCATTGCGCCTCATCTCGTGACCTTGTACCGCCGTAGGCATGTAGAGCGAGACTTGGGCATCATCGCGCATGGAATAGATGTAGGAATCCTTCATGCCCAAAGGCTCAAAGATATTTTCGCGCATGTAATCCTCAAAATGCTGCCCGCTGACACGCTCCACCACCGAGGCCAAAAGCGCGTAGTTGATGTTGTTATAAAAAAACGTGACATCGGGCGCGTTATAAGGCTCGGGAAATTTTTTAGCGAGCATGTCAATCATCGCTTCGTTGGAGAAGGGTTTCTTGCGGTCGGGCCAATATTGGTCGGCCATGGCATCGTAACGCGGCAGTCCCGAGCGGTGGTTCAGGAGCTGCCTGATGGTGATGCCATCGTAGGGCAACTCGGGGATGTATGTCCGCACGTCGTCGTCGTAACTGAGCTTGCCTTGTGACTGAAGCAGCATGATGGCCTCGGCGGTGAACATCTTCGAGTCGGATGAAAGCTGGAAGGCGTCGTTAAGGCGGATGGAGTCCTTTTTTCTCGCGCACAAGTCGCGCCAGCCAAAGGCCTTTTCGTAGATGACCTGGCCTTGTTCGGCGAAGAGCACCGTGCCGTTCAAGCCATTGCGTGCCAAGCCTCTGAACACCCTGTCGGCCCGCTTGGCGCTTTTGGCCACTTTTTCCTTGTTCAAATCGTAGAAAATGCTGTCTGTGTTGAGGATGACGCCGCTGTATTTCCGCCTTCCGCAAGAAGAAAAAAGCAGGGCCGCAGCCAAAAGCAAAATGGACAAATACGCTGTTTTTCGAGCCATAATCACGAATGTTTGGGGCAAAAATAGGGAAAAACACCGAAAAACACGGCATTTTTGGGGTAAAATGCAGATAATTGCCTCGTAATTGGCTAATAATTACTACTTTTGCAGCCTCAAAATACACCAATTATTATTTCATGTCACAATTTACCGATTTTGGATTGAATCCCGCTCTATTGAAGGCTATAAAGGAGCTGGGGTTTGAGAATCCTATGCCGATACAGGAGAAGACGATTCCTGTACTTTTGGAGAAAGATGTTGACTTTGTGGGCCTTGCACAGACGGGAACGGGTAAGACAGCCGCGTTCGGATTGCCGTTGTTGAACAAAATCGATGCTGAGCAGCGATGCGTCCAGGCGTTGATTCTTTGTCCGACGCGTGAACTTTGTATGCAGATTACCAGAGACTTGCGCAGCTATGCCAAGTACCTTCCAGAAATCCTGATTGTGCCCGTTTATGGCGGAGCCAGCATCGAAATGCAGTTTAAGGACTTGGCCAAGAAGCCGCACATCATCGTGGCCACGCCGGGCCGCTTGCGCGATATGATTCGCCGCAACCGTGTCGACTTCAGCAACGTGAAGACGATGATTCTTGACGAGGCAGACGAAATGCTCAACATGGGCTTCCAGGAGGAGGTCGACGACATCCTCGAATACATGCCCAAGGAGCGCCACACTATGCTTTTCTCAGCCACCATGCCAAAAGAGGTGGAAGCCATCCTCAAGAACTACATGAACGACCCTGTGAAGGTGGCCGTCGGCGAGCGCAACTCCGGCACCGCCAACGTCGACCACAAGTATTACATGATGGCCGCCAAAGACCGCTACATGGTGCTGAAGCGCATTATTGACTACACGCCCTCGATTTACGGCATTATTTTCTGCCGCACCAAGTTGGAGACGCAGGAGATTGCCGACAACCTGATTCAAGATGGTTACAATGCCGCCGCACTGCATGGCGACCTCTCGCAAGGGATGCGTGACAACGTGATGGACCATTTCCGTAAGCGCAGCCTGCAACTGTTGGTGGCCACCGACGTGGCCGCCCGTGGCATCGACGTAAAGGAACTGACACACATCATTAATTACAACCTGCCTGACGACATCGAGACATACGTGCATCGCAGTGGCCGTACCGGTCGCGCCGACCAAAGGGGTATCTGCCTCAGTCTTATTAACTTGCGCGAGAAGAGCAAAATCAAGCGGATTGAGAAAATCGTGGGTAGACCTTTCGAGAAGGCCATGATTCCGACCGGCAAGGAAGTCTGCGAGAAGCAGCTCTTCAACCACATCGACCGCATTGAACATGTCGACATCAACCGCGAGGAAATCGATGACTACCTGCCCGTTGTTTTCCGCAAGTTGGACTGGATGAGCCGCGAGGAACTCATCACCCGCATGGTGGCGCTCAACTTCAACCGCTTCTTGGACTATTATAAGGACGCTGTCGACCTCAACGTAGACGAGCGCGACGAGAAGAAGGACAAGAAGGAACGCAAGAAAGAACGCGACCATCAGGACGAGACCATGAAGCGTCTCTATTTTGGCATGGGCAAGAACGACCATGTCCTGCCGCAAAAGATTATCGGCAAGATCAATGACGTGACCCGCACCAAGAATATCCCGATTGGGCGCATCGACCTCTTTGGCGATTATTCCTATGTGGATGTCGAGGAGAGCTTCATCCCGCTGATTCTTGAAAGCTTTGCCGACCCGCGCAACAACCCGCGCGGCATCGTGGTGGAGGTGGCCAAAGAACAGCCCGAACGCAAGAAAGGCGAAAAGAAAGACTTTGGCGAGAAGAAGGAACGCCATGACCGCGACGAGTTCCGTGACCGCGACGATTTCCGCAATCGTGGTGAGCGCCGCGAGAAACGTGATGATTTCCGCGAAAAGCGCGACCGCCGCGATGACGACTTTTTCGAGAAGAAATCCAAGAAGAAAAAGAAAGACTTCGACGATGACAAACCGTATTACAAGTCGGAACGCTCGCGCGATGGCCGCGAGTGGCTTGACCCCGATTGGAAAGAGCACTTGGACGACATCGATGTCTTCCTCGACGATGACGACCGCCCGAGCCGCAAGCAGCGTAATGCCGAGCGTGGTTTTGGTAGCAGCCGTGGTGGCTCGCGTGGCGGCAGTTCTTCAAGAGGCGGTTCTTCATCGAAGGGAGGTTCCTCAAGAGGCTCATCGTCAAGAGATTCCGGCAGAGGTCGCCGTGGCGCCAGCCGTTATGACGACGACTATTATTCGCCGAAACGCCGTGGTGGAGGTAGAAGAAGATAATGGCTACACTAAAAACATGGATTAGAGCAGCCCGTCCGAGGACGGTGCTGCTCTCTTTTTCGGGAGTGCTGTTGGGCGGGTTCTTGGCATTAGCTAAGGTCCCTGAGCTTGTCGAAGGGCCGTCCTTTTGGCTGACCTTCGTTTTCTGCGCCCTCACCGCTATGCTATTGCAAATCCTCTCCAACCTTGCCAACGACTATGGCGACTTCAAGAAAGGCACCGACAGCGCAAAACGTGTGGGCCCGCAACGCGAAATGCAAAGCGGTGCCATCACCGAAAAGGAGATGAAACGAGGCTTGGCCGTTACTGCGGCTTTGTGCCTCATTTCAGGCGCGTTATTACTCTTCGTTTTCGCCAAATTGACTTGGCAAGAGTGGGCCGTTTTCGCTGCCTTGGGCGTGGGTGCAGTGTTGGCCGCCCTGCTTTACACTTTAGGCAAGCGTCCTTACGGCTATCGCGGCTTAGGCGACTTGTATTGCTTCCTGTTCTTCGGTTGGGTAGCCGTGGCGGGAACCTTTTATTTGGTTACAAAAACCCTCGATTTCAGTGTTTTGCTGCCCGCCTCGGCGATGGGGTTTCTCTCCAACGCCGTGCTGAATATCAACAATATGCGCGACTATGAGAACGACAAAGCCTCGGGCAAAAACAGCCTCGTGGTGAGATTGGGACTGAAAAAAGCTTTTGTATACCATTGCCTGCTCATCGGCGGGGCTTTTGTTTGCCTCACCATTTACCTCATTTTGCACCATGCGGCATGGTATTCCTATCTGTTTTGGTTGCTTTCTCTATTGTTTATCAAGGACTTAATTTCCATCCGAAAGACCCAGCCCGAACGGATTGACCCGTTTTTGGGACGGCAGGTGAAGCATAGTTTTCTGTTGGTTTTGGTTTATGGAATCCTGGTTCTAATGGGTACATAAAAAACGTAGGACTGTCATATTATGGCAGTCCTACATGTTAATAATAACCTTTAAATTACCAATAGTTTACTTCACAACCATTCTCTGTGAATTGCTGGTCCCGTTCTTGTCGTAAACCTTCAGCACATAAACGCCGGATGCCAAAGCACTGACATTCACCGTGTTTTGCTGGCTTTCCATCAACTTTTGACCTGTAATACTGTAGATTTCAGCCTTTTGGAAGTCATCGGCTTCGATAAGAATTTCACTCTCGGCGGGGATGGGATAAACCTTGAAATTAGCGGCTTGGGTGTTCTCTTTGAGGCTGGTGAGGTCGATGTAGGTCATGTCAACCTCGTGACCATAAAAGATCTTGGCAGCAGCATATTCGTCGTAAAACATTTCGATGTCGCCATCAGCAGGAATCCATTGATCATCATCTTTTTCAAGGCATACACCATGGATAGCATTGTAGTTCTCATAGTCGAATTCGAATTGGTATTTTAGCTGCCAAGCACCATTCACCCAAAATGCAACCCCCTTGTCATTTCCATCTGGTTGATAGATGTATCCTACATATTGTTCGTTCTCCCAAGCATTGTTCACCCAATCCTCATAAAGAATCGATATTAATGCTCCAGTAAACTGCTTTTCATAAGTCACTCTCTCGTCGTTTTGCCAAGCGCCGCCTTCCATATACTGAACCAGTAATTCGATGGTGCCCATGCCATCGTCAGTGTAAGTCCAAAGCTCGTCCGAAGACCAAGTGGTGCCGTTCCAGTCCCAAAAGAGGATGGTGGTCACATCGCCTGCGTAGTTGTAGACTTCTTTCGTTTCGTTCATCCAATTGCCGTCTTCCCAATACTGGTAGATAACCTCGCTCAGTTCACCGCTTTCATAAGAAAAGGAGGCCTTTGCATCGGGGACCCAAACGTCGCCATAGAGATACATCTCGGCCAGAATCTCAAGCACATTGCCGGAAAAATCATATTCGTAGTTCAACACGCTGAAATTCTGCCAGTTGTCGTCATCCTTAATCTCAGTCATCTCCATAATGAGGTAATAATCATACTCATCGTAGACATAGGTGGTGCGGTACTGCTCACCGTCAGTAGTTTCCCACGTGGCCGTTTGGGGTGCCAACGTGGTTTCGTCGCGGATGCCATAATGCTTGAGAACGTTCACGTTTGCATTGGATTTCAGATGAGCCGTGCGTTGCGCAAAGCTCACATTTCCGAATGCCATCACTAAGATGGCCAAAGTGAATAATGATTTTTTCATTTTTGTAAAAATTTGATTATTAGTGATTTAAATTATTTAATTACATCGAAATAGTACTTGACGCTGTAGTCATAAACCGTATCGTACTTGCTTAGCAACGTATTATAAACCCGTTCGTAGTGGTCTTCGCTGACGAACCCGTTCAGGCGGACGTTGTTTTGGTCGTTTTTCAACACCTCCGAGGTGAGGGTGTATTTCTTCAAGTTAATCCAATTGCTGCTCATTGTGATGAGGAAGGCATCGCTGGTCAACGAGGGACGGCCCGAAAAGTTTCTTTGGAAATTACGACTGGGACTGGCCATGTGAAATAGCATTGTTTGCTCGCCAGTGGCCGAAATGTTGACTTCAGCATCGAAACACAGATGACCTTCGTCGCTTTCCATCAGTCCGGAAAAGGCATCTGGTGCGTACGAATAGGCATATTCACCTACAATGTCCTTGATAGTGTAGCCGTAAAACTTGCTCCATTCTTTCTTTGGTTCTTTCTCGCACGAGACCAAAGCCATCGCGCCAAGCAAACACAATGTGCATAAAATGATTGTCTTTTTCATGGTTCAATTATTTAATAATGAGTTTCTTCACTTCCAAAACCGTGCCATCCCGACCGACACGTTTCACAAAATAACAGCCTTTGGACAAACCCTCAAGAGGCATCACGAGAGCCTCGCAACGCGAAAAGTCCTGGGTCTTCACGATTTTTCCATTCAAGTCGTGAACCTGAATCTGGCCGTCAGTGACCGTTTCCCAACGGATTTCCACCTGGTTTTCAGCAGGATTGGGAAACAGTTGCATTGCCTTCTCTGACAACGAGAATTCTTCTGACCCCAATATTTCCTTGTCCCAAGCGGCAATGGTGTATTCACCCGGCATCAAGTCATCGAGGATGAAACGGCCTTGCTTCCACGACGAGCCCGAATAGAGCGTGTAGGGGATTTCGTGCCACGGTTCAGCCGAATTGGCGCGATAGAGCAAGGTGGCCGAGTCATTTTGTGTGTGGATGATGTCGCCATCGTTGTTTTTGGAATAGTCGAACCAGCCTTCCACATCGGCCTCGCCGAAATCATAGCGGTTGACGGTCCAAAAGTGCTTGGTGGAGAGGTTCAGCCCCTCCATCAGCGGGTCGTCGTATGGGCCGACAAGGTGATTCTCGATACTAACAAACACTGAGTCGGTCAGCGATTGGGCTTGCACCGTGACGTATGCGAAATTCTGCGACGAAGTGCTTTTCAGCATCATGTTTTTCTGCGTCCGTCCGTCAAGCCAATTGTTGTTGAAGTCATTAACTAATCCCAAAGGCTCAAAGTCGAGGAGCACTGTGCTGCTACCATGCAGGCCATCCCAGTTCACTTTTCCGGTAACAAGTTGGAAATCAGGGCCGATAAAAGTAACCTCGTAGGCATTGTTCTGTCCGATATGTGAGTCGCCAATGTGCTGATAGCGAAGGTCAAGCTGCACCTCAAATTGGTTGCCTATGGGTGTCACCGAGGCAATAGTGGCATAGAGGTGCGGCATTCCAGAACTAAAGACATAGCTGTCGAAGAAGCCGTTCATGTCGATGCCGGAATACTGCGTGAGGGCGTCGCGCAGGTTCTCGGAAGTGGCGGCTTGATAGGCATATTGGTCAAAGTATTGGCGCATGGCCGAGAGGAAATCCTCGCGGCCCATGTAGTTCATCAGCGTGTTGACGATGACCGCGCCACGCTCATAGACGGCGTTGGTGTTGTAGGTCATGTCCAAGGGTATGTTGTTGAGCGGCATCCAGTTGGCCGGATTGTTGCACCAAGTGTTGATGCTGTTGACCTTGTTTGAAATCATATCTTGGAAGGTTTGTGGCCCGTAGACGCCGTCGCGATAGAAGGTGCCCCAAAACTGCGCGAAGCCCTCGTTGAGCCACATGTCGCCTGCCGTGGCGCAAGTCACCAAGTTGCCCGACCACATGTGCGACAGTTCGTGGGCCAAGTATTCCTCGTTGGCCGTGTTGCCGCTGATGACGCTGGTGGCCAAGGCGATGTTGTCGGTGTGCTCCATGCAGCCCAAACTCGTGCTGACGTAGCCGATTCGGTTGAAGGGATAAGGGCCAAGGTTTTCCTCCAAAAACGCCGCGATTTCGTGGATGTGGGTGAAAGTGGCGGGCACGTTGCCGCTCAGTCCGGGGGTGGTGTATACCTCTATCGGGATATCGCGCTCGATGCCGTGATAGGTGTCTTCCCAAAGCACGAGGTCGGCGACGATGAAGGAGATGTGGTAGGTGGCAATCTCCTGTGGTGTGTTCCAATACCAAGTGGTAGTGCCGTCGCCGTTGTCGGTGGCTTCTACAAGATTGCCGCCGCAGATGGCCTTCTTGTCGTTGGTCGCGGTGATGAAGACGTCGTATGTGGCTTTATCGGTAAAGTTGTCCACGCAAGGGAACCAGGACTTGCCGAGGTTGTGCGGCTGGCTCTCGAAGCCCACGCCGAGGTTGTAGACCTTGTCGCTGCCCCACCAATGCACGCCGCCCCACGACTCATTGAAGGTCGAGCCGCCGTAAACGATGTCCAAAGTGGCGGGAATTCCGTTGGCCAAAGGCCAACCCAAGTTGATGGTCAGAAAGTCACCGCTTTGAGAGAAATCGGAAACCACAGCACTTGTAGAGGTCACAGAGCTGACTTCCAATCCTTTCAATTCAAGAACAATTTGAGAGATGTCGGCAGTAGCCGTGAAATACACGAAAGTCTCGCCTTGCAGGGTGTGCTCGATGAAATCCAATTCGTAGAAGTGGATAGAGTAATGCGTCACGTCGATGCCCTCGCCCGCCGTCTGAGCCACAGCCGTCTGAGCGATTAGCGAAGACAAGAACAACGCCAGTATAAAAGGAATTCTTTTCATAGAACGGTTTATTTTAGATTTATGTCAGATTTGCTTCCAAAAATGACTGGATTAGTGAATATCGCTTCGGTTTGAATCACATTGCTTTCGTGCAGCGCGCGGTCAATGATGTGAATCTCAAACTTTATGGTGTCGTCAGGTGAGAGCGGATTCTGCACGGGCATGGTATATTCCATCGTGCCGCTGATGGCCTTGGGGTCGTCGTTGTCGCGCAGGCGGTGGAAACGCGCATTGAACGACACCGTGTCGTAGCTTTGCGTCTGCTGGTTCCAACTCAGCAAGGGCGTCTTCACGAACACGCCGTTGACGCACTTCAGGTAATCGACCACCATATTATAATAGTAAGGATCGTTTGGGCCAAAAGGTGACATCGTGTCATCGTCATTGAGGCCGAGGTCGCCATCGCCGTCGGTGTAGGAGAACGCAAGGATGCCTTCGCCGCTGAAAGTGCTGTCGGCGTTGAAAATATAGGTGAAGCCCTCATAGGCAATCTTTGGCTCAATGGGGTATTCCACCGGCTTCATGCAGGCGGCGAGAAGCACCGTTGAAAACGCTAACGCTATCAGTTTCAGAACTTTCATAACATCAAATTAACTCCGTTGGACACTTCGTTTCAGTCGGTAAAAATACACATTTTTCGGTTTTGGGCGAACTTTCAGGCACAGATAATCTTTTGAAAATTTTTCTTCCTGAATTTCAGCTTATTAACATATTTTGTTCAAAAAAAGTGTTGTGGAAAAGTGTGGAAAAGTGTTGAGCGAACCACAAAAGTTGTATCTTTGCAGCCGGTTTTGGCACGAAATATGCCATACCAAAACGAGCAGAATTATATTTGATGCCGAGTTTATATATCATATCAGGCTGTAACGGAGCGGGAAAAACGACCGCCTCACTGACGGTTTTGCCCGAGACGCTGCAATGCAAGGAGTTCGTCAACTGCGATGAAATCGCCAAGGGCCTGTCGCCGCTCAACCCCGACGGTGCCAAGGTTGCCGCAGGTCGCCTGATGCTCTCACGCATCAAAAAACTTATCGCTGACAAAGAAGACTTTGCCATCGAAACCACCTTGGCCGCAAAATCCTATCACGCACTCATCAAGAAAGCCCGCGAGGAAGGCTACAAAGCCAGCCTGATTTATTTTTGGCTGCAAAGCCCCGACTTGGCTATCAAGCGTGTGGCGGAGCGAGTGAAGCACGGCGGCCATCATGTGGACGACAATATCATCCGCAGGCGTTACCGTGCGGGCATCAAGAACCTTTTCCACCTTTATTGTCCCGTCGTTGACTATTTCCTGTTCATCGACAACAGCATCATGCCCTCCGAGGTCATCGCCGAAGGAAACATCAAATCCATCAAGTTTTACAATGAAGAAAAATTCAAAAAAATCAGACAATATGACAACAGTAACAGTGAAAGCCAAGAAGAATGAGGTTTCATCCTTCACTAAGAAACTGATGGGGGGTCTTGACCTCTCGCTTCAAAGGTTGATTACCATGCGTTGCCGCCACAACGGTTCCTTCTACCTTTGCGATGCCGATGGCAACATCTACACCGTGAAAGCCAAGGAAGTCAGGGCGATGATGGAACAGGAATAAAATCCTTCGTCATATAATTCGTTACATAAAAAAGCCACAATCCGCAGGATTCCTGCAGATTGTGGTCTTTTTTATTAGTTGTTTAGTTGTTTCCCGTTGAATGATATCGTTTCGGTTTTGTAGGGCTGGCAAATTATGGCAACCGCATTGTGCGACGGCTTCCACGACATGCCAGCCCTACAATCCCCAATTTATGGTATCAAAATCTTCTGCGTCCTAGCCTCCTTCCCGTCGATTAGGCGCAGGATGTAAATACCAGCCGCAACGTTGATGGCTTTGCTGACGCAGCCATTGATGGTCTCGCTTCTGAGGATGCGACCGTTGAGGTCAATCACTTGCAGGGTGGCTTTGCCTTCATTGAGGATGATCCAGTCACCGTTGCTATTGAAGGCAAAGGCTTGGTCTGCACTTTCGGCAGCTTCGGAGGACTGAGCGGCAAAGATAAGGCGGAAGCGCGAGGCGTAATCGTTGGTCTTCGCGGTAAAGGTATAGGTTGGCGTTTGCAGCAAGTCGATGTCGGCACCGGTCATATTATCTATAAGGTGCAGATATTGCATGTCAACGCCTTCGGGATTCACCGAAATCGTGTAGGTGCCGTTTTCGTTAGCCTCGAAGTTCAGGGGCATCTCGCCTTGGCCTTCACTGAAGGCGACGGCGTATTCCTTGCCGTTCTGCGGCAGGTAGATGTTGGCGTTCTGCTCGCCGAAGTAGAACTTGCCAAGTTCCGAGCCTTCGTTGAAAGTAACGATGGCGTTGTCGAGAGCAGGTTGCTTCGTCGTTTCTCCTCGCGATGACGGGACGGGATTAACGATTTGACTCAGCGTAATCTGTAAACCGCCATTGTTGGCACTCTGCTGTGTTGGAGCCGAAGTGCTGAAGGTGACGCTTTCGTTGCCATCCAATTCCACGATGACACCGTGGCAGGGCGCGATGGCGTCTTCGGACGTGGTCGTCAAGATGGCTGAGCCGTCGCCGTTCAGCGTATAGTAAGGCTTGTTGACGTAGGCATCGGTGATGAACGGGTTGCCCACAAGGTTGAAGCCTTTAGGCAGGTTCTCGATCTCCTTCTCTGTGCCTGTGTTGTAGGGACCATAAAACATCAAAGTCTTGGTTTCCTTGGTGGCATAGAGGTAGCCTTGGCCGTTGACGAGCATGAAAGGATCCTCCTGTGTGTTGTGCTGATGGTAGTTCTCCCAAATGACACTAGTCGGATTCAAGCGGTAGAGGTCGAAGTCGTAAACGCCTGTTGAGATCTCTGTTCCAACGAGGTTATCTACCGCTGTAGGCGCTATGTTATCTACCACTGGCGAAGCAATGAAGGCCCAACCATCGTTGCCTTCGCCATAGCCATCAATGACAGTCGTCATGGCAGGTACAATCTTATTGCCTTCGATGTCTGCGGCAGTGGCAATGGTCTGTGTGCCATCAATGAAGAATCGTTTGCCCTCGACAAAAGTAACGCTATTCAAAACAGTCTCTCCTCTATAAATGTGACCGATGCTTTTGACGAAGTCGTTGGGGTTGGTCCAGCCGATGGTCAGCGTTCCGCTCTTAGCAGGTCCTCCAAGAATTCTATATCCAGGTCCAATACCAATCCCAAAGAACCCAATGCTAGAACCTGCAGTTACCTGACCGCCATTGATGACGATATCGCCGCATACACCAGTCTGGTCTGAGTCGCTTACACCACCGCCTATGCCTGCGGAAAAAACTCCGCCCTCGGCAATGACCACGCCGCCATTGATGGTGATGCTTCCACCCGAAGTGTTGTTATAATCGCCACCCAATCCGGCTGCTGTAGCGTGACCCTTTACATTGAGGTAGCCACCGTTGATGACAAGGGTGCCCACACGCACGGCTCCAATACCCGATTTGTTGTCATTGCAGTCGTCGATAATCAGTGAGCCAGGTCCGTTGATGGTCAGTGTGTTGCCCTCGCTCAGTTCAATGCCTTTCTTGGCGGTAAGCGTGTTGCCCGCACCAAGATTCAGCACGACATCGCCGCTGATTGTGATGCGTTGGTTGACAGTAATGTTGCCATATACCTTATATTCACCTGTTGTCAGTACGGTCGATTCAGCAGTCATGGGGTTGATGTCTGTCACGGCAAACGAAATGCTCTTTGAGCCAACACAGTCGCTACCCTTGGCAGTGATGGTCAGGGTGTAGTCGCCTTTTTCATTCACTGGAGAAGGATTGAAAGCATAGGTGTAGTCGGTATCATTCGTGAGCTCCGTGCCGTCGGCAGCCTTGACGGTTGGAACGATGGTAATGTCCTCGCCCGTGTACTGATAGGCATCAGTAACGTTACTGATCGTACAAAGCTGATAGTAGGTATGGTTATTGGCCGTAATCTTTTTGTAGAAATCGTTCCCATGGCTGACATAGATTCGCGTGCCTTGGGCCTCGCCTAACGTCTCGGCGTAGTAGCAGGTCTGGGTTGCGTTTCTGCCACGCACGATGGTGGCACCGTTAGTGATAGCCGTTTCGCCCACAGCCGGTGTTATGCCGGTGTTGGGGATATAGAACGAATTGCTGACGTTGGTGATACAGCCATTATGCCAGCCTATGAGTCCGCCGCAGCAATCAGTGCCATTGGTGGTGAACAGACGTCCGTCATAGACGCAGCCTGTCATGTTCAGTTTGGCTGAAGGCATGGATACAATGCCGCCGTGAGTGCCGTCACCCGCAATGCTGCTGGTACGGCTGACCAGTCCGGCAGCAAACTTCTTGGACATGTAAATGTCGCCGCCCACCTTAAGGTTTTCAATAGTGGCGCCTCTCACATAGCGGAACGGTGCGCAGTATTCCTCGTTGACGGGTGCGGATGGCGAGCCAGCCGTGAAGGTCAGCGTATAGCGGTCGTCGCCGAGGAAGATACCCTTGAAGGGGTGTTCGCTGGTACCCACCATTGAGGAAACGCTGATGTTGGCGTTCAGTTTCACGTACTCGCCGCTGTAGTCCATGCCACTGGCTACATTGACCGCAAACTGATTCCAGTTAGCTTCATTCTTGATGAGATATGGATCATCCTCTGTTCCATTGCCAGGAAGATCATGCGTCACTACAAATGTGATTTGTTTTGATCCGGTGTAGTCATCCGGAATGCCTGTGAGGATAAGTGTGTAGTAGCCCCCTGCGGTGATGTTGATGGTGTTTTGTTGCACCGCAACACCGTTCAGTGTAGCCGTGTAGTGTTCGCTAAGGGTAAGTTCTCCATTGAGGCCTGTCACGTTCAGCGTGATTTTCAGGTTGTCTTCCAGTTCGTAAGTCGCTTCCACACCGCTGACAATGCAGGGGTGATAGTACATATTTTCGTCGAGTGCCTGTGCCTGTATGCAGACTTCATTGCTGGGGAGGGTGGCAAAGACCTGAATCCCCTGTGCATTAGCATCGCCCAAGGCCTGAGTGTAGTAGCAGTATTCGTCTATGTTACCGCCGCGCACGAAGGTGGCACCGTCGGTGATGTCCGTCTCGCCAGCAGCTGGTGTGATGCTGGTGTTGGGGGCATAAAGCGAATTTTTGACAGTGACGTTGTTGCCATTAAACCAGCCAACAAAGCCACCGCACTTGGTAGTGCCATTGTTGGTGAGCAGACGGCCATTATAGACGCAATCTGAAATAGTCAGCGTGCCGAATGGATGGCCAATGATGCCGCCGTGTGTGCCGTCGCCAGTAATGCCGCTATGGATGACTGTGCCGACGACGCAAGAGCTGATGTTTGTAGTGCCGTTGCTGCGGGCAACCAGTCCGGCGGCGTACTTTTTGAATGAGTAAATATTGCCTGTCACCTTAAGGTTCTTAATAGTGGCGTTGCTAACAGAGCGGAATGGAGCGCAATGGTCTTCGGCGAAAGGTCTTTCAGACGTGCCTTTAGTAAAGGTCAGCGTATTGCCGCCGCCGTCAAAGGTGCCTTTGAAGTCGTGTGTGATGGTGCCCACCATCTCAGTAACATCGATGTCGGCGGTCAGCTTAAAGTACTTGCCACTGTAGTCCTTTCCATAGGCTACATTGTCGGCCAAATATGCCCAGTCGGTTGCATTGTTGATAAGGTAGGGGTCATTCTCAGATGTTCCTGCACCCGCAAACGGACCATGCAGCACTATGCTGAAGGTCTTCGATCCGTTATAGTATTGGCCCATGCCTGTGAAGGTGAGCGTATGTGTACCTGCCGAATTGATGGTGATTGGGAATGACGTCACATTATTGCCATCCAGCTTGGCTGTATAGTCGGTGCCCAAGGTGAGAGCCTCACCGGTGATGCCTTTCACGACTGGCGTAAAGCTGATGTCAGGGGAACCAGTCTGCCATTCGTAGGATGACAATACGTCATTGACGGTGCAAGACAGATAGTAATTATTGCCATCGGCAGCTGTAAATTGCCAGTAGATTTCATTGTCAGGAGCCGAGGTGTAGGCCTGAAGGGCGCCGCTGACAATGCAGGCGTTGGCGGGCGAGCCGATCTGTGTGTGTACATAGTAACTGTTTTCGATGGTGCCCTTTTCGCCTTGCAAGCCCATAGGATGCATGGACGAAATGTTGTTGTAGTTACCCGCTTCCAAGCAGGACTGCAAGGTGGGTGTACCATCGGTGCTCCATCCCCATATTCCTCCGACGTTGGCACGATTGCCACCAATTCCGTTGAAGGTGCCGGCAAAGATGCTTTCCGTGATGGTGGTGGCCGATGTCATACCGTGGCCAATGATGCCGCCTGCGTAGTCGCTCTTGATGTTCAGCGTAGCAGTGACGTAGCATTTTTCAATGAGGTTGGTGCCCTCGGCATAGCTCACAAGGCCTGCCGCGTACCTGTTGGATGAGGTGATGGAACCCGCCACAGTCAGGTTCTTGATGGTGGCGCCGTTGATATAGCTGAAGAGAGCCGTACCATAGTCGGCACTCATATCGTTGATGGTGGCGGTGATGGTGTGGTCGTTGCCGATGAAGGTGCCACTGAAAGCCCTGCTCGGTGTTGTTTGCATCACATAGCCGCATTTCTGGGCGACACTGATGTTGTTAGTCAGTTCCACATACTGGCCGCTGTAGGAGTTGCCGGTAATGACATTCGCCACAAAGGCGTTCCAGTCGGCAGTGCTGCTGATAAGATAGGGATCTTCCTCTGTGCCAGTGCCAGGAAGCGTACCCGTTGCTATGAAAGGCACTATTTTCTTATCACCGCCCGTATTGAAGTTGGCGCCAGTAGCTATATTCTGTGTACCTTCATATACAAACTGTTTGCCGTCGGCAAAATTAACAATGGCCAATCTGATACCACTTTTGGAATCTATGAAATCGTCGGGATGGGTCCAGCCAATTGTCAGCGTTCCACTCAAATCATTGTAGTCATCAACACCTATGCCATGGTCTCCATGTGCTCCGGGTTTAGCTGTCACCTGACCGCCATTGATAACTATTTCGCAGCATCTGCCATAACCGCCGGCGCCAATACCAGGAGCATAACCATCACCTGTGGCATTGACTACACCGCCGTTGATGATGACGCGTCCTGCGCCGGTACTTGACTGGCTACCGCCAAGTCCGGCTGAATTCATACCTCCATGAACATTGATGGTGCCGCCATTGATGATGATGGTACCAGGGTTATCGGCTCCGATGCCCGCGCATGGGCTGAACCAGCCGCTGATTTGCAGCGTGCCAGGACCTTCGATGGTCAACGAGTTGCCAGCACTCACTTCGATGCCAAACGGGACTTCTAAGGTAGTACCCTCGCCGAGAATCAGTATGACATCACCTTCAACTACAACGCGATCCCAATCTATTCTTGTGTTCTTAATCACCTTATACGCTTTGTTTTGCAGTCTGGTAATCGCTGAATTAACGATTTCATAGTCAACGATGGAGAACGTGAAGCTCTCCGTGCCGCTGTAGCTGCCCTTGCCAGTGACGGTTACTTGAGCGGTGCCTAAATTGACGTTATTGGCGATTGTCACTTCATAGTCGGTGCCGTTTTCGAGCGCGATTTCGTTACAGGTCACCACAATGTCCGGTACAATAGCCGAACCTGTTCTGACGTATTTGTCCTTAATACCAGAAACCACGCAGGGCAGATAGTAAACAGAGTTGTCAGGAGTCTTTACTGGACCGTAGATTCCACTTCCGGGTGCTGAGGTGCTGACCTGACTTGCTCCCACAATGGTATTGGCGTTGGTAGGCGTGCCTATCTGCTGATTCACATAAAGGCAGCTTGTGGTGGTGACGGTGCCTGTGGTCGCTGCGGCCATCAAGCCCATGGGATGCATGGAGGTGATGTTGTTGTAGGTGCCCTTCTCCCAACAGTTCTGGAGAACGCCAATGGCGCTGTTGCACCAACCCCAAATGGCACCGATATTGATACGACTGCCACTAACGCCGTTGAAAGTGCCGTTAAAGAAACAATCCTTGACGGTGGTGATCGAGTTCATGGCATGGCCTATGATACCACCAGCATAGTTGTTGCTGATGTTGAGCGTGGCGGTGACGGTGCAACCCTCAATCAGGTTGCTGCCATGGGCAAAGCCCACAATACCCGCTGTGTAATAGCTGGCCGAAGCGATAGTACCCGCCACGGTCAGGTCCTTGATCGTGGCGCCTTTGATGTAATGAAACGGTGCCACGCCCTGCTCATTGGTGCCAGTGCCTGTCGCCGAGCTGCTGATGCTGACAGTCAGTGTCTTTCCATTGCCAAGGAAAGTGCCGCTGAAGGGACGGGGGGCGTAAGGACTCTCCTCGCACAAACCTACCATCGTCGAAACGATGATGCTGTTGTTCAGTTGGATGCATTTGCCGTTGAAGGAGATGCCATTGTTGACGTTTGTGGCGAATGTGTTCCATTCGTCAGCATTGTTTATGAGGTATGGGTTTTCCGCCGTGCCTGCGCCTGAGGTAGGCCATAACGCCAGGCTGACGGCCGAGCCGTTGCTGCTGGCATTGCCACAGCCGCCGCCATCACCGCCATCATGCCATGCGTTGCCTTCCTCCCAGCCATCGTCATCATCATAGTCGCTGGCATCAGGTCTGAGGCCGCCCGCTTGGATATCCGCATATTTAGGGTTGGTCAACTCAATAGAAGTACCGTCGGGGGCCGGTGTGCCATTACTATTCGTGCCGCCTTTACCGCCTTTTGCTCCTGCATGATAGTAACCATTTGCGGTTCCAGAGTAAACCACCCAGGCAACGTTACCAGCGGCACCGCCGCCACCACCGCCACCGCCGGGGCCACCGGTTCCGATGTTGCTGGCACCACCACCGAAGCCGCCGGCACCACCGCCACCGCCACCAGATGCCATATATAAATTCGAGCCAGGGTGCTGGGAAGCGGTGAGACCTCTATTGCCACCAGTGCCGCTTGAGCCAGCGCTACCACCCGTGGCTGACAGATTGACGGAGGACGCAACCACATAGAGATTGCCCATAGCGCCAGCAGTACTACCGGCACTGCCGGCATTGCCATCAACGCCATATTGTGTGGTCTCTTGTCCGTAAGACCCGTTGCGTTGGCCGCCGGCACCGCCATTGCCGCCATTCGCGCCGCGTGTGCCGATGCCTGCGCCGGCACCGCCACCGCCATTGCCACCGTTGCCACCCGAGCCACCGAGGATAGACTCATCATAGGTACATTCTGCGTTACCACCATTGGCGCCGTTGCCGCCATTGGCAGCATTACCGCCCGTGGCATTCAGCGTACCGTTGCCAATGATGTTGAGCGTGTTACCCTCGGTCAATTCGATGCCGGCACCGGCGCCCGTCTGTCCGCTGGCGTTGGCGCCCGTGCAGGTGAGGGTCACGCCCTCAGGCACGTAGAGATACACCGTGCCCTGAATCTTAATACCACTGTTACCATTGCCACCATTGTCAGTCCTATTGTTGGTGAAGTTCAGGTTGCTAGTGATGTAATAATATGTCGTGGTACCTGAGGTACCAAGCACATAACCATCGGTGGAACCCGCATTTATCGGAGTCCAGTTTGCAGATGTGGTCTGAGTCAGTAAATAAACCTGATCCCATTCAGTCTGTGCCCAAGCTCCCTGCGTTATCGCCAGCAGGGCTGCGAAAACAAATAGAAATCTTTTGTTCATTTGCGTTTGTTTTTATATCAAAAATTGTTTATCTCTTTAAAATTCTATAAGTTGCGTTTGCGCTGCAAAGATACAGTTTTTCCCGCCCCCGCAAGGGGACAACAACAAAATCCCCCCGACAGGGAAATTCCTGACGGGGGAAGAGCGTCTTATTCCTTCTTTCGCTTCTTGGCTACCAAGTAGGCGCCGCCGAGGGTGATCAGCACGGCGATGCCGCTGCCCACGGGGGTACCGTTTTGGTCGGTGGATCCGCCGTGGCCTTCGGGGAGAATCAGGCCGCTGCCTTCGCGGTAGTTGTAGTCGTTATATGCTTCTTCCAAAACGGCGCCACGCTCAAAGAGGCCGCCGCCTTGCTGTTGTGCCATGCCCGCGAAGGTCATCCCGAGGACAATGGCGAGGGTTGTTAAGGTCTTTTTCATGATATTATGTAATTCATTTATTGTTTGTCGTTGTTTATTTTTTTTGTTGCTGTAGGGGCGAACCTACGTGTTCGCCCTGTTTTTGGGTTGTACGCGCTGTTTATTGTGTTGTTTGTCCGGTTTATTGTGTTGTTCGCCCTGATTATTAGGTTATTTGTCCCATCGTGGGGGCGAACACACAGGTTCGCCCCTACGACGAAACGTATTATTGAATAATGATTTTCTGCGTCTTCACGTCATTGCCGTCAATCAAACGCAAAACATACACGCCTGCGGGAATGCCGCTGGTAGAAATGTTACGTGCCGCGTCTCTACTGACGATCACGCGCCCCATCACATCGACAATCTGCAAGGTGTAGGTCCCTAAGCCTGTCGAAGGGCCGCCCGTGATAACGATGTTGCCGTTCGCATCGACAAAAGCAAAGGTCGCTGAGGTTCCTGAGCCTGTCGAAGGAGTCGAAACACCGAAGACCAGCTTGAATCTGCTTTCGTAGTCGGTTGTCTTGGCGGTGAAGGTGTAGCTGGTCCCTGAGCTCGTCGAAGGGCCAGCGGTCAGCAAATCCACATCCGCACCCGTCATATTATCAATAAGGTGTAAATAGCCCAGCTCCACGCCTTCGGGATTCACCGAAATCGTGTAGGTGCCGTTCTCCTTCGCCTTGAAGTTGATGGGCACCTCGCCTTGACTTTCACAATAGGCAATGGCGTAGTCTTTGCCGCCCTGCGGCAGGTAAATGTTCGCGCTTTGCTCGCCGAAATAGAACTTGCCCAGCTCCATGCCTTCGTTGAAGGTGACGATGGCGTTGTCAATGGTCTTGGCTTCGGCACCGCCGCGGGTAGCCACGGTTTGGGCCAAGGTCACCTGGAGGTTGCCGTTGTTACCCATACTCTGTTGGGGGAATGGCGTGGTGCTGAAGGTGAGGCTTTCGCTGTTGGTTGCTTCCACCACGACAGCGTGGCAAGGCGGAATGTACTCAGTGGATGGAGTCGTCGAAACGGCGGAGCCGTCCGAGTTCAGCGTGTAGTAAGACCTGTTGATGTAAGCCGCTCTCGGGAACGGGTTGCCCACGAGGTTGAAGCCCTGCTGGAGCGTCACCTCCTTGGTGTTGTCCAGGTTGTAAGCGCTGGCGTTTGCGCCGCTGAACTTGATGGCCTGTTCCGATTGGGTGGCATAGAGGTAGCCTCTGCCGTTCTCAAGGCTGAAGCCTGATGCGGCATTGCCCTCATGCTGCTTGTAGTTCTCCCACATCATGGTGCCGGGATTCAGTTGGTAGAGGTCGTATTCCGATGCGCTGATAAGATTTTGAACCGTTGTCGGATCGGTGTTGGCGGTGAGTGGCGAGGCGATGAAGGCCCATTTGTCGTTGCCTTCGCCATAGCCTGCAATCGTGCGCACGTTGCCTGGCGCAGCCCCGCTGACGGTGCAGACGTTGGCTGGTGAGCCTACCTGCGGGTTTATGTAGTAGCATTTGTCGATGGTGCCGGCAGCATTCTGCAAGCCCATGGGGTGCATCTTGCTGACATTGTTGTAGGTGCCGGCCTCCAGGCAGTTCACGAGCATAGGCGTGCCGCTGTCGCTCCAGCCCCAGATACCGCCGACATTGGGATCATTGCTGCCAATGGCGTTGATGGTGCCTGCAAAGACACAACCCTCGATGGTGGTGGCCGAGTTCAGGCCGTGGCCGACGATGCCGCCGGCGTAGTCGGTGCTGACGTTGAGCGTGGCGGTAACGGCGCAGTTTTCAATGCGGTTGGTGCCGTTGGCGAAGCCCACGAGTCCCGCCATATGGCGTTCGTCGGAGGCGATGGTGCCTGCCACCTTGAGGTCTTTGATGGTGGCACCGTTGATGTAACAGAAGAGAGCTGTGCCCTGATTGCTGTTATCGGTGATGGTGGCAGTGATGGTCTTGTTGTCGCCGAGGAAGGTGCCCTGGAACGAGTTGCCCTCGCTGCTGCCCACCATCTCAGTCACGCTGATGTCGGCGGTCAGCTTCATGTACTTGCCGCTGTAGGTGTTGGAGCCGCTATTGACATAGGCGGCGAAAGACTTCCATTCGAATTCATTACTGATGAGGTATGGGGAGCCCTCATTGCCTGCACCGCTAAAGGTGGCGGCCTTCAAATAATATATGTCGTCGCAGAAGATACCGTTGGTGTATGCCGTCAGTGTGCTGTAGGCCTGTACCACGTTGCCTAGATTGCCTGGGTCGGAGGGATATACTAATACAAGCGAACCCTGGACGTCGCCCAGCTTCTCGGTGTAGTAGCAGTTGTTGATTGTTGGCGAGCCGCCGCGCACGAAGGTGGCACCGCCCGTGATGGCCGACCAGCCTGAAGGTATGCTGCTGCTTGGGGCATAGAGCGAATTGATGACGCTGATGGTTGAGCTGTTGTGCCAGCCCACGAAGCCG
This sequence comes from uncultured Bacteroidales bacterium, assembly GCA_905233685.1. Classification (GTDB taxonomy): domain Bacteria; phylum Bacteroidota; class Bacteroidia; order Bacteroidales; family F082; genus Limimorpha. The sequence continues at coordinate 28,417 of CAJOEZ010000019.1, read as the reverse complement.
CCACAGCTGTGGGTTCCTTTGTTGGTCAGCAGACGGCCGGTGAAGGCGCAACCCTCAATGTTAAGTGTGCCGCTCGGCATGGCCACGATGCCGCCATGGGTGCCGTCGCCGTTGATGTTGCTATGTATATAGGTGTCCACCTGGCAGTTGGTGATACTGGTAGTTCCGAAGGTGCGGCTGGCGAGTCCTGCTGCAAACTTGGCGGAGGTGCTGATGCTGCCTGCCACCTTGAGGTCCTTGATGGTGGCATTATTGGTGACGCGGAAAGGTGCCGTGTTCTCTTCCCATGTGCTATAGCTGAAGGTCAGCGTCTTGTTGTTGCCGAGGAAGGTGCCCTGGAACGAGTTGGTCTCGTCCTTGCCCACCATGATTGATACGCTGAGGTCGTTCTCAAGCCGCACATATTCACCGCTATAGTTCTTTGTGCCGCCATTCACGTTGACAGCCAGTTTCATCCAGTCTGAGAGGTTGCTGATGCGGTATGGGTCGCTCTGAGAGCCCGAGCCTGGAAGCGCCGTGGCCTGGTCGACGAGAGGAAGTATCTTCCTGGAGCCGAAGTTGGTGGGGAGGGATGGATTGGCAATCTCGCCAAGGCCCTCGATGATAAATTGCTTGCCTTCGACAAAGCTGATGTCGCTCAATGTTTCATTGTAATTGCCGTTTTGAGAGTAGAAACCACTGCTATAGAGGAAATCTTCAGGATTGGTCCAGCCGATGGTGAGATTGCCGCTAGTTGGGGCGTAAAAACTAATAAAAGTACACACACCCGGGCCAATGCCTGCAGCCAAAGATCCACCAACGGCCGTCACTTGGCCGCCATAGATGTAAACGTTGCCACACATGCCTGTTCCATGTCCATAGTTATAGGTGCCGCCGCATATACCGCCGCCTATGCCGGCGGCGTCATCACCACCATTGGCATTCACGATGCCGCCATTGATGGTGATGGTGCCGCCACCATCGTTAAATGCGTTGCCACCGATGCCTGCTCCATATTCTCCGCCTCTTACGTTGATGATACCGCCATTGATGGTGAGCGTGCCCACATTCTTGGCACCGATACCCGCATTACCACTGTCGCAGCCGTCGATGGTCAGTGTGCCCGAGCCGTTGATTATCAGGCTATTGCCTATGCTCACATCGATGCCTTTGGGAGCATGGAGGGTGGCACCTTCGCCGAGGTTCAGCACCATGGTGCCGTAAACGTTGATGCGTGACGAAACTTCAACGTCAGAATATATTGTATAGTTGGTAGTGCCAGCGGTTGTGTTGCCGCCTTTGGCGCCGCCGTTGCCGCCAGAGCCAAAAGAACAATCACCACTTACACCATGCCAGTCATCACTATCAAAGCTGCCGTTATCGACATAGACCCAGCCTTGGCTTTGCGCAGTAGCATTAGTGGCAGCTTCTGTACCATCGGTAGCATATTCACCATTAGCATTTTGACCACCATGGCCTCCGTAGGCAGTTACTTCATAAACTCCACCGCTAGAGTTGGACCTCCAATCCTGTGCGCCGCCGGCTCCGCCGCCGCCGCCACCGCCGCCGGGGCCACCGGTACCGATGTTGCTGGCTGCACCGCCGAAGCCTCCGCCGCCACCTCCGCCGCCACCGGCTACAGAAACGTTATAACTATATCCATCGTATGCATAGCCACGGCCACGCTGACCGCCACTACCACCGCTTGTTCCTTGGCTGCCGCCCGTGGCAGTCATATTGACGAAAGACTGGAGCCAATAGAGATTGCCCATCGCGCCAGCGGTAGAACCGGCACTACCTGCAGAACCATGGGTTCCATTTTGCGCATCATCCTGTGCACCGTTATTATACATATAGCCAGCACCGCCGCTACCGCCGCTGCCGCCAGCACCACCGCGTGTGCCGATGCCTGCACCGGCGCCGCCGCCACCAGTGCCACCAGTGCCACCCGCACCTGTTTGGGTCCAATCACCATTAGATCCTGTTGCGTCACCGCCTGTGCCGCCGCTGCCGCCATTGGCAGCGTTGCCGCCTGTGGCATTCACCGTGCCGCCGCCGAGGAGATAGAGGGTGTTGCCTGAGGCCAGCTCGATGCCCGCGCCGGCGCCAATCTGTCCGTTGGCGTTGGCGCCCGTGCAGGTGAGGGTCACGCCCTCAGGCACGTAGAGATACACCGTGCCCTGAATTTTAAGGCCGCTGCCGCCAACGTTGCTGTTGGTGAAACTGAGGTTCGAATTGGCGTAATAGTACGTCGTGTTACCCACACTGCCGAGCGTCTGTCCCGTAGTGGAGCCTGCAAGGGCTGTCCAGTCTGCCGAGGTGGTCTGCGTCATTGCATAGACTTCATCCCAGTTGTTCTGTGCCCAAGCCGTCGGCCCGAAGGCGAGCAGGGCGAGGAGCGCCATCATGGCGCCGCGCTTGGTGTTTTTGCGCTTTTTGGCCACTAAGTAGGCCGCGCCAAGGCCGGTAAGCAGGGCAATGCCTCCGCCCAAGGGTACGTCGGCATCGTTGGTGGAGCCGTGCGAGCCGGGCAGGTTGATGAGGCCGCCGTTGGGAGTGTTGCGGTCATTTTCTTCCATTACCGGACCGCGGCCGAAAAGACCGCTGTTGCTTTGTGCCGACGCGCCGAGGGTCAGCCCAAGGAGAATTGCGATTGTTGCTGTTGTTTTTGTCATCGTTTTGTGATTTTGTTTGCTTTATTTTAAAACCTATTTCGCTGAAAAAAATGCAAAAGTAGGCAAACTTCCCCAAGCGCGAAGCCGCCTGAATGCCTACGGCATCAGATTTTGCGAATTTTGAAATAAGTTTTGTAGATTTTGCAAAAATTGCAGATTTTGAAACTGTGTTTTTTGCAGATTTTGAAAGTCGGGACGTTGCTTACTGGGCCGTTTCGTGCATCCAAGCGGTCACGGTTTGCCCCATGCGCTGCTTGAAAGCGAGGCTGAAAGTGCTGTAGCTGCGGTAGCCGCTCTCGTTGGCGAGTTGCTGGGCCGTGAAGGGCTTCCCGGCAGCGGTAGCCTCGCGACAGAGATTCACGAAGTGGTCGATGCGCAGGTTGTTGATATAGGTGTTGTAATGGATGCCCTGTTGAGTGAAATACTGGCTGAGATAGAAGCGGTTGGTGCCAATGGCTTGTGCGAGTCGGAGCAGGGTAAGGTCGTGCTGCAAGTATAGCTTCGTGCGCACGCAATGCTCTTCCAAAAGTTGTTCGATGTTGGAAGGGATGTCCACTGTCTGATGCGCTTGTTGTGTCTCTGGTTCCAATTGTTCTGGTTGCTCCAATTGTTCTGGTTGTTCTGTCGTTGCGCTCTCCAGTTGTGGCAGCGTCTCGATGCGCCACAGCAGGAATCCGAAAAGCGGGATTTCGACGGCTTGCACGATAAAGCTGATGGTGATGTTGTCGCCAACAAACCTATAGAAGATAATCAACAGAAAGACGACGATGATCAGCAAATGGCTCAGCCATACCTCCTTGTTCTCCAAGTCGGCGTAATTGTCGCGCAGCCACCGCCCATATTGCCTGATGGCAAACACCATATAAAGGGTAAAGAGCAAGTAAACCAACATAAAGTATGCGACGGCGATGCTTGTGAAACGATTGTTGGGATTGATGATATAAAGCACCCCCAATGCCACTAATGGTATCGTTGCCAATAGGATAGGCCAAACGGGCCGCTTGCGGTCTTGGAGCATGGCGAGCAGCGTGCCAGGGATAGTGGTCAGCAACGCCACAAAATCGAACATGGCCGCCAACACAAAACTCACCGAACTGGTCGAATCGGAATAGATGTAGCAAAGAAGCCACCAAATATGGCCAAAAAACAACATGGCAAATAAAGCCGAAATCCAACGGCGCAGTCGCAACGGCGGCGAAACGTCGGGCTTGAAGGCGTTGCCTTTGCGCAGGCAAATGTAGAGGCAGGCGATAAGCGATGCTATCGTGACTCCGCCGTAGAGCGTGATATAAAGTATAAAATTGGTAGGTATATGTCTGAAATCCATCGGCTTTAAACTTTAATGGTGATTTTTGACGGTGAAAAATAATGGTTTTTTGCTAAGGGCATTTCGCCGTGGCCGTTGCTCGCGACAACTATGACGATTGCCGTCACGAAACATCTTTTTCCTTTTCCGCTTCTTCTTCCTCCTTCAATCGTCGGTTCAATTCCTGCATGTAGCCAGCAGTGATGATACTTGACGGCATGGCAATGACGCCAATCCCGACCAACGAGGAAATGATACTGAGCGTCTTGCCCACGTCGGACACGGGATGCAAATCGCCATAACCCACGGTGGTCAGCGTGATTGCCGCCCAATAGAAGGCGTCATAGAAGGTCTTGAAGACATTCTCCCCAGTGACAGGGTCTATCTCTTGCTCCGACTGGAAGATGATGATGGCAGTGATGAAGATGTCGAACAAGGCCACAAGCATAACAGCCAGCAGGAGCTTCCACTGCTTCTTGATCACCGTGATGAATATCTCCAATGCATCGATGTAACGGACTATCTTTGAGAAGCGGAATATCTTGAGCAGGCGCGCCGACTTCGCCAGCTTGTAGGATGACGAGACCAGCTCGAAGGTGGGCAGGATGGAAAGGAGGTCCAAAATGGCCATTGGTGTGAACGGATAGAGGAGAAATACCTTCCATTTCGGCTTATCGGAGCGCAGGTCGCAAGTCATCCAGCGAAGGATATAGTCAGCCATATAGACGACAGCTGAAAAGATGTCAAAATACAGGAACAGCGGCCGGTAGTCCCTGAACAGCAAGGGCACCGTACCCACGACTATCGCCACAAACATCAGACAGTCATAGACTTGGGAGAGCGTACCCGCTTCCCCTGGCTCAACCAATTCGCTAATCCATTTCCGGTTCATAAATTGTGGTGTTATGTAATTGCTCAGGTTCTTGGGATGGTCACAGTGAACTGCTCGCCCGACACATCGTTGAAAAACTCCACATTGGGTTGCTCCTTGATGGCCCTACGGATACCCGTGCCCGTGCCCCTGTATTTCATCAGTTTGGAAGCGAATGTGTTAACCAAGTTGTTACGCACGACGGCATTACCCAACCTGATGGCTTCAACCGTTTGGCTGTTAGGCAAGGCACCCGGACTGATAATCTCGACACGGTTGTCGAAAATGAAAAGACGAATTGGGCTGTTTTTTGAAAAATCGCGGTGCGTCAGGGCGTTTTGCAACAATTCTTCGAGAGCGATGGGCGAAATCTCAAGGATGCCAACCGAGTTGAACGACTGGCCCGCCTGAACGTGATGCAAATTTCGCGTAAAGAACGACATAGCCTTTTGGAACATTTGCGGGATCGTTCCTTCTATATCTTCACTGTCGCGATACTCGGTCAAAGCCATGTCATTCCCGAAAAACGACACCGCCTTGATGCAGAACGCGGGGCGGAAGCGTTGGGGCTTTTTCGCAAAAAACAGCAATCCACCCAAAGTTAAGGCACCATTTCTCAGAATGTTAAGGTTTTGGTACAACGTTTCGGTTTGCACCGCCTCTTCGTCACCGATTTTGGCAAGATACTGAGCAACCTTTTCCTTGTCGATGTCGTCGACCGAGGTGCAAGGCACAATGATTTCATCCATATAAACAATGCCGTTCTGCTGGAACAATCGGAAAAGCTCGTTGTTGTCGGTCAGCTTGCGTTTGTCGCTCCCCTGTTTCACCCAAATTGTTCCGTTATTATCCTTATAAGGTTTCGCAAAACCTTCCTCGACTTGTACGACCAAAACATTGCGGCTGCCTTCGTTGGTATCCAAAGAAAGAGCCTCAGTCGTCACAAAAATCTGGGGTTTGATGGCATCGGTCGCAAGGGTCGCTATCCTATTGCCAATCTTCTGCAATTGGCCGTAGTCAAGACCCACGATTTCGCCCGTCTTGTCCTTCACGCCAAAAATGATGACACCTCCTTTGGCATTCGACATAGCAATCATCTCGGCGGCTATAGCGGGTTCACTGTCCATTACTTCCTTGAACTGAACCCGGCTGGTCTCACCCAAGGCAATCATATTCTTTAGTTCCAATGCGTTCATAAGCGACTATTTTCCCAATTATTTCGCAAAAGTACACCAAATTTGCCAAAACACCACATTTTTTCATATTTTTGCCCAACAAAACGAACCAATATGAAAAAACGCCTCTTTTCCTTTATCCTTTGCCTTGCTTCTGTCATGGCCTTCGCCCAAACCGCTGACCAACAACCCGAAACCGACCCCATTATCACCAACCGCATCAGCCAGTGGCAAGATTTGAAGTTTGGCTTCATGATGCACTGGGGCATTTACTCTCAATGGGAAGTGGTGGAATCGTGGTCGATCTGCAACGAACCCTGGATCAACCGTAATGGTGCGGATTATTACAAGTACAAAACTGATTACCAAAACCTTAACAAGACCTTTAACCCCAAAAACTTCAACCCCGAAAAATGGGCCGAAGCCGCCCAAAACGCGGGCATGAAGTATATGGTCTTCACCACGAAACACCACGACGGCTTCTGCCTCTTCGACACCAAGGAGACCTCCTACTCCGCCGTCGATGCGAGCTGCCCGTTCTCAAAAAACCCCAAGGCCGACATCACCGGCGAGGTGGTGAAAGCCTTCCGCGAAAAGGGCTTCTGGACGGGACTCTACTTCTCCAAACCCGACTGGCACTGCGATGACTATTGGGCGCACGAATGGGCCACCCCCGACCGCAACGTCAACTACGACCCGACAGTCATGCCTGAGCGTTTTGAGAAATACAAGCAATTCACCCATAGACAGATACGCGAAATCACCCATAATTACGGCGACATCGACATCCTCTGGTTAGACGGCGGCTGGGTGCGCCCCGAATGGAGCGTGAACGAGGAAACCCGCCCGTGGTTGGGCTGTCAAGGCTACATCCAAGATATTAATATGGAAGAAGTGGCCAACATCGCCCGCGAAAACAACCCCGACCTCATCATCGTGGACCGCTCCGTGGGCGGCAAATACGAGAACTACCAAACGCCCGAACAACAAGTGCCTGACTCGCTCTTGCCCTACCCTTGGGAAACTTGCATGTCGATGGGCGACTCGTGGTCGTATGTCTCCACCGACAAATACAAAAGCACCAACAAGCTCATCCATTTGCTTTGCGACATCGTGGCCAAGGGCGGCAACTTCCTTCTTAACGTCGGTCCCGATGCCGATGGCAACCTGCCCGACACCGCCCTGCTCCGCATGAAGGAAATCGGCGAATGGATGCGGGTGAACGGCGAGGCGATTTATGGCACACGCCCGATTTACCCGTTCTGCTACGGCAAGTTCCGCTTCACACAGAAAGGCGACAAAGTCTATGGCATTTTCCTCTTGGACGAACAGGAAAATCCCGTGCCAGAAACGTATTGGTTTGATTTTCCTGCGGACGAGACGTCCGCTAACCTCAAAACAGGAAAAATCAAGGTTTTGGGCAGCAAAAAGAAAGCCTCCCTAAGCAGAGAAGCCGATGGCCGCTACCGCATCGACTTCCCGAACTCGTTTGAAATGCCTCATGCGGTAGTGTTTGAAATGAGCAAGAAATGAGCAAAGTATTAACCAAAAAAGCCGTTGTGATTGGCGCGGGCATCTCTGGACTCACTGTCGCTGTCTATCTACAACGCTCTGGCATTCAGACCCTCATCTTGGAAAAGGCTGCTGGCCCGGGAGGGGTTTCCACCAGTTGGAAACGGAATGGCTACACTTTTGAGGGCGGTGTCCACTGGCTTATTGGTGCCAAAAAGGAGATCCCCTTGCACCAGATTTGGTTGGAGACAGGTGCGCTGAAAGAAGATACCTCCGTCTATTTCAAAGATCCTATTTACACCTTGGTGGACAAAGAAGGCACAATGCCTCTGTTTCGCGACTTGCACGGGTTGGAAATAACAGGCTTTAGGGACAGGATAGCCTTGTGGAGCCTTCGCTTTCATTTGGCTTGTTTCAACAATTTTCACCAGCCCATCAGCGACTTAAGCGGCCTAAGAGTTCGACATCCTAAACCATTCTCTATCAGTGAGTATGTCAAAATGTTGCCCGCCGTCCTCGTCACGCCTTTCCTCATGGCACAGTCGGCGCGCCAATATGCCAAAAGGTTCAAGAACCCTCGCATTAGGGCGCTCCTGGCCGCGGTCGTTGAACCTGACATCAACGCACTTTCATTCATCTATACCCTCGGCACGTTTCATGTGGGCGACAGCGGCTATCCCCAAGGCGGTTCCCTGAAAATGGCGTTGAATATGGCTGAAACATTCCTGAGTTTGGGCGGCGAAATCCGATATCGAACTCCTGTGGAGGAGGTTTTTCGTGAAGGGAAGAATTGGTCGGCCCGGGTTGGGAAAGAGGTGCTTACGGCGGATGCCGTAGTCGTTTCGGCCGATGCCCGAAGTGCCATCGACACTCTTTTCAAAGAGCCACTTCAGGATGGCTGGGCAAAGAAGATGCGAAACGGACTCAGGACGACCCAGTGCATGTTTTTGGGTCTTGGGGTCGAGGCTGACCTGTCTTCTTGGCCCCGTTCCATGCAGATTGTGCTTCCTCGACCGCTGAAAGTCGCCGGACGCACGTACGAAACGATCATCGTGAACAACTATGCTACAGAAAACGGCTATGCTCCAGAGGGATGTAGCGTTCTCACGTGTCTGTTGCATGGCCCGACATACGCCTATTGGAAAGCAGCCAAAGAAGAGGGCAGTTATGCAGCCAAGAAGAAAGAGGTCGTGGACAACTTTGTGGAGGCAATAGGGGAGGTGATACCCGAGATTAAGGGGGCTGTCGCGGTGACAGACTTGGCCACGCCCCTTACCTACGAGCGCTATAGCAGCACCTTTGAAGGCAGTTATATGACGGACTGGCTGCCTTTCCATCGGTTGTATCACGCGCCTATTCGTTATCGGGAAGGCCTGTACTTCACGGGGCAACGGACAACTTATTCCGGCGGTCTTCCCCCTGCAGCCCAAAGTGGCCGCACCGCAGCTCAAACGGTTTGCAAGGACCTTGGCGTGGAGTTTGTCGGGCATTGAGTGGCTTAAGAGCCATAATAATCAAGAAGCTCATCCAAAATGCCAAAGACTTCCTCCACAGACAATGTCTCCATCAGCCTCATTTTGAATGGTTTGAAATTCGGCAAGCCTTTGAAATACGAGGTCCAATGCTTACGGATTTCAAGTAGGGCAATGTGCTCACCTTTCCATTCGATGGAACGCTCCAACTGGATTTTACTGATGCTCACCCTTTCGGCCACATCGGGCAGTGGCAATTCCTTTCCCGTTTCCAAATAGTGCCGTATCTGTCTGAAAATCCATGGATTACCATATGAGGCCCGACCAATCATCAAGCCGTCCACGCCATAGGCGTCCTTGAAATGCTTGGCCGAAGGGCCGTCCACCACGTCGCCGTTGCCGATGATGGGGATGTGCATCCTTGGGTTGTTTTTCACCGCGCCGATGAGCGTCCAGTCGGCGGGCTCGCTGTATTTGGTGGTGCGCAAGCGTCCGTGGATGGTGAGCGCGGCGATGCCCACATCTTGCAAACGCTCGGCGATATCCACGATGTCGCGGTGCTCGTCATCGTAGCCGAGGCGCGTCTTCACCGTCACGGGCGTCTTCACGGCTTCCACCACGGCCTTGGTGATGGCCACCATCTTGGGAATGTCGTTCATAATGCCTGAACCAGCTCCCTTCGAAGCCACTTTCTTTACTGGACAGCCAAAATTGATGTCGATAAGGTCGGGGTGGGCAGTCTCGGCATAACGTGCTGCCTCCACCATCGGTCCGACGGCATTGCCGAAAATCTGGATACCCACAGGCCGCTCAAACTCCTCGAAATCAAGCTTCTTTATGCTTTTTACCGAATCGCGGATGAGGCCGTCGGCGGAGATGAACTCGGAATAGACCACATCGGCGCCAAAGAGCTTGCAGACATAACGGAAGGGCGGGTCCGACACATCTTCCATTGGGGCCAGCAGGAGCGGATAATGCTCAAATTCCAAGTGGGCAATTTTATACATGGCTCAAATTACGCTGCAAAAGTACAAAAAACGTATCTTTGCCGCAAAATCACAACGCATGAAAGACAATTTGTTCACAGAAAACCTCAAGCAGTCCACGGGAATGAGGGTCTTTTTGTTTCTCGTCATTTTACTGATTAGCAGCCTAATAGGTATCGCGCTGTCTGCTCTGTTCATGTTTTCCGGCGACACGGGCATGAAAATCGGGCAAGGCATCAGCTCCATCATGATGTTTGTCGTGCCGCCCATCGTGTATTATTGCATCACGCGCAAAGCGTTCCCGATGCAGGCTTTGGGCTTCCGGCGGCTAAGCCCGCCACGATGGCTCTTCCTCATCGGTGTAGCCTTGATTTTTGTCTCCATTCCTTTCACCACCACACTGACTACTTGGAATGAAAGCATGAGCCTGGGCGGTGTTTTCGAACCGCTTGAGGAATGGATGAGGACCTTGGAAGAGACCGCCCAAGCCGCTGTCGAGAGGATGGCGAACGTCAGTACTATCGGCGGTTTTCTTCTTAATTTGCTCATCTTGGCGTTGATTCCTGCCGTTGGCGAGGAGATGACTTTTCGGGGCGTGTTGCAGCAGTCGCTGACGCGGAAAATGAACCCCCATCTTGCCATTCTCCTTTCGGCGGCCATCTTCTCCTTCATCCATTTTCAGTTTTTCGGCTTCCTGCCGCGGATGTTCCTTGGTATTTTGTTGGGTTACATGTTCTATGTTACCAACTCGTTGTGGACAAGCATTGCCATGCATTTCATCAACAATGGCTGTCTTGTGACGCTGTATTACCTCAACAACGTCGGCATCATCAACGTTGACGTGGACCATTTCGGGGAGACGCACAACATCTGGATTATCGCAGCGAGCGCGGTGATTACCGTGGGGCTTATTGCTTGGAGCTGGAGGAGAAGGGACTGTACTTCAGCGTCGTGTAGCTGAAACGGTAGGCAGTTCAATCCTTAAAATTCTTGTCGAGAAAGTCCTGAGCCTCCCTCATGCCGCCGTCGCGGGCTTTGGTCAGCAACAACTTGCTATAGGTAAGGTCTTGCTTCACACCCTGACCTGAGTAATACATTACGCCGAGGCGGTACTGCGCCCCAGGGACGTTGTGGTCGGCGGCTTGGGTAAGATATTCAACGGCCTTCTCAACGTCTTTTTCCACCCCCATGCCGTATAGATAGCAATCGCCCATTTGGGCCTGGGCGTAGGCGTTGCCGCCGTTGGCCGATTGCTGCCACCATTTCACGGCTTCGTCAAGGTCTTTCTCCGTGCCCATGCCGAAATAGTAGCAGTTGCCAAGGTTGAGCATGGCTTGCGCGTCGTCGGCTTCGGCACCCAGCTTAAACCATTTGAAGGCTTCGTTGGCATCGGGCTTCACGCCTTTTCCCATGCGATAGAAGTTGCCAAGGCTGTTGTAAGAGGCCTTTTGGTTTTGGTCAGCGGCTTTCTTGTACCACACGAAAGCTTGCGCGTCGTCTTCATCAACACCCCAGCCATTTTCGAAACAGGCTCCGTAAAGATATTGGTAGTCGGCCTTGCCTTGCTCGGCAAAATAGCGGATAGAGTCGATGCGCTCGGCGGCTTGGTCTCCTAAGCTTTTGCGTTCGCCCATCAACTGACTGAGGTCCAATGGCTTGCCTTCCTCGATTTTCAGCACTGTACCATTGGAGTTGGCCGATGACAGGTCGGAACCAAGCGAAACGCCAGTAGACGAGGGCGGCACCTGCGTCATGGGTGCTACGGGTACCATGGGAGGATTGAAGACTTTTTCTTCTTTTTTGGTATCTTCTTGATTCTTATTGTCTTTCTGTCCGCAGGCCACCATCAGCAGGGCCATGGTGCAAAGGAAAAGGAGCTTTTTCATCTTGATGAGGTTTTGGACTGCAAAATTACACATTTTTTTACTTTACCGAGAACCTCACGCCCAAATAGGCCCGAATGCCGCTTAACGGTCCCCAAACCATGGAGGCGTCGAAATCCTCACTGGTGGGGTTTTCTGCTGAGATGATGGGGTATTTTTGGGTGTAGTTGGTCAAGTTTTCGCCGCCGACATAGATTTCCCAGCACTTTCCTAACTTTTTGGTAATCTGTGCGTTCATGATGACATAGAACGGCGAGCGACGGATGTCCTGCCCGTGTTCCACGGCGGTTTTGTTGCCGCTCAGGTTGGGCACGCGGCTGTCGGCGTTGAACTGTGTGGTGAAGTCGAACTGCCAGGTGCCGGGGGCGTAGGACATCGTCACCAAGCCCTTGTAACGGTTCACGAAAGGCTTCTCCATCAAGGTGTCGTTGATGGTCATTTTCACGTCGTTGTAGCGGAAGGCTAAGGTCAGGTCGAAGTCCCTGAAAATCTCGCAGTTGGCCTCGATTTGGGCACTGTTGGAGTAGGATTTCCCGTCGAGATTGTAGATGCGGACTTGATGCGCATCGGCATCGCGGTCGAGAACGATTTGGTTGACGAAATCGGTGCGGTAGAAGTCGGCAGAAATGGTCAGTTCGCGCCAGCCGATATCAATGCCTTTGGTCAGGTTGATGCCGTAGTTCCATGCCTCTTCCATCTTGGGCGTGTCCACAAAAACGATTTGTCGTGCCGAGGCAAACATCGTGGAATTTTCGGCCAACACGTTGGGTGAGCGGTAACCCTTGCCCGCCGATGCCCTTATCGCAAACTCATCATGGGTCTTGAAGCGCACATGCAAGCGCGGCGTGTAGAGCATTTTTTTGTAATAGGAGTTGTAGTCGGCACGGAAGCCTGCAATCACGCTCCAATGGTGGTCGTCGTTGAAGACATACTCGGCAAACACTCCAGGCACATGCTCAATGCGACGGAAAGTGCTGTCATTCAGGCTTTCATTGTATTTGTCGTAGGAATAACTTGCGCCAACGGAGTATTTATGGTGCACGTTCACCAGATAGGAATCAAAAAGGAGGTTGGCGTAATAGGAAAGCTGGTTGGCTTCGTAGTCGGTCCTGCCAAAATAGACAGATTTCAAATCATGGTAAACAAATTGCTGTTGCAGACCGAGGCTGGTGTCGTCGCGGTCAAAAATGAAACCTGTCTTGGAGAAAGCCTCATAACGCGTCGTGTTGATGAGGAAGTGCATATTATCGGAATCGCCGGCAGTGTTGTGGTGCATCATGCCGCCGAAGCGCCGCTCACTCAGTGCTTTTGCGCCCCACATGCCTTCAAACCAGTCCTTGGCGTAGTTGTAGCGCATAAACAAGTTGCCTTGCGTCACCATCGGGTCGTCCATGAAGCCGTCACCGTTGTCGTCCATCGACATGAAATTGTGGTTGGCATGACCGAGCACCATCATGCTGCCGTGCTTGCCTACGTTCCAGCGCGTGTTGAAGTTGAGTTCTGTCATGGTCATCGTGTTGCCGTAAAGGTTGAGAAACAGCTTCTCGCTCTCTCCTGCTTCGGGGCGCTTGTAATCGACATTAATCTGTCCGCTGATGGATTCGTAACCATTTCTGACAGAGGAGGTTCCCTTAGAAATCTGGATACCGTTCATCCAAGTGCCAGGGACGTAATTTAAGCCAAAAGCCGAGGCCAGACCACGGAAATTGGGCATGTTTTCGGCCATCATTTGGGTGTAGAGGCCGCTCAAGCCTAAAAGTTCGATTTGTTTCGCTCCCGTGACAGCGTCGCTGTAAGATACGTCCACCGAGGCGTTGGTCTCGAAGCTCTCGGCGAGGCTGCAACATGCCGCGCGGCGCAAACCCTCTGAGGTGATTTCCTGCACGGCTATCGGCTTGATGGTGTTGATGTAGGACGCCTTCTCGCGTGCTTTGATTTCCACCTCATTCAGCATGTGAGCGGTGTTGAAAACGTGGTCATAATGGGCTGGTTCCACCATGTGGTGAACGGTGTCGTTCTCGTAGCTGATGCAGCTGAACACAAGGCAGCCGATGCGCTCGTGCAGCGGGATTTTGTAGTGTCCGTTGGCATCGGTCACGGTGCCTTCGTTGACGATTTTCCAATACACGTTCACGCCCGGCAACGGGGTTCGTACGCCGTTGTTTTCCTCGTAAACGGTGCCTTCGATGAAGCCCTGGGCAAACGTGCCCGTGGTGAAGGCCAATAATAAAAAGATGATTAGGGTTATTTTGTTGGTTTTCATAAGATTCAAATTTAAAATTTAAAGATTCAAGATTCGTTTGTAGGACACACTGCGTGTGTCCGCAATGGTAGGGCTGTCACATTGTGGCAGCCGAAATAATGCACAAATTGAGTTAAATGTCTCAGAAAACCAAAGGATTAAGCTTCAGCGAAGAAAAGAACACAATCCGCTCCCGCCCGGAAAGGAACTTGAGCGTTTTCCTCGGGGAATGGTTGCTGAAAACCACGCTGGTTTGGGCGCACAATTCAGTCAAGTCGAGGTGGGGCAAAAGGAAGGATTGCAGGCTGACAATCAGGTGTTTGTCGGGCGAAAAAACGTAGTTGTCGGTGAACTGGATCTTGCTGTCGAAGTCCTCGCAGCAGCACTTGGCGCTGAACTGGACAACATCGTGAGGCAAGTTTTCTTCCGCTTCCTCGTGCCCATGATGATGCCCCATACAATGCACGCATTCCGAGGCTGCATTAACGAAACTGCCCGTAAGGTGATGGTCTTCAGTACAATAGTGGAACTTCACATCCCACCCGACCGAAACGAACAGCACCGCGAGGGCCATCAAAAAGGAGCCGATTTGCAACAGGCGTTTTTTCATGCCGCAAAAGTACGGAAAATCCCCAAACAAATGGCGAAACGGCGGTTATTTCTTCCGTTGCCAGGTTTGTGAGCGGCCCAATACCCCGGCCTTGTCCAACGAGCCACGAAGGATGAGCTCGTCGGTCTTGGCATTGTAAGTCACCTTCCCGAAGTAGGTTTTTTGGCACTCGGGGTCGTAGACTTTGCCTTTCAGATGGTCCTTATGGACGTGCATCTCCCTGAAAAGCTTGGTGCCGACAGCGCCCTCATATTCTTTCGGATAAGGCTCTTTCATCACATGGTACTTGCCATTGGCGTCTTTCTCGTAAATCAAGACGACTACAGCCTGATAAGTGCCATTTTCCTCATAGATTCTGACGGAGCAGCGCATGTCGCCTGTCTTGTCGTCGAAGGTGTTCCACTCGCCGAGCATTTTGCTGACTTGCGCCTGGGCGAAAGCCGCCGTGGCGAGAAAAAGAAATAGAAAAAAAAGCTTTTTCATAGTGGTTTGGGCTATTTTGTCAGTTGTCTATAGGTCATTAAATTAATCCGATACTCTACGCGGCTGTCAGTGAGTTCATCGCAGCTCTGCTTGAGCAGGGTCTGGGCTTCGAGAACGTCGGAGAGTGCCACCAATCCAGCCTCGTAATAGTCCTCCGTGACTTTCAGGTTGGCCTCGGCGTCTTTCAGCGCGGTTTGCGCCATACTGATGCGCAGCCAGCTCTGCTCAAGGTTGAACCACGCCTGATTGGTCTGCAATTCCATCTTCTCAGTGAGGTCGAAGCGCTTGTTTTCTGCTATTTGGGTATCTATGTCGTGTTTCTTCAGTTTGATTGAGGTTTTGTGCCAGTCGGTGATGGGCACTTGCAGCACGGCAAAGACCATGGCGTTGCTTTTTGGATGCTCATAAACGGTGTGGTAACTTGCACTACCGCCCACCAACAGCGAGGGCAAGGCTTCGCCGAGGGTCATTTTCTTTTTCAGGTCTTCAGCTTTCAGGGAGAGGTTCAAAAGGTGGCTTTCATTGCGTGCAGATACGGCATCGGCGGCCACCTGGTAATAGGCGGTAGGCTCGGTTTCCAAGCCCAAGGTGTCGGTCAGTGCCATGGTCTGCCAGTCTTCCGCGCCGATATGTTGTGCCAAAACCATCTTGAGCAAGGTGATGCCGTCGGTGAGTTTCTTGCGGTTGAGCTGGCTTTCATTTTGCTTCACGCGAAGTTTGTATTGGTCAGTGGGCATGGCCAAACCCGCCTCGATGGCACCGCTAAGGTCTTTGTCCAAGGTGTCCAAAAGACGGTCGAGTTGGTCAAGAGTGGCCACTTTTTCCTGCAAGGAGACGATTTGCCAATAGAGGGTTTCTGTTTGCAACCGTACTTCGTCTTCCTTCACCTTTGCCTGGGTTTCGGCGGCATCTATGCCCAATTGGGCCAACTTGTTCCCGTTGCGGATGCGCCCGCCGACATAAATTGGCTCGGTGACCGTCGCATCGAGCACCACACCATTTTGTATGTAGGAATACTCCTTCTTCAAACCGAGTTGTTGTCCAAATTGGGCGTAAAGGTCGTACAGGATTTGCCGCAGTTGAGCGTTGTCAACATCCTCGATACCGAAAGAAATCATGGGTTTATTGGCATCGAAGGCAAAGGCTTGCGCCGCCACGGTGGGGAAGTATTCGGCCCGGGCTTCATTTTTCGTTGCCCTCGCCTTGTCAATTTCCATTTGGCTGTTTTTCAGTTCGACATTGTTCTCCAAGGCCATGTCAATGCAGTCTTGCACGGAAAGGTTGAGTGGTTCCTGAGCAAACAATGGGAACATGAACAATAGTGAACAAATTATGATAATGATTTTTCTCATGGCACTGTGTATTTATCACAAAACTCTCAAAACCCACACATATTATTTACTTCTGCTAAATATCAACCAATACATTACCGGCATCACAGCGAGGATAATGACCATCGAAAGCACCACGCCGAAGCAGATGACCACGCCCATTGGCATCCAAAGCGGGTTGCGGGTGATGATCATGGGCAAAACGCCGAGGGCGGTGGTGGCCGAGGTGAGGAAAATGGGTCTCATGCGGCGGCTGCCAGCCTTCATGGCAGCTTCTTTGGCAGGCAAGCCTTCGTCGACGCGGAGGGTCTCGGCGTATTCGTACATCACGATGCCATTGCGCACAATGATGCCGATGAGGCTGACAATACCCAAGACAGAGGTCATGCCGAAATCCAAGCCGAACAGCCACTCGCCGAAGAAGGCGCCAAACATGCACAACGCGCTAGAACCCAAGGTGAGCACGGCAAGGCTCATTTTCTTGAAATAGGCCACAAGGAAGGCAAGCAATACCAAAATAGCAGCCACCAAACTCTTCAGAATCTGTGGAATGACTATCGTGTTCAGTGATGTCAGCCCGCCATACTCGATGTTCACGCCTTCGGGCATGTTGGGCCGCACTTCCGTGTCAATGTAGTGTTGCACTTTCTTTATGCTCGCGGTCTGCGACTTCCAAAACTTCATGTCGGCGGCCACGGTGATGGCGTTTTTGCCATTATAGTGTACCAACTTGGCGGGATGCCAGTCGGGACTGATGTCGGCTACTTGGCGCAGCGGTACATTGGTGCCAGGCACAGAGGTTGGAATCATCTGGTTTTGAATCGATTCATAATCGTTCGGGTCGTAATTCACCTTGGAATACAGCCTGACGGGAACGCTTCGGTCGCCCTCCCAAATCGTGGTCAAAGGCTGTCCGTTAAGACTTGTGGCCAAGTCAAGAGAAAGAAAGCCCTTGGTGATACCCAAACGGGCACATTCCTCGGGTTTCATGGTCACCTTCACCGAAGGCAGAAACTCATCATGATCGCTGTGAACCCAGCGCAGCTCCTTGTCCAAAGTGCGCATATAATCCTTGATTTGCTGCGCCACAGGAGCGGTTTTTGTGTAGTCGTCACCATAGACAATAATCTCAACGGGTGTTGTAACGGCTTGATAATCAATCTGGCGTAAACGTACATGAGCTTCTTTGAAGTAATAAGCATACTTCTCGTCCATTTCTTTCAACAGGGCTTCGGTAGCTTGTTTAGAGGTGGTGTTGATGATGAGTTGAGAAAGATTTTTGGAAGGGATGCTGGGCGCGTAGGTCACGTGGAAGCGCGGCGCGGTCTCGCCGATGAAGGCGGTCACGGAGGTGATACGTTTGTCGTTGAGTATCATGTTTTGCAGCGAGTCGCTGATGCGCGTGGTGGCTTCGAGGCTACTGCCTTCAGGCAGACGGATTTCGACGGCAAAGCAGTCGCGCTCGGCATTAGGCATCATCTGCACATTCAAGGCCAAGAACATCAGCACACCGAGTACGATGGAACCCAAGCCCATCCCAATGGTGAAAAGCGGGTGCTTGAAGCAATGGTTTTGCATCTTGTCGTAAAGGCCTTGCAAGAAGGCAAAAAACCGCATCTGGGCTTTCAAGAAACCGTTGCGTTTGGGTCTGTCGGTCTCCGGCCTGATGAACATGATTTCCAACGAAGGAATGACGAGCATAGCGTATGCCAACGAAGCCATCAGAGAGAAGCAGACAGTCCAAGGGAAGAGCTGCACGAAGTCGCCCAAAGGCCCCGTGATGATGCGTGTCATGGGGAAAAACATGGTGGCGATGGCACCCGTGGCGATGAGCATGGGCATGAATAGCTCCTTAGCGCTGCTCACGGCGGCATCGAAAGGTTTGTAGCCTTGGCTCAGCTTGTCGATATAACCGTCGATATTAATAATGGAGTCGTCGACGATCATGCCAAGCACGACGATGAGTGCGGCTAGGGTAACGGTATTCAGCTCAATTCCAAAGAGATACATCAACCCGATGCTGACGGCAGTGCAGACGGGCAAACCCGAACTGGCGATGAGTGCCGTGCGGAAGGGGAAGAGCAGCAGCATGACGGCAATGACCACAATCATGGAGATGAGCAGGTCGCGGAGGAAGGAACTTACCGATTTTTGCACCACCTTGGGCTGGTCAGTGATGCGATACATTTTCACGCTGTCGGGCAAAGTGGTTCTGAATTCTGAAAGCACTTTTTCCACCTTCCTGCCGAAAGCCACAATATTGTAGCCTTTGCGCATTTCAACGCTGATAATCAATGCGTTGTCGCCGTTGAAATTCACCACTTTGGAGGGTGGAGCCATACGGCGTTCCACGGTGGCCACATCGCGCAGACGCACGGTATTGCCCGATACATCAGAGTAGATAATCTGATCCTCAAGTTCCTGCTCCGAAACCACTGGGTTTTCGATATGCAACGGCAGGTCGAAATCGTCGGTCTCCATGGTTCCGCTGAGGGTCAACAAACCCTGCGAGGTATAGTGCAGCATCAAAGTGTTGGGGCTGATGCCGTAGAACGACAGCTTCTCTTTGTCCACGGTGACAGCGATTTCCTCGTTTTGTTCGCCCATCACGCGGACGTTGCCCATTTCGGGGATTTCGCGCAGGCGATGGGTGAGGTCGTTGGTGTATTCGTGCATTTCGCGGTAGGTCTTGTCGGCCGATTCCATGGCGATAAGCAACGAGGAAGTATTGCCGAAGTCATCGATGACAGCGATGGCCAACACGCCCGCCGGAAAACTCGTTGTCTTGGCTTCATCGATTTTCTGGCGGATTTTCGTCCATACTTTGGCGTTGTCGGACAGCGACATGTCGAGCATCACATAGATGTAGCAGATGCCTTCCTTGGTGATGGACCAGGTGTTTTTCCGGTCTACTTCGGGCAGGGCAAACAAAAGTTCCTCAAGTGGCTTGGTGAGCTGGGCTTCCACTTCTTCCGAATTGGCTCCTGGATAAACGCCCGCCACGATGCCCTGCGGATAACTGAAGGCGGGGAACTCGTCCTTCTTCATGTCGACGAGGGCATAAATGCCGAAAGCAACAACAACAGCCACCACAATCCAAACGATTTTTTGGTGGAGGATGCTTCCGCTGATAATGCCTCTATCAACATTTTGCCTGCTCATGGGTCAGTACTCAACTTTCATCCCTTCACTCACTTTTTGATAGCCTTCCACGATGACTTTGTCACCTGCCTGCAAGCCTTCGCTGACGACGACGCCCGTGCCCGAATAGCCAGAAAGCGTGATTTGTCGGCGTGTGGCGCGACCTTCTTCCTCCACCCACACGAACTTGCCCTCTTGGTTGATTAACACTGCGTTAGCTGGCACGATGATGCCAGTGCTGACATCAGCTTTGAGCATCACCTTGCTGATCATGCCAGGAACCAGTTCTGCGTCAGGTTGATCGATGAGTACCTTGACGGGATAGCTATGCGTGAGCAACGAAGCGGTCATGCCTTTTTCTGTCACTTTTCCGATGTAATGGCAGTCATCCAAAGCAGGGATGATGACTTCCGCTTCATCGCCCACCTTGACTTTAGCGATTTCGTTTTCCGGAATGGTGATTTTCACCGTCAATCCTTTGATATTGATGATGCGCATGATGGGCTTCATGGGGGCGATGTTCTCGCCCAATTCGGCATTGAGGGCACTGACCGTACCACTAAAAGGCGCCACAATCGTATTGTCGGCCAAAGTGGCGTTGGCAAGGTCGACGGCGGCTTGGGCTTTTTCGAGGTTGGTCACCATCTCACGCCATTTGATTTCGGGAAGGCTGCCGTTGTCGTGGACCTTTTTCAGGCGGTCGTAAGCGTCTTGGGCTTGTTCAAGCGTGGCTTGCGCCGAGCGTTGGGTGCTTTCCATCTGAGGTGAACTGATGCGAGCCAATACTTGGCCTTTTCGAACCGTGCTGCCCTCTTTCACGTTGAGTTGCTGCAAAGTGCCGCCATATTTGAAAGCCATCTCCACCGACTGGCCTTCCTCCAAATACCCCAGATAGGTGTTACAAATGATGCTGCTCACCGAATCAATAGGCAGAATGCCGACGGGAATGACGCGTTCTTCGGTATTACCGCCCAAAAGCTTTTCCTTCAATTGCTGCGGGTCGGTGTCGGTGCAAGCCATCAAGAGGAGAGGCAAAAACCAAAGGATGTGATTGGTTTTCATGGTGTTGTTAGTTTCTCGTAGCCACCATGCGGATGTCGTTGCCGTAGAGGTCGTATGTAATGGGACCTAATACCGCCGCGCCATCGTAGATCATGTTGAAGATGAGCGTGTTATCGTCGTAAATAGTGCCCTTAGCCAGAACGTCCACTTCGCACTTTATTTCGAAACTGCCGTCGAATGAGAGATTCAAAGCGTTGCGTTTGAATTTCTTGAGTACGATTTCGTTGTCATGGCAATAGGCATGAGTGACGATGACGTCGCCATCCATGTAATTCATCACGACCACAACGCTGTCGTTCTTCTTGTCCAAAGAGGAGATTTGAAGTTGCCCAATCTCGTTCTTCAAGGTGATGTCGAACTCCTTATGATTGAGTGTGTAGGTGCTGCGGGCTGTCACACTGCCCGAGGTTTTGAAACTGTAGTCGCCGAGAAACTGCGGGGCGCCTTTCTTTTGGCACGAGGCCAATGTCAAGAGGCAACAGATTGCCAATAAGATGCTAGTCTTTTTCATAACAATTACGATTTAGTTCTTTAGTTTTTAATCACGATTAAAATCGTCTGCAAAAATAGCAAAAATCTCTGAAACGAAGGCTTTTCTTAATTTGAGATTTCACCATAACAAAGCGAAAAATAACTGAAAGATGGCTTATTTGTTTTGTCGTTTAGGGGTTTTGTTGTATTTTCGCCGCATAAATCCACGATTATGGCCGACGGATATTTAGAAAAACGCTATGAAGAGGTCTTTGGCAAAGGTGCCAAAAAGACCGTGGTGAAGCACAACTCAGTGGAAACTTTAATGGAGAAAAACCGCAGCTATCGCGGTTATAATCAGGACTTTGTAGTAAAATACGAGATGTTGGAACGCATCGTGGCGGTAAACACTAAAATCGCCTCTGCGAAGAACCAGCAGGTGCTCCGTTTCAAGTTGGTGACCAAAGAAACGGGCGCCGAAATCATCACGCAAAACATGAAATTAGGTGGTTTGCTGCCCGAACTACACCTGCCTTTCCCCGGTACTGAGCCCGAGGCTTTCATCATCATTTGCAGCACCGTCCCCGAAACGAAGTTCGTAGACATCGACCTCGGCATTGCGGCGCAGAGCATGTTGCTGAAAGCCACTGAAATGGGCCTCAATGGCATCATGATTGGAGCCTTCAACAAAGCAAAAATCACCGAAGCCTTCAGTCTGCCTTACGAGCCGCTACTCATCCTCGCCATCGGCAAGGGTAATGAGAAAATCAAGCTGCAACCTGTTGATGCTGGCGAGAAATTGGCCTATTACCGCGATGAAAACGGTGTGCAGTTTGTGCCTAAAATCCGGTGGGAACAGTTGGTGTTGGAATGACGGTTAGGTCTTTTTGCATGAAAACTTTTTCAGTTTGGCAAAAATCCGTACTTTTGCCCGCTGATTGAAACGGCAAATTTCCTTCAAATTAATGAATGATAGCGAATTAAATATTCTGGTTGAACAGATGGTGTCGGGCGACAGGGAGTCTTTCAACAAGATTTTCCGTCGTTTTTATGCACCGTCGGTTCGGTTTTGCTATCGTTTTGTTGCCGATGAAGACGTGGCCGCCGAAATTGTTCAGGATTTGTTTGTAAAGCTATGGATGGGACGCGAGAAACTCAACATCAACTCCTCTTTTGAATCCTATTTGCTTCGCGCGGTGCGTAACGGCGCTATTTCTTATATTAATAAGGAGCGCTCTCACGCCGAAACCAACCTGAAGGTATATTCCGAGCAAACGGAAATCGTCGACCCTTCGGAAGAATTGCAGTCGAAAAACCTTGAACAATCCTACCAGGCCGTGTTGGCTACCATGCCCGAAAAACGCCGCGAGGTGTTTCTTGCCAGCCGTTTCGATGGACTCAAATATGCCGAAATCGCAGATAAATTGGGCATTTCGGTCAAGACGGTTGAGGCTCACATGAGTGCTGCCATCAAGCAACTTAGGGAAGGGCTTAAAGAATTTATTTGAGCGAAAAAAAACATCCAAAATTTTTCAAAAACGACTAAGGGTAAAACGAGAGTTGTACGTCTTACAAGTGATTCGATGAAAAAAGATGAACCAGAAAAATCCTACATATTATGACGATTTAATCCTGAGCTACTTGGAAGGGCAATGCCCTGAGAAAGAGGCTCATGGCTTGTTGTCATGGATTGGCGAGTCGGAGGCTCATCAGGAGCAATTCGAATCTTTCAAGGAAGTTTGGGATTTGACTTCCTTCCCAACGCCAGAGCTTGATTCGATTGATGTAGAATCGGCTTTGAATTCCGTTAACGCGAAGATTGAGCAAGAAGAAAGCCGCGAAACGGTGGTCGTTCAGATGCCTTGGCTCAGACGGAACATCAGATATGTCGCCTCGGCAGCTGCAGCAATCGTCGTCGCGTTGTTCCTCGGTTTCCTTGTGACGAAACCGTTCAATTCCAACGTTACTTTGGCTTCGCATGACTGGAATGCAGAAACGCCTTATATTCTGCCTGACGGAACCTCGGTGAGCTTCAACGGCGAGTCAGAAATCACTTATCCGAAGCAGTTTGGATCCGATTTCCGTTCGGTCGATTTTGAAGGAACGGCTTTGTTTGATGTGGCCAAGGATAGTGAACGACCTTTCGTCATTCATTGCAACAACATGAATGTTGAGGTGTTGGGAACTTCCTTCCTGTTGGATGCCGACGGAGCCTCAGACCAATACAAGCTAGACCTCTATTCAGGCAGCGTCAGAATGACGGTTGTCGACAAGAAAGGCAATGCGCTTTCATCGGTCGAAGTTGAGCCGGGCGAGCGTGGCGTCTATGACCTTGCCGACGGCTCGCTGAAGGTCATGACATATGCCGAAGTAAAGAATGAGGAACTGGCCAACGACCACGTACTTGATTTCAATGACGTTTCACTTTCAGTGATTGTTGAGACATTGGAATACATCTTCGACATCAACATCGACTTGGCGAGCGATTACGCCAACGAAAAGCTTACCGTGCGCTTCACCGACCAAGATCCTGTCGACGAAGTCGTGGAAACCATCGCCACCGTGTTTGATTTGAAGGTTTCCAAGCCGGCGAAAAACAGATTCGTCCTTCGCTAAGTTTTCCCCTTTTCGTGTTTTTTTATCGTGCGGAAGCTGCAGTTTCCTGATTTTGTTGTACCTTAGCGGCTTGTAACGACATCATTTTTTGTAGATGAAACGCGATTTCTTGAATAAAAACGTTGATAGACAAATAAATGGCGCGCGGCACTTTGGGAAACGGTTAGTGTTGCTTTTTCTTTTCTTGCTGTGTTGTGTGTCGATAAAGTCTTATTCCCAAAACATCAATCCGCTGATTTCGTTTTCGGTAGAATCGTGCAGCTTGGATGTGGCACTTGAGAAACTTTTCGCAGAGTATGAGTTGAATGTCGCATTCAGCAAGGCGGAACTGAGCAAAATCCGCATCGAGAAATACTTTTGTTCTTATAAATCAGTGGAAGAGGTGCTGTCTGACTTGCTGAAAGGCACCGACTACGGCTTCAAGCGGGTAGGTAAGCAATATGTGATTCGGAAAAACCAATTGTTGGAACCAACTGTGAAAGATGAGCCAGTGGCTCAAATCGAACAAAATCAAGAAGTTGTAGAGCATAAATTTGACACTGTCATAAATAAAGCCGCTGATACAGTAAGGCTTTTCGACACCATGCATATCATCCGAACCGTGATGCGTTATGATACGATTGTTCGTGTGGACCGCGTGGTGGAGACGGATACGGTGTATAAGACAGTGTATAAAGGCTTGGAGATTCCATGGCCGAAATTCAAGGATAACGGTTGGTTCATCGCGCCTTTTGTGGCCTACGACCTAGTCCATCTGGATTTTGAAAGTAAGGTTCCAATGAACGATGGCATGATGGATGTCACGCCGAGTTCCGCCTTCGCGCTCGGGTTGGATGGCGGCTATAAGTACGAGCGGTTGAGTGTGGGCATGAGCCTTTCCTATCGATCTGTGAAGTACCGTTTCACGCTCGAGCAGACAGTGCTTGAAGGCGATTATTACGAAAACGACACGTTGGACACCTATTATGTGGTGCATCCCGTTTCGGGCGACACAACCTATCAATACATTTTGGATTCCATCTATGTGCCGCTTGAGACCACCCATTATTCCTATCGCGACCTCAACCGTCTTGATTATCTGAGTGTAGGCTTGTTTGTCTCCTTCGATTTCTGGAAGCGCGAGCATTTCAGGATGTTCATCAAGGCAGGGGCTTCCGCTGGTTTTTTGGTCGGCTTCGGAGGCTCGTACAACAATTTGGAAGCACCGTTCCATGCACCCATTGCCCGCGACCAAGTGGAATCGATCCGGTTCTCCTATTATGGTGGCATTGGTGCAGCCGTCAAGGTTGTGAACAGGTTGGAATTGGTGCCTGAGGTGACGTTCAGAAAAACCAACGGAACCTTGTATCGCGAAGGTTTCCCGTTCGATTTGGGAATGCATCTTTGGGATTTCAGACTGGGTTTGACATATTATTTCTAAGCCATGAGATTTCTCAAGACGATAGGGCTACTTTTTATGCTTTTGCTGGTCGTGGGATTACCGGTAAAAGCGCAGCATTATGTGCCCTTGAATGGCGAGATTGACTCAACGCTTGTGCTGCCGAAATTAAGTGGCGATTCCTCTTATTTGGTGAACGAGTCGCTGACGGTGGTTGAAGGAGGCACATTGGTGGCGGAAGCGGGTGTCGTAATGTATTTCGGGCAGTCGGCTTGTTTGCGCATCGACGGAGGAAGTCTCATTTTGGACGGACAAAAGAATGACCCCATTTATTTGCGCTGTTATGAGTTTTCACACGATTGGGCAGGAATACAGCTGAAGAACGACACATTGGAAGGTGCGGTGCGACTCTCGAATGTAGAAGTAGTGGGTGCCTTATCGGCGCTGAACGCTTCCGCCTGCGCCCATGCCGTGATTAGCAATTGTACTTTCAACAACTATTACGCAGGCAAGGGCATTGAGCTAATTGATTGCAGTAACTTCTTGATAGACAGTTGTTTCTTCTATCAATGCATTTCTGGAATTGAGTTGAAGGCGCGCGAGAGCGACAGCGAAAACAACCGTATTTCACACTGCATTTTCGACCAAGGTCAGATTAATATGGAGGTCTCGAATGTGGGCTATGGCTACAAATGCCGAAACAACATCATTTCGGGCAATTGCTTCCAAGGCGCGGCAACCGCCATCAGCTTTGAGTCGGTCGGCGGATTGACCGACAAAAACGCCAAGAATTTCATTCTTGACAACTTGATTTCCTCTGAATTGCCCTCAGGTAGCGGCAATTATTCCTCCTACGGCATTAAGGCCGCCATGGACTCGCTCGTGATTCGGAATAATGTGTTTTGGAACAACGACGAGGCGATTACGATGTTACGTGTCTGTCATTTGGTTGTAGAGAATAACACATTCTATGACAACCAATTGACCATTGCCAACCTGCTCACAGCCGGGTCGGTGTACTTTGTCGGCAATACGGTAAGCGAAGCCTCAAGGCGCATTGTGAACTATTCTTCGGGGAAATCACGGATGAACGGCAACAATTTCCTGCATTACAACAAAAACGTGACTTTATTTGCAAATGTTTCGTCTGAAGATATTGATATGCGCTGGAATTATTGGGATACCCAATCAACGGAAGTCATTGATGCTGTGATTCTTGACAAGCACGATGCTCCAGCTTTGGGCGAAATTATCTATGAAGGGTTTTTGCCAGAATGTGATACCACTGCACCTATTTCTCCGCCTTTTACAGTGAAACAGCAGTTTGTGAACGGTTCCTGGCTGATTTCGTGGGACGAAAACCCCGAGCGCGACCTTGATCATTACGTGATTTTTTACGGCAATTTCAATCACTACAAGTTTGCCCATCACATCGATTGGGTTTATGGGAATTCTTATATGCTTACATCGCAGCAGTCTGATAATGTAGCTGTTATGGCTTGTGACCGCGCCTATGACCCTGATGTGTATGCCTCGGTTGGACAGAGTGCCTATGCTTTTGCGACCTATTATCCCTATGCGGGTGAAGATGGCGAGTTGTGCGCTCCCGCCTCTGGTTTTTTGGTCAGAGGTGCCACCATTCCCTATCCATCCAACTTTGTTTGGCATACATCCGGCTCGGGTGTGTTCTCGGATTCCTTGTCGTTGATGCCGACCTATTATCCTTCCGAGGCTGATTTTGAGATGGGCGAAGTCAAGCTTACGTTGCGTGCAGTCAGCAATGGTGAGGTGAAGACGGACGAGATGCAACTGAAACTGTATAAGGAAATTAAGGTCTTTGCTGGCGATGACTTTTATAGCGGTCTGGATCGTCCTATCGTGGTCGACCAAGCTTATGCGGACAATTACGACTCTATCCGTTGGTTCTCTTTTGGGGATGGCTTTTTTGAGGATGCAACAGCTTTGCATACCGTATATTATCCTGGCGATGGAGACAAACAACATCGTTATGTGGAATTGGTTTTGAGAGCTTGGGCGCATTGCGGCTTTGCGGAAGACAATGTCCGCTATGATTTGTATGAGGAGTTTTCACTTGAAGGAAGGACTTGGTCAGAAGGATTGCAACAGCCTAATACACAAGTGATTGCCGCTGGTTTGAACGATGGAAATCCTTTCTTCTCGGGGTTCTATCGGACGGTTTCCGATGCGGAAGGCCGGTTCAAGTTTGAGTCCTTGCTCCCTGATACCTATATCTTGTATGCCTTCCCCGACACGGTTGAAATGGTGGAGGGAGGAGTGTATTATTTGGGTGATTATCAATGGAATGAGTCCAATATGATTGTCGTTGACGGCGATGTGTATGATGTTGATATTGACTTGCCTCGTTTGCAGCAAGGTTTTGCGGACGGGACGGGACGCATCAGCGGGGCTTTCGACTATCCTGTAACGCCTTTCAAGGCCAGTGACTTTTATTGTGAATCATGGCTTCGTGAAAGTGGCAGTCAGCATTATTGTGATGGAGGCTTGTCGAATGTCGGTGTGCTTTTGCTGAACGCAACCAAACAGCGACTGTTAGGCTTTACACTGACAAATGTGAAAGGTAATTTCCATTTCGAGCATTTGCCTTTTGGCACCTATCATGTTTTGTCTGACGTACCGCGCTATGGGCGTGGCGTTTGCGAAGAAGTGGTTCTTTCGCCCGAGCAGCCCGTGGTTGAGGACATTCATCTTTATATTGACTCAAGCGGGAAGGTGGCTATGCGTCAACAAACTGTTGGGAGCTTGCCGCAAGAGCTACGGGTTTATCCCAATCCAGCGGAGAAGGAAATAGTTGTGTGTGGGTTGGAAAGCCTTGAGAATTATGAGTTTACGATTGTCAATCCGATGGGTAGCATGGTTGGAACGCAACGATTCATCCAAGCTGATTTGTTGGGAGAATGTGTGCTTTCAGTACAAGACCTGCCTGCTGGATTGTATTTCATCACGGTGAATGATAAAACTGGAAAGGGCATAGCAAAATTTGTAAAGTATTGATTATGATGAGGAAACTCTTTTCCATAGTGGCTTTTATCCTTGCGCTTATGGCTTCGAATCGAGTTGAAGCCGAGAGTTTCGTTTCGGGTTTTGTGTTCGAACAGGACAATGTTTCTCCGGTTGTCGGTGCAGAAATCGTTTTTTCAGGCATCGGCTCTGAAGGCGACACTTTGTATTACCAGTTCTATTCC
>CAJOEZ010000018.1 GCA_905233685.1 uncultured Bacteroidales bacterium | reverse complement strand
CCGAGGCCGCTTTGCAGCTGTGTCAAGCCGTCGTTGCCCAACTCGACATAGGCACTCCACCAGTTCCAGCCAGCAGAGAGGTTGGAGGTTTGGGTGATGTCACCACCGGGCTCATCTTCCTCAAAGTTGGCCACAAAGTCAGCGTCCTCAGTCACGGTGAAGGAATAAGTCGAGTTGGTGGAGACCACAGCACCGGTGACATTCATCCAATTAATAAAGGTGTAACCTGCATTGGCTCTGGCAGTCAGTGTGCAGGTCTCGCCTTCGGCATAAGTGCCCGCGCCGAACACGTTGCCGCCTGCTGTCGGATTAGCTGTGGCCGCGATGGTGTAAGTAATCACTTGGTCTTCCTCAAAGTTGGCCACAAGGTCGGCGCTCTCGGTCACAGTGAAAGTATAAGTCGCGTTGGTGGAGACCACAGTGCCGCTCTTCGTCCAGTTGAGGAAAGTATAGCCCTCATTGGCGGTGGCCGTCAAAGTGGCCGTTGCGCCGTAGGTATAGGTGCCTGCGCCGCTCACCGTGCCGCCGTTGACGGGATTGGCCGTGGCGGTAATGATGTAGATGTTCTCAGAGAAATTGGCTACATAATCAACGCTCTCGGTCACGGAGAAGACGAAAGTCTCCTCAAAGGAAACAAGAACGCCGTCCACCGTCCAATAGAGGAATTCGTAGCCCGTGCTGGCCGTGGCCACCAAAGTGCAGGTCTCGCCTTCGGCATAAGTGCCTGCGCCTGTAACCGTGCCACCGTTAACGGGGTTAGCAATGGCCGTGATGGTGTATTCTGTCGGGGTCGGCTCGCCGCAGTTCACATCAAACTCGTAGGAGAAGCCTTCGCTCAGTTCGGTGCCTTCATAAATCAGTGTGCCGTCGTTGTAGCTCACGGTGAAGGAACATTCGTTGGCGAAACTTCCCGCAACCCAATTCAGCATGAGATGGGTGCCTGACGGATACTGAAGGACATAAACGGCCGAAAAACCGCTTTCAATAGTCAGTTCCTGCGAGATGACGTTACTGTCAGTCACCAAAAGGGCGTTGCCGTTCCAGCCGTCGCCGTAAGAATCGACGAGGTCGAACACCACAACACAACCTGCGCTCTCCTCTCCGAAATGGGCTACGAAGTTAACATCCTCAGTCACAGTAAAGAAGTATGTAGCACTTGTGGAAACTATCTCATCGTCCACTTCCCAATAGAGGAAAGTGTAGCCCGCAGCAGGCGTGGCCTCCAAGGTACAGGTGGTGCCGTATTCATAAGTGCCTGAACCGCTCACGCTACCGCCAGCAGTCGGGTTGGTCGTGGCTGTAACGGTGAAGGTGGGCGGAGCCGTGTTGCAGTCCACGTCAAACGCATAGAGGTCGGTGCCTTCGGGGTCAGAGAGTTCGTAGATGATGGCGCCGTTCTCATACATGACCGTAAAGGAACACTCGTTGCTAAAGTTTCCATAAACCCATGACAGCGAAACATGTGTGCCAGTAGCAAACGGAAGGACGTAAGTGGCAGAACTATTGCCGCTTTCAATGGTCAACTGCTGCGAGACTCCATTGCCAGTCACCACCAAATAGTTGTCGTTCCATCCGTCGCCCCACGAGTCGACGAGATTGAAGATAACATTGCATTGGTCGCCGATAGTGCCTTCCATGAGCCATACCTTGACTGTCGCATCAGTTTGGGGCATGAGGAAGGCGAAGTGGCGGTTGTTGTCGTAAGGCCACACCATGTAGTTGGTGTAGGAGTCATAAATGGTCTCACCCGTGGTAGCGTTGCAGACAGCCACCACCGGCAAGCCTTCTTCGTTGAGGCCCACGCTATAGCCGTCCTCAATGGCAAGATAAACCAAATCGCCAGGAATGAAGCTATTGGTGTTCACCGGATTGTAATCCGCATCGCAGAAATACACATGGCTGTTCCACGAGGCATTAGGTGTGCTGAGAGCCTCGTCGCTGTAGACTTGCGCCGTGGCGTTGCAGGGATTTTTGAAGATAATATCCTCATCGTCGTCGCGGATGAGGAGTCCGATGCCAGAAGAGGGATACAGATGCTTGACGAAAACAGCAGTCAGGTCAATGTAGCTGCCATACTCCAAGACAAACGGGAAACCGCCCTCGTAAGTGTCGCGCAGATACATTTGGCCGCCGTCGTCGGACAAGTAATAGTAGCCTTGGACTTCATCGTGGTAACCCACCGTGACGCCTTCCACCTTGACCAATTGCGCCTGATACTGAGCAGGATTGTTGTTCAGTTCGGAGAAGGTCGTGAGAACAGGCTCCACCGTGTTGCCTTCGCTCAGCGTGAGGTTGTATGTGGCATTGGCAAACGTGGTCCACTGACCGTTGTTCTGGGTCTCAGGCGAGCCCGTCAAGATGACTTCCTCACCAGTGACAATCCAGTCGGAAATGTAATCCTTGGTGGCGTGGATGCCGCCGGTCTCGTCCTGGACGAAGAGCATGTCGTTGTCAGAATAAGTCACGATGCCCTTGATGCTGTAATTGGATCCGCCGTCGGCGTCGTCACGGACATCATCAATGTCGTTGACCTTGTAGTAGTATTTATTGACAAGCTCGCTGGAATTGTCGCAAGTGTACGAATAGCCGCCCACGTAGGTCGTCTCAACCGCCGTAAACGTAAATGGTTCGGTGATTGAGCCACCGTCGTAGTTTCCGATGTAGTCAGAGTACCAAAACATGAACGAAGTCCCTTCGGCGGGCGTGAGGGTGACGTCGAGCGTCTGGCCGTCCTTGAACCACTCTGACGGAGCGCTGACGGTCGGTTTGGGAATGCTGCCGTCCATCAGGCGGTAAATCTGTACTGGCAATCCGCCGGATTCGACGCACTCGAAGTAAGACTCGCTGCCGTTCCAAACGATGTGGTAGTTATTGTTCGTGTAGTTGCTGATGACAGCGTTGCCCGAGGCATCGAAAGTGATGTTCCAATAGTTGCTCTGTTCAAACTCGTCCCAGTTCTCATGCAGGCCATCCCATTGCGTCCAGCTGATGTAGTTACCGTTCTTCCTCAGCGTATAGCTATTGGTATACTCGTTCCACATGAAGTCAATGAGGTTCGTGCCCATTTCGTCTTCGCCGTAGTAGTAACCGTAAGCATGGCCTGAGTAGTCGAGGTCGCCCATCTCCATCGTCGCGTTTTCGTTCACGATGAGGATGCTGTTGGCACTCATTAATTCGTCGGCATTATTCACTTTAGTCCAGCCGAAGAACGGGTCGTAGACCGTGGGCCAAACCCAAACCTGCGGGCTGGCCGCACCGCCTGGGATGCCTTCGTGGTTCACGATGTCATATTCACCGATGCGCGCCCAAATCGAGCCGTCTTGGATGCGTTCGTGATTCGGCGTATAGGTGACGGTGAAGGTGGCCGCGCCGAAGCCTGATTCGTCCACCGGGATGTATTCTGGCTCAACGGAGAAATCCTGGTTGAAGTCGTAGAAGTCAATGATGTCATAGCCGAAGTTCCAGTCCAACCAGATGTAATCGGCGTTATAGCTCATTTGGTCGAAGGCGTTCTCGTAGAACACCGTGAAAGTTTGGGTGACGGGCACACACTTCGGCAGCGGGCCTGTCTCCCACTCGCTTGGGCTGACCGTCATGGCTGCCGCAGGCGGATTCTGCCAAATGGTGGACTCTTTGGTGACACCGGTGCCATCAGTGCCGGTCATGGTGACGGCAATCTTCACGCCGCGTGGATTGCTGCCCGTGTAGTCGTCGTCAGAGAGGGTGAAGCTGAAGCTGCGCGAGGCCTCGTTCCAACTGCCCAAGGTAATCCAGTCGGTGCCCATATTGTCAAACTCGACAAGCTCCGCCGAGATGTGGCTGCTGTAAGGCTCCTGCACGTGGGCGACATTCCTCACTTGCAGGCTGTGCTGCGCATGGTCATCGAAAGGATACACCGGATTCGAGGGCCAAAGGTCAAACGCCGCCGGAGCGCAACCCGTTTGCACGACGGCCAGAAGCTCGGAGCTGATTTCACCCACCGTGACTTGGATGCTGCCGATGCCGTTTTCAGTGGAGTTGCTGGCAGGCACGGTGATGTCAATGGCCGTGTGGTTGGCGTTCATCGTGGCGGTGAAGTTGAGGTTGTAGCTGTCGGTGATGAGCTCGGGCGTCCCGCCGAGGTTGGCGCCGATGGTCAGCGGCACGCTCACCGTTCCGCCAAACTCGTTAAACTCGACTCGGTTGGTGCCGAGGGTGATTTCGTTAGCACCTGGCATGTCGTCCATGCTACGGAGTATAAGTTCTGCATCACCATACTCTTCTTCCTGTCTGTCCGTCATATTGATGACCGTCATCTGGCTGATGGTGCTGCCTTCGGTAATTGTGGCATTTTCAGGCAGGGTAACGACTGCAGACTTTGTTTCATCACCTATGGTTTGGTTAATATAGATATATCCTTCGGACACCATCTGCACATAGACATCGCTCAGGCTCACGACGCGGTCTTGCAGACGCGAATCTTTGGCACTGCTGTGGCCGCTACCGTAATAATCTTCCACAATGCCTGCCAAAGTGGTCGGATAGGCATGTTCGATATAGCCGTAGTTGCCCTTTCTGAGTACCCTGACATCCGAAAGGACAACCGTTCCTTCATACCACTCATACAGATTAGGATAGCCGCACAAATAGACATTGTCGCCTACTTGAAGGCCGTCCGAAGAAGCGTGGACAAGGATGCCATTGTATTTCTTTAATTCGTCGTTGTTGCAGTTGTGGTTGTATGCATCTTGAATGCGGTACCACCCTTCATCCACATCAGTCACAATGGCGCGAAGATAGGCCAACGGAGCCGTTTCGAGGCTTTCGGTGGCGCCTTCTCGGGCTTCCCAAACGTCGCTGAACTCGCAGAGGCTGCCGTTTTCCTTCTTGGGCCAATAGACGCCTTCAAACGCAACGTCCTCGTTAGGCATGATGAAGCTCCAGCAGTTCTCGTTCACCCGCGTGAGTTGCAGGTCGGGATGGGTCGTGCAGTCGATTCTCAGCAGTTCCATGTTGGGGCACTGGCCCGTATAGGGGGCGTTCAGCGGGTTCAGGTATCTGTCAATCATGTTATAGTCGTTCGGAACGGAGTGATTCGCGTGGAGGTAAATCCTTGTTCCGGGTGTGGCACCTTGGTTTTCCAATTCCCACGAATAATACTCATCGGCCCGAAGCGTTACACTCATACCTGTGCCTGCGCTGAGCTGGGATGGGTAGGTTGAAAGGCTGATGAAGTGCGGCTCCACAATTTGGATGTTGGTGATGCCTGTCAAGTAGTGAGTGGAAATGGCAGTGGTCTTTACGCCCGTTGCCGAAGGCACCAATGTTCCAGCATTAATACGGCTGTTGAGATCATCAAGCTCATTTGCCGTGAAAAGGGGAACGTAACAATACAGCATTACGGTTTGGTTCGGGTCGCCGCCACTTTGATAGACTTCTATATATAAACGTTCGTTATAGTAATATGTTTTGCTTTTGACCACCGTGTTTTGGAGCTTCATCTTTCTTTCTTCGTAGAAGCTGGGGCCAGGATTGTTCGGGTCGAGTTGGTAGAGTGTTGCGATGTTGTCGGGAACCATCGGATTGAGGGTCTCGTCGTGACCTAAAACGGCAATAACATGACTGTCGAAGCATTTGATACTGATATAATTGATTTCGGGATGCACCTGAACACGAATCCTGTCACCGACGGCAAGGTCGGGGAAGTCGGGGCCAGAGATGTAAAGCCCTCCCGTGTTGTCTTGGATGTAAACCTCGTTTGCATTGACGAAGCTCACCACGCCTTCCACTACATGGGTCTGGTCTATGTGTGTGCGTGCATAACGGATGCTCTTAATGTTGAAATCGATGTCGTCAACGGAGCGCAAGCAAAGCTTCATCATTCCGCCGTAGGCAGTGCCGCTTTCCCTGCAATTGACGGCAATCACGCTCGCCAAGGTTTGCCCCACTTGAAGCGTAGGCTCACTATCAGAGTAATAGTAGCTGATGGTGTCGCGGGTGTGGTCAGCGTTCTCCACGACACAGCCCCGGAACCAGTTGTTTTCCAAAAGCTCGACCACCGTCACGTTGAACACCTTCACCAAGGTGTGCTGGTAGATGTCGTTCATCACGCGTTGTGGCGTGGCGGGATAGTGGGTGTTCTTCATCCCTTCCAAACTCATGTTCCTGACGCGGGGGATGGGGTCTTGGCCCACAACCGTGAGGTCAGTAATATCAGTACTAGAAATAAAAACACTCTTTCTCTCTTCATCGAAACAGACCTTGTTAGCACTCACGGCGATTATGGAACCCGCTTGGACTGAACTAGGGCAGTTATGGACAAAAAGCGCGATGCCGGTGGTGTTGTTGGAGGCATCGGTGGCCTGCATGTAAACGGTGGCAGGGTTGGTGCCAGAATCGGTTCGGAAAGTCACGGTGCCTGTGAAACTGACCGGCATGTTGGCACCAGCCAAGTGGCGAGCCTGGAAAAGGGAGTGCTCGATAGTGAGGTCGTCGAGAGAGCGCAAAAGGAGTTTTTCGTAACTCCTCCTGGTGTTGACGACAACCATGCTTGCAATGCTTTGTCCCACTTCCAACTGAAGATACGGGTAGTAGAGGGTGTCTCTGGCTAAAGTGGCATCTTGAACAACGTAGCTCTTGATGCCATTATAGTTGGTTATCTCGTCCACCACTTTCAGGTTGGTCAGCTTCACAAGGCGGTGCTGGTAGGCGTCGCTGACGAGGTGGGTGGCGAGGGGGAAATGCGCGGCCTTCAGGCCTTGCAGCGAGGCGTTCACGACCATCAGCTCGTTGTCCTGACTGATGACCTCGATGCTTGTACAGTCCACTGTATTTATTATAACTGCGCCAGCACTAGTCGGAATGGCCGGATTATTGGCAACGACTTTTGTCGCGGTGACTTTTACGTAAGAGCCGACCCTGATTTCATCGTTGAGCGGGGCAGAAAGAATACTCTCAGCCCAGTTGACCATGATACCTCTTCCGTCACTCACGGAATTGTTGTCCTGAAGATAAAAGTTTCCTGCTCCTCCGCCATATTGTTCCCACGCGTAATTCACATAGCCATACATGACTACAGGCCAATCGAGGTTGGCCAAGTTGCGGGCGAAGGCCACGGAGAGGTGTGACCTGTCCGGCTCTTGCGTTTGCTGTTGTGTTTCTTGCCCTTTTGCTCCCACAGGAGTGAGCAGCGCCAGAAGGGCGAAGGCTGCGAAAAAGATAAAACCACGTTTCATGGGTTTATTGGTTTGTATGATTATTCAAACATTTTATCAATAGTATCCTTATACTTGGCCGTGATGACCTTGCGCTTGGCCTTGAGCGTCGGGGTGAGCAAGCCATTGGCGATGCTCCACTCGTCAGCAAGCAACACATATTTCTTGATTTTCTCGGTCTCGCCCAAGCCTTTGTTGAGCTCATTCACTTCCTTGGCATAAAGCTTCAGCACCTCTGGATTCTTAATCATCTCCTCGTTGGTGGTGTAAGGAATCTTTTCCTCGGCGCACCATGCCTTCAAGTCGGCGAAGCTCGGGATGATGAGGGCACCGGCGAACTTCTGGTTCTCGCCCACTACAAGGATTTGCTCGATGAGCTTGGAGGCGCTGAACTTGGCCTCAATCACGTCGGGGTTAATGTACTTACCGCCCGAAGTCTTGAACAGACTCTTGATGCGGCCTGTAATCTTCAGTTGGTTGTATTGGTTGAACTCGCCCATGTCGCCCGTGTGGAACCAGCCGTCCTCGTCGATGACTTCCTTGGTCAGCTCGGGCTTCTTGTAGTAACCCATCATCACGTTGTGGCCACGGCAAAGGATTTCGCCGTTTTCGGCAATCTTCACCTCGGTGCCAGGCAACGGTTGGCCGACGTAACCCACCTCGCGTCCATGCGGATGGCGGTTGCTCACCGCGATGACGGGCGAAGTCTCCGTCAGGCCGTAGCCCTCAAAGACAGGCATCTTGATGGCGGAGAAGAAACCGGCAATCTTCTGCGAGATAGCGGCGGCACCCGAAACGATGATGTCGAAGTTCTCGGCACCGATATTCTGACGTATCTTGCTGTAAACTAACTTGTCGGCCAATGCCAATTTCTTGTCATAGAACCAATTGCGGTTGGTGGCGTCAATCTTATAACGCTCGCCGAGGTGCAAGGCCCAGAAGAAAATGGCCTTCGCGATGCCTTTCTGCTTCTTTCCGGATTGGTAAATCGCGTCATAGAAACGTTCGAGCACACGCGGCACGGCGCACATCATCGTGGGATGGATTTCGCGCATATCGGAGGCGATGGTACCCAAACTTTCGGCGTAGTAAATCGACATTCCTAAGTAATGGTACATGTATATCAGTGCGCGCTCGTAGGCGTGGCACACCGGCAGGAAGCTGAACGCCGTCTTGGAGTCGGGCGAAGGCGTCTCGCAGAAGTTCTTGAACTGATTCATCAGGTTGTGGTGCGACAGCATCACGCCTTTGGGCGTTCCCGTTGTGCCTGAGGTGTAGATAATGGTGGCGCACTCCATCTCATCGACGGAAGCCTTGCGTTGTTCCAATTCCTCAGCGTGGGGATGTTCCTTACCCAATTGCAGCAGTTGGTCGAAATAGGGGTATTTCTCGCGGTCGGCCATGGTATAGACCAGCTTGATATTGGGCGTGTCGGGCAGGATGTTAGTTACCTTGTTCATCACTGAAACGCCGTCGATGACCACCATTTTGGCGTCACAGTCGCCGAGAATGTAGCGGTAGTCCTCCTCGCTGATGGTGGGATAAATCGGCACGTTGATGGCCCCAATCTGGCTGATAGCCATGTCCAAAAGGTTCCATTCGGGTCGGTTGTTGAGGATGATGGCCACCTTGTCGCCCTTGGCGATGCCCAACTCAATCAAGGCATAGCTCAGCGTGTTGGTTTGTTCCATATAATCCTGGACGCTGTATTTCACCCATTGTCCGTTTTTCTTGCCCGCAAGGGCTACTTTCTGATTAGGATACGTCTCCACATAGTTCTGGAGAAGATCGAAGACTCTTTTGATTTCCATAGGTAATGATTTTCGAAAATTTGGCCACAAATTTAGAAAATTATCGAACACAGTGAGCTTTTTGGCCAATATTTTGAAAAAAAGAATGCCCCCGTCCCGAAAGACGGAAGCACCCAACAACATGAAAAAAAGTAACTATCTGATAAATCTTACGTTATCCATGCCCTTTAAATGCAGAGGCAAACCAACGCCGCCAGCACCATCAGCAACGGGATAATCTTGCTGCGGATGTTCTGCTCCTTGAAGCCAAAAATGCCGTAGACGAACGACACGATGAGGCGTACACCGTACAGAATCAGCGGGATGAGCACCACCACGGCGGCTTCCTGCTTCAGGCCGGTGAGGTAGATGACATCGGCCACGGTGACGAAAACGGCCATCGCCACGATGCCCCAACGCCACTCGAAAGGTTGTTTTTGCCGATTCGGGTACCAAATGAACAAAAACAGCACGGCCATCATCAGGAAGTCGTAAATCGTGTACCATGCCTGAATGGTCGCGGGCGAGATGACTTCCTTGCTGAGGAGGAACTTGTCGTAAACGCCGCTCAAGGCCACCAAAACGGCCGAGGCGAGCAGCATATACACCCACTTGTTCGACTTGAACTGGATGCCCTCCAACTTGCCCGAACGGTTCATAAAGTAGAATGATATGAGGGCCAAAACCACGCCTGCCCCTTGGAGCCATGTCAGGCTCTCCCGAAAGACAAAAAACATCAGGATGACCGTGATTGCCGGCCTGAGCTGGTTGACGGGTCCCACCACAGTGATGGGCAGGTGCTTCATGGCCGAGTAACTGAACATCCACGAACAGAGGATGATGGCGGTCTTGCCCAATATCAAAAGGTGCTGTCGCGGCGTAATCGGCTCGATAAACAGTTTCGACATGATATCGCCTGCGAAAAGCTCTGGTTTCAAGAAAGATAGCAGTATGAATGGCAGGAACATGGCCCCGCTAATCATGGTGCTGTAAAACAACACGGGAATGATGGCGTTGCCCACGACGGTCTGCTTTTTGAAGATGTCGTAGAAGCCCAACAGGACGGCTGAAATCAGCGAAAGGATTACCCACATGGTGTTTCGATTTTGGCCAATTTGTACGATTTCCTGTACCTGTTCGAGTATTCAATGCTCATCATGGGCTTAGTCGTTTATTTTGGCCAAATAATCGTCAAAGTCACGGCATTTGGTGGTACGCCCATGCTTGAAATCGTCTATGGCCTCATCAAGACCAGATTTCTTTTTTGTGGCTCTAACCTTACTGATACCATCAAATTTCAACAAAGCAGCTATCAACCCTTTCAAGGCTGGATTGGTAGCATCATATTGCAAAGTAATCGTTTCCATTGTTTTTTGTTTATTTTCTGGCTGCAAAATTACAACTATTTTTCGATTTGAGATGGATTTTTCACCAAATCAATATAAACCGGCAGGTGGTCGCTGAAGCCGCCGAAATAGCGCGGCCCGATATATGTGCGGAACAGCTTCTTGCCGTGATAGGTTTCGTCGTCCTCAAAGAGGAAGTCGGCGTGGAAGATTCTCGCGCTACCTTCTTGATAATGAAGCCCTTCCCTATCGTTTATCACGCCTTCCGTGACGATGATTTGGTCGAAAATCTGCCAGTCGGCTTGGTGCTTTAGAGTACCTTCGAAACCCAGTCCATCAGGTTTGCCAAACAGGTTGATAAGGCAGCCGTCCTCCATTTTGGAGGGATGCCGTGCCCGAAGCACATCGTAGACGCTGGGGTCGGTGGGACAGTCGTTCAAGTCGCCCATCATGATGATTTTGGCCTGATAGCCTTCAGGCATGGAAGCGCAAATCGAGTCCACCTTGGAGCGTAAAATCGCCGCCGAGCATGAGCGCGACCCAACCGTCTCCAACTCGCCGCTATACCTTGACGGCCAGTGGTTTACAAAAACATGGATGGTGTCGCTGACGGTCCCTGAGCCTGTCGAAGGGCCGTCCTCTTTGGCAATGAACTTCGCATAAAGTATGTCGCGTGAATGATAAGCCGTGTCCTCAGGGTTGTAATAAGGGAACACCGCGCTCTCAACGAGCATGAAATGGTCGAGCGAGTACACAATGGCCGGGTCGATGCCGCGCTTGTCGGGGCCTTCGTAATGCACGAATCGGTAGTTGTGCTTCTTGAGTGGCGTTTGCTCAAATATCGCGCTCAGCACGTACTCGTTCTCCACCTCGCACATCCCGATGATGCCGATGGGATGCCCTTCCGACATCGCCAAAATAGCCTTGTACATATTGTTCCGCTTCTTGTAAAACCGGCTTTTTGTCCAATGCTGCATCCCGTCCTCGGTGAAGGCATTGTAGCTTTTGGTGCTATCGACAAAGGGGTCGAAGAAGTTCTCCATGTTCCAGAAGGCCACACGGATGGGTTCGGTTTGGGCATTTGTCGAGGCTGAAATCGCGAGAACAACGCAGGCCAATAAACTGATTTTCTTGATTATCGCAGTCAAACTCATGCTCTCGTTCCTTGTTTTACCACAATGCAGCCACTCGGGGAATGTTGGCTAACCAGCTTGAAATTTTGCTATCCTTACGAGCGGTTTGCATGTTGTATCTTGTTTGCAGGTTCATCAACATGTCAGCGGAAATACCCAATGCCGCCTCAAACATCAAGGCAGTGGTTGGGGTAATCTGACGCTTGCCGTTCAACAATTCGTTAAGCACAGAATAAGCCATGCCCACTTGCTTAGCAAAACTGCGCTGCGATATGTGACGTACCTCCAATTCCTCCTTCAGGATATCACCTGGATGGGTCGGATAAAAAGAATAACCTAATGTCGCCATAATCATATTTTATTTGTAATGGTTTGTCAATTCAACTATATTACAGACAGTTACCACTGTTTCTGTCGCTACAATTTCCGAACGGAAGATAACCCTATATTGGTCATTCACACGCACAGACTCAAAACCTTTCCAATTTCCTTCAAGTTTCTCGTATCGCAAAGACCTTAATGGGAACAAATCTTCAATCCTACTCGCTGAGATCAATGCGTTGATTGCATGAGTATAACGTTTTACAATATCAGGCTGAAAACGATGCTTCTTGTCTTTCGCCTTACCGTTGTAATACAACTCACTCAAATACTCCTTCTCAAAAACTATCTCCATACGAAGAATTCCTTTATCGCCGCAAAAATACAATTATTTTGGAAATGTTCACTAATTTTGCGAACACTTTTTTGAAAAAACGCGATAATTAGAAACAGTTTTCTATTTTTGCGCCATGAAATCAAAGATTGTCATACTGCTATTGTTCGTTTCAAGCCTTGGCATGGCCCAAAACCAGCATTTCTGGGACGGCATCGAGGCTTTCGACGGCCCGACCGACGAAAACCCGGTTTTGGCCGCCCAAATCAACTTCTATTTCGACAAATTGGTCAATCCTCTACCCGACTCCATTACTTTGGAAATCAGTCGTTTAATTGACAGAACAAGCTACAACCCCGACCTCCGCGATTTTATCCTTTGGCATCTCTTGGAGAAATACCAACACCCCGAATACATGACGCACGACCAAGTGTTTGTCTTTCTCTACGACCAATATTTCTCCCAATTGGAAATCAAGGACTTGAACGAAGCTAATATTGCCCTAATCCGCGACAAAGCCGAACAATTCAGACGATTGGCCTTATTTAACATCGCACCGAATTTCCAATTGAACGATTCCGTTGATTTACAGTCTGTTGAAAGCAAATACACGGTCTTGTTCTTCTATGACCACGACTGCGAGCTCTGCCATCAGGAAAGGATGGATTTGGACTCGGTTTGCGAACAACATCCCGAAATCACCGTGCTCGCCATCGACATGAACCCAAACGTTTCAGGCAGATTTGCAAATCCGTCAGAACTCATTGGGCTATACGACATTGAAACCACACCATTAATTTACGTTCTCGACCGCGACAAGCGCATCATTGCCAAAAAGATACGGGCTCGACAAATGGAGTTAGTAGTGAGCAGTTTGGAGTGAGTAGTGAGGAGTGAGGAGTATTTGAATAACAACTAACTCCACACTCCTAACTCCACACTCCTAACTCTTAACTCAAGAATGACATCATTTCCGGAACTCTTTTTTCAGCCTCCTCAAACAATTTCCACTGTGCCCGCGTGCGCACTAAATTGTGCGTGGCATACTTAATTTTATAATAGGTGTTGCCGTTGATGTAGTCGGTGAGGAAACGTACGGCCTGCATATACGGGAACAGCGTGGCAGCGTAAGGCAGGTTCTCCCGTTCGATGGGCAACAGGAACGACTTCGTGCCTTCCAAATAGCCTTTCGCGAAGGACTTGAAAATCTCCATGTTGAAGTGGATGTTGTCCAAGTTTTGGTCGTCCTCCGCACCAGTGTTGGCCGTCGAACGCAAGAAATCGCCGAAATCAGAAAAAACAAAACTCGGCATGACGGTATCCAAGTCGATGACACAGAGCACGTTGCCTTCCTTGTCAAAGAGCATGTTGTTGACTTTCGTGTCACAGTGGCAGACGCGCTTCGGCAGCTTGCCCTCGCGATAAAGCCGCTCGCCGAGACACATCTGGTCGGCCTTTTCCCTGATTTTGTCGACAAATTTCTTCACCTCTACCTCACGCATCTGGCCAATCCTATCCTCTGCGACGGCGTCCTCCATCTGCTTCAGTCGGAACTCGATATTGTGAAAATCGGGAATGATCTCCCCTATCGGTGCCTTCAAGTCGCTCAGCAAGGACTCGAAATCGCCAAAGGAACGGCCCGCGTAATAGGCGTATTCCGGCGTGACGGCCTCGTAGGTGTAGCTGTCGACAATGAAGTCCATCACGCGCCAATACTTCTCGTTTTCAACGACGTATGTCTTCCCCGAATCGGCTTTCAAGAAATGCAACACGCGGCGGCTGATGTCCTTAATACCATGTTTTTCATATTTTTGCCGAATGTGGTTGGTCACCGCTTCGATGTTGTTTTGCAGCATGTCCACATCCGTGAAAATGGCATTGTTGATGCGCTGGAGCACGTATTTTGGCTGGCCGTCCACTATAATCTTAAAGGTGTCGTTGATGAGTCCGTTCCCCAAAGGCGCAATATTTTCAATGGTTTTCGGGTTGATGAAATGCCCCGCGATGGTGAAAAGTTCGTTCATGGTGATAAAAATTTTTGCGAAAATAGGGATTTTGTGTGGATTTTTGACTATGTCGAAATAAATTTTCCTAATTTTGTCCCCAATTAATTCATCATACAATGAAAAACAAGTTCTTACACCTCATCATCGGCCTCTTATTGCTGGCCTTCGCCACCGCCTGTGGCGAGAAAAAAGAAACGGAAGTCCGCAAGGGCAACTACCGCATTGTCGACAACACCATTGTCTTTGACGAACCACAACGCATTGAAGGACAGAAATCTGTGCTTCAATTCACCGTCGACCCCATCGAGAACGTGCGCATTGGCTTCATCGGCCTCGGAATGCGCGGTCCGGATGCTGTCGACCGCATGACCTACATCGACGGCGTGACCGTGGTCGCATTGTGCGACATCGAGCCCGACCGCGTGGAAGCTGTGCAGACCAAGATTTTGGAAGCCAAGGGCTTGCCTCGCGCCGCAGCCTACACGGGCCGCGAAGCCTGGAAGGAGCTCTGCCAGCGCGACGACATCGACCTCGTGTACATCTGCACCGACTGGAAGATGCACGTCCCGATGGCCGTCTACGCCATGCAACAAGGCAAACACGTGGCCGTGGAAGTGCCCGCTGCCACTTCAATTGAAGAATGCTGGCAGCTCGTCGACGTGGCCGAGCAGACCCAACGCCACTGCATGATGCTCGAAAACTGCTGCTACGACTTCTTCGAGCTGACCGCGCTCAACATGGCGCAAAAAGGCATGTTCGGCGAACTCATCCACGGCGAGGGCGCCTACATCCACAACCTTGAGCCTTACTGGCACGAGTACTACGAAAACTGGCGCTTAGAATTCAACCAGAACCACTCGGGTGACGTCTACCCCACTCACGGCTTGGGACCTCTCTGTCAAGCCTTTAACATCCACCGTGGCGACCGCATGAAGACCTTGGTCAGCATGAGCACGCCTTCCTACAACGGCAAGAAAATCGCCAAGGAAATGATGGACAAGGACGACTTCGCCAACGGCGACATGACCACCACGATGATCCAGACCGAAAAGGGCAAGACCCTCCTCATCGAGCATGACGTTTACACTTATAGGCCTTACAACCGTCTGTATCAACTCACTGGAACCGAAGGTTTTGCCAACAAATACCCGAGTGCCGGTTTCACCCTTTTGGATGAAAAACTGCCCGCTGGATTCCTCGCCGAAGGCGAACACCTCAATCCGCACGGCTTTGTGCCCACCGAGGTGCGCGACAAAATTTTGGATGAATACCTCCATCCCATCGCGGTCGAAATCGAGGAAAAAGCCAAGGAAGTGGGCGGCCACGGCGGCATGGACTTCGTGATGGACTACCGCCTGATTTACTGCCTGCACAATGGTCTGCCGCTCGACCAAGACGTATATGACGCTGCCGAATGGTCCTGCCTCGGCGAGCTGACCGCTGCCAGCATCGCCAACGGCGGAATGCCCGTGCAAATGCCCGACTTCACACGCGGGGATTGGGATAAAGTACAGGGGTATAGACATGCCACGAAATGATTGAATACCGCATGCAAAACGAAATACAACCTGCTATACAGACTGAGATACAGACCGAAATACAACCCAAATCCAAAACTACTCACTGCCTCAACTGCGGCAAGGAGTTCGAAGGAAATTTCTGTCCCAAGAGCGGACAAAGTGCCGATACGGGACGTTTCACGCTGAAATTCATTTGGGAGAACCTTCTTGCTGCTTTTCTGAGCAAAGACGGCGGCATATGGTTCACAATCAAGAATTTGTTCTCTCGCCCAGGAGCCATGATTGTGGATATTCTCAACGGCAAGCGGCGCAAGTACTTCTCGCCTTTCCCCTCACCCTGCCTTTGTTCGTCATAGCGGCAAGAGTATGCTACGGCAAGAAAAACCGAAAACGCTACAACTGGACTGAATATACCGTTGCCATCGTATATGCCATGGTCATCGTCGTGTTGTACCGTTGCATCGTGAGCTTGGTTTACCTCGCCTCGCCCAACATTT
Source organism: uncultured Bacteroidales bacterium (assembly GCA_905233685.1). Taxonomy (GTDB): domain Bacteria; phylum Bacteroidota; class Bacteroidia; order Bacteroidales; family F082; genus Limimorpha. The sequence goes on along the minus strand of CAJOEZ010000018.1, from coordinate 22,684 downwards.
CAGAGAGAATGGGATGGTACATGCCCATTGTCATCGCATTGGCTTTCACCGTCTGTTTCAAGAAAATGATGGGGGTTGGCATTAAGAAAACCGTTTGGCGCAGCATCCTTACCACGGCTTTTTACTTCCTATTGCTATTCATTTTGCTTATGATAGCTGTAGCCATCGTTATCGCTTATATTTCCGTCAAGGTGCGTTAGGCTTTGGCCGTCACCGAACGGAAGAAGATTTCGGCGTCCTTCCAAACGGTGTAGTCTCTGGCATAAAGCAGGTTCAATTGGTTGATGAACTCAGGCTCCATAACGGCATTGTCGAGGTGCGAGGCGGGATGATAGACACCCTTGCGGATTTTGGGAAGTTTTTGCGTCTCTTCGGCTGAGGGGCAATAACCCACCCAAGTCCTCCGGCCAAACAACACCTTAATGGCGTTTTTGAGAAACTTGATTGGTTGCTTCACCACCAAGGCCAAAGGCAGCCAAAAAACGATGCTGAACACACTCATCACCACATCGAAAAGGCGTTTGTTGCGACGGTTGGCCACGGTGTCAATCGCCTTAATATCAACGGTATAGAGGTCGCCGCGCGTGTTGATGCTGTTGCTGCCGATAATGGACAGACTGTCCTCAGGCGCAATCTTGTAATCGACATTGGTGGCGTGCCAATCGACCATCTTGTCGATGATGACCTGATGCGGCACGTCCTTTGAGCAGAAAATTACCTCTGTAATCTTGTATATCTCAATGATGTCAGGCACTTGCGAAAGGTTACCGATGAAGCCCTCGGGGGCCTCGCCTGCTGTTTCCGAACTTACCAAACCGATGAAATCAGGCTTGATGGAAGTGCTTTCGAGGATGGAATTGACCCGTTGCGTCTCCTCGGGGCTACCGATGACCAAAAAGCGTTTCTTCTCCGTCTTTTTCGACTGGAAATTCTCGTTGCCCGTCAAAATGCCGATGAAGCGTGTGAGGCTCATTTCCAAGGCCAACCAAATCATGCCAAAAAGAATCAAGGCACGCGAAAAACGCAGTGTTTCAGGTAACAAGGCGTACAAAACCAAAATCACGGCACTACCAAATGCCACACCGAGAATGGCTCTTGCGATGCTATAAGGCTTGTCGTAACCTCCAGTGAAATAAGTGGATAGAAGCCAAATCAAGATGTATATTGGCAAGACAACCGCAAAGAGCATTGTCGGATAGCTGCCCGCACCGCCGTAAATGGTGCCTCGACCCCAAAAATAGCTGATGGCCGCCAAGCCAACGTAACCCAACACCGCGTCCAAGAACGGAATGGCCGCCTTGCGGAAAAACTGCGACACCAAAGCGAAAAACGCCTTGATGTAGATGGCCATATTAATTAGGAATGAGAACGACTTGGCCCACGAGGTGCCGAAGTGCTTCTTGGCGAAAATCTCCATGGCGCGATAGAACACGAACACGTAATTCACGCTGGTTTTTTTCGTGCTCTCGCCCTTGTAGTGGATGATGCGTGTCTCGGGGAAATAGTAGTTCTTGTAGCCGCCCTGCGTGATACGATACGACAGGTCGATGTCCTCGCCGTACATGAAAAAGGTCTCGTCAAGCAGCCCGACTTTGTCCAAAGTCTCGCGCCGCATGAGCATAAAGGCGCCCGCCAAAATCTCCACTTCGTTGGTCTCGTCGTCGGGGAGATGGCCCATATAATACCGTGCGAAACGCTTGCTGCGCGGGAAAAGCTTACACAAGCCGAACATTTTGTAGAACGCCGTGGCTGCCGTGGGCAAGCCGCGCTTCGACTCAGGCAAAAACTGTCCCTTGCCGTCCACCATCTTCACGCCGAGGCCACCCGCGTCAGGGTGGCTGTCCATGAAGGCGAGACATTTGCTGAAGGTGTCGTCTTCAACAACCGTGTCGGGGTTCAGCAGAAGCACGTACTCCCCTGTCGAAACACGAATCGCTTGGTTGTTGGCCCGACTGAAACCGACGTTTTCCTTGTTGGCGATGACCTTCACCTCAGGAAACTTCTGCGCCAACATCTTCAACGAGCCGTCGACGGAGTTGTTGTCCACGACAAACACCTCACCCTCAATGCCTTGCATAGCGCGGCGCACCGAATGCAGGCACTGTTCGAGAAAATACTCGACGTTGTAATTGACGATGACGACAGAGAGTTTCATCGGAGTTGGAATCAATTCTTTTGGTAGGAGTCGTGATTGACTTTCACGGCCTTGATTTTCAGACCTTCGTTTTCTTGAAGCGTATCGCTGATATTCTCCAAACCGCAGGCATTCAAGATTTTAGCCTTAATGTCGCGGTTCTGCATCCAACCCGTGAACTGCTCGGCACCAGGGCCGTAGGCACACACCAAAACCGGCAGGCAGGTGTGGCTCCCCGTCGAATAATTCAGGCTCACGTTGGTGTATTTTCCCGCTTTGTCAATCATGGTCAGGCCGCCAGTCTCGTGGTCAGCTGTGACGACGACAAGGGTGTTGCCCTTCTCCTTGGCATAATCTAACGCCACCTGGATGGCGTAGTCGAAGTCCATCATCTCATCCATCATCCAAGCGGAGTCGTGAGCGTGGCAGGCAAAGTCAATCTGCGAGCCTTCCACCATGAGGAAGAAGCCGTTTTCGGCATTGTCCAAGGTCTGCAAAGCCGTCTTCACGGCTCGAGGCAAAAAGTCGCCGCGTTCGGCGGCCTTTGGCATGTGGTTGTCGTTGGCCATCACCGCGTATTTCTTGCAGGAAACGTCGATGCCGGCGAGGGTGTCATAGACCTTCCAGCCGAGTTCGTTTTCCATGCGTTCGACCAGATTGATGCTGTCCTTGCGCTGATTAAAGTGTTTCATACCACCGCCGATAATCAGGTTAAGGTTTTCTGTTTCAGCCATTTGCACAGCAATATCCTCATATTTGGAACGTTTTGGCACCTTGGCGTAGAACGTCGCGGGCGTGGCGTGGGTGACGTAGCACGAAACCACGATGCCCGTCTCCTTGCCCTGGTCTTTCATCACCTCAAGGACGGTCTTCACCGGAATCGTGTCTGGATTCATGCCGACCATGCCGTTTTTGGTCTTGTGGTCGCTGGCAAGGGCCGTGCCGCCCGCCGCAGAGTCGGTGATTTCGTTGCTGGCCGAGTGGGTGTCCACCACACCGATGTAGGGGAATTGAGAAAAGGTCATTTCATCGTCCGTAGCCAACATCGCAGCATACACCTGCGGCAAAGCCATACCGTCACCAATCATGTAGATGACATTCAAGGCTTTAGCGGGTTTTTGAGGTTCTTCTTTTTTATTATCGCAAGCCGACAACAAGCCCACCATGACGAGGGCGATAGAAGCTATTAAAATCTGTTTTTTCATATTAGTTTAGTTTAATCTATATTTCAAGGTTTTATTGTTTGCGTTCTACAACTTTTTTCACCGCCTCCACGATGTCTGGCGTGTCCAAATGGAAGAACTTCAGCAGTTCTTCGGGCGTACCGCTTTGGCCGAACACGTCATTGACGGCCACCATTTCCATCGGGCAAGGCTTGTTCAAGGCCAAGACCTGCGCGATGCTGTCGCCCAAGCCACCGTTGCGCTGGTGTTCTTCCGCTGTGACCACACAACGGGTCTTGCGCACCGATTTCAGCACGGCTTCCACATCCAACGGCTTGATGGTGTGAATATTAATCAACTCAGCGTTGATGCCCATTTCCTTCAGTATCGGCAGGGCTTGAACGGCTTTCCAAACGAGATGGCCACAAGCGAAGATGGTCACGTCGGTACCTTCTTGCAGCATCTGAGCCTTTCCGATGACAAATTTCTCGTCTACAGGGGTGAAATTTGGCACTTTTGGGCGACCGAAACGCAGATACACTGGACCTTCGTACTCAGCAATGGCGAGTGTGGCGTTCTTGGTCTGGTTGAAGTCACAAGGCACGATGACGGTCATGTTGGGCAACATCTTCATCAGGCCGATGTCCTCAAGAATTTGGTGCGTGGCGCCGTCCTCGCCGAGCGTAACGCCCGCGTGGGAAGCGGCGATTTTCACGTTCTTGTTAGAATAGGCCACACTTTGGCGAATCTGGTCATAGACGCGACCCGAAGTGAACGCCGCAAAAGAGCCCGTGAACGGCACAAAGCCGCTCAAGGCCATGCCCGCCGCCATGTCAATCATGTTGGCCTCGGCGATGCCCGTCTGGAAGAAACGGTTCGGAAACTCCTTTGCGAAATCTCCCATCTTGACTGATGGCGTAAGGTCGGCGCAAAGAGCCACCACCTTGGGGTTGCGGCGACCCGCTTCAAGCAGGCCCTCACCGAACCCTGATCTGGTATCTTTTTGGTTTTGAATTGTAAAGTCCATATTTTTCTTATTTTCTAATTTCAAGATTTATAATTTCAAAATTGCTACTGACTTTTGGCTATTGGCCTCTGGCAGCTTTTACTATAATGTAACCTCTAATCTTATGAACAAATTGCCAGGAGCCAAAGGCCAAGAGCCAGACGCCAATTAATAATCTCCTAATGTTTCTTGTAATTGCGAAAGCGCATTGGCGGCCTGCTCGTCGTTGGGCGGCGTGCCGTGCCATTTGTGGTTGTTCTCCATGAAATCAACACCCTTGCCCATAACAGTATGAGCCAGAACAAGTTGAGGCTTGCCCTGATGAGCGTTTTTGCGTGTGAGGTTCAGGGTATCCACCACTTCCTGCATATCGTTGCCGTTCATTTCGAGGACGTTCCAGCCGAAGGATTCGTATTTGGCGCGAAGGTCGCCGAGGTTGAGCACGTCATCAGTGGAGCCGTCAATCTGCTTCTTGTTATAGTCGATGATGGCCACAAGATTGTCCACGCCTTTTGCGGGAGCGTACATGGCAGCCTCCCAAATCTGGCCTTCTTCCTGCTCGCCGTCACCCATGAGAACGAAAACGAGGTGTTTATCGCCATTCAGCTTCTTGGCTTGCGCTGCGCCAGAGGCCACCGAAAGGCCTTGTCCCAACGAACCTGAGGCTATACGCAGTCCCGGCAGGCCTTCCATTGGCGTCGGGTGACCTTGTAAGCGTGTGCCGAGACGGCGGAACGTAGCCAGCTCGCTGACAGGGAAATATCCGCGTCGCGCCATGATGCTGTAAAGCATTGGGCTGATGTGGCCGTTGGAGAGGAAGAACATGTCCTCGCCAAGACCGTCCATGCGGAACATGGCAGGGTCGATTTGCATTTGGTCGAAGTAAAGGGCTGTGACAACGTCAGTTGCACCCAATGAACCGCCCGGATGCCCCGACTGGCAGCCATGCGTCATGCGGATGATGTCGCGGCGCACCTGTGAGGCGATTCTTTCCAATTCGTTGATAGTCATATTGAAAGTGTTTTGATTCTATTCGATTCTGACTGCAAAGCTACGGAAAAAACTATTCCAATTCACGCTCATCCACTTTGTTTTTCTTTCGGTCGTAGTCTTTTTTCGACTTATGCACCCTCGACGGCCGCATACTGACCTGCTTGCCATACCGTTCGATTTCCTTCTCACGGTCAGCTTTGAGCATGGCTTTTATGCTGCTGAATTGATTCCTCTTGTACTTTTTCCGTTTGGATTTCATTTGTAATCGTACCTTTAACTTCCAACTGCTAACTTCCAACTGCTAACTGCTAACTAAAATCTACCACCTCCCCGAATAGCCACCTCCGCCGCTTCTTCCGCCACCAAACGAGCCAGACGAACGGCTTGAGGAATGACTTGAAGAATGATAGCTCCTGCCGCTTGAGGAACTTGAGGAACGGGACGAACTGGAGGAATAACTGCTGCCTCCAGTATAGTGGTACAACATGGGAATCGTCACCGCCTTCTTGAAGCTGTGACCACAATGCTGACATTCGTAAGTTTCCTCCTTCTCGCCGCTATGCGAATAATTAGCCTCACGGATAGTTTTGATATTCACTAACTTAGAGGTGAAGGCGCCACATGTCGGGCAAGCTTGGAACTTCGAATACTGGCTCCCACGTTCTTTTAGCACGACCTTATGGCCATTGGCGCAATAATAAGGTGTAAACTTCAAAGCTTCCAACCTATTCTCCAACGCATGAACCTCGGGCAAGGCAAAACCGCCATCCTTCTTCATCTCTACATGGCACATAGGACACTGTAAATCATTGTTTTGCTTTATTCGTTTCTTAAAAATCAGCCGATAAACCCAACCCAACCAAGGAGCCATCCAAGTGGCGATTTTGGTGCCTGTGTTGTTATATGCCGCCTTATACACTTCCAACGGGCGGATGGTCTGTTTCGCCAACTTGTCAGCCATTTTCAAGGCCCGATGGTTCTGCCGGAAACACACCCAAGTGAGGTACAAAACTATGGTGATGACGGAAACCAAATCAAGCATCCGATTCTCTTCTATATCAGGAAAAAGGTAGTTCACGAAAAGAATCGCGAGGAACAAAAAGACAAAAATCGAAAAGCCGAGCATCAATGCACCAAGACAACCTTTGCCTTCCCAAGGCGATCCAGACCAAGCGGTTTTAAAACTATCAATATACGTGACTCCGTTCTCTTCGCATGAATGGTAAGAGTCTGTACCAGCGCTTTTTCCTTTGTTTCTTTTGTACGCCCAATAAACGAGACCGACAACGGGCATAGCAAACACAGCCAAGACAAGCAGCAAAAAAATGGGACTGATATCGCTATCGAAATCTTCAAAGCCTTCATCATCGTTATTCGGCAAGGTAGTAACCAAACCAAGGGGAATCGTGCCTCCATAAACACTCACGATTTCGCCCACGCCAGCGCAAAGTCCGCCCTCATAGTCGCCAGCGCGGAAATAGGGTACGATGGTATTGGTGAAAATCCGCTCGCAACGGGCATCAGTCAGCGTTTCTTCCGCACCATAGCCCGTCTCAAACTCCAAGGCATGTTGGTCTTCGACAAACAGCAACAGCACGCCGTTGTTGGTCTCGGCATCACCTATACCCCAATAGTTAAGTAGCTGTGTGGCAAAGCGTTTCGGGTCGGCGTCTCCAATGGAGCTTAAAGTCACCAAAAAGACATCCGCTTGTTCGCGAATGGCGCACAAGGCCGTGTTGATATTCATTTCCGCGCTGTCGGAGAGGTAACTGTCAGGGTCTGATACGTGAATGTCGTTGTTCTCCAATCGGGTGTTGGGAACGGTCTGCACAGTCCAGGCGTTCTGTGCTGAAAGGCTCAAAAACGCGAAAACCCAAATTACTAAAATGGTAAGCTTTTTCATGATTTGCAATTGTTGCAGCTTCCCTCAAAGCTCAATCCCATAAAGGTGCATCTTATTATACAATGTCTTTCGGTCAATTTGCAGAAGTTTGGCCGCCACGGTCTTGTTGCCCCGCGATTTGCGCAAAGCAGCCTCAATTTGTTCCTTCTCATTCTCAGGACGCAAGGCCCAGTCATCGAAATCATCGCTTGACACTTTCCTGACAGGTTGACCAAATACGGGAAGGTCGTCCAACTCAATGTTCTCTCCATCGGCGAAAAGCACGCAACGACGCACCACATTGCGCAACTCGCGCAAATTGCCGTTCCATCGCTGTATTTTCAATTGCTGCATGGCCTCGTCAGAGATGCCTTTTACGTTCTTGCCCAACTCCTCGTTGGCCTGCTTGATGAAGAAAGCCGTGAGTTCCTCGAAATCTTCCAAACGGTCGCGCAAAGGCGGTACCTCAATAGCAAACTCGTTGATTCTGTGGAACAAATCCTGCCTAAACCTGCCTTCTTCAATGGCCTGTTCAAGGTTCTCGTTGGTAGCGGCGAGGATACGCACGTCCACGTGGACATCCGTTGCAGACCCCACTGGACGCACCTTCTGTTCTTGCAAAGCGCGAAGCAGCTGCATTTGCACCTCATAAGGCAGATTGCCCACCTCGTCAAGGAACACCGTGCCGCCTTTAGCTTGCTCAAAAACGCCTTTTTTGTCGGCGATGGCTGAAGTGAATGAGCCTTTCAGATGACCAAACAACTCACTGGGTGCCAGCTCTTTGGAAAGGCTTCCACAATCCACGGGAATAAACGGACCGTCCTTGTATTGACTCAGCTCGTGGATCATGCGGGCGATGTATTCCTTGCCCGTGCCGCTCTCGCCAAGAATCAAAATGGAAAACTTGGTCGGCGCCACCAACTCGACGTGTTTGTAAAGCTTCAGCATGGCCGGACTGCTGCCCCTCACCCACTGTTTCCGTTGCGGCATGAAAGTATCTTCCGTTTCCTCTTCGGTGGAGGCTAGCGCCGCCGCGATTTTTTCCTCCAAAACGCTCGGGTTGATGGGCTTCTTAAGGTAGTCAAAAGCGCCAAGTTTCATGGCCGAAACGGCGGTTTGCACCTCGGCATAGCCCGTCATTACGATGAATGGTACCTTGCTCTTCATCTTCTCGCGCACCCAGGTCATTAGGATGATACCATCGCCATCGGGAAGGCGCAAGTCCGTCAAAATCAGGTCGAAAGCCTTGGAAGAAATCTCTGTTTTCGCCTGTTCGTAGCGCGACGAAAGCACCACCTCGTAGCCGTTTTTCTTCAGCCACGTCTGAATCATCATGCCGAAAGCGGCATCGTCTTCCACCACAAGAATCCTTCGTTTCATGAGCGCAAAAATAGGACTTTTTTCAATGAAAACAACAAACATGACACAAAAAAAAGCCTCGCAACGGGGAGAAGCGAGGCCATTTGAAAAAATTGAAAACGAGCAGAATTCCGTAAAATCACGGAATTATTTGATTGAAACTACCAAATAATTGGATACACTCCAAAACGAGTCTTTGTCTATAATGTTCAGCACCAGCGCACCTTCTTCATTCTCAACAAGTTCATAACTTCCATCAGGATGGTTCGACATGATGGTGGCTTTCTTGGTGTTAAGCGGAATTTGTGTCAAATTTCGCTTGTCGGCCTGCATAAAATGGTTCTTGTCCAAAACCTGCTTCGAGAGTCCGCTGGGTTGAAACAGTCCGCCTTTGGTGATGATGCCTTTATCTTTCAGCACTTGGGCCGTAGCGATGGCCACCCAAACGGTGTTCAAGGCAGCATCTTGGCTGTTGATAGTGGCTTGTTGTGCAGCGTTTTGCACGTTCAAGTCCTCGATGTTGTCGTTCAAGGTCAGAATGTCGTCGTTCAAGTCGGCGAGTTGGTTGTTCAAGTCTGCAATTTGGTCTTGGCTTTGCTGCAACTCACGCTTCAACGAAGCGATGAAATTGTCTTTTTCCTCCAATTGGGCCTTCAGACGATTCACCGTTTGGGCTAAGGCTTTCGACTTGGAGCCTTGCTCATTCAAACTCTTTTCCAAGTCATTGATTTTGTTACGGTTCTCCTGCAGAGTCTGCTGAATAGCATTGATTTGGGAAACAGCCCGATTAGTGTTACCCTCTTGGTTTTCCACCATGATGATGCCTTCGGCAGCGCGCACCGACTCAAGGGCTTCCTCAATTTCATTGATGGTATTCAAGGCTTGGTCGAAACCACCTTTGGCAGCGACGACTTCTGTATAAAGCGAATCGCGCTCGGCAAGCAAGGTCTGGTACTTCTCTGAGCGTTCCACATTGCATGAACCAAGCATCAAAGCCATCGCAAACAAAACAAAAACTGACAATCTGGTTTTCATGACCGAATCATTGTTTGATTTTTTACACCTTAGTTATTTAGCATAATTCGTACCAAAACAACAATTTGGATTGTTTTTAACTGAATTACAATATCTTAACATCAAAAACAAACTTTCTGTAGAATTGTGGAAAATTGTGGAATTTTGTTCTACAAATCGGGTAATGTGGAAAACTGTGGAAACTACAGATAGACCATTCCCGTGCATTTGTGGCGCGGCAAGGGAAACACAGAGGTGTTCAAATCGAGGCGGACATGGCGTTGGCTCAACTGGTGATAGAGGCATTGCAGGGCCAATTCGGGCGTATTGTTGTTTTCGCTGAGGTGGCAAAGCATGATGTTCTTCATTTGCGGACGGTAGATTTCCGCAACGAAACGCGCTGATTCCAAATTACTTAGATGTCCAAAAACGCTGGAAATGCGTTGCTTCAGGATGAAAGGGTATGCTCCTTTTTCAAGCATTTCCGGGTCGTAGTTCGACTCAATGACGATGTTATCGGAGCGGCGAAGTTGCTCCTTCACCACCTTGTCGAGCATCCCGACATCTGTCGCGATGGTCAGTGTATGTCCCTCATAATTAAAATAATAGCCCATCGCCCCGCGCCCATCGTGCATCACCGGAAACGACTCGATCTGGATGCCGCTGATTTCAAAAGGTTGCATCGGCTCCACTTCGTGAAACAAGGATGTGTCGACATGCTTCGTCGCTTTGCCATCCACCAATCCCTGCAAGCAATCCGAATGGGCGTAAATCGGTATGGGACAGTCTTTTGTGAGATGAACCAAACCCAAGACATGGTCGATGTGGTCGTGGGTTAGCAAGATAGCTTTAATGCTTTTCAGCGCGATGTCGTTTTTAAGCAGATGCTCCTTAACCTGTTTCGCACTGATGCCCACATCGACAAGAACGCCTTCGTCCTGACGGCCAACGTAATAGCAGTTGCCGCTACTGCCCGAGGCAAAGCTGCAAAAAACGAAGGGCGATAAGCAAGAAAAGAGGTCCATCTTCACTAATTTGGGCGCAAAAGTAGAAATAAATTGGATTTTTCCCTATTTTTGTCCGAAATTTCTCAACAATGGAAAACAACACTTTCGACCCTAATGCAGCCGCCACCGCCGATTCGGGCATCTATGGTCTGCCCTGCTCCGCCGAAGAGGCGCAAATCATCATCATCCCCGTGGAATGGGAACTCACCACCAGCTACAACCGAGGCACCGTCGATGGTCCGGCGACCATTATGGAGGCCTCGATGCAAGTCGATTTGTGCCACCACGACTACCCCGACCTTTGGCAAAAAGGCATTTGGATGGACGAATTCCCGAAAGAATTACGCGAACTCCACGACGACATGGCTCCTTTGAGCGAAGACATCATCAATGCGCTTTATAAAGGCACAATCGACGATGAGCCAGAGCATTACGCTGATCTTTACGCCCGAATTGAGGCCGCCACGGAAAAGAAAAACGCCTGGCTTCGCGACCGCATCGCCTACTGGAAACAGCAAGGCAAAGTCGTGGGGCTATTGGGCGGCGACCATAGCTGCCCCTTGGCCTATCACCAATACCTTAATAATATAGGTATGGAATACGGCATCCTCCATGCCGATGCCCACTGCGACTTGCGTGAGGCCTTCGAAGGTTTCCAATACTCACATGCCTCTATCTTCTACAACACGCTGAAATTCAACAACGTGAAAAAGCTCGTGCAAGTCGGCATCCGTGACTACTGCCATCAGGAAAAGGCCTTGGCCGAAAGTCAACCCGAGCGCATTAAGGTCTTTTTCGACCGTGATTGCCGTCGCCGAATGTACGAAGGCGAGACATGGAAAAACCTTGTGGATGAGATAGTTGCAGCCTTGCCAGAGAAGGTCTATCTCTCCATCGACATCGACGCCCTCGACCCGAAGCTTTGTCCCAATACCGGCACTCCCGTTCCGGGAGGCTTAGAGTATGAAGAGCTGATGTATTTACTCAACCGCATCCGCGAGGCCGGCAAGGACATCATAGGCTTCGACCTTTGCGAGGTCTCCCCTGCTCCTGACGGCGGCGACTGGGATGGAAATGTTGGGGCACGAGTTTTATTCCATTTGTGTGGTGTAGCTTCGAAATAATTCATAACTTTGCAGGCAGAAAAACAACCCCATTTCAAAAATGGCACTGAACAACCTTTTCACACGTGGAAGCAGTCACGAGAAGCACTTCTTCCCCACTTATCTCAAACAAGCTGAGACAGCGCAGATTGCGGCCAAATACCTCAAGGAGTTGGTCAAAAGTGACGACCCCGAGGAGCGCAAGTTGCTCACTCGCATGATCAAGAAACAGGAGTCGACTGGCGATGAACTGCTGCGCGAATTCTACGTCGAGCTGAACGGCGCTTTCATCACGCCCTTCGACCGCGAGGACATGAACGCCCTCGCTATGGACTTGGACCAGTTCTTAGATTTCATCAACCACTCGGCCAAGACCATTTTGATGTACAATCCCAAGAAAATCGACAAGCAAATCAAGGAGATTATCGACAACATCCACGAAGACGCCTCGCTTATAATGCAAATCTTCGGCATGCTTGACGAACTTGGAAAGAACCATCAGCAAATCAGCGAGTTGTGTCAAAAAGTGACGCTCATCGAACACGCCGTCGACGACATCTACGGCGACTACATCTCCTACCTCTTCAGCAACGAACAAGACGAGATTGAATTATTGAAACTCAAGGAGATAGCTCAGGTCATTGAGGACACTACCGACCGCGCTAAGGACGTGACTACCACCGTGAAAAGCATTATCATAAAAGAATCGTGATGAACCTCCTGACCATAGCCATCATCCTTTCCATCGTCCTTGCCTTCATCTTCACCTTCCTGAACGGCATGAACGACGCGGCCAACTCCATCTCCACCATCATCGCGACCAAGGTGATGACCCCGATTCAGGCCATCATCTGGGCTTCGTTTTGGGAGTTTACGGCCTTCATTATCATACGATTGGTACTTAACCAGCAGTTTGCAGTAGGCAACACTATGGCCAACTTCGCCGACCAAAACGTCATCACACCTTATTTAATATTGTCGGCACTCGTGGGCGCGGCCATTTGGGTGATGGTGTGCACGCGCAACGGTATGCCCATTTCCACTTCTCATGCCCTCATTGGGGGTATCATCGGGGCGGCGTGGTTCGTTAATGGCAGCGAGGTGCTTCACATGAGACCCATTATTATTACATTGGCTTTCATCGTGTTATCACCGCTCATTGGACTGTTTTTGGGCTTCTTCTTGGAATGCTTCTTCCTGCGTATTTGCAAGAATAGCCCACGCAAAAAGGTCGATAAAGTCTTCAAGGTGCTACAACATTTTTCCACGGCGGCGTTCTGTGTAGGCCACGGTTCCAATGATGCACCCAAGACCATGGGTATAATAGCCATTTTGATGGCCAGTGTGTTCACCACACAAGGCATATCGCCCGAAACCAAGGAGTTTATCGGGATGTTCTACGACAGTTCGCAAAGTTTCCATATTCCTGACACTCTTGCTGTTACATGCTACATCATCATGTCGTTGGGCATCTTGATTGGCGGCAAGAACGTCATCAAGACCATGGGCGGTGGTTTGGCCAAGATTACGCCGGTGCGCGGTTTTTCGGCTGAGTTTGCCGGTGCTACCACGCTGATTGCCACCTCGTTCATGGGCATTCCCGTCAGCACTACGCACACCATCACAGGCGGTGTCATCGGCGTGGGCCTCACCGATGGCGTGAAGTCCGTCAAGTGGGTCACAGCACGGCGCATCGTCCTCTCGTGGATCCTCACCATCCCTGTGCCGTTGGTCATCAGCGGCCTGCTCAACCTGTTGTTCAACCTCCTAATGCACTGATTATGAGTCTCAACAGTTTCTTCCAGTTTTTCGTCCCCAAGGAGACCAAGTTCTACCCGCTCTACATTCAGCAGGCCGAATACATCGAGAAAGCCTCCAAGCTCTTGTGGAAAATGATGTCTGAAACCGACCTGCAACAGCTTGAAAACCAGAAAAAAGAAATCAAGGCCTGCGAAACTGGCGGCGACCAAGTGCTTCGCGACTTCTACTCACAGCTGTTCAACACCGTTTTAACACCCTTCGATCGTGAAGACGTGCATGAGTTGGCCGAAATGATGGACACATTCCTAGACCGTATTGACGACTCGGCCAACATCATCCTCACCCGCCGCTTCACCGATGTCGATGAAGCTCTCACCAACATGACGGCCAATGTCATGTTTGCGGCCGAGAGTCTTAGCACCATCATCCACGACCTCGAATTTATGAACAACCCAGCCAAACGACGCGAAATCAATCGTTTGTGTCACGAAATCAAGAGTTTGGAAAACGAAAACGACCAACTTTACGGCAGCTACATCAATAAACTGTTCAAGCAAAACTACAGCCTCACCGACATCATCAAGCGCAAAGACTTGGTGCAGGTCATTGAGAATACCACCAATTCAGTGAAGTACATTTCGGATAAGATTAGAAGTATTATTAGTAAACTATAACCATGCGACAAATTATCACCAGCCTGTTAGACAACGACTTATACACCTTCAGCGTGTGCTACGCCTACTTGCAGAAATTCCCCCGCGCCATGGGGCAATACACCTTCGTCGACCGCAACAACACGGTCTATCCCAAGGGCTTCGCGGAGAAGTTGCGCGAGCAATTCAGCCTTTACGGCAATATCAAAATCACAGACGAGGAAGTGCGCTTCATGAAGCGGAAATGCTACTATTTCCCGCTGTGGTTCTTCACCTTCCTGAAAGGATTCCACATGCGTCCCTCCGAAGTCGAGGTGAGCCAGGACGAGGAAGGCCACCTGCACATCACCGTGACAGGACTGCTGTGGCGCACCGTGTTTTGGGAGATGCCCATCTTAGCCACTGTGTCGGAACTGATGCACGAACTAAAAGGAGAATTTGAGCACTACGATGCCGAAAAGGAATACAAGAAATCCTACGACAAGGCCATCAGACTCATCGGCAATGGCGTGAAATTCAGCGATTTTGGTACGCGCCGTCGCTTCTCTTTTGAGCATCAGGAGCGTGTCATCCAGAGCTTTATCGCGGCGCAAAAACAGTTCACCAAGACCTGCTTCGTGGGCACTTCCAACGTGTATCTCGCCATGAAATACGACCTCACACCTATCGGCACAATGAGCCACCAGTTCATCGAGACTTGCTCGCTTTACGGTTACAACGAGGCCAACTACTTGGCCATGGATTACTGGCAAGAGGTTTACGCAGGTAGTTTGGGTGTGTTCCTATATGACACCTACACCCGCAAGGCTTTCTTCCAGAATTTCACCACTTTACACGCCAAACTGTTCGACGGCTTGCGCGTCGATAGCGGCGACAACATCGAAGCCTTGGAGGAAATCATCGCCAAGTACAAGGAACTCGGCATCGACCCGGCGCAGAAGTCCATCATCTTCAGCAACGGTCTAAATGTGGACGAGGCCATCGCTATCCACGAAAAGGTAAACGGCAGGATGTTAGACTCTTACGGCATCGGCACCCACCTCACTTGCGACATCGACAACGTGAAGCCGATGAACATCGTGGTGAAGCTCACGGCTGCCAAAATCACCGAAAAGCGTACATGGAAGAAAGTGGTCAAGCTCAGCGACGACCACGGCAAATACACCGGCGACCCCGAGGAAATCGAGATTTGCAAGAAGACACTGGAAATCAGTTGACAATTGGGAGTTTTTACTTCGTTTGCCAGAAACTGCGTGTGAACAGCAACAAAATAGTGAAAATCTCCAATCGGCCTACCATCATATCGAAAGAAAGCAGCCATTTGGCGAAGTTGGGGATATTTTCGAAATTACCGCTCGGTCCCGTGATGCCTGAGCCTGGACCGTAGTTGCTGAAACATGTCAGGAAGGAGATGGCACCTTCCTCGAAGCTCATGCCAGCGGCCGACAAGGCTACTATATTGACCATAAAAACAAGGATGAACAGCGAAAAGAACGACAACACGCGCTTCACGCTGAGTTCTTCCACCATCTGACCCGAAATCTTGATGGTGTACATGCTCGACGAGTGTATCAACTCATTGACGGTCTTTCTGAAATACTTGAACAACACGATGACACGCACCATCTTGATGCCGCCGCTCGTTGAGCCAGCGCAGCCGCCCACAATCATCATCACAACCGTCGGGATGAGGAACAGGCGCCCCCAAAGGTCGTAGTCGTAATTGCTGCCTTGGAAACCCGTGTTCGACAGCAGCGCAACCACATGAAACAGCGAAGTGCGGATGCGGTCGGGCTCAGTCTGCGGATGCGAGGCCAACTGCTCCTCGGTGATGATGCTGAAACGCGGTGCAAAATAAAAACGCGCTAAGAAAAGCACAGTGAAACCGAGGATGGCCAAGAGATACCAGCGCAATTCCTCGTTGCGCCTGATAACGTCGAACCGGCGATGGAACAGGAAATAGTACATCGCGAAGTTGATGCCCGAAAGCAGCATGAAGAAGATGCACACGTATTCGATATAGCTTGAATGGAAATAGCCAATGCTGGCCTGATGCGTGCTGAAACCTCCCGTGGCGATAGTCGTTAATGCATGACACACAGCATCAAAGCGATTCATTGGACCGAGATGGTAGCAGATGGCACAGAGCAAAGTCAAGACGATGTAAATAATCCACAAGACACGCGAAGTAGCGCCCATTGTCGGGGCAAGCTTTTCAACGCTTAAACCTGGCGCTTCTGCGGCGAATAACGACATTTTTTTGGAGCCTTTGGCCACCGAAGGGATGAAGGCCAAGGTAAACACCACGATTCCCAAGCCGCCCAACCACTGCATCAAGGCTCGCCAAAACAGAATGCCATGCGGCTGAGAATCAATGTTGTCGAGCACCGTCGCACCCGTTGTGGAGAATCCCGACATGGTCTCGAAGAAAGCGTCCGTGACGTTATCGACCGTGCCGTACATCAAAAAAGGCAACATACCAAAAGCCGAGAACAGCACCCACGACAAAGCCACCACCAGGAAAGAATCCTTGATTTGTAGTGATTCGTGGCTGTTTCGCCCGATATTGTAAAGCAAAAGCCCGATGGCTCCCGTCAGGCCGGCGGTCAAGAGGAAGCAGCGCACATCGGTCTCGCCCGACACACCATGGTAGTGCCAAGCCACCGCTGCCGTCAACAGCAATGCTGACGTCTCGATCAACAACAGGACACCGAATAGTTTGCTTTTCATGTATTGTTTTTGACTTAGGACTTAATGACAGGGGACGTAAGACAATGTCGAACTAAACAACTGATAACTGACAACTGCAAACTGCAAACTATCAACTAACTCCACGGTTGTGCCCAGCCGTCGCCATAATCGAAATCGTCGTCGTCGCCAGCTTCGTCGTCCTCTTCCTTGTAAGAATGGTCGTCGTATGGCTTCAGCCACTTCCCGAACTTATAGGAAGGTATGGCTGTAATCTCACCTTCGGCCTCGGGTGCCACAGCGATGTCAATCTCATCAGCGGCCAACTCCTTGAGCCAATGTTGCAGTTCGGAGAAGCCCATGTCGGTCACCGTGTAGCCTTCCCAATCGCCTTGGGCGGCTTTCTTAGCCGATTCCTCTGATTCCCAAACGGGTACGTATGAATCACCGTTGCTGTCCTCCAACATGGCGAAGAAGCCTTCCTTGGCTTCAAGTAGCCACACCTTGCGGGTTTCGAGAATGGCCTTGATGAATTGTTCAAGCTTTTCCATCTTTATCTCTTCTTTTGTTGTTGCTGCATCTTGGCCTGCTGTTTCTGGGCTTCCTCAAGTCGCTTCTGGAAGTTGCTCTTCTTTTGCGGCTTCTTCTTGTTCTCCTCGATGGTGGCGCGTACCTTGTCCTCGTCAATCATGCGGCGGAAGATGAACATCTGGATGAAGGTGATGATGTTGACGACCATGTAGTAGAAGCTCAGACCGGCCGAGTAGTTGTTGAAAATGCCGAAGAACATGATGGGCATGAGATACATCATCCACTTCATGGGCTTCATCTGCGGGTTGCTTGAATAGTCCATCTGCTTGTTGTTCACGTAGGTGTAGATGAACGTCGTGATGGTCATCAACAAGGTGAACAAGCTGAGGTGGTCCATGCCAAGGAACTTCGGGAAGGTGATGATGGCGTCGTAGGTCGAGAGGTCATCGGCCCAAAGGAAGGGCTGCTGACGCAACTCGATACTGGCCGGGAAGAAGCGGAAGATAGCGATAAGGATGGGGAACTGAAGCAAGGCGGGCAGACATCCCGAAGCTGGACTCACGCCAGCCTGCCGTTGCAGGTTCATCACGGCCTGTTGCTTCTTCATGGCGTCTTCTTCCTTGGGGTATTTCTCGTTGATGGCGTCCATCTCGGGCTTCAAGACGCGGGTGATGGCCGACGACTTGTAGGACTTGAATGCCAAGGGGAAGAGTATGGTCTTGACGAGGATGGCCAAAATAAGGATGACGATACCATAGTTCCATTTCTCGCCAATGGGCTGCAGCCAGTTGAACACCTTGATAACGCCGTAGTTAATCCATCTGATTAAGAAGAAGTTACCCAAGTTGATTTGGTCTTGCAAGCCCAAGCCGTAGCTGCGCAAAGTCTTGAAGTGGTTGGGGCCGAAATAGAGCTGCATCGGGATGTGGTTGATTTCGGCATTCACGTTGTAGGGAACCTCGATGTTGGCCGTCATGGTCTTGAGATAGCGCGGGTTTTCGGAGCGGCGTGTCTGCACCGACATGCGGGCGTTCTCAAACTCGTTTTTGGCCACAATCACGTTGCAGAAGAAACGCTGCTTGAAAGAAATCCATTTCAGCTTATTGGTGACGGTCTGTTCGCTGTCCTTTTGCTCGTTGAGGTGGTCCACATCTCTGTCGTTCAGCGAACGGTAATACACTGATTCTCCGGCAAAGCGGTCGGTGCTCTTCTCCTGTTTCATCAGGTCGACGTCCCAGTCGATGGTCATGTAGTCAGCGTTGTTGGCAATCACGTCCTTCAGCCCGACGGTGTTAATGTCAAAGTCGAGCATGTAGTTGTCGCTGCGAATCGTGTAGACGTATTCAATGAACTTTCCAGGGTCGTCGGTGCACAGGCGTTGGGAGAAGACGATGCTGTCGCCCTCGCTGATGGTCATGTCGCCGCCCGTGTAAGGTTTACCGTTTAAATAAGGTTGGAAATAAAACTGCGAGGTGTTGACGATGCGGTTCTGCGCGAAGAACGAAAGGTCGAACTTCACCGTCTCGGGATCAAAGGAAATCAGCGGCAGCGAGTCGTAGGTCTTATAGTCCTTTAGCTCGATTTGCTTCAAGAAACCGCCTTTGTTGGTGAAGGTGAGCCGTTGCAGTTGGTTCTCGATGGTGATGGTGCGCTCCTCCCCTTCCGCGGATGGCGCGAACACGCCGTACTTGTCGCGCAAGACACTGGCTTTTTGGAAGGCTATCGTAGCCGAGTCCATTTCGGCTGATGCGGTCGAATCGGCGAGCTGGGCCAAAGCCGCAGCCTGTTGCCGTTGTTCCAATTGAAGGAGCGAGTCGCGGGCCATTTCTTCCATGCGTGCCATGCGAATGGAGTCTTGAATACGCTGTTGCTCAGCCAGTTGCTCTTTCGACGGGGTCATAAAATACATCCAGCCGAAGAGAATGGCTGCGATGAGGAGGAAACCAATTAAGGTACTTTTATTGTTCATTTCAATTCTGATTTTGCAAAATAGGGCGCAAAAATACGAAAAAAAGTGTCCCGCAGGACACTTTTTCGTTCAATCGTTTGCAGATTTCAATGATTCCAACAGGAAACTCACTTGCTTACCGCTACTCTTCTGATATGCATACGACCATCCGTTGCCGTTATCTTCACAAATAACCCCCTTCAGCCCATCCTCCAGCTTCAATCGCCGTCACATTCTTCGTGAGGGCTTGGCTGTGGGTTACAACGACTCGAATACTTTGTTTGGAGACTTCTCCATCGCGAGCAGCCGTTTCTCAATCTTTTTCCAGTCCAACGGCTTCCCGTCATTCATCTTTACGGGAGCGGCCTTGTTGATGTCATCGAAAAACACAATGCCTTTGAGGGGCATCAACGGATTTGCATGGTATTTTTCTTCGTAAAACGACAACATCTGCCGCAGAGAAAACATTGACGAAAGGTAGGCGACGTCGACGAAATCCTTGATTCGTGTACCGTTGCCGGCAATGGCGTTCAATTTCATCGCACAAATGTCCTCAATGCTGGCCAACCTGATGCCTTCCTCTTCCACGAAAGGCCTAATCCAAGGATAAGAATGTGCAATGCAATCCACCTGAACGCCATTGATTTCTCCTTTCACAGTGGCAAAAGCCATATAATCCGTTTCTAAACGATAAGTCCGTTCCAAATACTCTCTCAATTCCTCGGCCTCGAAATCGTGATTGATGAACAAATCCACGTCAACACTGATTCTGTGGCCCATTTGAAGCGAAAGGGCAGTTCCACCTACGAGGACGAAATCTTCCAATCGCTTGTCGGCCATCAGCCGTTTCAAGAGTTCCAGTGTAAAGGCATCGACTGTTTCTTTGTGTAGCATTTGAGTTCCTCCTTTCCAAGGTCAAAGGTGACACAGGCAAAGTTCATGTTTTTGTCGTCCATGTATGGGATGGCCCGTAATGCGGCTTTCACTCCCTCTTCACCATAAAGATTGAGGATGGCATAAAAGTCGTCCATGCGTCCGCGTTCCAGCACACGCTGCACCACAATATCGCGCATTGACTGCCAGTTGAATCGGTTGAGGTCGAATTCCCACAGCAGTGACGGCCTCACTTTTGCATCGGAATGAAATTTGTAATCCTCAAAAAGCATGGTTTTAATTTTGTGCAAAAATAACAAATTTATCTCAAAACCCATCATTATCGGGTGATTTCTTGCCTGATTTCATGTTGCTTTCATCGTTTCACTCCTTCAGCCCAACTTTCGGCATCAATCCCCGTTACATTCTCCGTGAGGAGTTGGCTGTGAATGAGTCTTCCGTTGGTGTGGTATACATTATTAATTCCACCTGTTATTCTAAACAACGCAAAAGCCAAAGAAAGCCCAAGCCAACCCCTTGTCGCCGATAGAGCAGCCAAGGCTCTCAATGGCTTAGATTGTTAGCGTGCATAACGAAGTACAAGTCAAATTTTGATTTTATAATTCATCCGTCACCTTCATCAGCCTCCCATCCTCAAAAAAATAGAATTGCCCTACCAGTTCTTCCGGCACATCCCGCTCTTTCGTCTTGCGTGGCAATCCCACCAATTCGTTGGTGAAATAACGCAGATAAAGCGGCTGCAAGGAAGTCCCGTAATAATCATTGTCGATGACAAACAGCGGAAACTCCGCCGATTGTGCAACCGCATCCCCCAGCCCGGCATAACTGATCATCACTTGGTATAGCACATATCCGTTTTCTTGCGCGTACTGCTGAAACGTCGAAAGAGGCTTGCAGGCATTGCCCCTACAGGCAGGATTGAAAACCCGCACAATGGCCTTGGGCTGCTTCTCTAGCTCTTCCTTTAGTATCGGCATGGTCAGTTTGTAAACCAAGCCTGGTTGGGCCTCATCAAAACGCTCCAATGGACGCACCAACGCCTTTTGGCTTTCGGTCAAGTCATT
This sequence comes from uncultured Bacteroidales bacterium, assembly GCA_905233685.1. Taxonomy (GTDB): domain Bacteria; phylum Bacteroidota; class Bacteroidia; order Bacteroidales; family F082; genus Limimorpha. The sequence goes on along the minus strand of CAJOEZ010000018.1, from coordinate 1,484 downwards.
GTAATCGTTTCCCAAACCATTGATTTCAATTATGGCGCATGAAGGAAACGCAACCATCATCATCAGCGCAAGCAGGGCATAAATTCTAATTGCTTTCATCGTTTTATTCTTTTATCCATTTTCCATTTTCCGCTTCTTTCCCATTTGAAACCACCTTCCAAATATAAACCCCTTCTGCCCAATCCGTTGCATTAATCTCCGTCACATCCTCCGTAATATCCTGTCTATGCATAAGCCTCCCATTCACATCATACACCTCCACCCAAGCATCTCGCAACCCCGTGCGGATATTCAGCACATCTTTCCCCGGATTGGGATAAGCCACCGCCATGACAAATCCAGCGTCATGGGCTTCTTCGATATCGGTTAAAACACCTTTGCTGATTTTATAAATCACATTTTCTTCCTCCTCCTTGCGGACAGGCACATATCTTCCTTGGGCAAAGTCCTCTTTGCTCATTGTGGTAATAGATCTCTCCTTTTTTGTTCATGTTTTCATCAAGCCAGGCAACATAAAAATTTGCATCGAGCGGCCCCATGCCCAAATACCAATCCATCTCTCCCAAGAAATATATATCGCCATCGTGGCAGAAAACAATCTCGCGTCCTTCTGAGGTCACTCGTCGATGCGCTCCCCAAACATCTTCTTGCTCTACAAAGGCTGTGTCAAACATAATCATGAGTAGTTCCTTCGATATTTCTGGCTGTTGGTTTATGGCCGGACACGACACCGACCCAATCGCGTAAATCTTGCCGTTATATGGATTTGCCCGATATCTTCCGCCTCCGTCACTAATCATAATGGGATACGTTTTGTTGTTTATGTTTGTCTTCATATAGACGGTGTTTAAATCGCCGTCCAAATGATACCCATTGACATAACACGGGCCTTCGGGTGTCTTTTCATACAGCATAATGCGGCAACCTAAAGAATCAGCGGCAGGCACCATCCCGCAGAAATAATAAAACTGGGAGTTGTGCCATGTTTTTTCCTGTAAGAGAGCCCCTTCTGTATCGAATTTCAGAAGACGAACGCCCATTACGTTCCCAAGATTCCAAAGACTTTCGGGGATATAGGATATCACCATGCTACCGTCTTTAAGTATTGTCGCGCTGGTCATCCTCGCTTCCCAGAAGTCGTATAGGACAAAGTCATCACATTCCCACTCCAAGTCTTGGACTGAGAGCGTCATGTCCTCATCAACTGTCATGAAATGGAATGTCGAGGTGGAGCCAACGGTTTTTGAGTAAAAGAAACCGATTGTACCATCCTGCCGCAGCATGAATTCGCTACGGTAATTATAATGAGCGTTGGTTTCGGAATAGTGTGCCGAGGCTATCACAGTTCCGTCATCCTTCAGTTTCAGAAGACTGATAGACTGAGGGCTGCTTCTTTCGTCCATCACGAGTACATCCTCATCGTTTACATAACACATGTTACGAGGCAGGAAGCTTTCATCAAACTGGATGATTTCCTCCAGCTC